>DBFVZT010000024.1:0-1443 GCA_048486575.1 Collinsella sp. | reverse complement strand
GCGCCCCAAATCTTGGACGCCCTAAATAGCGACTAGGCCGCAAGGGCCTGATTCCGGTACTCCTCCGGGGTCAGGCCCTTCAATCTTACCTGCCTCCGGCTCGTGTTCCAGTGGACTATGTATTCCTCCAGGTCGCGTTTGAAATCCTCGAACGTCTTCCACTCGCGGCCCCTGTAGAACTCGTCCTTGACGTGGCCGAAGAGCTGCTCGGTGGCGGCATTGTCGATGCAGTTCGCCTTCCTGGACATGCTCTGGACGATACCGGCGGCCTCGAGCCTGGATGTGTATGAGGCGTGCTGGTACTGCCAGCCCCGGTCCGAGTGCATGGTCGGGGCGGCGCCCTCGGGGATCTTGGACAGCAGCTCGTCGAGCATCCTCGCCTGCTGGGCCATGTCGGGCGTGGTCGATATGTCGCTCGCCACGATCTCCTTGGTGCAGAAGTCCAGCGTCGGGGCCCAGTAGGCCTTACCGCCGGCCACCTTGAACTCGGTGACGTCCGTCCCCAGCTTCTGCCACGGGGCCCCGGCGTCGAAATCCCTCGCGATCACGTTCTCGAACGTTCTGCCGACGACGCCCTTGTACGAGTTGTACCTGTGGTAGGCCGTCTCGCGTCTGATGCCGCAGCGAATCCCCATCTCGCGCATCATCTTGAGCACGGTCTTGTTGGCTATCACGGCCCCCTCTTCCGCCCTGAGGCACATCGCTATCTGCCGGTGCCCGCAGCCGTTGGCGGTGCGCGAGAAGATCTCGGCGGCCGCCTCCCAGAGCTCGGCGCGCGTGGGCCTCGGCGGGTGCGCGAGGGCGTAGTAGTAGGTCGACCGCTTGAGCTCGGCGCATGCGAGCAGGTGCCCGAGCGCGTGCCCCTCGGCGCGCAGGGCCGCGACCGCTTCGGCTTTCGCCCTGGTCAGAGCCCGTCCCTCTCGACCAGGGCGCGTAATTTTTTTAGGTAGGCCACCTCGGCCTCGAGCCTACGGCACCGCTCCTCGAGCTCCTCCTCGCGGGTCCGCGGCCTCGCCCTGGAACCGCTCGGCCGGCCCTTGGGCCTCGGGCGCAGGGCCTCCGCGCCGCCCTCGCGGTATAGCGCGCACCACTTCTTGAGCGGCGACATCGACATTATGCCGAACGCCGCCATCGCCTCGGTCTTCGTCATGCCGCCGTCGACGACGGCGGAGGCGGCGGCGACCTTCTGCTCGTATGTGTACCTGCCCTGCTTTCCGTCCATGCGCAGCAGCACCTCGCTCCCGAATGCGCGGTATATCTCCTGCCATCTTCTCACGGCTTCCGCGGGAAGCGAAAGGGCAATCGCGGCAGGTTTATACCCGTGTCCGAGCTCGAAGAGCCCTATGGCCGCCTTCCTGGCCTCGACATCATGCTTCACCCTCAAATCAACGCGCATAAAGAAAGCCTCCCATTTCTCATGTCCAAGAAATGGGAGGCAGTTCA
>DBFVZT010000023.1:0-7659 GCA_048486575.1 Collinsella sp. | reverse complement strand
CCTTTTAATATGAGCAGGACATTGTCAAGAGGCAAAATCGGGCCTGGCCCCAACGATATGGGGTCAGGCCCTCTCCCTATATCAACCCGTCCGCGGCGACCTCGGCGTGTCTTCCCGACGCTCGTCTTTGCAGTTTAATATCCGCCCGTGGCGATCTCTCGCTGGGCAATCCGTTGCTACGGCTGAGGCTTCTTCGTCGAACCGACAGTCTGTGCACGCGTGTGGCGCCCTGGGCGCTCGCAGAAAAGGGACCTGAGGTTCGCCTCAACGGCTTCGGATCGAACCGCTTCCGGGGTGATCGGCTTATGTGCGGGGGACCGGCCCCCTACGCCTCCTCGGCCATGAGGCCGACCGCCCACACCCAGCAGGCGAGCTCGCGCGCCGTGGCCACGTTCGCCTTGTTGCCGTGGACCCCGCGCGCGAGCAGCGCCTCCCGCCTCTCGGCCAGCCTCCGCACGCCCTTGGCGGCATGCCTGCGGGCGACCCGGTCCGGGGCCTGGCCCTTGGCGAGGTCCTTCGGCCGCGCGGAGCACGTCAGGTAGTGCCACGCGGCCTCGACCAGCGTCTTCCTCAGGTGCTTGTTGGAGAGCCGCTGCTTCGAGCGCGAGAGGTCGTCCCTCGCGTCCTCGAGCGCCCTGGTCAGGTCGCGGGCGGCCTCGCACTCGTCGTCGGGGACCCACACCTCGACCACGTTGCCGACCGACAGCATGCGGGCGAGGAACTCGGCGTCGTTGCGGTCGTTCTTCCTGCGCCTGTCCGCGCTGGGCTTGATCATCTTCGAGACGGCGCCGACCACGCAGTCGACCCCCAGGCCGGAAAGCCTCTTCTGCAGGTCGAAGCCCGTGACCCCGGACTCGTACACGCACCTGGCCCTGGGGTCCACGGAACGGACCCACTCCGCGACGGCGCCGGCGTCGTAGCCGAAGGTCGCGGCACGTACCTCCCCGGTCATGACGTCGAGGGAGACGGCCTTTATCGAGCGGGCGTGGACGTCGAGGCCGACGAAGGTGGTAGTATCGAGCATGGGAGCCCCTTCCATGAATGCGGCGTGGCCGCCACGGTTGGATTAGACACTCACCATTGTCGGCCTAATCCGCGGTCTTTCATGCAGCAGGGGCTCTCAATGTTTTTATGTCCTGCTCATATCGTCTGTGCCGGCAGGTGGGGACACCCCTTTGCTAGAAGATCTGGCGCAGGTCTCCTCGGTTGAGGGCTTCGTTGAAGAGGTGCTTGAACACCACGCTGCCGTGCAGGCCATCGTGCTCGAACTCGTTAGTCACCCAGGCATGCGAGTTGCCCACGCGGCTGAGCGTATCAAGCTGCAGACCCGAATCCACGTACATGTCGTCGAAATACACCGCGGCCTGCAGGGGCACCTCGTTGCACGCCAGTCGCTGCGGGTCGTAGATCTTGTCCCAGCTGGTGTCTTCCATTAGCAGGTCCATGGCGGGCTTGAAGGGCTTGAGCTCGGGCATCTGCTCGAACATCCACGGGAACATGGCCTCGCCGGTAAACATGAGCGGGCGCGCGAGGGTGTCGAATTCGGCGCGGTGAGCCTTCTCTTCAGCCGCGGCCCAGCCAATGGGCATAGTGTCACCGTCGGCGTATATGAACTCCTGCAGCGTCCAATACAGCGGATTCGTGCGCGTGTTGGTGCGCTCGAAGGCGCGCATCAAAAAGCTGTCAGATACCGAGGCGTCGCAGGTCAGCGCGCCGTCGCCATCAACAAAAGCGTGATCGATAATCCAATGCATACGCTCAAAGCTCGGCTTCATGCCAAAGTCGCTGCCCATGAGCTGTAGGCGCTCGACCGTCATCGGCGAGCCGTCGGGCAGCACGGGCTTCTGTGCTTCGAGCGCATCGGCCAGGGCTGCCACGCGCTCGACGTCGGCGGGGTAGCGGTCGTAATACTGCTGCGTCTTGGCGGCCATGCGCGGGAAGGTGTGCGCGTAGACCTCGCTGGCGCTCGCCGGCACGTGGGGGATGCCGCCGCAGGTAAAGCTCGCCGCCACGCCCTCGGGGAAGAGCGACAGATAGCTCAGCGTCAAAAAGCCGCCGTAGCTTTGGCCGAGCGTGACCCACGGCTTGCCTCCAAAGCCCACTAGGCGCAGGTACTCAAAATCGCGCACGATGGAGCTGGCGAGGTGGCGCTTGAGGAAGTCCGCCTGCGAGCGTGCTGTATCGGCGCCGGCGGCCGTTGCGCGATCACCCAGTGCCTTGATCGTGCGTCCGTCCACGCAGCTGCTGCGTCCGGTGCCGCGCTGGTCGGGAAGGACCACGCGGAAGTGCTTGACGGCCTCCTCGATCCAGCCGTCGCTTGTGGGCGACAGCGGACGCGGGCTCTCGCCGCCGGGGCCGCCCTGCAAAAACAGGAGCAGTGGCAGATCGTCGTTGATGCGGTCGGGCGCGCAAACCACGCGGTAGAAGAGCTTGATGCTCTCGGGCGCGCCGGCGATGGGTGCCGGCATAGCGCCGCGGCGCATGGTGCTGCCGACGGCCAGGAGCATCGGCTCCAGGCCGCGCCAGTCAAGGGGGACGTCGATGCTGTGATCCTCGACGTAAAGGCCGGGGACGTGGTACGAAGTGATGAGGGCCATGTGAGTCTTCCGTTCGTTGCGGTGTTTCGGGTTGACCAATTCTACCGCCGCGGGCGAGGCCATGCACAAATCGGCTACCATGGTTGCAAACTTCTAGGAGAAAGGGCCGCCCATGTTGGTCGATATAGCCACGTATGTCCACGATCTTGCCGTTGCCGCCAAGGCAGCGTCGGCCTCGCTTGCCACGGCGAGCGATGAGCAGCGCCAGGAGGCCGTGCGCGCCATGGCCGCAGCACTGCGCAACGGTGTCGACTCCATCGTCGCCGCCAACGAGCTCGACATGTCCGCCTCGCGCGATGCGGGTACCTCGGCCGGACTGCTCGATCGCCTGCTGCTGACGCCTGAGCGCGTCGAGGGCATGGCCGCCGGCCTGGAAAAGCTCGCCGAGCTGCCCGATCCCGTGGGCCGCGTGCTCGACCACCGCGTGCTTGCAAGCGGCGTGGACCTGACCCGTGTGAGTGTTCCGCTGGGCCTGGTCGCTATGGTCTACGAGGCGCGCCCCAACGTGACGGCCGACGCCGCAGGCATCTGCATCCGTACCGGCAACGCCTGTATTCTGCGCGGCGGCTCGCTGGCCTATCACTCGTGTGCCATGATCGCCGAGCTGCTGGCCGATGCGCTCGAGGCCAAGGGCTTCCCGCGCGAGGCCGTGTCGATGATCGAGTCCACCGACCGCGAGGCCACTGGCGAGCTCATGAAGCTCCGCGGCATTGTCGACGTACTCATTCCGCGCGGCGGTGCAGGCCTGATCCAGCGCTGCGTGCGCGAGTCGCTTGTGCCGGTGATTGAGACGGGCACGGGCAACTGCCACATCTACGTGCATGAATCCGCCGACTTTGATAAGGCGCTCAACATTATCGTTAATGCCAAGACCCAGCGCGTAGGCGTGTGCAATGCCGCCGAGTCGCTGCTGGTCGACCATGCTGTGGCCGATGCGTTTTTGCCTGCGGTCGTTGCCGTGCTGCACGATCACGGCGTGCTCATTCACGGCGACGAGGCCACGTGCGCCGCGTGCGCCGACGCCGGCTTTGTAGAGGGCGATGACTACGTCGCCGCGACTGAGGAGGACTGGGGTCGCGAGTACCTGGCGCTCGAGATGAGCGTGAAGGTCGTGGCAAACGAGGACGAGGCCATCGCACACATCAACCGCTACGGCACGATGCACTCCGAGGCCATCGTTGCCGAGGACACGGATGCTTGCGAGCGCTTCCTGGATGCGGTCGATGCCTCGGCCGTGTACGCCAACGCCAGCACGCGCTTTACCGATGGCGGCGAGTTTGGCCTGGGCGCCGAGATCGGCATCTCGACCCAAAAGCTCCACGCCCGTGGCCCCTTTGCCGCCGAGGCCCTCACCACCTACAAATACAAGCTCCGCGGCACCGGTCAGGTCCGCCCCTAAACCCCTCGTAAACGAAAACCACCACAAAGGTGCCTGTCCCCTTTGTGGTGGTTTTAGGTGGCGTGGACGGTTAGGCCTGGAAGGTATCTCGGTCGGGGGCAAAGGACTGCATGGCCGCGATGGTGCGGTCAAAGAGCTCGGGGAGCTCCCAGCCCAACATCTCAGCGCCCTGCGAAATCACGTCGCGCGAGCAGCCGGCGGCAAAGCGTTTGTCCTTGAACTTCTTCTTGAGCGACTTGGTCGTAAAGTCCATAACGCTCTTGCTCGGGCGCATGATGACTGCAGCGCCGATCAGGCCGGTGAGCTCATCGCAGGCAAACAGGATCTTTTCCATCTGCAGCTCGGGTTTGGGCAGCGAGGTGTTGAAGTCCGACGTGTGCGTCTGGATGGCGCGAATGAGCTCGGGAGACGCACCTTCGCCCTCAAGAATCTCGGCAGCATAGATGGTGTGGTTCATGGGGTCGTCCTCATGCTCCTCCCAATCCAGGTCGTGCAGCAGACCGACGATGCCCCAAAACTCCTCGTTCTCGGGGTCGAACTCGCGCGCAAAGTAGCGCATAGTGCCCTCGACTGTCTCGCCATGGGTGATGTGGAACGGGTCCTTGTTGTGCTCGTTGAGCAGTTCGAACGCGCGGTCGCGGGTGATTCCGGCGGTAAGCGGCTCTGCCATAGGAGACTCCTTGTGCTCGTGGGTATCGATAAGAATGAATACTACTAGAACAAGAAAACCACCACAAAGGTGCCTGTCCCCTTTGTGGTGGTTTTTGGCGCGGATGGGTTAGTTGAGGGCGGCTTGGGCTAGGCGGGCTTCGGCGTCCTCCTCGGTGACGCCCAAGGCCACAGCGAACTCCTCGGTGGAGCGGCGTTTGGCCTCCTTGAGTACGCGCATGTAGTAGGAGCTGGGTTTTTTATCAGCTTCCTCGGCCAGGCGAATGCGGTGCATCATGGTTTTTGCCACGCGGACCGTCTCGGGCGCGCCCAGCTTGAGCTGCTGCTTAAAGTGTGTCTCCTCAAGTGAGCTGTTGCGCTCGGTAAAGGTGTCGCACTCCAGCTCGTCATAGTGGCTCAGCAAGTGCTCGGCATCTTGCTGCGAGATGGCGGCGTGCAAACGGTCGGCCTGCGCCACGGGGTACATGAGGATCGTCTGCGCATGTCCCTGCTTGGTCTCGAGCAGCAGCATGGGCTGCGGTGTGTCGTCCCTAAAACCGACGACGGTGCAGACTCCCTGGCCCGGATGAATGACGTGTTGACCGATTGAGAACATGCTACCTCCAACTTATAGGAATTTACGTATGTCTAGAATAACACGCTGACGTGCGCAAACCCGTACTTTATGCAGGAAAAGCACACAACTCTGATAGGTAAGAGTATTCGATAACAGACGCAGCTCATTCACACCTTTATGCATTTTCAACGTCTGCATAATCTGCAGGCAGACCGGCATCTTTGAGTGACTCCATACAAGCTGTAGTCATTTTTGTGCATATGCAATATCTATTAGCTTTACCCTGCGACAGTGCCCGTCGCTTGTGATAGAGTGCTACAAACTCTGGCTTTTGCCCTACGAGTGACCAAGAGCTCGGGGGCTTTAACACAAGGAGGATCTATGCCCGAGAAGATTGAAGAGCTGGTACGCGCTGCGCTTGCTGCGGCCCAGGAGGCCGGCGACCTTTCCGCATTTGAACTTGACGATTGCGCTATCGAGCGACCGGCTGACACTTCTCATGGCGAGTGGACCTCTACCATGGCCCTGAAGTCCGCCAAGCTGGCCCACTGCGCCCCGCGCAAGATCGCCGAGGCCATCGTTGCCCATATGCCCGAGGACCCCGCGATCGAGAAGGTCGAGATCGCAGGCCCCGGCTTCATCAACTTCTACCTCTCCGTTGCCGTCAAGAATGCCATCTTTGGCGAGGCTCGCGAGAAGGGTATGGACTTCGCTAAGTCCAACGTCGGTGGTGGCCTGAAGACCCAGGTCGAGTTCGTTTCCGCCAACCCCGTCGGCCCCATGCACATCGGCCACGGCCGCTGGGCCGCGCTGGGCGACTCGCTCTGCCGCGTTATGGATCACGCCGGTTACGACATCCAGCGTGAGTTCTACATCAACGACCACGGCTCTCAGATGAACACCTTCGGCAACTCCATCAGCACGCGCTATATGCAGCTTGCCGACATCATCGCCAAGCAGGGCGTGGATATCGACGAGGCTCACAAGCTGCTGATCGCCGACCGCGACGCCTTTGTTGCCGACGAGAACGACGAGCATCCCGAGACCCATCCGTATCAGGACAACTTTGCCGAGACCCTGGGCAAGGACTCCTACGGCGGCGACTACATCATCGACGAGGCCGCCGAGTTCTGGCGCACCGACGGCGATAAGTGGGTCAACGCCGATCCGCAGGAGCGCATGGAGAGCTTCCGCGAGCGCGGCTATGTAAAGATGGTCGACAACATGCGCGACCTTTGCCATGCCGTTAACTGCGACTTCGATCGTTGGTTCTCCGAGCGCTCGCTGTATGTGAAGGACACCGAGGGCGAGACCGCCGGCACCTCCGCCGTCGACCGCGCTTTTGAGAAGCTCGACAAGATGGGCTATCTCTACACCAAGGACGGCGCCCTGTGGTTCCGCTCCACCGACCTGGGCGATGACAAGGACCGCGTTCTGATCAAGTCCGACGGCGAGTACACCTACTTCGCCTCCGACGTTGCCTATCACTGGGATAAGTTCCAGCGCGTCGACCACGTCATCGACATCTGGGGCGCCGACCACCACGGCTACATCGAGCGCGTCCGCTGCGTCTGCGATGCCTTGGGTTACCCCGGCAAGTTTGAGGTTCTGCTGGGCCAGCTCGTCAACCTGCTGCGCAACGGCAAGCCCGTCCGTATGTCCAAGCGTAAGGGCACCATGGTGACCCTGCAGGAGCTCGTCGACGAGGTCGGCTCCGACGCTGCCCGTTACACCCTCATCTCCAAGAGCTCCAACCAGATGGTCGACTTCGATATTGAGGCCGTCAAGAAGCGCGACAACTCCAACCCGGTGTACTACGTGCAGTACGCTCACGCCCGCGTGTGCTCCATCCTGCGCCGTGCCGCTGACGTTACGCCCGAGCAGGCTGACGAGATGGGCATGAAGGCCGTCGCCGCCAAGGCCATCGGTGAGAACGTCGATTACTCGCTGCTGACCGACCCGACCGAGCTCGCCCTTTCGCGCAAGCTCAACGAGCTCACCGACCTCATCGCCAGCTGCGCTCGCGACCGCGCCCCGTTCCGTCTGACGCACTTTGCTGAGGAACTCGCCGGCGACTTCCACAGCTTCTACGCTGCCTGTCAGGTGCTGCCGAGCGAGGGCCGTCCCGTCGACCCCGAGCTTTCGCGTGCCCGTCTGGCCGCTTGCGATGCCGTCCGCGTGACGCTCGCCCTGGTGCTCACCCTTGTTGGTGTCTCCGCTCCCGAGCAGATGTAAGCTGCGGGTCATTTAACCGTGTAGGTTCGGCTTTGCTGAGCCCTATAAGCCCGATCTCCATTTGAACTGCCTCCCATTTCTTGGACATGAGAAATGGGAGGCTTTCTTTATGCGCGTTGATTTGAGGGTGAAGCATGATGTCGAGGCCAGGAAGGCGGCCATAGGGCTCTTCGAGCTCGGACACGGGTATAAACCTGCCGCGA
>DBFVZT010000022.1:0-1339 GCA_048486575.1 Collinsella sp. | reverse complement strand
GAAGCCGCCCGCGATGAGCGCGCCGCGGATATAGGCAAGCCTGCAGCAGGGACGGGCAACGATATGTCGGGGCACGCCGGCGACAAGTCCTCCCCTGCGGTCGAGGATGCCCAGCAGCACCAGAGCCTTATCCAGGTCTGGTTGATCAGGCAAGGTGATGAGGTAGTTTCGAACCTTATGCAATACAGATTTACGGACGGTGAACTCCGTTTTGAGCTTAAGGATGCGATGCGTCAGTGTGATCATCGTGCGCGCGACGGCGCCCGTCTCGGTCGCGACCGTCAAACGATACCGCCCAGAGCCGGTAAGCGAGAGCGTACCGCTCACGCGCGTGAGGGCGGCAAGCGTCGACAAGTCGCAGTATTCACATTCGGGTTCGCAGCGCGCAAGCTCGTCGCGCACCTCAGCGGTAAACGACATGCAGGCCTATGCCTTCGTGTTGGCGCGCGACAGGTCGCGATGGGAAATGCTCACGTGATATTGGGCACCTTCCAAATAACGTGCCGTGGCTTCGGCAATGGCAACGCTGCGGTGCTGGCCGCCTGTACAGCCGATGGCGATAGAAAGCTGCGGCTTGCCCTCCGCGATATAGCCCGGCATCACCGTATCGAGCAGCTGTGTCCAAGCCTTCCAAAACTCCTGCGTCTTGGGATGGTCCAGAACAAAATCGGAGACCTTTTTATCGAGACCGGTCATCGTGCGCATCTCGGGATCGTAGAACGGATTAGGCAGGAAGCGGACATCGATCATAATGTCCGCCTCGACGGGCATGCCGTGCTTAAAGCCAAACGAGAATACGTGGACGTCCATGAGTTGTTGGTCGGACAGCTCGGAAAATGCCATACGTAGCTTGTTGCGCAGCGCAGAGGTGCGCAGACGGCTCGTGTCGATAATCATATCGGCTCGGTCGCGCACGCCCTGCAGCTGAAGGCGCTCGCGCTGAATGGCATCGGCCGTAGTCTCCCCCGGCTTGGCAATGGGATGACGGCGGCGATTTTCGCTGTAGCGACGAATCAGCACCTCGTCAGAAGCCTCCAGGAACACGATGTCGCAGCTCATCTCGCGCTCTTCGAGCGCGGCGACCGCATCGAGCAGCTCGTCAAACAGTCCCTGGCTACGCAAATCGCAGGTGACGGCGAGATGCCTGCCCACGCCCGTATTGATGCCGACGAGCTCGGCAAGCTGGGCGATGAGACGTGGAGGCAGGTTATCGATGCAAAAATAGCCCATGTCCTCGAACACGTGCATGGCCTGTGTGCGGCCCGATCCGGACATTCCGGTGATGATGACGATATCGGGGATGCGCTCCGAGCGCTCCGCCGCATCCATGGCATCTCCC
>DBFVZT010000021.1:0-12161 GCA_048486575.1 Collinsella sp. | reverse complement strand
CAAGAGCCGTCTGAACTAGCATCCGAAAACGGAGATTCAAATACCCATGATTGCAAAGACCATTCGCACCTGTTTTCCGATCGCTGCGGCTGCCGTTTCCGACAAGGCCGAGGAGATCAACAAGCTCAACGTCTTCCCCGTGCCCGACGGCGACACCGGCACCAACATGTCGCTCACGCTCGCCTCGGTGACCAAGGAGCTCTCCGCCCTTCCCGCCGATGCCGACATGGAGGCCATTGCCGGCGCCATCACCCACGGCTCCCTGATGGGCGCCCGCGGTAACTCCGGCGTCATCACCTCGCAGATCCTGCGCGGCGTGGCCGAGGGTCTCGTCTCTGCTGATGAGCCCATCACGTCCGCCAACATCGCCTATGCGTTCCGCCGCGCCGTCAAGGTCGCCTTCCAGGCCGTCCGTAAGCCCATCGAGGGCACGATTCTCACGGTGCTGCGCGATGTCTCGACCAAGGCCGACGAGTGCGAAAAGAAGAGGTTCTCGGCCGAGGATGCGCTCGACGCTATCGTCGTCGAGGCCTACCAGTCCGTCGCACGCACGCCCGACCTGCTGCCCGTCCTCAAAGAGAACGGCGTGGTCGACTCCGGCGCCTTCGGCTTTGCCATCTTCCTGGAGAACTTTGTGGCTGCAGCACTTGGCCGCAGCACCGTTGTCGAGGATTTCTCCGCTACGTTTGACTCCGCCGGCTCTGCCCGTGATGCCGCTCTTGGCCGCGTTGAGATCGAGGCTAACGACGACTGGGAGGGCTCGGAATTCCGTTACTGCAATGAGTTCCTGTTTAAGGCCGACGCCCCGTTTGACGAGGACGAGTGCCTTAAGTTCCTGGGTTCCATGGGCGACTGTGAGCTGCTCGTGGGCGCATATCCCGACTACAAGATCCACGTGCACTCCAACACCCCGAACCTGGTGCTCGAGCACATGCTGCAGCTTGGCCAGATCTACGAGGTCTTTATCCACAACATGGAGATGGAGGCCCACGACCGTACCGCCAAGATTCATGAGGATCAGGAAAAGGCCGCCGAGCCCGCCAAGGCGCTGGGCTTTGTCGCCGTTGCCGCTGGGTCCGGCGAGGCAGACATCCTCAAGTCCCTCGGCGTTGACGTGATCGTGTCCGGTGGCCAGACCATGAATCCCTCGACTGCAGACCTGCTGGGCGCTGTTGACCAGGTCAACGCGACCTCGGTCATCATTCTGCCCAACAACGGCAACATCCGCATGGCCGCCGAGGCCGCTGCCTCTGCCTGCACCGACAAGAAGGTCGCCGTCGTTCCCACCAAGACCGTTCCGCAGGCCTTCTCCGCGCTGTTCGCGGTCCTGCCCGATTCCGAGCTCGAGGATGCCGTCGCCGCTATGGTCGACGCCATCAGCGAGGTCCGCGATGGCGAGGTCACCCGCGCCGTGCGCGACTCCAGTGCCTCCGACGGTTCGCCAATTCACTCCGGTGGCGTCATGGGCATCATTGCCGGCTCCATCGACGTGGTCGGCTCCGACGTGAAGCAGGTCACGCTCGATTGCATCAACCGTATGCAGGAGGAAGAGGAGGGCGACGCGCTGACGATTCTGGCCGGCGAGGAACTGTCCGATGAGGCCTTCCAGGAGATCGTCGACGCTATCGAGGAGGCTCAGCCCGATCTGGAGATCGACGCCCATCGTGGCGAGCAGCCGCTCTATCCCGTGATCTTCTCGATCGAGTAGGCAACTGCCCATGTCCGAACTGTGCTCCGTGCCGCGCGTCTCGGAGCGCTTTGCCCAGAGCAATGCGCTCGACGAGGATATCGCGCGACTCAAATATGTTTCGGGTAAACGTGAGGAGGCCCTTCGCCGTCTGGGAATTCGGACGGTGGGGGACCTCCTTCTCCATATCCCTCATCGATACCTCGACTTTACGCGCTCCTGGTCCATCGAGATGGCGCCCATCGGTACTGTGTGCACCATCATCGCCACGGTCGATCGTATCGTCCAAAAGCAGCCGCGTCCGCGCATGCAGGTGACGGAGGTCTCACTCGTTGACGAGACGGGCGTGCTGCAGGTCGCCTTTTTCCGCCAGCCCTGGATTGCCCAGCAGCTTAAGCAGGGCGACCGCCTGGCCGTAATGGGTAAGGTCGAGTTTGCCTACGGCTTTAAGCAGATGGCCTCGCCGCACTTTGAAAAGCTTGAGGAAGGGCGCGCCGCGGGCACTATCCTGCCGGTCCATTACGTGAGTGACGGCGTGAGTCAGGCATGGATGCGCCGTATCGTAAGTGGCGCGCTCGAGGTCGTCGGCAATCCCTTCGACCCGATTCCCGCACGCTTACGCGTCAAGCGCCGCCTGATGAGCAATGCCCGTGCGCTTCGATCGATCCACTTTCCCTCGAGCATGGCTGAGCGCGATATCGCGCGCGCACGGCTTGCCTACGAGGAGTGCCTCTACCTGCAGCTGGCGCTGCGCCTGCGCAACGACGGCGGCCTGGTCGATGTGGTGCCCTATGCCCACGCCGCGGGCGAGCACCTGGCCGCGCTTAAGCAGGCCCTGCCGTTTTCGCTGAGCGACGAGCAGGAGGCCGCGTTCCAAGATATCCTGCGCGATATGTGCGATGGCGGGCGCGTGATGAACCGCCTGCTGCTGGGCGATGTCGGTACCGGCAAGACCGCTGTTGCCGCCTGCGCGCTGGCTGTGGCTGCCGATAGCGGCACGCAGGCCTGCGTTATGGCGCCCACGGGCGTGCTGGCGCGTCAATATGCCGATAAGACCGGCCCCTTGCTTTCGCAGGCTGGCATGACCTGGGCGCTCCTGACGGGCGCCACGCCGGCGGCCGAGCGCGAGCGGATCCATGCGCAGCTGGAATCGGGCGAGCTCGATGTCCTCTTTGGCACCCACGCGGTGCTTTCGGATAACGTTGCGTTCAAGCATCTGTCGCTCGTGGTCATCGATGAGCAGCACCGGTTTGGCGTCGGCCAACGCAACGCCCTGCGTGCGAAGGGCCCTGGTGCCGATCTGCTCGTTATGACGGCAACGCCCATCCCACGTACGCTGGCACTTTCGGTCTACGGCGATCTGGACACGAGCATCATCCGCCATCGGCCCGTCCCTGGCGCTGGCGTGACGACACGCGTGCTTACCGAGTCGAGCCGCGACCTTGCCTATGGCGCCATCCGCGAGGCGCATGAAAAGGGTCAGCAGGCCTACGTGATTTGCCCGCTCGTGGAGCCGAGCGACTCGGCCGATGAGCTGGAGGACGTGCCCGGTATCGCCCGCGACGGCGAGGGCCGCGTGACGGTCCCCGTGCCGCTGCACGATACGGCGACCGAGCTCGATCGTCTGCGTCTGGCGTTGCCGGGTCTTGCCATCGAGCGCCTTCACGGCCGCATGCCAACGGGGGAGAAGGACCAGGTTATCGATGCCTTCAAGCGCGGCGAGATTGACGTGCTCGTCTCGACTACGGTGGTCGAGGTGGGCGTCGACGTGCCCAACGCCACCGTCATGGTCATCGAGAACGGTGAGCGCTTTGGCTTGGCGGCCCTGCACCAGCTGCGCGGCCGCGTGGGCCGCGGCAGCGTGTCGGGCACCTGCCTGGTCATGACGCACTCCAAGGGCAACGGCGGCGCTTCGGCGGCGCAAGACCGTCTCCAGTCGCTCGAAAAGACCTCGGACGGCTTTACGCTCGCCCAGATGGACCTTCGTCTGCGCCACGAGGGCGAAATCCTGGGGTACCGCCAGCATGGCGGTGTGACTCTGCGCTTTGTCGACCTGGATGCCGACGAGGAGCTGATCGAGTGGGCCCATTTGGACGCGGTCGAGCTCTTGCGGTATGCTTGCAACCTTGACTCCGTGGCGACGCGCCCCCTGCGCGATGCGGTCGCCATGCGATATCGACACATTTTTAAGGAGGTCAGCGGAGGATGAGAATCATCGGCGGCGAATGGCGCGGTCGTAAGATCGAGGAGCCCCGTGGTCGCGATGTCACCCGCCCCACGACCGATCGCGTGCGCGAGGCATGCGCATCTATGGTCATGTCGGCATTCGATTTCGATTTGGACGAGGTTCGTGTGTTGGACGCCTTTGGCGGCTCCGGTGCCTTAGGGTTAGAGATGCTCTCTCGTGGGGCCCGCTCGCTCACGACGTTTGAGATCGATCGCAACGCCGCGCGGCTCATTACCAAGAATATCGAGTCGCTCTGCCGTGACCGTGCGCGTTGGCGCGTGGTCACGGGCGACATGCTGACGAGTGCCTCACGCGGTCGTGTACCGGGCGGCCCCTTTGATCTGGTCCTGCTCGACCCGCCCTATGCTTTTGGTGCCGAGCCGGTCGAGGAACTGCTGCAGAATCTGGCCCAGCAGGGTCTGCTTGCGTCTGGCGCTTACGCCCTGTTTGAGCATGCCGCCGCCGATGCGGGCGCGCATCCGGCAGACTTTGAGACTGTACGTGAGAAGCGCTACGGCATTACCTCGGTCGACCTGCTCCGTTGGGTCGGCGATAGCAAGGACGGCGGCACTGATGCTAACGAAAATGACGAGGCAGTATCCCCGGAGGACGCTCATGAGTGACACTATTAATCGCGTGATCGTCCCGGGCACCTTCGATCCCATCACGTTTGGCCATATCGATGTGATCCGCCGCGCCCGCCGCATCTTTCCCAGCGTGATCGTCGCTGTTGCCGAGTCGCAGGGTAAAAACGGTGTGGGCACCACGTTTATGCTCGATGAGCGCGTGGCTCTGGCCCGCGAGGCGCTCGGTGATATCGACGGCGTCGAGGTCCTGCCCTTTACCGGCCTCTTGGTCGACTTCGCTCGTGAGCAGGGGGCGGGGGCCGTGGTCAAGGGTCTGCGCGCCATGACCGACTTTGAGTATGAGCTGCAGCAGGCCGACCTTAACTATCGCCTGGATAGCGAGCTGGAGTCTATCTTTGTCATGAGTGCGCCGCAGTACGGCTATATCTCGAGCTCGGTCGTTCGCCAGATCGCCTCGCTCGGCAGTGACGTATCGACGTTTGTCCCGTCCAACGTGGTCGAAGCGCTCAAACATCGCTTTTCGTGACGTTTCTTATTGCCTGGTGGCATGTGGTAAACTAGCACGATGATATGTTACCTATGAAAGGAGACCGGATGCCGGGCGAGAATTTTCCTGGCGATAGGATCGTCAGCTTGGTCGATGAGCTCGAAGGGCTGATCGAGGAAGCCAAGCCGCCTTTCGGCAAGAACGCTCAGTTCAAGGTCATCGACGCCGACGTGTTCTTCAACATCCTCGACGAGATCCGCATGAGCTATCCCGAGGAGTGGCAGAAGTCCCGCCGTATCCTTAAGGAGCGCGAGGAGCTTATGGCTTCCGCCGCCGCTCAGGCCGATTCCATCATCGCCGACGCTCAGCAGCAGGCCCTCACCATTGCCGGTGAGCAGGAGATCGTCCGCCTTGCGCAGCAGCAGGCCGACGACATCCGCGATCGTGCCCAGCAGTACGAGCGCGAGACGCGTTATGCTGCCGAGGACTACGCAGAGCAGGTCTTTACGCACTTGGAGGAGAACCTCAAGAGCCTGACCGGCACCGTTACCCGTTGCCGTCAGCAGCTCAACGAGGGTGCCGCCCAGCAGAATGGTCAGTGGTAATGGCTGAGTTCCCGAGCGTTACCGTCGATCTTTCCGAGCAGCTCGAGTTTCCTGGAGATTCGTATCCGCTGACCGGTAAGGTCGATGTCGCCACCTACACGGTGGGCGAGAAGGAGTACCAGCTACAGGACGGCATCGACTACGACGTTGTCTTTACCAATGCCGGTACCGGTGTCTTGCTCACGGGCATGGTTCGCGCGCACGCCACCGGCGAGTGCGACCGTTGCCTGGAGCCCGCCTCGTTTGATATCGCCGGCGAGATCGAGGAGTTTTATCTCTTTGAGGAGCCCGAGGATCCCGAGGCCTACGAAGACGGCTACGAGCTCCTGGGCGAGGATCGCATCGTCGATCTGGGAGAGCCCATCAACGACGCGGTCGTCATGGACACGCCGTTCGTTGTCCTGTGCAAGCCCGATTGCCGCGGCCTGTGCCCCACTTGCGGTTGCAATCTCAACGTCGAGCAATGCGATTGCGCCGCCCAGGCAGAGGCAGAATGGGCCGCTGCCACGGAAAATCCATTTGCAGCATTGAAGAATCTCAAGCTCGATGAGTAAAACTGTGGTAGTATCGCTACTTGCGCGTAATCGCCACACTGGATAGTTCATAAGGAAGGTCACTATGCCCGTACCTAAACAAAAGCAGGGTCGTATCCGCACTCACACCCGTCGTTCCGCCAACATGAAGATCTCGGCTGCGGCTCAGTCCACGTGCCCCCGTTGCGGCGCTGTTAAGCTTCCGCACCACGTGTGCCCCAGCTGCGGTTTCTACAAGGACCGCGAGGTTATCGTTACCGAGTAACGGTATACTCTGGATGCGATGCCGTTCCAAATGGAACCACAATGGCCGGCTCAATGAGTCGGCCATTTTTGTATAAGGAGTATGTATATGAGTAACGTTCGCGTTTGTGTAGACGTTGTGGGCGGAGACGAGAAACCTCAGGTTGTTCTCGATGGTATCGAGGCTGCGCTTGCCGCCGATCCCGATATCGAGGTCTTGGCAGCTGGTCCCGCCGAAATCGTCAATCCCTTTGCCGCTTCCCATGCACGTGTTGAGGCCCTTGAGGCGCCTGACTTTATCGCCATGGATGACGATCCCATTCGCGCCGTGATGACCAAGCGTAAGTCGTCGATCGTGCTTTCTTGCCGCGCCATTAAGAAGGGTAATGCGGACGCGTTTTTCTCCGCCGGCTCCACCGGCGCCATGACCGCCGCTGCCACCGCCTACGTGACGCCGTTTAGGTATCAGGCCGAAGGCAAGAAGCAGCCGGTGCGCCCCTGTCTGACCAATGCGCTGCCCAATCGCGCCGGCGGTCTGACGGTGCTGTGCGATATGGGCGCCAACCCCGATGTCGAGGTCGATGACATGGTGCGTTTTGCTCAGATGGGTAGCGCCTATGCCCGCGTCGTCCTGGGCATCGAGCATCCCCGCGTGGGCCTGCTTGCCAACGGCACCGAGGACGAGAAGGGCTCCAACTTTACCAAGGCCTGCTTCCCGGCCATGAAAGCCGCCGTTCCCGGCTTTGTTGGTAACTGCGAGGGCACCGATCTTACGTCGGGCAATTTTGACGTCGTGGTCGCCGACGGCATGTCGGGCAACATCGCGCTCAAGGCCACCGAGGGCGCTGCCAAGTTTTTGCTGCAGGAACTCAAGGGTGCCTTTATGGCCTCGCTCGGCACCAAGATCGCCGCGCTGCTCATCAAAAAGCAGATGCGCGAGATTAAAGCCAAGCTTTCGGGCGACGCCAAGGGCGGCGCGATTCTTTTGGGCCTGCGCGGCGTGGTCCTGATCGGCCATGGCGCCACATCGGTCGAGGCTGTTAAAAACGGTACGCTTGCGGCGGCCGAAGCCGTGCGCGCCGGGCTGGTCGAGAATGTCGCCAACTCCATGGACGGCATCGTTTTATAACAGCGGCGTTATGCGTCTCGGGGCGCACGTCGTGGGGTAGAATCGAACCGTGTCTTGGTACCGCCCGGGCGGTACCATTCTTTTGGTATTCATGCACTATGAGAGGAAGCGCTATGGACCGCTCCGAAATCTTCGACAAGATCGCCGAGGTCGCTGCTGACGTTCTAGGCGTCGATGTTGCCGAAATTAGCGAGGAGACCACCTTTGACGACCTCGATGCCAACTCGCTCGAGCGCCTGCAGCTGGTTACGGCTATCGAGGACGAGTTCAACCTCGAGATCGATGACGAGACCCTGCTCTCGCTCAACTCTGTCGCCGACGCCGTCGACGCTATCGAAGCTGCCAAGGAGGCCTAAGTCTTGGCTTTATCCGACCGACTTACGCGCGCCCAGGAAATCCTGGGCCACGAGTTCAACAATAAGGTGCTGCTGCGCGCGGCGCTTACGCATCCCTCGGCAGTCGAGGGCCAGCCGGTTTCTGCCAGCTATGAGCGCCTTGAGTTCTTGGGCGATTCCATTTTGGGCGCTGTGGTCGCACGCTCCCTGTTTGAGTCCTATCCGGAGTTTGACGAGGGCAAGCTCACGCGCTTGAAGGTGTCGCTTGTCTCGGGCGCTACGCTGTCCGAGGTTTCTCACGAGCTGGGCATCGACGACATCATCATCTTTGGTGCCTCCGAGACCGGTACCGGTGCGCGCGGCCTGCATTCGGCCCTCGAGAACGTCTATGAGTCGCTCGTGGGCGCGCTGTACCTGGATGCCGGCTGGGACGTTGCGGCGGAGTTCATTCACCGTACGCTTAAGCCGCATTTGGCTTCCGAGCGTGCCGAGCATCCTGCGAACCCCAAGTCGTTTTTGCAGGAGTGCGTGCAAGCCGACGGTCACGAACCTCCGGCGTACAAGCTCGTTGGCTCCGAGGGCCCGGCGCATGCGCCCACCTTTACCGCTGTGGTGTTGATCGATGGTATTCGTCAGGGTCGCGGCTCCGGCTCCTCAAAGAAGGAAGCCGAGGGAGCTGCCGCGCTCGAAGCGCTCGACCGCATGGGTTACACCACCAACGGCGTGATTCTGAACAAGAAGCACGTGTAAGCGAGGAACCGTGTATCTCAAGTCCCTCACGCTCAAAGGGTTCAAGTCGTTTGCCGACCGCGCCCATATGACGTTTGAGCCGGGCCTGACCGTCATCGTCGGTCCAAACGGCTCGGGAAAATCGAACATCTCTGACTCGATTCTGTGGGTCCTGGGCGAGCAGAGCGCCAAGCAGCTGCGCGGCCAGGCCATGGAGGATGTCATCTTCTCGGGCTCGTCGGCGCGCAAGCCGGTGGGTGTCGCCGAGGTCACGCTGGTGCTCGATAACTCGGACCATATGTTGCCCGTCGACTTTGACGAGGTCGCCATCACCCGTCGTATGTATCGCTCGGGCGAAAGCGAGTACCTCATCAACTCGAGTCCGTGCCGCCTGATGGACATTCAGGACATCCTGCACGATTCGGGCCTAGGCAAGGATACGCATTCCATCATCAGCCAGGGCAAGCTCGACGCCATTTTGCAGAGCCGCCCCGAGGAGCGTCGCGCCCTCATCGAGGAGGCCGCCGGCATTTCCAAGCACAAGCGCCGCAAGGAGCGTGCGCTCAAAAAGATTAAGTCGATGGACGAGCACCTGACGCGTGCCCGCGACATCAATAAGGAAATCGCCCGTCAGCTGCGACCGCTGGAGCGTCAGGTCGATCGCGCGCGCAAGTACAAAGAGCTGTCCTCGCGCGCGAACGAGCTTACGCAGATGCTGGCCGTCGATGAGCTTCGTTCGCTGCAGTCGCAGTGGAACGACCTGGAGAGCCGCTCCAAGGAAGGTGCTGCCGAGCTGGAGCTTGCGCAGTACCGCATGAGCGAAAAGGAGCGCGAGCTCGAGAAGCTCCAGGTTATGCTTGAGGAAAAGGGCCTGTTTGTGGGCGACCTGGGCGAGCAACGCCGTCATATGCAAGATGTGGTCGGCCGCATTAACTCCGACATGCGCCTGCTCGAGGAAAAGGGCCACAACATGGTGTCGCGCCTGTCTGACATGCGCGGTCAGATCTCGAGCTCCGAGCATCAGCGTCGTCGCGTGGTCGAGGAGCTCGAGGACGCGCGTGCGCAGCTTGAGGAAGTGACCGGTGCGCATATGCAAGCCCAGGAGGACGTTGACGCCGCTGGTCCTGCCGCCGCTGAGCTCCACGAGCGGCGCGTGGCGCTCGACAATCAGATTTCGCAGCTTACGCGAGAGCAACGCGATGTGCAGCGCGTGGCCGATAACGCCGCGCTCGAGCTCGCCAAGGTGAAGGATTCCTTGAGCAATGCCGAGGTCGAGGACAACATGTATGCCTCGCGCCTGGAGCAGATTGACGAGCAGCTCGAGGAGGTCACGGCCTCGCTCGAGAGCCGTCGCGACCGCGCCGAGGAGCTTGAGGGCGCTCTTGAGGAAGCGCGCCAGGCCCAGGCCGATGCGCGTGAGGCCACCGAGGTCGCCCGTGCAGCCCTGAAGGACCTGCGTGCCCGCGAGAGCGAGGCGCGCAACAAGTTGTCCGAGGTGCGCTCGGAGCTTTCCAGCCAAAAGAAACTCGATGCCCGCATGGCCGACAGCTCGCCGCTCGTGAGCCGTCTGGTGGGTGCGCTGGGCGACGATGTCTCGGGTCGTCTGGGCGACGTGCTCGAGGCCCCGCGCGAGCTTGAGGGCCTGGTGGAGCAACTACTTGCCGGCGATATCGATGCGCTGCTGTTCGACGATACGTCCGCGCTTGAGCGTGCCGGTCGTTCCGCTCTGGACCAGAAGAAGGCCTCGGGTGAGGCGCTGCTGGCGGCGCGCGGCGTGAGTGGCTCTGCTGCCGCCGAGGGCGCTGCCGGTACCCGTCTGGTTGATCGTCTGTCCGTGCGCGCAGGCTACGGACCCGTCGTCGAGGCGCTGCTCGGCGGCTATTACGTCGTGGACGATCTTTCTGCCGCGCTGTCGGCGCCGGTCGTTGACGGCGTGACTTACGTGACCTCCGATGGCGCCCGCGTCGCCTGCGGCGGCCTGGTGCGTGTGGGCCTCGATGCCGGCGAGGCGTCGGGTGCTCTGGAGCGTAAGCGTCGCATTCGCGAGCTGGAGGGGCTTGAGCCCGATTTGGCCGCTGTGTTTGAGCATGTGTCGGATCAGGTCATCGAGGCCAATGCGGCCGTTGAGGAAGCGCGTGCCGCCGAGGGCGATGCCGCCGGTGAGATTGCCCGTCTTGAGGGCGAGCGCCGCTCGCTGCTCTCCGAGATCGGCCGCTTGGAGCAAAGCGCCAACAATGCCGAGGTCGAGCGCGTGCGCATCTCCAAGCGCCGCGAGCAGGCCGCCGAAGCCGTTCGCGCTGCGCGCCCGCGCGTTGACGAGCTCACCCGTTCGCGTGACGAGGCCCGCGCGCAGGCAAGCGATCTGGGCTTGCAGATTGCCGAGGCCAACGACGAACTCGACCGCGTTCGCCGTGACGATTCCGAAGCTGCCGGCAAGCTCGCCGACGCCAAGGTTCGCCTAGCCCAGACGAGTGAACGCCTGCGTTCGCTGAAGGGCCGCGTGCCCGACCTGGAGCATCGTCTTGAGGGCATCGACCGTCGTATCCGCGGAACACGCCAGGCCTCGCGCTCGCTCGAGCTGCTGCGCCTGCGCGTCGATCCCATGCACGAACGCTATTCTGCCCTGTTGGAACGCGCGTCGGATTGGGCAGCGCGCCTGCGTGACCAGGCCTCTCTGGAGGAGGCGGACTCCGCTTCGCTCAAGAAGACCATCGAGGATGCCAAGGCCGAGGTCTCCCGTGCCAAGGAGCGGGTTGATGCCGCCACGGCGACGCAAAACGAGTTCAAGGTCGCGCGTGGCAAGCTCGAGGTGCAGGTCGAGGCTGCCATCAAGGCCATTACCGCCGATGGCACGACGGTGCTCGAGGAAGCGCTCATGCTTCCGGCGCCCACGGACCGCGATGCCGCCGAGCGCGAACTCAACCAGCTTGTGCGCCAGATCAACAACCTTGGTCCCGTTAACCAAGTTGCCATGGAGGAGTACGAGCAGCTCAAGCGCCGCGCCGACTACATCGAGGAGCAGCTGGCCGATCTGGAGAGCGCACGCAAGGCGCTCACCAAGATCACGGTGGCCATTGATCGCAAGATGCGCAAGGCGTTCCTGGTGACGTTTGAGAAGGTCGACGCGAACTTCCGCGAGATCTTCGCTATGCTCTTCCCGGGCGGCCAGGCTCATCTGGAGATGACCGATCCCGAGCATCCTGCCGAGACGGGTATCGAGGTCGTGGCGCAGCCGCGCGGCAAGCGCATCACCAAGATGATGCTCATGTCGGGCGGCGAGAAGAGCCTGACGGCGCTCGCCCTCCTCTTTGCTGTGTACCGCACGCGCACGGTGCCGTTCTATGTGCTGGACGAGGTCGAGGCGGCACTCGATGACGCCAACCTGTCCAAGCTCATCGGCGCGCTCGATGTGTTGCGTTCCGATACGCAGCTCTTGGTCATTTCGCATCAGCGCCGTACTATGGAGGACGCTGACGTCCTCTATGGCGTCTCGATGCAAGCCGACGGCGTCAGTCGCGTCGTCTCGCAAAAACTCGATCGCGAAACCGGAAAGGTCGTGAATGCATAATGGGATTCTTTGACGCTCTCTCGCGCGGACT
>DBFVZT010000020.1:0-47721 GCA_048486575.1 Collinsella sp. | reverse complement strand
ATGCGAAGTCGATCGCGAGTTCCGCACGAGCCGGAGAGCACTTAATGTGCTCTCCGTGCGAGCAGGACTGTCCGAGCAGGCGACTTCGCATGCCGCCGGGCAGCCGGGGCCGACACCCCTCAAAGATTTTCAAAAAAGTTGTTGACGCGCGCGTAACGACTCGTCTAATATATCCCTTGCGCGATGGACCTGTAGCTCAGTTGGTTAGAGCGTCCGGCTGATAACCGGGAGGTCACAAGTTCGAATCTTGTCAGGTCCACCACTTTCTTTCGCAATAAACACCCCAGCGAGAGCCGAGTCGCCGCTGGGGTGTTTATTACTTTCTCCGTGGGGGTTTAGCTCAGCTGGGAGAGCGCGGGCTTTGCAAGCCTGAGGTCAGGGGTTCGATCCCCCTAACCTCCACCATGATGGACCTGTAGCTCAGTTGGTTAGAGCGTCCGGCTGATAACCGGGAGGTCACAAGTTCGAATCTTGTCAGGTCCACCATCAAAACGTTAAGAGCCCTGGGGCATTGCCTCGGGGCTTTTTTCTTATCTAACAGAAGTAGTCAAAATAGCCCCGTCCCAAATTAACTACTTTGATTTTGTGTGCTGGGCGAAAGATTGGGTAGTATAGCTATTCAATGCGGCGACCCTGCCGTGTGTTAACCGCTACGTACCGGAGGTGTTCCATGGTTCGTGTCGACATAGAGACCATCGTCATGGCCGCCGGTCCCGTGCCATCGCTTATCGTGCTTCGTGAGCGCTGCGGCAAGTCGGATTCGACGGCGCCCCTGCGTTCGCTTTCCATTCAGACCGGCTCGTTTGAGGCTGCGGCCATTAGCCGTGGTATCGATAGCGGTCGCGCCGAGCGCCCGATAACGCATGACCTGCTGCTTGACACCGTCGATGCCCTGGGCGCCAAGCTCGAGCGCATCGAGATCGTTCGTGCCGAGCCGCCGGTGTTCTATGCGACGATTGTCGTGCTGGTCGATGGTGACGAGCGCAAGATTGACGCCCGCCCCAGTGACGCCATTGCCCTTGCCGTGCGCAGTAATGCCCCCATGTTCGTGGAGGACGACATCATGAATCGTCTGGGTACCGTTTCTGCCCATGCCGAGGAAGTTGACGACGAGCAGGAGTTCGAGAAGTTCGACGAGTTCGTCCATACGCTCTCCCCCGATGATTTCTAAATGTCTGGCACGCGAGCGGAGAGGTCGCTGATGGGTACCCGCGTATCAGCTGAAGCGGCCGCCATCGCGCGTGAAGCCCAGATGCGCTCGGAGGCATCCGAGGCGGCTCGCATCGCCTATGTGACGCAGGCCCGCACGCTTCGCGAGCGCCGCGGCTCCTATATCAAGATGGTTATCATCTCCGCCCTTGTCGCGGTAATCTGTTCTCGTCTTCGTGGTACAGTTGGTGCGCTTGGGTTTTCGATTTCAACAGGCTTGGTAATCTGGGGTGTGGTCGATGCAGTCATGCTGACCAACCAGATCAAGGTACTCGACAAGCGCGCGATGGATATGATGCGCGCCCGCGACGCTGCCGCCAAGATCGCTGCCGAGGCACATGAACTGTAACGACGCCGGATTCGATGGGAAGGTCTAGAGATGGCACAGGATATGCAGGACGCCGGTAACGTCTCCGCCGAGCTCGACGCCATGGTGTGTGACCTGATTGGCGCGTTCTTGGACGACCTTGCCGCCGGCGAGAATCCGGGCGTAGTTGTGGCGATCGAGGACGCTGCTTCCAACCGCTATCTGGCCGCGCTCGACGAGGATGGCGAGGAGGCGTGTCTCGAGGCCGCCACCAACTTTATCTCCGAGCACAAGATGGGTCTTAAGGACGAGGGCCTGGGCCGCATCGCCCGCTATGCCATCGGCTACACCGGCTGTGTCGAGATTGACGGTGGCTATCACGACGCTCTGCTCGTGAGCTTCTTTGAGACGACGCTCGAGAGCGGCTTTTCGGCATATGTGCTGTATGAGGGCATGGGCGCCGGCGATGGTTTTATGTGGAGCGACCCTGAACCTGCAGGTGAGGAAACCCCTCTCATCTAAAATCGCTAAAATAAACGAGTTTTCGGTAAAAGGCTCAATATTCCCGCTGAGCGTTGTGTTGCTGGGCGGGCCGCATACGTGTGCCGTTTGTATATGGATAGAAGATAGGGGAACTACATGCGCGTAGACAATCTGAGGAACATCGCCATCATCGCCCACGTCGACCACGGCAAGACGACGATGGTCGATAAGCTCCTGCGTGCCACGGACGCCTTCCGTGCCAACCAGCAAGTCGAGGACCGCGTCCTGGACTCTAACGACCAGGAGCGCGAGCGCGGCATCACGATTCTCGCCAAGAACATCTCTATCGAGTACAAGGACGTCAAGATCAACGTCATCGACACCCCGGGCCACGCCGACTTTGGCGGCGAGGTCGAGCGCGTGCTGCGTATGGCCGACGGCGCCCTGCTGCTGGTCGATGCCTTTGAGGGTCCCATGCCCCAGACCCGCTTCGTGCTGCGTCACGCTATCGACACCGGCCTCAAGATCATGATCGTCATCAACAAGATCGATCGTCCAGGTGCCAACCCCGAGAAGGCCTACAACGACTGCCTGGACCTTATGGCCGACCTGGGCGCCACCGACGACCAGCTTGAGTTCGCCATGGAGCACGTGGTCTATGCCAGCGCCATGAATGGCTTTGCCCGCCTTGACCCCAACGACGGCAACATGGACATGTATCCGCTGCTCGATATGATCATCGACGACATGCCCGCGCCCGAGGTTGACGAGAATGCCCCGCTGGCCATGCAGTGCGTGACCATCGACCACTCCAACTTCGTTGGCCGCATCGGTATCGGTCGCGTGTACTCCGGCGCCATTCACCAGGGCGATCAGATTCTGGTCGTGAAGAACGACGGCTCCAGCGCCACCGCTACCGTCAAGCAGCTCTTTACCTTCGACTACCTGGGCCGCACCGAGTGCCAGGAAGTCGGCGCCGGCGATATCGCCGCCGTCGTGGGTATTGACCGCACCGATATCGGCGATGTCTACACCGACCCCGAGAACCCCGTCGAGCTCGAGCCCATCGAGATCGATCCGCCGACCCTGTCCATCGTCTTTGAGGCTTCGACCTCCCCGCTCGTCGGCCGTGACGGCGACATCGTGGGCGCCCGTCAGCTTAAGGAGCGCCTGTTCAACGAGGCCGAGAACAACGTGACCATGAAGATCGAGGAGCTCGAGGACAAGAGCGGCGTCGAGGTCTCTGGCCGCGGCATTCTGCACCTGTCCGTCCTGATGGAGTCCATGCGCCGCGAGGGCTTTGAGTTCCAGGTCGGTCGTCCCCGCGTGCTGTTTAAGAAGGACGAGAACGGTAACAAGCTGGAGCCTGTCGAGCAGGCCGTCGTCGAGTGCCCGGACGAGTACTCGGGCAAGGTCGTCGAGGTCTTCGGTACCTCCGGTGGCATCATGACGAGCATGGACACCTCGGGCATCGTGACCCATCTTGAGTTCAAGATTCCGACCCGCGGCATCATGGGCCTTAAGAACCGCATCATGAACGTCACTCACGGCGAGGGCGTGTTCTACCACACCTTCCTGGAGTATGGCCCCTACGCCGGCGAGATCGGCAACCGTCAGAACGGCGCCATGATCTCCATGACCACCGAGAAGGCCGTTGCCTACGCTCTGGGTACGCTGCAGGAGCGCGGCCAGCTGTTCGTTGAGCCGGGCACCGAGTGCTACGAGGGCATGATCGTGGGCGAGCGCAGCAAGGCCGGCGACATGGTCGTCAACATCGCCCGTACCAAGAACCTGGGCAACCAGCGTTCCTCGACCTCCGATATCTCCGTCCAGCTGGTGCCGCCCCGCACCTTCTCGCTGGAGGAGGCGCTGGAGTACATCGCCGATGACGAGCTGGTCGAGATCACTCCCAAGAACATCCGCCTGCGCAAGCGTCTGCTCAACGCCACCGACCGCAAGAAGGCTGCCGTCCGCGCCGGCCAGGTCAACAAATAAGCGCTGGGGCTTATAACCGCCAACAAGAAAGGGCGTCGACCGCAATGGTCGGCGCCCTTTTTGGTGCAATGGGGTCAGGTTGCTTTGCACCACCACAAAGGCGCCTGGCCCTTTTGTGGTGGTTAGCGGCTAGGCGGAGGGAAGGCCCGGGGTGTTGGCGGCCTGCTGCGGCTTGAGGTGGGCGTTGCGCCAGATGATCTGGATAACGTAGCCGAGCATAAAGACAAAGGCCACGCCGCTGATGAAGCCGCCGATGAGGGGAAGTCCTGTGAGGGCGCCTGCGGCCACACCGCCGACGGCTGCCATGGCGTAGCGGTTCTGGTTATGTCCGACCATGCGAGCGATCGCGCAGCCCGCAAAAGCGGTGGAGACCAACGCGACGCCGATCACGGCGCACATGAGGGCTCCAGCAAGCGACAGGCCGGCAATCGAGATAATCAGCAACAATACGGCAGGGACAATGGCTACCGTACCCAGAAGACCGCTCATCCACAGGGGTGTGGGGCGCTGGTGGAGCATTCCGGCGGCGCTGGCGGTCGCACGCGGAAAGACGAGCTCGAGCAACAGAGCGATAAAGCAGGTCGACAGGGCTGCGGCCACGATGCCGCCGATGATATCGTTAACCGTCGTGGCGGCGCTTTCGTTTTCGGTACGGTCGATCTTGAGCGCGCCGACCTCGGCTCCTGCGGCGCGCTCGGGGTCCTCGGAAACATGGGCGTTCACCGTGCCGGTGATGTGAGCGTTTTTGCCCAGGATGAGTTTGTCGGCCCAGACCTCGACATCGCCGTCGACGATGCCGTCGATGGTTACCGTACTGCCCGCGAGTGCTGCCGACTTGGCAGAGCCGCGCAGGGCAACCGTCTCGCCCATCGCGTAAAAACAGTTGGCGGCGCTACCGGTGTTGAGCACGACATGCTGACCGGCTACCGTCACGCTGCCATCGATTGCGGTTTTGGAGATATCGATGGTACGCGCCGCCAGGCGAACGGCTCCGCCTACAGTGCAGTCGCGAATCGACAAGCTCTCGCCTGCCGCGATAATATCGCGGCCGATGGAAGCGTCGTCTAGGTTAAGGCTTTGGCCGGCCCAGTACAGGTCGCTTTCGACGCCAGACGGATTTGAGTCAACTTCGGTTGCGAGCACGTTGCCCGCGGTGTCTGTACCGGCGAACGACGTCGTGGGAAGCGCGGTCAGCGCAAGTGAAATCAGTGCGAATAGGAGGGCGATGCGGCCACGCGTTTTGCGGCATCGGGACGACGGTTTTAGGTTGCAAGGCATAGTGAATCCTTCGTTAGATACTCGACATGTATCTAACAGGGTACCCAACGCGCGGGCGCTCTAAAAGAGCCTCTCAGTTGCATTTCGTGGACGAGTCCGCGCTAGCTATTTTTTGCGATGCAAGAAGCGCGCGATGTCTTCTTCGGTGGGGCTTTTGATGTCAAAGCGCAGCGAGAGCCAGCGCAGACCCATGGTCACCGCGACACATACGACCAGTGCGGCGACATTGCTCATGATGCCGCTCATAACGAGACACACATAGCTTGCCGAGCCGGCGATGGCGGCGATGGCGTAGAAATTGGTGCGCTGGAAAATGCCCGGCACCACACCCATAAAGCTGTCGCGCAGCATGCCGCCACCCACCGCGGTGAAAAAGCCCATCATGATGCATACGGCCGGCGCAAAGCCATAAACCAGTGCTTTGTCCGCTCCGGTGGCGGCGTAGATGCCGACCGAGATGATGTCGAGCAATGGGATGAGTTTCTCGGGTTTATCGACGATTGCCGGGAAGATGTAGATGATGGCCGCCGTGGCAATGGAAAGCGGGAGTGCCATCGGCTGGTTGAGGATGTAGACGTTGCCGACCTGGAGTGTCATATCGCGCAAAAGACCGCCGCCCAGACCGCAGACCACGGCGAGTGCGACCGCGCCCACCAGGTCAAGCTTGTGCTCGCGCGCGACCAGCACGCCCGAGATCGATGCCGCGACAACAGCGAACATCTCGAGCCAAAAGGGAATAGCGACCATGGCATCCGAGGCATGTGAGGTAACGGTTATAGCGGCGACGACGGGCAAGATGGGTTCCTTTGAGTTACGGGTTTGGACAATGCCCGTACATAGTACATGTTCGGCGCCGATTGCGACCCTATTGCTCGGCAAACGGTCGGGACTGGGCGCGGGCGTGGCGCTGCTGGAATG
This sequence comes from Collinsella sp., assembly GCA_048486575.1. Lineage (GTDB taxonomy): Bacteria > Actinomycetota > Coriobacteriia > Coriobacteriales > Coriobacteriaceae > Collinsella. The sequence continues at coordinate 41,531 of DBFVZT010000020.1, read as the reverse complement.
CCAGGGATCCAAAACATGTACGTCACCCTCCAAAAACGACATTTTTTGACATCTTCGGAGGCTGACGTACATGTTTGGATTGAGCTCACAGCATGAGTGAGTTAATTTACTCACATCCGGTATATTTCCCCACTTCAACGGACATAAGAGTTGGATACCGGCTCAGAGCGAGAGGCCCTCAATGGATACTCCTGTTCTCATTTCGCATAAAACCGCATGGCTTGTCCATCATGCGCCCCAGAATTTGGTTCAGTCTCTTGCGCGGCACGACTACCAGATAGGCGTACGAGGCATCTCCACCCAGCAACGCGTTGCGCGCATACGACAGGCCCTTACCGACTGCGGCATTCCGTCCGATATGCTCAAAACTATCGATATCTCGGTTGTATTCGAATTCGAGCGAATTCGCACCAAAGGCGTCATTTGCCACATTCTTGGACAAAATCTTCCCTACGAGCATATTGACGAGTTGACGCCCGGAATCTTCATCACCGACGAAGCCTTCACCTTCGTGCTCGCTGCCGAGTGGATGGATAGGATCGAATATCTCGAATATGGCTATGAAGTTTGCGGCGATTATCGCATGAGGCTCAATCCCGCCGACCCTTATACCGAGCAACCAGCCACCACCTCCAAGGATGAAATAACCGAACTGCTCGATCGGCACCCCGGCAAACCCGGTGCCACACGTGCACGGCTCGCGCTCAGGCACATCTACGATCACTCGGCCTCGCCTATGGAGACCGCTTCGGCAATCGCCCTCTCGCTCCCAACAAGCGAAGGCGGCGTTGGCATCCGAGGTATCGAACTCAACAAACCGCTCGAGATTCCTCAACGTCTCTGGCATTGCGCCAAAGCTCGAACACTCAAAATCGATGCGCTCGTTACCTACAAGCGCAGGGAGCTCGGTATCGAATATAAGGGCGGCTTTCACGATGAGTTCGAGCGCAAGGGGGCAGATGCGGAGCGAGAGGCCGTTCTCTCCCAAATGGGATATCGAATCGTTACGCTCACTTCGGCTCAGTTCGGTAGCCAGCTCGCCTTTCATCGCGCCATGAACAACATTCGCGAAGCACTCGGCATGCCTCGCTGTACCGACACCGGGTACCAGCGAGAGCAAAACGAACTACGCAAGGCGCTTATCCGCAACTGGAAAGGCATGCGAGACGAAGAGGCACCTTCCGAATAGTGCCACTCCCGTGAGCTCAATCCAAACGTGTACGTCAGCCTTCAAAGATGTCGAAAAATGTCGGTTTTGGAGGGTGACGTACATGTTTTGAGGGAGGGGCGGGTTCGAACCCCTCCTCCTCCGCCGTATTTGCTTGTTAGGGACTCAAAACAAAAAAGCTCCCATTCCCGGGAGCTTTCTCAACCAAAATGGCGGAGGAGGAGGGATTCGAACCCTCGTGACCTTATACAGGCCAAACGGTTTTCGAGACCGCCGCATTCAACCACTCTGCCACCCCTCCGCGTGGGGTAAAAACAAAGCAGGCTCGAAGGCCTGCTTTGGAATTAACTGGCGGAGAGTCAGGGATTTGAACCCTGGAGACGCTTTTGACGCCTACACGATTTCCAATCGTGCTCCTTCGGCCACTCGGACAACTCTCCGTTAAATGCGAAAGTCAGTATACACGAGGAATCGCAAAGTGCAAACAGAAAAGTTGGCATTTTTTGAAACGCTTGGCTTCGTGACGAGATCTAGGAGGCCAAAAACGGGCTCTGACCAGCATGGCTGCATACAGCAAATTGTTCAAAATGGGTATTTATAAACGACGTGGCAGCAATTTTAAAAATCTTTGAACGGTGTTGTGAACCACTGGTATGCATTTCGCGACCACAGCCTTGCAATTGCCGACCTGCGGTTTGATTTGGTTTGTCCCCGCAGCGCCGTATCTTGTCCACGGATTCGTCAAGCATTTGGTCAGCATTTGGTTGGAAGACGCATGAAGTGCCGTGTGAGTATGGACATATGTGGAGGTCATGAGGTTGTAGCTGCATATTCTTGCAGCCTGGGAGGTTGAAAGATATTATTACCAAGTCTTTTCCTGCTTCAGGCGCACCTTCACGACCTGAAGCCACATTTGCCCAGAGGAGGTGACAATATGAAGGCTTATGAACTGCTGTTCTTTGTTGACCCGTCGCTCGACCCCGAGACTCGTCTCGCTGTTATGAAGCGTATCGATACCACGATCGCTGAGGGCGCTGGCAAGGTCGACTCCGTTGACGAGTGGGGCAAGCGCAAGCTCGCCTACGAGATCAACGACCTCACCGATGGTGACTACACCCTCATCAACTTCCACGCAGATCCTACCCAGATCGCCGAGCTTGATCGCGTCCTGCGCATCACCGACGCTGTGGTCCGCCACATGATCGTCCGTCGCGACGACCAGGAGTAAGACTGTCGTTTTGGACTGGGCTTGTGCCCCAAGAGGAAGTAGTGAGTTATGAGCATCAATCGAGTGAACATCACCGGTAACCTCACGCGTGATCCCGAGCTGCGCGCCACCGCCGGCGGAACCCAGGTTCTGTCCTTTGGCGTCGCCGTGAACGATCGTCGCCGCAACCCGCAGACTGGCGAGTGGGAGGACTATCCCAACTTTGTCGACTGCACCATGTTCGGCACGCGTGCCGAGGCCGTGAGCCGTTTCCTGGCAAAGGGAAACAAGGTCGCGATCGAGGGCAAGCTGCGCTACAGCTCTTGGGAGCGCGACGGCCAGCGCCGGAGCAAGCTTGAGGTCATCGTCGATGAGATCGAGTTTATGAGCTCCCGTGGTGGCCAGGGTGGCTACGATCAGGGCGGTTACGCCCCCGCAGCCCCCGCGCCCGCAGCACGTCCTGCCGCACCGGTGGCTACGCCGCCCGCGGTCGACGTCTACGATGAGGACATCCCGTTTTAAGGGCTGTTCACCTATTTTTGAGTGAGAGGCGGCTTCGGTTCGCCGAAGTTGCCAAACGAAAGGTATTTTGACATGGCTAATGATTTTTCTGCACGTCAGCCGCGTCGTAAGTACTGCCAGTTCTGCAAGGAGAACACTGAGTTCATCGACTATAAGGACACTCAGCTTCTCCGTAAGTACATGACCGACCGTGGCAAGATCAAGCCCCGTCGCGTCACTGGCGCTTGCACGCAGCATCAGCATGACATCGCCAACGCCATCAAGCGCGCCCGCGAGATGGCTCTCCTGCCGTACACCGTCCCCGTGGTTTCCTCTCGTGGCAACCGCGACCGCGGCTAAGAAGGGAGACGCATCATGAAGGTTATTCTTCTCGATGAGATCAAGGGCAAGGGCGGCGAGGGTGACGTCGTAGAGGTCGCTCAGGGTTACGCTGAGAACTTCCTGTTCCCCAAGAAGCTCGCTGTTGCCGCCACCAAGGGCAACCTCAAGCAGCTTGACGAGCGTCGCAACAACATCGCCAAGCGCGAGGCCGTCCGTCTGGCTACCGCCAACGAGACCAAGGCTGCCTTCGAGGGCAAGACGGTCACCGTTGACGTCAAGGTCGGCGACGAGGGCATCCTCTTTGGCTCCGTTACCGCCGCTATGATCGCTGACGCCATCAAGGCTCAGCTCGGTATGGACATCGACCGCAAGCGCGTCGAGCTCGGTAAGCCCATCAAGGTTGCCGGTGCCCACACCGTTGCTATCTCGCTGTACCGCGAGATCAAGGCCGAGGTTGTCGTTCTCGTTGGCGTTACCGCCGAGGAGCTCGCTGCCGAGGCTGAGGCTGAGGAGACCGCTGAGGTCGCCGAGGCCGAGACCGCCGAGGTCGAGACTGAGGCTGCTGCCGAGTAGCATTTGCTGCAACGCAACAATCTTGTTCTAAGAAGGGCGCTCTGGGAGACCAGGGCGCCCTTTTGTTTTCTACGCTTGGCGAGCGCCATGGCAGGCGTTGCGGTGAAGTCCCACATGTGGGACCGTTCATCCGTTTCGTTCGGTGATGATTGCCGGGGCGCGGCCCGTTTTGGGGCTGTGGCTGATACTATGGATGCTCGCAAGCGATATGAATGAGGATGCTCATGGCATACGACGATAGGGAGACGGGGCTGACGGTCGAGGACCGTGGCTCCAAGTTGGGTCTCCCTCAAAACCAAGATGCAGAGGCCAATGTACTGGCCGCCATGCTGCTGTCGCCCGAGGTGGTCGAGGAGGCCCAGGTCGAGCTGCAGCCCGATGACTTCTACCGGCCCATTCATAAGACCATCTACACCGCGATGGTCGATATGTACAACAGCCGCATTCCCATCGACTCTATCTCGCTGATCGATTACCTGCGCAGCATCAACAAGCTTGATGCCGTGGGCGGCGAGGCCTACATTTTGGAGCTGATGGGTCAGACCCTGTCGCTCGTGAACTGGCAGCACCATGCCGCCATCGTCCGTCGCGACTCGATGCTGCGCGAGCTGATCGGTGCCACCAACGAGATCAACGCGTTGGCCTATAACGCCCCTACCGACACCAAAGAGGTCGTGGAGCTGGCCGAGAGCAAGCTGCTTAAGGTCACGGCGCGCGAGGTCAAGTCGAGCTATAAGACACTGACCGAGTTTATGGTCGAGGCCTATAACGAGGCCGAGGAAGTGTGTAAGGCCGGCGGACAGGCCGCGGGCGTGCCCACCGGCTTCCCGTCGCTCGACCGCATGCTCATGGGTTTCCGCGAGGGCCAGCTCATCATTATCGGCGCCCGCCCTGCCGTGGGTAAGACGTCGTTCGCTCTGAACCTGGCGCTGAATGCCGCCGCTGCGGGCTATACCGTCGGTTTCTTTTCGCTGGAGATGTCGGGCAAGGAAATTGCCCAGCGCCTGATTTGCGCCTACGCCATGATCTCGATCAGCGACTTCCGTACGGGCCGCATTAGCCCCGAGCAGTGGGCCAATATCAACGAGGCCACGCAGACCTTGTCTAAGCTCGACATTCTGATTGACGATACGCCCGGCACCACGGTGACCGAGATTCGCGCCAAGAGCCGCCGCATGCTCCACAACAAGGAGAAGGCCATCATTATCCTGGACTACCTGCAGCTGGTGAGTCCTCCGCCGGGACGTCGCTCCGAGAGCCGTACCGTCGAGGTCTCCGAGATGTCGCGTGGTTTAAAGATCATGGCCAAGGAGCTCAAGATTCCTTTGATCGCGCTATCGCAGCTGTCGCGTCAGGTTGAGTCCCGTACCGGCAAGCGCCCGCAGCTGTCCGACCTGCGTGAATCGGGCTCCATCGAGCAGGACGCCGACATCGTTATGTTCTTGGATCGCTCCGCTGATGAGGCCGAGGCCTCGCGTGACGATCGACCCGACGAGGGCGTTACGCGTATCGTCGTGGCCAAGAACCGTTCGGGCCCGATCGGTGACGTCGACCTGATGTTCCTGCCGGCATCCACCAAGTTCTATGAGCTTGATGGGGCGCATACCGAGGAGTAGGACAGGCGCCCGTTGCACGGGTATACTGGGAATGTTTTGTGCTTCTGCGTGCCGGCGTGGCGCGTAGACAGTCCATGAATGTAAGGAGTAAACATGCCGTCAACCGTTTTGGTCGGTGCCCAGTGGGGCGATGAGGGCAAGGGTAAGATCTGCGACCTGGTCGCCGGCGACTTCGATGCCGTCGTGCGCTATTCGGGCGGTAACAACGCCGGCCACACCATCGTCGTCAACGGCAAGAAGTACGGCCTGCACCAGGTGCCCTCCGGCATCATGTATTCCGACCATATGTCGGTGATCGGTAACGGCTGCGTTGTCAACCCCAAGGTTGTCCTTGAGGAGATTGACATGTTCGAGGCCGACGGCATCACCACCAAGAACCTCAAGATCAGTGGCAACGCGCACATCATCATGCCTTACCACATCGATCTGGATGGTGCTTTTGAGCAGAAGCTCGGCAAGAAGAACATTGGTACCACCAAGCGCGGCATCGGTCCGTGCTACCAGGACAAGATGGCCCGCATCGGCCTGCGCATGCAGGACATGCTGGACGAGGCGCTGTTCCGCGACAAGCTGGAGACCGCTCTTGCCCGCGTGAATCCCGAGCTCGAGCTCATCTACCACCTGCCCACCTACACCGTGGACCAGATCTGCGACGAGTACCTGCCCATGGCCGAGCGCCTGCGCCCCTACATCACCGAGACGAGCCTGCTGCTCAACAACATGATCGACGAGGGCAAGGACCTGCTGTTCGAGGGCGCCCAGGCAACGCTGCTCGACATCGACCACGGCACCTATCCGTACGTGACGTCTTCCAACTGCACCGCCGGCGGCGCCATCACCGGCTCTGGCGTCGGTATGAAGAATGTCGACCGCGTGCTGGGCGTCATGAAGGCCTATATCACCCGCGTCGGTTCGGGCCCCATGCCCACCGAGCTTTCCTATGAGTCCGAGGCCGGCCATACGCTGACCGAGGAGGGCTATGAGTACGGCGTGACCACCGGCCGTCGCCGTCGCTGCGGTTGGTTCGATGGCCCCATCGCCAACTACGCCTCGCGTGTCAATGGCCTCACCGATATCGCCATGACCAAGCTCGACGTGCTTTCGGCCTTCGATACCGTCAAGGTGTGCGTTGCCTACGACGTCGACGGCGAGCGTTACACGAGCGTGCCCGAGCATCAGGTGCGCTTTGAGCACGCCAAGCCCATCTACGAGGAGCTCCCGGGCTGGAAGTGCGACATCACCGGCTGCCGCAGCTTTGACGAGCTGCCGCAGGAGGCTCAGGACTACGTGACGTTTATCGAGGATCTGGCACACACCCGCGTGACGTTCATTGGCGTCGGCGCCGGTCGCGAGCAGATCATCAACCGATTCTGGAAGTAATCGGCACTATTTGGTTATTGCGATATACCCCTTTGCAGCCCGGACGGGCGGCCGAGGGGTATATTTGCTTGCAAAGGGCTCGCGCGGAGCGGGCCGTTCATCCATAGAGGAGGCACCCTTGAAGGCGGACACTCAAACCATCGACATCCTGTTGTTGGGCAGCGGCGGCCGCGAGCATGCTCTGGCAGCTAAGCTCGCTGCATCACCGCGCGCCGGCAAGCTCTACATTGCGCCGGGTAACGGCGGCACCGCGAGCTGCGGCGAGAACGTGGTTCTCGACGATTGCGATCCTGCGGCCGTGGCGGCGTTTGCGCAGAGCCACGGATGCGGACTCGTGGTAATTGGCCCCGAGGCTCCGCTCGTGGTGGGCGTTGCCGACGCCGTGCGTGCGGCTGGTATTCCCTGCTTTGGCCCGGGTGCCGAGGGCGCTCAGATGGAGGGCTCTAAGCTGTTCTCCAAGCAACTCATGGAGCGTGCTGGTATCCCGACGGCAGCCTATGGCTCGTTCACCGACGAGGCTTCGGCTCTCGCCTACGTGCGCGAGCAGGGCGCCCCGCTGGTCGTGAAGGCTGACGGCCTGGCTGCAGGCAAGGGCGTTATCGTGGCGACTGAGCTTGCGCAGGCCGAAGAGGCCGTGCGTGAGTGTTTTGGTGGCACCTTTGGTGATGCCGGCAATACCGTGGTCATCGAGGAGATGCTGACCGGCCCCGAGTGCTCGCTGCTGGCCTTTACCGACGGCAAGACCGTGCGTCCTATGGCCACCTCGCAGGATCACAAGCGTGCACTCGAGGGCGACAAGGGCCCCAACACCGGTGGCATGGGCGTCTACAGCCCGGTGCCCATCGTGACCGACGAGGAGCACGCCACCATGGTGAAGGTCATGGAGCAGACCGTGGCCGAGCTCGCCGCCGAGGGCATCGACTACCGCGGCTGCCTGTACGGCGGCTTTATGCTTACCCCCGCCGGCCCCAAGGTGCTGGAGTTCAACGCCCGCTTTGGCGACCCTGAGACGCAGGTCGTGCTGCCGCGCCTCAAGAACGACCTGGTCGAGGTCATGCTGGCTTGTGCCAACTGTGAGCTCGATCAGATTGAACTCGACTGGCGTGACGAGTGGGCTGTGGCTGTTGTCCTGACGAGCGCGGGCTACCCCGGCAGCTACGAGAAGGGCAAAGTCATCACCGGCATCGCCGACGCCGAGGCCATGGAGAACGTGACCGTGTACCATGCCGGCACCGCCGTGGTGGACGGTCGGCTCGTGACCAACGGTGGCCGAGTGCTTGCCGTGACCGCGCTGGGCGACACGTTCGAGAACGCTCGCAACCTTGCCTACGAGGCCTGCGAAAAGATTGATTTTGAGGGCAAGACCCTGCGTCATGACATCGGTCTGCGCGCGCTGCGTGGCCGCGACGCCTGGGATGCCTAAAGTCCGAGAGGGATGAGACGGATGGACGAGAAGAACGAAGAGCTCGTGGACGCGCAGATCGTCGAAGAGGACAGCCGCATGTATGGGCACGCCGAGGGCGAGCCTGGTGGCGAGGTCGCTGACGAGCCGGCGCTGGTGCTGGGCGACGACGACCCGCACGATGCCGAGCTGCACGAGAAGATTCTTTCGGAGGAGTGCGCCTGGAAGGGCAAGATCCTCGACGTCCACCGTCTTGAGGTTGAACTGCCCAACGGTCACCGCAGCGCCCGCGATATCGTTCGCCATCCGGGTGCGGCGGCCGTTGTGGCACTGACCGAGAGCGGCAAGATCGTACTGGTGCGTCAGTACCGCACCGCCATCGACCGCGTGACGGTCGAGATTCCCGCCGGCAAGCTCGATCCAGGCGAGGACCCGCTCGATTGCGCCAAGCGTGAGCTGCATGAGGAGACGGGCTTTAGGGCCGGTCGCATTCGCTTTTTGACGTCGATTGTCACGTCCTGCGGCTTCTGTGACGAGATCATTCACATCTACCTGGCCACCAAGCTCGAGTTTGATGCGCCCAACCCCGATGATGACGAGTTTGTCAACGTGGATCTGGTGCCGCTGCACGAGCTGATCGACGCCGTGCTCGACGGCAAGATCGAAGATGCCAAGACCGTCGTGGGCGCCTTGGCCTGCGATAGCATCGCACATCGCCTTGGGGGCGCGGAGCTCTAACGAGTGGGGATAGCCCTGGGACAAGTACTGATGATTGCTTTGTCTCAGGGCCTTACGTTGCTGATATTTCTTTGAGGATCACATGCTGAAGAGGTTTCTTTCGTATTACAAGCCCCAGATGGGGCTTTTTGTTGCCGATACTGTTTGCGCCCTGGTGCTTGCTGCCATTGACCTGGCGTTCCCCATTATCCTGCGTAATCTGACCGGCGGGCTCTTTACCCAGGGTCAGGCTGCTATTATGCAGGCGCTCGGTATGATCGCGGTCGGCTTGGTACTGATGTATGCCATCCGTTGCGCCTGCCGCTACTTTGTGAGCTATTGGGGCCACGTGATGGGCGCGCGCATGGAGTCCAAGATGCGCGAGGACCTGTTCGATCAGTACGAGCGCTTTAGCTTTGCGTACTTCGATCGCAACAGCTCGGGTGACATGATGAGCCGCGTGGTCAACGACCTATTTGATATCTGTGAGGCAGCGCATCACGTACCCGAGTGGATAATCATCTGCGGTATCGAGATTGTCGGCTCGTTTGTGATCCTCTTTACCATCGCTCCGGTGCTGGCGCTTGCCATGGTCGTGGTGACGGCGGTGTTTGCGGTCATTATGTTTTGGCAGAACATGCGCATGCGCGAGGTCTTCAGCGACAACCGCAAAAAGATCAGCGGTATTAATGCTCAACTGCAGGATTCGCTGGCCGGTATGCGCGTGGTCAAGAGTTTTGCGAACGAGGAAGCTGAGCGCTCCAAGTTCCGCGTCTCTAATGACCGCTATCTTTCGTCCAAGGAGAATATGTATCACGCCATGGGCGTCTACACTGCGACGTATGGCCTGCTCTCGGGTGTGCTGTACGTGATCGTGGTGCTGCTGGGTGGTTGGCTGGTGGCGCAAGGCCAACTGCAGCCGGTCGATATGGCGACCTTTGCGCTCTACATTTCGCTGTTCTGCACCCCGCTCGAGACGCTTGTGAACTCGGCTGAGACGTATCAGAAAGCCATCGCCGGCTTTAAGCGTATGGACGAGGTACTTTCGACCGCCCCGGATATCCAGGACAAGCCGGATGCCGCGGACCTGCAGGTGACGGCTGGCGCGGTTGAATATCGCGATGTGTGCTTTAGCTACGAGGACGTTGAGTTGGGCGAGGGCAGTGCCGACGGACGCCCTGTTATCGATCATATGGATCTGTCCATCAAGCCCGGACAGACCATTGCCCTGGTTGGCCCCTCGGGCGGTGGCAAGTCCACAACGTGTTCGCTGCTGCCGCGCTTTTATGACGTGGCTGCTGGATCCGTCAGCATCGATGGCCAAGACGTGCGCGACGTGACGCAACAGAGTCTGCGCCGCGCCATTGGCCTGGTGCAGCAGGATGTCTATCTGTTTGACGGTACGATTGGCGAGAACATCGCTTACGGCAAGCCAGGCGCCACGGCAGAAGAGGTCGCCGAGGCCGCCCGCCGCGCCAATATCGATGCCTTCATTGAGTCCCTACCGCAGGGCTACGACACGGTCGTGGGCGAGCGCGGCAGCCGTCTTTCGGGCGGTCAGAAGCAGCGCGTAGCCATTGCACGCGTGTTTCTCAAGAACCCCAAGATCCTTATTTTGGATGAGGCGACGAGTGCCCTGGATAACGAGAGCGAGGAAGCGGTGCAGGAGTCGCTCGAAGAGCTGGCACGCGGCCGTACCACGATCATCATCGCCCACCGTCTCTCGACTATTAAGCATGCTGACGAGATTGCGACCGTTGAGCATGGTCGCGTTGTGGAACGTGGCACGCACGAGGAGCTTCTCGCCCGTGGCGGCACCTATGCCCGTTACTATCGAATGCAGTTCGAAGGTGCGCGTGCGCACGAGCTCGACTGATTGATATGACAGGAAGATCATGGCTGATAAGAACCCTTTGACTCCGGAAGAAGTGACGGAGTTATTCTCCGAAATCGATGCATCCGGCGTCTTGGATCCTACGCTCGCCAAAAAGCGCACCGAGCGCATGCGCGAGAAAGAGGCCGCCGTCAAGCGCGGCGACAAGGCGACGCTGGCGCGGCTGCGCAGCGAGGATCGCGCGAGCCAGGCAAAACATATCGACCCGCTGTCCGAGGACGACCCTTCGGGATCGCAGGTGAGCCATACCATTACGAAGACCGCCATGGCCGTGGTTATCGGCATTTTGGTGCTGATTGTGGGCATGCAGATTGGCTACGGCGTGATGCGACGTCTGAATACCGCGAACCTTTCCGAAAGTGTTTCGGTGGATACCGTTTCGACCGCGCTCAAGGGTGGACTTGAATGGGGCAATGGCTTTACGCAGTTCCCGCTCGATTTTACCGTCGACGAGGCAGATGAGCGCACGGGCACGGTTGAGGTGACGGTGCTGGACACGTCTTCTGCCAATGAACTCGAGCTGCTGTCCAACGGTCAGATTCAGGCGGCGGCGCTCGCAACCAACGCCCTGCTCAACGACAAGATCGACCGTGTGGTGTATAACGTTCACGCCTATATCGACGAGGATAGCAACATTCAGCACGATTCCTTCTTTGGCATGTTCCCCGCGCGTGGCCACCAGAGCGCCATTTTGACGTTTGTGTGGACCAAGAGCTCATCCAACGCCACGAATATCGACTGGAAGATGCGCATCGTGAGTATGGATGACACCATCGCCGAGCGCATTCAGAAGCAGGTGAACTCGGTGTCGTCGTTGATTGAGGACCCGGTGGTGAGCCAGACCAAGATTGACGAGGAAAAGGCCGAACGCGACCTGGAGCATCGTCTGCATGGCCGCGAGATTTTCCGCGGCGGCAAACCCGATCGCTCACCGTCCGATCTGCTGGAGCAGGACAAGAAAAAGTAAGACGCCATCATCCCGCGTGAGCCGCAAGCCCACGCGGGATGATTTTTCTGGGACGGGGATTAAAAAATCATTCTGTCATGTATGCGGTTGGCGACAAAGCCCTGCTCTCAGAATGATTTTTTAATCCCCGTCCCAGAAAAATCATTATGCATAGAAAGTCATAATTATCATTTCGTAAACATTTCGATGAAATTAACGCCATGAGACATGCTTGCGGTTACAATACCGCGAGGCCTAACTACACACCTTTAAGCCGGTCCTGTGAGACCGGGAAGGAGAACTATGGCGAACAACCATACCGCGGGCGCTGCCGCCCGCACCTTCGCGCCCAGCGAGCTTTGCCAGCGTATGCTGGCCAAAACCAGCAAGGGCACCTGCGGTCCCTGCATCCTGTATCTTGAGGATGGGACCATTTTTTATGGACGTGCATGCGGCGCCGAGGGTACCGCGACCGGCGAAGTCTGCTTCAACACCTCGCTCGAGGGCTACTTTGAGGTCATGACCGATCCGAGTTATGCCGGCCAAATCGTAACCATGACCTATCCGCAGATCGGCAACTACGGTATCGACAAGGCCGACGTCCAGTCGGCCTTCCCCGGCGACGCCGTGCGCCCTGCGAGCGCTCCGGCTATGCGCGGCATGATCGTTCGCGACATGTGCGCCACGCCTTCTAACTGGCGCTCGGCCGTCAGCGTGCCGGAGTACCTGCGCGCTCACGGCATCGTCGCTATCGAGGGCGTCGACACCCGCGCTCTGGTGCGCCACCTGCGCGACAACGGCTCCAAGATGGGCATTATCTCGACCGAGATCTTCGACGTCGACGAGCTTGCCGAGCGTCTGGCCGCAGCGCCCACGCTGGTAGGCGAGAACCTGGTCAAGACCGTGAGCTGCCCTGAGCCCCACGCCTTTGCTGCCGCCGACCTGCCTGCCACGCATGACTTTGCGCTTGCGGTTGCCGCTCCTGCCCGTCACAAAGTGGTCGCCTACGACTGCGGTGTGAAGCGCGGCATTCTGGAGGGTCTGGTCCGCGCCGGCTGCGACCTTACCGTCGTGCCGTGGAATACGCCTGCGAGTGGGGTGCTCGACATGAATCCCGACGGCGTCTTTTTGTCCAACGGCCCTGGCGACCCCGACGCCGTGGTGGAGACCTACGAGCAGGTGCAGCAGCTGATCGGCAAGGTACCGGTCTTTGGTATTTGTCTTGGTCACCAGATGATCAGCCTGGCCTGCGGCGCCCAGATGGAAAAGCTTAAGTTCGGTCACCGCGGCGGCAACCAGCCGGTCATGAACCTGGTAAGCCGTCGCGTGGAGATCACCGCGCAAAACCATGGCTTTGGCCTGCTGTTCCCCAGCTTGGGCAAGCTTGTCCCCGAGCTTTCCGGCGGCGAGACCGAGCATGCGGCCGATGGAGATCTGCGCGTCTGGGTGCGCCGCGGAATCGCGCCGGTCGTGATGAACGAGCGCTTTGGCCGCATTCGCCTGACACATGTGAACCTCAACGACGGCACCGCCGAGGGCATCCAGCTGCTCGACGCCCCGTGCTTCTCGGTCCAGTACCACCCCGAGGCCTCGCCTGGCCCCACCGATGCCCACTATCTCTTTACCGCCTTTACGCGACTCATGGACGGCGAGGAGAACTACCTGGACATCGACACCGCGAAGGACCGCCTGGCTGGCTGGAACTTTGCTGAGTCCGAGACCGCTGAGACCGAGGAGAACTAACATGCCTAAACGTACTGACATCAAGCGCATCCTCGTCATTGGTTCGGGCCCCATCGTCATCGGCCAGGCCTGCGAGTTCGACTACTCCGGCGCCCAGGCCTGCAAGGTGCTCAAGGAGGATGGCTTTGAGGTCATCCTGGTCAACTCCAACCCGGCGACCATCATGACCGACCCGGGCTTGGCCGACCGCACCTATGTCGAGCCCATCACTGCCGAGTTTATCGAGCGCGTGATCAAGAAAGAGCGCCCGGACGCGCTGCTGCCCACGCTGGGCGGCCAGACCGGTCTGAACGCCGCCGTCGAGCTGGCAAAGGACGGTACGCTCGACAAGTACGGCGTCGAGATGATCGGCTGCGACCTGGCCGCTATCGAGCGCGGCGAGGACCGCAAGCTCTTTAACGAGGCCATGGCCGAGATTGGCCTGGAGGTCGCGCGCTCGGGCTATGCCTACAGCGTGGCCGACGCCGAGGCCATCGCCGAGCGCGTGGGCTATCCCTGCGTACTGCGCCCGAGCTTTACCCTCGGCGGCGCCGGCGGCGGCATCGCTCACAGCCACGAGGAGCTCGTCTCCATCGTGAGCCAGGGCCTGGAGCTCTCGCCTGCCCACGAGGTGCTGGTCGAGGAGTCCATCGAGGGCTGGAAAGAGTATGAGATGGAGGTCATGCGCGACCACGCCGGCAACGGCATCATCGTGTGCTCCATCGAGAACCTCGACCCCATGGGCGTGCACACCGGCGATTCCATCACCGTGGCGCCAGCGCAGACCCTCTCCGACCTTGAGTATCAGCGCATGCGTGTCGCGTCGCTCGCCATTCTGGAGAAGATCGGCGTCGAGACCGGCGGCTCCAACGTGCAGTTTGCCGTGAACCCCCAGACCGGCCGCCTGATCGTCATCGAGATGAACCCGCGCGTGAGCCGTTCGTCCGCACTGGCCTCCAAGGCCACGGGTTTCCCCATCGCCAAGGCCGCCGCGCGCCTGGCCGTGGGCTATACGCTCGACGAGATCGTCAACGATATCACCAAGGCAACGCCCGCCTGCTTTGAGCCCACGATTGACTACTGCGTGGTCAAGGTACCGCGCTTTGCCTTCGAGAAGTTTAAGGGTACCGACCCCACGCTCACCACGCGCATGAAGGCCGTGGGCGAGATTATGGCGATCGGCCGCACCTTTGAGGAGGCCTTCGGCAAGGCCATGCGCTCACTGGAGGACGGTCACCAGGGCATCTGCGCCGGTGGCAAGGAGGGTGCCGACAAGCTGAGCGACGATGAGCTCGCTCAGGCCGTGGCAACCCCGACCGAGCACCGCATCTTCTTTGTGGTCGAGGCCCTGCGCCGTGGCTGGGACATCGCCCACATCCATGCCATCTGCGGTATCGATCCGTGGTACCTCAACCGTATCAACGACATGGTGCAGGTCCAGGAGAGCATCCGCGGCCTGCGTGTGGAGGATATCGACGCCGACGCGATGCGCCTGCTCAAGCAGTACGGCACGAGCGACGCCGAGATTGCCGCGCTGACCGGCTCGGACGAGCGCTTTGTGCGCGCCTATCGCAAGGGTCTGGGCGTGGTTCCGAGCATGAAGACGGTCGATACCTGCGCTGCGGAGTTCTCGAGTGCCACGGAGTACCACTACAAGACCTACGAGAACATCTACCGCACGAGCCCGGTCGCCAAAAAGTGCGTGGCCCCCGATGAGACCACGCCGGCAGATAAGCCCAAGGCGATGATTCTGGGCGCCGGACCCAACCGTATCGGCCAGGGCATCGAGTTTGACTACTGCTGCGTGCATGCGAGCTATGCGCTGGCGGCCCGCGGCTTTGAGACCATCATGGTCAACTGCAACCCCGAGACCGTCTCGACCGACTACGACACGTCCGACCGCCTGTACTTTGAGCCGCTCACCTACGAGGACGTCATGGACGTCATTGACGTTGAGCGTCCCGACGGCGTCGTGGTGACGCTCGGCGGCCAGACCCCGCTTAAGCTGGCGCGCATGCTCGAGGAGAGCGGCGTGAACATTATGGGCACCAAGCCCGATGCCATCGACTTTGCCGAGGACCGTGAGCGTTTTGCCGCCCTGCTCGACAAGCTGGGCATTATGTACCCGCCGGCGGGCCAGGCAACCTCGTTTGAGGAGGCCGAGGCCGTGGCCGCGCACATCGGCTACCCGCTACTGGTGCGTCCGAGCTACGTGCTGGGCGGCCGCGGTATGATGATCGCCTACGATGCCGAACATCTGCGCGATTACATGGCCGAGGCCGCGCGCATTAGCCCCGACTACCCGGTGTATCTGGACCGCTTCCTGGAGGGTGCAATCGAGTCCGATGTCGACGCCCTGTGCGATGGCGAAGAGGTCTACATCGGCGGCATTCTGGAGCATATCGAGGAGGCCGGTATTCACTCCGGCGACTCCGCGACCTGCATCCCGCCGTTCAGCTTTAGCGAGAGCCTGCAGGCGAAGCTCCGCGAGACCACGCACCGCATCGCGATGGCGCTGGGAGTTCGCGGCCTGGTCAACGTGCAATATGCCATCAAGGGCGAGACCGTCTACGTGATCGAGGCCAACCCGCGCGCCAGCCGTACCGTGCCGTTTATCTCCAAGGCCACCGGTGTGCCGCTGGCCAAATGCGCGGCGCGCATCATGGCAGGCGATTCCATCGCGAGCTTGGGCCTGCCGAGCGACGAACGTCAGCTGGACTGGTTCTGCATGAAGGAAGCCGTCATGCCCTGGGGTCGTTTCCCGGGCGCCGACGTCATCCTGGGGCCCGAGATGAAGTCGACGGGCGAGGTCATGGGCATCGCCAAGAGCTATCCCGAGGCATACGCCAAGACGCAGCTGGCGATCGACTACAAGCTGCCCGACCCGAGCGCTGGCAAGGTGTTCATCAGCGTGTGCGACCGCGACAAGCGCCACATCCTTTCGGTCGCGCGTATCCTGCGTTACCTGGGCTTTGACATCTGCTCCACCGAGGGTACGGCGCGCGTGCTGCGTGGAGGCAACGTGACGTGCGAGGTCGTGGAGAAGATTAGCGGCTCGCACGACGGCGAGCGCCCCAACATCGGCGACCTCATCGCCGATGGCAAGATCGCGGTGATCATCAACACGCCGTACGGTCCGGGCTCGCGCGGCGACGGCTATCTGCTGCGCACCGAGGCAGTGCGACGCGGTGTGACCTGCGTGACCGCGATGTCTGCGGCCAACACGTACGTGAGTGCCATCGAGGCGGTGCGTGAGGACCAGCAGGGTCACGGCAGCGCCAACGACATGGGCATGGACGTCATCGCCCTGCAGGACCTGCCGCAGCACACGGTGTAATGTGACCTGGTCGGCCGGGGCGGCAGCCGGACACTTTCTCTCGGAAACTGGGCTTCGCGAAGTTTTCCGAGAGAAAGGTCCGCCTCCCGCCCCGGCCTGCGGTGACTTGGCCGCACCGTGTACTGCCGAAGGGACTTTGCGCGATGACTAGGGCTGAATAAAAAACGAGTGTGGGATCCGCCGTTCGTTCGAACGGCGGATCCCACGTTAATATTTCAGCCAACGTACGTCATGGCAATCCCCGGTAGGTCCCCGGGTGCCCCGCGGCGGGCTGGGTTTATTGTCTGAGCGACTTTGCGAAGCAAGGGGAGCGAAGATAAAAACCCAGCCCGCCGCGGGGCACCCGGGGACCGCAGGGACGGGAGCAGCTATACTACTCTCAGTAGTTAAGGGTCGCGGATCCGCCGCGTCACCGCTCTCAACAGGAGGTCTTTGTTTATGGCAGATCAAAAGCCGGTTGTCGGGATCATCATGGGCTCCAAGTCCGATCTGGGCGTTATGGAAGGTTGCACCGCCGAGCTCGAGGCGCTGGGTGTGCCCTATGAGCTTGTCATTGCGAGCGCACACCGCACACCGGCGAAGGTCCACGAGTGGGCTTCGACTGCCGCCGATCGCGGTATCAAAGTGATTATCGCCGCCGCCGGCAAGGCTGCTCACCTGGGCGGTGTCGTGGCTGCGTTTACGCCGCTGCCGGTCATCGGCGTGCCTATGAAGACGAGTGACCTGGGCGGTATGGATTCGCTGCTGTCGATGGTGCAGATGCCTTCGGGTGTGCCCGTGGCCTGCGTTGCCATCAACGGTGCCAAGAACGCCGCCATTTATGCCACGCAGATTCTGGGCGCATGCGACCCCGAGTACCGCAAGGTTATCGAGAAGATGAAGCAGGAGATGGCCGACGCCTAGGCGTTCTGCCGTTTCACCGCAGTATAAGGAGAGCCATGTCCGACTATCAGGGAAAACGATTCAAGGCTTCTCAGATTCCCGATCCATCGAAGCCGGGTGCTGCCCATGCGGCGCAGCAGGGTCGGGCATCCTCTCCTCAGCAGCCGCGCGCGCTGTGCCCCGTGACACCGGCGACGCATCGTCGACAGGACGCGCCAGCCGCATATCGACCTTCATCTTATAGCAACGCTAAGAAGCCGCCCCGGTCTTCATCGCATGCCGCGCCGTCGGATTACACCGAGCCGCCGCGCAAAAAGCGCCGCTCCATTATTCCCATTCTGCTCATCATCATCGGCATCGGTTTGATTGTCGCCGCCGCCGCTATCTTTATTAATGCTCAGATTGGCTATAAGCAGGCGAGCGATTCGTATCAGAAAATCGAGAAGCAATATATAAGCGACAAGGACGCCAGCGGCGTGCCGATTATCGACTTTGATGCACTTGCCCAGACGAATCCCGAGGTTGTGGGTTGGATTTACGCGCCCGGCACCAACATCAACTATCCCGTCGTACAGACCAACAACAACTCCAAATACCTCAACACGCTGTTTGACGGTACGGCTAACGCGTCCGGTGCCATCTTCTTGGATAGCGACGACACCGCGCCGGGCATGGTGGATCAGCAGACCACGATCTACGGCCACCATATGAACGATGGGTCGATGTTCAACGTGATTTCGGACACCACCGACCAAGCGACGTTCGATAGCATCGAGTACGTGTATTACATCACGCGCGATGCAACGTATAAGCTGCGTCCGCTGGCGACCAAGGTCGTTGAGGATACGTACTCCAAGGCGCGCACGCCCAATTTTGAGGGCGACGACGGGCTCAAGAACTACCTGTCCGAGATGCTCGACGGGGCTTCTGCCGTGACGAGTGATGCGGGCGATCGCGCCGTCTCGGCAACCAAGGTCGTAACGCTTGTGACCTGTCGTTCGTTATCGCTGAGCAACACACGTGCCGTCATGGTGCTCACGCCGGTCGAGGAATAGATAATGGGCTACTCAATGACGGTGAAAGGGGAAATGATGCTCGAGAATGGCAAAACGATGCCTTCGGTTGATGCTTGGCTGCGCGAGGCCAAGGCCGATTCGTCGGCACCTGCGTGCGGTATGTATCTGACACATAACGGTGTGGTGCGCGCGACGCCCAAGGCCGAGGCGCGCGGTGTCGAGACCGATGGCGTGGCGCCGGGCCACAAGGTGGGCGGCATGGTGTTTGGCTTCGATGCCGAAAAGGTGCAGGCCGCTATCGAGGCGACGCGCACGATGCCGGGTATCGGCTATGTGCGCGTGTGGCTGGCGAGCGGCGAGCTTACCGTGGGCGACGACATCATGCTCGTGCTCATTGGCGGAGACATTCGCCCGCATGTGGTCGATGCGCTGCAGTCGCTCGTCGGCACCATCAAGAACGAGTGCGTGAGCGAGGTCGAGCGCGAGGCGTAAGGCCTCGTCGGCAATCCGAGTCTGTCTATAGCGAAAGCCCGCCGGCAGTTCATGTAGATCTGCCAGCGGGCTTTGATGTGTTGGAGCTATTTTGCTCTGGCGTTTGCTACACGCGTGTGGCGTCCTTGGGGCTCATGGTCATACTCTGAAAACGGTTCTCCATATATTCGTTATCGAAATGCTTGTCATAGAACTGTGCGACGGGAATATTTCGAACGGTTCCGTTGACGCGCTGATACCAATAGTCGAGCGATTGCAACGTCATGACGCCGTCGATCAACATGACGGCGGTCAGGATGACGGTAGCAGAGTAGCGGCGTTTCCATGGAATCATATTGATGAGCTTAAGCAGGCGCGGCAGCAAGACCTTGATCCAGATGAGGCCACCCAGGCCCCACATGCAGGCAAACGGCGTGCATGTGCGTCCCCCGGTCAATACCGCGATGGGATCGGGCATGCCGAATAGCCTAATGTGTGAATAGCTCCACGACACCACGCCAAATGAGGTCTGCATAAACCAGCCTACAAACACCTCGAAAGCGCCGCCGATCAGGGCACTTACCAGGAAAATGATCAGAGGATTCTTTTTATAGAAGCGGTTGAGCGCCATGGTCATGAGCACCGCGCCAAATCCGTAGATGGGGCTAAAGGGGCCAAATAGCATACCGGCACGGTCCTGATAGACGCCGGGATCGACGACGACCATATGCCAGACTTCCTCGAGAATGAGACCTAACACGCTGCAGACGAAGAATACCCAGAACAGGTTGAAGTAGTTGAGCTTGATGTAGCCCTCGCCGGTTTCGTCGCGGCCGAGCATCCCCTCGGCGGCGGCATCGCGGTCGAGCATCTCTTGCAGACGGCGCTGCAGTTCGCGCTCCTGGCGTAGCGTGGGGTCGACGGTGGCCGACAGCGCAATGAGGATGACAAGCTGGACGGCGGGGCGCAGCAGGAAGGGTCCGATGCCCTGGAGCATCACGTCAACTAAAAGCTCCACGACGGTAAATGCGATGAGGACGTAAGACAGGCGGGCGGCATTGCGCCGCTGGTCCTTGATGAGGTCCAGGCCAAAGACGATCAAGATGATCGCGCTTGCCGCCGAGAGCATAATGCCGGCGACGATAAGGCCAACCGCGACCAGGGTGTTATCACCGAGCTTAGCGGCGACGTTGCCGTTAATGAGTGCGGTGATGACCTGCCACATAAAGACGGCGACTGACGGGAGCGTGCCCACGCCAGATAGGGTGCACAGGACTGCGTAGACCTTGATGATAAGGGGGATCTTCTTGGCCTCCGTGGTGCTGGGGACACTGGGGTCGAGTTGATTTCGATCCATACGCTACCTTTCTCGTCTTGTAGTAGCCTACAAGGATACGCCGACGACCAGCTAAAAGACAGGACGAACGTCCCAATTGCAACAATGTAGCCCCTAGCGCGGGCGAGACACGGCGCACGGGAAGTCTTCGAGGCCGTTGCCCCTGAGAGTGGACTACCCAATAAAATGTTTGGTCGCAAAACGGATAATAAGCTCGGTGGGCTTTTAAAAAGCGCTGCTCATGCGCGGGGGAGCGCGTCGCGCCGTGCGTATAATAAGGCGGGTAACGCCAAAATACGAGGCTCTGAGGGGATGCCATGTCTCAAGAAACCATCCGCGTGGCCGAGCGTGCCGCGGGACAGGTGAACGCCATGTCGACGTATGATCCGGACTCTGACCAGCTGCATGAGGAATGCGGCGTTTTCGGTGTCTGGGCGCCCGATCGCGACGTGGCTCGACTGACGTACTTTGGCCTGCGTGCACTGCAGCATCGCGGCCAAGAATCGGCGGGAATCGCCGTTGGTGACGGCGGTACGGTTATGGTCCGCAAGGATCTGGGCCTGCTCGACCGCGTGTTCTCCAATGCCGACTTGTCGACGCTCTCCGGTCAGCTGGCCGTGGGTCATGTGCGCTACGGCACCGCCGGCGCCAAGAGCTGGGAAGCCTCTCAGCCGCACCTCTCTACCATCAATAGCGTCATTATCGCGCTCGCGCACAACGGCACCCTCGTCAACACCGACGAGCTGCGTCGCCAGCTGATCGAGCTGGGCGTACCGTTCCTCTCCAACTCGGATTCCGAGGTCGCGACCAAACTCATCGGCTACTTTACTCAGCGTACTGGCCATCTGCGCGAGGGCATTCGCAAGACCATGGAGCTCGTGCGCGGCGGCTACGCCATGACGCTCATCAACGAGCAGGCGCTCTACGCATTCCGCGATCCGCACGGCATTCGCCCGCTCGTGCTGGGCAAGCTGGTGGATGAGGGCCTGGACCAGGCCGATGCCGCATCCGTTTCGCAGCTGCCGTCGCAGGACGGCGCCGCGACGGTCGACGCCACCACCCATGTCACGCGCGCCGGCGGCTGGGTCGTTGCCTCCGAGACCTGCGCGCTCGATATCGTGGGCGCCGAGTACGTCCGCGACGTCCGTCCCGGTGAGATTTTGCGCATCAGCGCCGAGGGCCTTGTGTCCGAGCAGGGCGTGCCTGCCGCCGAAGAGCCTGCTAACTGCATTTTTGAGCAGGTCTACTTTGCTCGCCCCGATTCCATCATGAACGGCAAGAGCGTCTACGCCTGCCGTTATGACATGGGTCGTCAGCTGGCACATGAGGAGCCCGTCGAGGCCGACCTGGTCATCGGCGTGCCCGACTCCGGCCTGCCGCCCGCGGAGGGCTATTCGCACGAGAGTGGCATTCCCTTTGGCGAGGGCCTCATCAAGAACCGCTATGTGGGCCGTACGTTTATCGAGCCTACGCAGGAGCTGCGTGCCATGGGCGTGCGTATGAAGCTCAACCCGCTGCGTGACAACATCGAGGGCAAGCGCCTGGTCGTCATCGACGACTCCATCGTGCGCGGCACCACCATGGTGCAGCTCGTCAAGATGCTGCGCAACGCCGGCGCCAAGGAGATTCATATCCGCATCAACTCGCCCGAGGTCATCTGGCCGTGCTTCTACGGTATCGATACCGACGTGCAGTCGCAGCTTATCAGCGCCAACAAGACGGTCGACGAGATTTGCGAGTATATCGGCGCCGATTCGCTGGCCTTCCTTTCGGTCGAGGGCCTGCTTAAGGTCATGCCCAAGGGCGGTTACTGCGATGCGTGCTTTACCGGCCGCTACCCCGTGGCGATTCCCGAGAGCTTTGGCCGCGACAAGTTTATGGAGGGCTTTAAGCCCCGCAACCTGGACAAGCCGCTGCACTTTGACGACGACGCCGTGGTCGAGAAATACGACGACCGCAGCTGGGAAGAGAAGCACGGCGAGGCCTAAAGCCTGCCATGTAGGGACAGGTTTATTCTGGTAGGTTTTACCTGCTGTTTTGTTGATATGACGGCGTGTGCTGTTATGGCACACGCCGAAATGAACGCAACTATGAGCACCGTTTGGCGCCCGCGCGGCGGACGGTAGTGGGAGAGGAAGGCTCAGATGAGCGACAGCAAGCATGTGACGTATGAGGATGCCGGCGTCGATACCGCTGAGGGCGGCCGCGCCGTCGACGCTATTAAGCAAATGGTTAAGGACACCAACCGTCCCGAGGTCATCGGCGGCATCGGTGGCTTCGGTGGCCTGTTCTCGGCCGCCGCGCTTAAGGATATGGAAGACCCGATTCTGATTAGCGGTACCGACGGCGTGGGCACCAAGCTCGTGCTCGCTCAGATCATGGACCGTCACGAGACGGTGGGCCAGGACCTGGTCGCCATGTGCGTCAACGACATTTTGGCTTCGGGCGCCGAGCCGCTGTTCTTCCTGGACTACGTTGCCATCGGCCACATCGAGGCCGAGCACATGGCAAAGATCATCAAGGGCGTGGCCGACGGCTGCAAGCTCGCGGGCTGCGCGCTCGTGGGCGGCGAGATGGCCGAGCACCCGGGCGTCATGGCTCCGGCCGACTACGACCTTGCCGGCTTTACCGTGGGCGTCGTCGACCGTCCCAAGATGCTCGACCCCGCGAATGTCCGTCCCGGCGACGTGATCCTGGGCCTGCCTTCCACCGGCGTGCACTCCAACGGCTACTCGCTCGTGCGCAAGGTCATCGGCGTCGACGGCATTAAGCCGGGCACGCCCGAGGCCGCCGCTAAGGCCGAAGAGCTGAGCCGCCCGCTCGAGGAGCTCGGTGGCGCATCGCTGGCTGACGCTCTGCTGGCCCCCACGCGCATCTACGTCAAGCCTATTCTGGAGCTGCTGCGCGGTGGCGCTCCGGTGCACGCCATCGCCCACATCACTGGCGGCGGTATTACCGAGAACCTCAACCGCGCGCTCGCCGACGACGTCGACGCCGTGGTCACCCGCAACGGTGCCGAGATGGGTTGGGACGTTCCGCCCGTCATCACCTATGTGTCGCGCCAGGCCGAGCTTGCGCCCAATGAGGCATGCAAGACCTTCAACATGGGCGTTGGCCTGTGCCTGATCGTCGCCCCCGAGGACGAGGCCGCGGTGACCGAGGCTCTGGTCGCGCTGGGCGAGAAGCCGTTCCGCGTGGGCGAGTGCGTCGAGGGTTCCGGTAAGGTCGTGTACTCCGATGAGCGCTAACGAGCAGATGACTGCCGCCGAGGGCCTGGATTTTGTGCCCTATACCCGTCCGACCGGCACCGATACGGCCGAGCCGCTCAAGATCGGTGTGCTCATCAGCGGTTCGGGTACCAACCTGCAGGCGCTGATCGATCTGATCGCCGCCGGCAAGCTCAACGCTTCGATTGAGCTTGTGGTGTCGAGCCGTCCTTCGGCTAAGGGTTTGCAGCGCGCTGAGCGCGCGGGCATCCAGACGCTCACGCTGTCCAAGGATGTGTACGCTGACCCCATCGCCGCCGACGAGATCATCGCGCACGAGCTTCTCGAGCGCGGCTGCGAGTATGTGGTCATGGCCGGCTACATGCGCATGGTGCACACGCCTCTGCTGGCGGCGTTTCCCAACCGCGTGGTCAACTTGCATCCGGCGCTGCTGCCGAGCTTTACCGGTGCGCATGCGATTGACGACGCCTTTGCGCGCGGCGTCAAGGTGACCGGCGTGACCGTGCATTTTGCCAACGAGATCTACGACAACGGTCCCATCATCGCCCAGCGTGCGCTGGCTGTTGAGGAGGGCTGGGATGTCGACACGCTCGAGGAGCACATCCATGCGATTGAGCATGTGCTGTATCCCGAGGTCGTGCAGATGCTCGCCGACGGCCGTGTTCACGTGCTGGAGAGCGGCAAGGTCGCAATTGACGTGCCTCGCGGCTAGCGGCGCACAGTACAATTTAGCCGAGTAGTCAGGGTGGTCATTGGCGCCAAGGCGCGCGTGGCCACCTTTTGTTTTGGGTAGTTATCGGGGACGGTCTTTAACGACTGGTCATTCAAGAACGTCTCCGATGGCTAGGTGAGAGAGGTGAGCGCATGGCGGATAACGAAGCGCTGTTTGCGCCTGAGCTGGTGTTTTTTGATTGGGAGTGTGCAACGCCGGATGAGGTGTTTGCGCGGCTCGAGGGCGAGCTTGCCCCGCGCGGCTACATTGCCGACGGTTGGCTCGACGCCGTTCGCACGCGCGAGGATGCCTATCCCACGGGTCTTGCCATGCCGGCGGCAAACATTGCCATTCCGCATACCGATCCGGGGTTTGTGGCCAAGCCCTATATCGCGGTGGTGAAGCCCGCCGCGCCCGTGACATTTAACGCCATGGCTGGCATGGGCGCTCCGGTGCCGGCGCAGATCGTCATCAATCTGGGCATCGCCGAGCCAGGCGGCCAGGTCGAGGCCCTACAGGCGCTCATGAACATCTTTATGGATGCCGATGCCGCAGCCGACGTGCTCGGCCAGACCACGTCCCAGGGCATGGTCGACGCCATCCGCCGTCACTTCTAAGGTGGGGCTGAGTCGGCACTTGGGGACTGTCCCTAACTGCCGGCTGCCAGAGCTGTCCCCTTTGCACCAAAATGGTGCAGATTAACCTGTCCCCCATGCACCAAGCGTGCCGCGGGGGCTGCGTTGTGACACAATGGCGTTTGTTCGATTCGTTATGCGAAAGGCCGACTATGGCAAATAAGAAAAAGAACTCCGAGGCCGCGCCGACGCCCGAGCAGCAGGCCCGCGCCGCCTCCAGCTCTCGCAAGAAGCAGCGCAAGACATACGTGTCCAAGACCGTCAAGATCGTTCTGGTGGTCATCGGCGTGCTGGCGATGCTGCTTTCCGTCTCGGCGATGGCGTGCTCCGGCCTTATGTCGCAGGCCGAGGACACCTCGGGCTACAAGCTGACCGGCGGTGTTGCTGCTACTATCAACGGTACCAACCTCACCGAGGACACCGTGACCAAGCAGATCATGAGCATGCGCACGTCCTACGGCTACACCAAGGACGAGGATTGGGCGCAGTATCTGGTTGACAACGACCTCACGCCCAAGAAGTACCGCAGGCAACTCATCGACTCCTACACGCAGCAGATTCTGCTTCAACAGGCACAGAAGGAGAACGGCGTGACGGTGTCGGATGAGGAGGTCGAGAAGGCCTGGAAGGACGCGTGCAAGAGCGCGGGCGGTGCCAAGGCCTTTAAGAAGACCCTCAAGACCTACGGCTATACCGAGGACACCTACAAGGATTCGCTCAAGGAGAGCCTGGCGCAGCAGAAACTCAAGGATGCCGTGGCGCCCACCAGCAAGCCCAAGGACAGCGAGATCGTCGATTACATCAACGAGAACCTGTCTAACTACAACGATGCTCGCCGCTCGTCGAACATCCTGATCAAGGTTGATTCCGACGCTTCCGACGAGGACAAGGCTGCCGCCAAGGCCAAGGCACAGGAGTGCCTGGACAAGATCAACTCCGGTGAGCTGAGCTTTGAGGACGCCGTTGAGCAGTACTCCGAGGACACCGGTTCCAAGGAGAAGAAGGGCGATGTGGGCTGGGATAAGCTCACCACTTTCGTCGACAGCTACCAGACGGCGCTCGAGGGGCTCAACAAGGGCGACGTGAGCGAAGTCGTCGAGTCGACCTATGGTTACCACATCATCAAGTGCACCGACTACTTCCATGTCGATAATCAGGTCGATGACATCAACCAGGTGCCCAAGGCCATCAAGAAGTACGTTTCCAATGTGGTGAAGACGCAAGCGGCCAGCACCGCGTACAGCGAGTGGCTGGAGCAGTACAAGAAGGATGCCGACATCACCGTTAACCCCATGCCCAAGGACGTGCCGTACAACGTCAGCCTGAAGGGCGTCACCAAGAGTTCGACCGACGATTCGTCGACGACTGAGTAATCATGGGGCGGCGCTCGTGTGAGTGCCGCCCGCACTATTGAGGAGGATTTGCAGATGACCAACGAAGAGCTGCAGAAGGAAATGATTGCGGCCATGAAGGCCAAGGACAAGGTTCGCCTGTCCATCATTCGCCAGGTCAAGGCCGAGGTGAAGAATATCGAGGTCAACGAGCGCCGCGATGTGACCGAGGAAGACGTCAACAGCATGATCAAGCGTTTGATTAAGCAGACGAGCGAGACGCTGGAGATGTCCATCAAGGCCGGCACCGACCAGGAGCGTACCGACAACCTGACCGAGCAGGTCAAGATTCTGGAGAGCTTGCTGCCCGCGCAGGTTTCGGGCGAGGAGCTCGAGGCTCTGATCGAGCAGGTTATCGCCGAGCTGGGCGCCACGTCCAAGAAGCAGATGGGCCAGGTCATGGGTGCCCTGGGCAAGGCCACCGGCGGCAACTTCGATAAGCCGGCCGCAGCAAAGATCGTCGGAGCCCGCCTCGCGTAGGGGCCGAGTGGCACACAGTTGAGGCTGAGGGGGCGTGGCCGTCATGGTCGCGCCCCTTTTTGCTGGGCTGGGCACTCATTGGGGACAGGCTTAAATGAGTGCCCAATGAGCAGGTACTCATTTAAGTCTGTCCCCAATGAGTGGGTGGAAGGTTGCGGGTTCTTTACGGGAATGTAGTGTGGGCTGCGGAAACGTGGTTCTTTCCGTACAATAGTTCAACTCATGTAAACGCAGGGAAGGGACATTCATGGCAGACATGATCGAGATCAAGCATCTCAACAAGTACTTTGGCGACCTGCATGTGCTCAAAGATATCAACCTCACCGTCAAACGTGGCGAGAAGCTCGTAATGATCGGGCCTTCCGGCTCGGGTAAATCGACGCTCATCCGTTGCGTCGATTATCTGGAGGAGCCCACGTCGGGCGAGGTTGTCATCGACGGTACGCCGCTCACCAAAAAGAATCACCTGGAGATGGCTCGCAAGTATAGTTCCATGGTGTTTCAGCAGTTCAACCTGTATCCCAACATGACGGTGCTGGGCAACCTGACGCTCGCGCCCATCAAACTGCAAAAGAAGAGCAAGGAGGAGGCGACCGAGATCGCCATCGCTGCGCTCAAGCGCGTCGGCATGGCACATAAGGCCGGCGAGTATCCGCAGAATCTCTCGGGTGGTCAGCAGCAGCGCATCGCCATCGCCCGTGCCCTGTGCACCAAGCAGCCCATCATCCTGTTTGACGAGCCGACCTCGGCGCTCGACCCCGAGATGGTCCAGGAGGTTCTGGACGTTATGATTGAGCTCGCGCAGGAGGACATCACCATGATCTGCGTGACGCACGAGATGGGTTTTGCGCGTCAGGTGGCCGACCGCGTCATCTTTATGGAGGACGGCCGCATTCTGGAGGAGGGCACGCCCGAGCACTTCTTCGATAACCCCGAGAACCCGCGCTGCCGCGAGTTCCTGTCCAAGATTCTGCACTAGGCGCGGTGATGGACATGACGGATATGACGAGGGCGGCCGTGTCGCGCCGCCACTTTTTGCAGCTGGCGGGCGCCGGCATGCTCGCGCTGACGGGGACCGCGCTTACCGGTTGCGGCAACTCCGCCGGCGGCGAGGGTTCCGACAAGGGGTCCAAGCTTGCGGCCATCAAGTCGCGTGGCCATCTGAATGCCGGCGTTAAGAAGGACGTTCCCGGCTATGGCTATTACGACACCGCCAAGGGCCGCTTTGAGGGCATGGAAGTCGATTTGTGCTACCAGATCGCCGCTGCCGTCTTTGGCGTGAGCTACAAGGAGGCCCGCGCCCAGGAGCTTGTCGAGTTTACCGACGTAACGCCCAAGACACGCGGCCCGCTGATCGATAACGGCCAACTCGACGTGGTCGCGGCGACCTACACCATCACCGACGAGCGCAAGAAGAGCTGGGATTTCTCGACGCCGTACCGCACCGACTACGTGGGGCTCATGGTCAAGAAGCGTTCGGGCTTTACCTCGATTGAGGATCTGGACGGCAAGGTCATCGGCGTGAGCCAGGGTGCTACCACGCAGGGCCTGATCGAGCAGATGATCAAGGACAACGGCTTTAGCTGCAAGCCAGAGTTTAGGGCCTTTAGCGGCTATCCCATCATCAAGAGCTCGCTCGACGCCGGCAATATCGACGTCTTTGCCATGGACCGCTCCACGCTGGCCGGTTACATGAACGAGACCGTTGAGCTGCTGCAGCCCGAGGTCAAGTTTGGCGAGCAGGGCTACGGCGTGGCGACCAAGAAGGGCTGCGACCTTTCGGCCGTGGTCGATCAGGTGATTTGCGATCGCCTGGCCGACGGCTGGCTCGACCAAGAGGTCAAGACCTGGGGTCTTGTATAGGCGCATCGTCCAAGGAAGGAATCAAATGCTCGAAGGATTATTTGACGCCGACCGTTGGTCGACGACATTTCAAAATATGGGGCCCTTCTGGGAGGGCTTTGGCGTGACGCTGCAAGTGGTCGTTGCCGGCCTGCTGTTGTCGCTGGTGCTGGGCACGCTGCTGGGCGTGTTCTCTACCACTCGCTCGCGCGTGCTGCGCGCCATAAGCCGCGTGTACGTGGAGTTTTACCAGAACACCCCGTTGCCCGTGCAGGTGCTCTTTATGTACATGGCCGGTCCGCAGTTTTTGCAGGCCATAACCGGTGCCGACCAGCCGGTGCGCATCGCGCCGTTCGTGCTGGGCTTCTTGGGCGTGGGTCTGTATCACGCGGCCTACATTTCGGAGGTCATCCGCACTGGTATCGAGGCGGTTCCGCGCGGTCAGATGGAGGCGGCCCAGAGCCAGGGCTTCACCCGTGCGCAGGCGTACTGGTACATCGTACTGCCCCAGACATTCAAGATCATTCTGCCGCCGCTGTGCAACCAGGCGCTCAACCTGGTCAAGAATACGTCGGTGCTGGCGCTTGTGGCCGGCGGCGACCTTATGTACCGTTCCGACAACTTTGTGAGTCTGTACGGTTACCTGCAGGGATACATCGTCTGCTGCCTTATGTACTTCATCGTCTGCTTTCCGCTCGCCATACTGGTGCAGTGGCTCGAGCGCCGCTCCAAGGAGCGTCCGCGCGGTGTGAGCCTGGCCGAGCTGGGGCTCGACAACGTAGAGGAGGCCTAGCGCATGGAAATCTTCAACGCGACCAACCTGCTCTACATTTGGGGCGGCTTTGTTAAGACAATCGAGATCTCGGCGCTGTCGATCTTTTTCTCGCTCATCTTTGGCACGGTGCTGGCGCTCGTTAAAAGCTATGCGCCCCGTCCGTTCCGTATTTTGGTGAGCGCCTATATCGAGCTGTTCCGTTGCACGCCGAACCTGCTGTGGATTCTGTTTATCTACTTTACGGTGCAGGGTTTGGACATTGTGATTTCGACCATCGCCTTTACGCTGTTTACCAGCGCTGTTATGGCCGAGATTGTGCGCGGCGGCCTCAACTCGATTCCGCGCGGCCAGTTTGAGGCGGCGCAGAGCCAGGGTTTCGGCTTCTTTGCCACCATGCGCTACATCATTCTGCCGCAGACATTTAAGACGATCATTCCGGCGCTGTTTAGCCAGTGCACGACCGTCATCAAGGACAGCTCGTATCTTTCGGGCATTAACGTGGCCGAGCTCATGTACACGGCAAACGTCGTGATGGCCCATGCGATCGACCTGTCGCAGGTGCTTATGCTCTACGGCCTGGTATTTGCGATGTACTTTGTGCTCAACTTTGGTATCTCGCTGCTGGTGAGGGCGTATCAACGCCGCATCGTGGCCGCATAGTCCTGCTTCCCCAAGCACGGCACCTTGCCCCTCAATCGTCGCTTGCGTACATTTAGTACGCGGCGCTCCTCTTTCGGGGCAATCTGCCGCACTTGGGAAACCAGGACGGTCGTAAGTGACAAAATGGGAATCAGGAATCGCCTATTTCTCATTTGTTAGAAAGGAATCGCGATGAGCGATCTGGAGAACAAGAAGAGTCCTGTGGTCATTACCATCGCGCGCGACTTTGGTGCCGAGGGCCACGAGATTGGCCGTATCCTCGCCAACGAGTTGGGGATTCCGCTGTACGATAACGAGCTGCTGGTGCGCGCGTCGCTGCGTGCGGGCGAGTCGCTCGACAAGATGGCCGCCTACGACGAACGTCTGGCCGTGGAGAACATGGCGTTCCTGCCCGACCGCTACGACGCGCGTTCGTACTCGGACAAGTTGTTCCAAAAGATGAGCCAGGTGATTTTGGACCTGGGCGAGACCGAGAGCTGTATTATCGAAGGCCGCCTGTCCGATTACCTGCTGCGTAACAACCCCAACCACATTGCCGTGTTGGTGACCGCTCCCTTTGAGGACCGCGTCGAGATCGTGCGCAAGAAGCGCGGACTTAATAAAAAGAAGGGCGCCAAGCTGGTCAAGCAGCAGCAGAAGGCGCGCGAGGCGTTCTATAAGCGCTATAGCGCCGGAAAGTGGAAGATGACGAGCGGTAAAGACATCGTCGTCAACCGCGCCAAGCTGGGCCGCGAGGGCTGTAAAGACGTCATCGCCGCAGCCTACCGCTACAAAGTGGCGCAGCTCGAAGGCTAGCCGACCAAAACCACCACAAGGGGGACAGGCACCTTTGTGGTGGTTTTGGTTTTATGCCGAGGGGAAGGCCTTGGCGGCAGTGCCTATCCTCGGCTTTTGCATAGTCTCGATCTGTAACACCAAGCCAGCGAAAATGGCTCTAACTGTTACAGATTTAGATGAACCGTTCGGCCGTCAGCCCAACGTCTTGATCTGTAACACCAGGCGGCATATTTGGTCTCTAACTGTTACAGATTGAGATGCGGCGTGGGCGGCCGGCACAATATCTCGATCTGTAACAACTGCAGGGCTCAACGGACTCCAACTGTTACAGATTGAGACAAAACGACCGGGCAAGTCCCCAACCACCACAAAGGTGCCTGTCCCCTTTGTGGTGGTCGGTCGGCCGGTATAGAAAAAGTCCCCGCCGGGCGTGTGCTCGACGGGGACTTTGCCGTTTGGTGGCTAGTGCTGTAGGTGATTACTCGCCCAACAGGCTCTTGGTGATGGAAGCGGCGGCCTTCTTGCCGGCGCCCATCGCCAGAATGACCGTAGCGGCACCGGTGACGATGTCGCCGCCGGCCCAGATGCGGGGATCGGTGGTCTGGCCGGTCTCCTCGTCAGCGACGATGTAGCCCCACTTGTTGAGCTCCATCTTGCCGCCGATCTTCTTTGCGAAGGGGTTGGCGTTGGTGCCGATAGCCGAGATCGCGACGTCGCAGGGAATCTCCTCGATGGCGCCCTCGATGGGCACCGGGCGACGACGACCGGACTCGTCGGGCTCGCCGAGCTCCATCTTCTGGACCTTGACGGCGCACACGGAGCCGTCCTCGCCAGCGACAAACTCGAGCGGGGAGACGAGCGGCAGAACCTCGACGCCCTCGGCCTTGGCATGGTGCAGCTCGGCGCGACGGCAGGGCATCTCGTCCTCGGTACGACGGTAGGCGATGATGGCGTGCTCGGCGCCCAGACGCTTGGCGGTACGGACGGCGTCCATAGCCACGTTGCCGCCACCAAAGACGACGACGTTCTTGCCGTGCTTGGTGGGGGTGTCGTACTCGGGGAACTTGTTGGCCTTCATCAGGTTCACGCGGGTGAGGTACTCGTTCGCGAAGAAGACGTTGGGCAGGTTCTCGCCGGGGACGTTGAGGAACTTGGGCAGGCCAGCGCCGGTCGCCACGTAGATGGCGTCGAAGCCCTGCTCGAACAGCTCCTCGGCCGTGGCCATGTTGCCCACGACGGAGTTGTACTCAAACTTGACGCCCATGTCCTCCAGGCCGTCGATCTCGCGCTTGACGACCGCCTTGGGCAGACGGAACTCGGGGATGCCGTAGACCAGCACGCCGCCGCCGGTGAAGAATGCCTCGAAGACGGTGACGTCAAAGCCGTTGCGGGCGAGCTCGCCGGCGCAGGTGATGCCGGACGGGCCGGAGCCGACGACGGCAACCTTCTTGCCGTTCTTGGGGGCCATCTTGGGCGTGGAGGCGAGCTCGGGGCGGTCACCCAGGAAGCGCTCGAGCTGGCCGATGGCCACGGGCTCGGACTTCTTGCCACGGATGCACTTGCCCTCGCACTGGTTCTCCTGCGGGCAGACGCGGCCGCAGATGGCGGGAAGCATGGAGTCCTCGCGGATGGTATCGAGAGCGCCGCCGAAGTCCTTCTCGCGGATCTGTTCGATAAAGCGGGGGATGTTGATGTTGACGGGGCAGCCCTCAACACAGAACGGCTTCTTGCAGTTGAGGCAGCGCTCGGCCTCGGCCAGCGCCATCTCCTCGGTGAAGCCCTTGTCGACGGGGCGGAAGTCGCAGGCGCGCTCGGCAGCCGGCTCCTCGTTATCGGGGGTGCGGGGCGACTTCATATCGGCAACGAAACGACCGTTAACTAGTGGCATGCGCAGCTCTTTTCCTCATAGGCCTTGAGGGACTCGCCCTCTTCGGAACGGTAAGCGGCCTGGCGGGCACGAAGGTCATCCCAGTCGACCAGGGTGGCATCGAAGTCGGGGCCGTCGACGCAAGCGAACTTGGTCACGCCGCCCACCTCGACGCGGCAGCAGCCGCACATACCGGTGCCGTCAACCATGATGGGGTTGAGCGACGCGGTGATGGGGGTGTCGTACTTCTGGGCGGTGAGGGTCGAGAACTTCATCATCGGAACGGGGCCGACGCAGAAGACCTGGCTCACGGCCTTGTCCTGCAGCAGGCGCTCCAGCGGAGCGGTGACAACGCCCTGCTCGCCGTAGGAGCCGTCGTCAGTGGTGATGTGGATGTGGTCCTCGTCGAGGAGCTCGCGGAACTGGTCCTCCATGAGCAGGAGGTCCTTGGTGCGGGCGCCCATGATGGCGTGCACCTCGTGGCCGGTCTCGACCAGGTGCTTGGCGACCGGGAAGGCAATTGCCAGGCCGACGCCGCCGCCAATGACAGCGCAGGGGCCCTCGGCCATCTCGGTGGGAACGCCCAGCGGGCCCACGACGTCGCGCAGCGACTCGCCGGCCTCGTAGGTGGAAAGCATCTCGGTGGTCTTGCCGATCACCATGAAGATGAACTCGACCCAGCCCTCGTCACCGTTCCAGCCGGCCAGGGTAAACGGGACGCGCTCGCCCGTCTCGTTGGCGCGAACCATGAGGAACTGTCCAGCGTGCGCATGCTTGGCGATTGCAGGCGCCTCGATGCGGAACTTGAACACCTTCTCCGAGAACTGCGTCTTCTCCAGGATCTTATACATAGAACCCCTCTCTTG
The DNA here is from genome assembly GCA_048486575.1 of Collinsella sp. Taxonomy (GTDB): domain Bacteria; phylum Actinomycetota; class Coriobacteriia; order Coriobacteriales; family Coriobacteriaceae; genus Collinsella. Next base: position 7,789 of record DBFVZT010000020.1, on the reverse strand, counting down.
TTAGGGCTGCCGAACCGTGCCTCCACGGAAATGGACGGTAGCCCGAATAAAACCGTACGCGCACAGGCGTTGTGCAGACATACGGTGCAAATTATACCCTCATGGACATGTCGCTTACGTGTGTCTTTGGCAGGTGGGAGCAGGGTTTATCCACTTTGGCCTACCAAATAGGGGCAGGTTTATTTTGGTCAGCCTTATCAGGCAAAACGGCAAAGGGGCCGGCCTCGGGTTGTGATGAGGCCGGCCCCCTTTGGGGCGCTGCATATGTATGGCGGCACAGGGTTTATTACGGCGCGGCTGTCATGGCGTTTCCGTAGATAAAACCTGCCAAAATAACCCTGTCCCTAAATAGTAGGTTTTAGTGCTTGCCGTTGGCGGAGGCGGCGCCGTTGACATGGTCGCGAGCATAGACTACGCCGTGCACAATCGCCAGGCCGGCGGCGTCGGCCGCGCGGGCGCAGGTGTCCTGGAAATCCTCGGCCTCGCGGGCGCGCAGCTGCTTAAGCACGTAGTCGGCGACGGCCATCTTGCCGGGAGGGTTGCCGATGCCGGTGCGGATGCGGCTGAAGTCGCGGCTGCCCATCTTATCGATGATGGAACGCAGGCCGTTGTGACCGGCATGGCCGCCGCCCACCTTAACACGCACGTCGCCGGCGGGAATATCGAGCTCGTCGTGGATGACGAGCAGCTCCTCGGCCTTGATCTTGTACTCGCGGCAGAGTTTGGAGATGGGCCCGCCCGAGGTGTTCATGTACGACTGCGGCTTGACCAGTACAATCTGGCGCTTGCCGCCCTCTTCCTCGGGATCGTTGATGTTGATGAGCGCGATCTCGGCGCCTGCTTGGTTTTTCCAGTACGTGACGCCGGCCTGACGGGCCAGCTCGTCGATTGCTTTGAAACCAGCGTTGTGACGGGTCTCGGCATATTCCTCGCCAGGGTTGCCAAGTCCGGCAACCATGCGAATCTTAAGCGGCTGTGCAGCTGCCATGTTCATCCTTTCGTTACACAAAAGTTCAATCAACGACAAAGGCTACCACGCCCGCTGAAGGCGAGGAAAGGTTGCAGCAAAGTCATTTCAGAAAACAGCTGCCCCGAGACAGCAGGAAGCCCCGGACACGCCGGGAGGGGTTATCAAAGCGAACATCCCGCAGCCGCAAAGCGGCGAGGACGTTCGCGTGATAACCCCGCAGGCGTGTCCGGGGCTTCCGGAGGGATGCGAGGGTCGAGCGACTACAGCGCGAAGTCGCCGCCGACGAGCGTGGAGACGGGCTCCTCGTGGTAAACGGCGGAGATGGCCTGAGCGAACTCCTCGGCGACCGAGATGGTCTTGATCTTGCCGCCGACCTCGACGGGAATGGCGTCGGTGACGAGGCACTCGACGATCGGGGCGTCGTTCAGACGCTCGATGGCCGGACCGGAGAAGATGCCGTGGGTGGCGCATACGTAGATGTCGCCGGCGCCCATAGCCTTGAGCTCCTTGACGTTGGCGCACAGGGTGCCTGCGGTGTCGATCATGTCGTCGTTGATGATGCAGGTCTTGCCCTTGATGTCACCGATGATGCCCATGACCTCGGCGGCGTTGTGGCGCGGACGGCCCTTGTGGGCGATGGCCAGGTCGCAGCCGAGCATGTCGGACAGCTTCTTGGCGGCCTTGGCGCGGCCCACATCGGGGGAGACGACAACCAGGTTGTCGGTGTCGAAGTGCATGTCGTTGTAGTACTGGCCAAACAGCGGCAGCGCGGACAGGTGGTTAACCGGGATATCGAAGAAGCCCTGAATCTGGCCCTGGTGCAGGTCGAGGGTGATGATGCGGTTGACGCCGGCGCGCTCGAGCAGGTTGGCGACGAGGCGGGCGGTGATGGGCTCACGCGGGCCGGCCTTGCGGTCCTGACGGGCATAGCCGTAGTGGGTGATAACGGCGGTGATGGAGCGGGCGGATGCGCGCTTGGCAGCGTCGGTGGCGATGAGCAGCTCCATGAGCATGTCGTTGACGTTGCCGCCGGCCACGGACTGAATCAGGAAGACGTCGGCGCCGCGGACGGTCTCGTCGTAGCGGGCGTAAATCTCACCGTTGGCGAACTGCTTTAGCGTAAGGCCCGAAAGCTCGACCCCAAGGAACTCAGCGATCTTCTGAGCGAGGGGACGGTTGGAGGAACCGGAATACACGCGGATGGACTTGCGCATATTCTCCGACTTCTCGGGATCATTAATCGGCATTACCCTTCTCCTTTATATCGAATGCCATATAGATGCCTTGTTGCATTGTAACCGCGCGGCGGGGTTTATCGAGTCTTGATAACGTCTTTACCGTCAACGGACACGAACCGACCACTCATCCGGCCGCGCAGGTCAGCATAGAAAAAGGAGCCGTCCCCACGGAAGCGGCTCCTTAGATGCTTGGTAAAACGTTATACCTCGTCGTCCTCGTGCAGGCGGCGGCGATAATCGGCGGCCCAGCCCTCAATATTTACCTGACGGGCGCGGCCCAGACCGAGTGCGTCTGCCGGGACCGGCTCAGTGATGACGGAGCCGGCGGCCACGAGCGCGCCGTCGCCAATCTGGGCGGGCGCGACCATCATGGTATCGGAACCGATGAAGGCATCCTTGCCGATGACGGTTTTGTGCTTGTGTACGCCGTCGTAGTTGCAGGTGATGGAGCCGGCGCCCACGTTGACGCCGGAGCCCATGGTCGTGTCGCCGATGTAGGACAGGTGCGGCACCTTGGAGCCCTCGCCGATCGTGGACTTCTTGATCTCCACGTGCGTGCCGGCCTTGGAGCCGTCGAGCATGTGGGTACCCGGGCGCAGGTAGGCGCGCGGGCCGCAGTCGACGCCGTTCTCGATGACGGCCTCGATGGCGATGGTCTCCTCGATGATGCAGCCGCTGCCGACGGTGGTGTCGGTGAGACGGCTGTTGGGGCCGAGCTGGCACTCCTCGCCCACGGTGACGTGGCCGATCAGGTGCGTCTGCGGCCACACGACGGTGTCGCGGCCGATGGTGGCGTCGGGGCCGATCCAGGCCTGCGTGGGGTCGATGAAGGTAACGCCCTCGGCCATCCAGTGCTCGTTGATGCGGTCGCGCGCGATGGCGGTGAGCTGCGCGAGCTGGATGCGGCTGTTGACGCCCAGGCCGTCGCGGTAGTCATCGCAGTGGAAGATGGAGACTGCCTGGCCGTGGCCCTTGAGGATCTCGAGCATGTCGGGCAGATAGTACTCGGACTGCGCGTTGTCGTTGCCGATCTCGTCAATGTGCGCGGCGAGCTGCGCGCCGTCGAAGGCGTAGCAGCCGGCGTTGCACTCGAGCAGCGTGGCGGCCTGCTCGGGTGTGCAGTCCTTCTGCTCGATGATGCGCTCGATCTGGCCGTCGGCGCCCAGCTTGATGCGGCCGTAGCCGAAGGGGTCGGGCGGGGTCATGGTCATGACGGTGCAGGCGAGCTCGCCGGTGGCGACGGTTTGCGCGAACTTGGCAACGGTGTCGGCGGTGATGAGGGGCAAGTCGCCGTTGAGCACGACGACGGGGCCTTGCGTGATGCCGCAGGCCTCGAGCGCGACTTTCACGGCGTGGCCGGTGCCCAGGCGCTCGGTCTGCTCAACGCACTCGACCTTGGTGGCGCTGTTGGCGTAGGTGCCGTCGATAAGGGCGCGCATCTCGTCGGCGTGGCTGCCGATGACGACCACGACGCGGCTGCAGCCGGCCTTGATGGTGGCGTCGACGATCCACTGGACCATGGGCTTGCCCAGGATCTTGTGCGAAACCTTGCAGTGGTTCGACTTCATGCGGGTGCCCTCGCCGGCAGCGAGGATAATTGCGGTTGCGTCCATGTGATCTCCTGTTACGTTATAGAGACGTGTGTTTGGAAACGATACACGGCGCAATATGATACCGCAGGCATATGTTGAGCGCGTAGCGATTGGCTCATGGCGGCCGATGTCGGTGCCGCCGGCGTGGCGTTTGCGCTGCTTGCGTGCGGCGTTGGCGGTGCTGCGGAGCTGTCGTTTGAGCGAGGGGACGGGGGTGCCCGTGGACAACATACAAGAGGAGTTTGGCGGCGAGCCCGTCGCGGCATTCTCGATGTCGCATCCGGCTGTGCCGGCCCTCTACATGGTGCTGACGCTGGGGCTCACCATGTTCTCGATGCAGCCGGTGCTGATTGCGCTGTCACTTGCGGGCGGGCTGGCGTATGGATTTGCGACGCGCGGGGCTGCCCGCACGCTGGGCGCACTCCGCTGGCAGCTGCCGGTGATTTTGATTATCGCGCTGGTCAATCCGCTGTTTAGCGCCTCGGGCTCGACGGAGCTGTTCCGTATTGGCATGCGCGCGGTGTATCTGGAAAGCATGGTATACGGCCTGTGCATGGGCGGGCTGTTTGTGGCGAGCGTGCTGTGGTTTGAGGCCGCGGCGTCGATGCTCGAATACGACAAGGTGCTCGCGCTGCTGGGCAATGCCGCACCGGTGATTGCGCTCATGATCTCGATGTGCATGAGGCTTATCCCGCAGTTTTTACGCCGCGGTCGTACGGTGCTGGCGGTGCAGGATGCGATTGATGTGCCGGGCCGCGCGCCCACCGATCCCGTGCGATCGCGCCTGCGGGCGTCGAGCGTGTTGATGGGCTGGGGCATGGAAGATTCGCTGGAGCGCGCGGACGCCATGCGCTCCCGTGGGTGGGGCGCCGCGACGCGTCGAACGACGTATGCGCGGTATCGGCTGGGGCGCGGCGATGTTGCCGCGCTGGTTGGACTTGCGCTGTTTGGCATGGCCACGACGGCAGTGGCGTGGACTGCGACGATGCAGTATTCGTTTTACCCGCAACTATCGGTGCCGGCGCCGTGGCTGGGCTATGTCGTGTACGCTGCCTGGATGATGCTGCCTTGCGCGTCGCACGCGATTGATGAGAAGAGGTTTGGCTGATGGCTCGGTTGGATAGGAGCTCGGCGGCGGGTGTGGCATATGGCTCGGCCGCGCCGGCGATTGAGGTGCGAGGCCTTAGTTTTGCCTATCCCGGGGCCGAGGCACCGGTGCTCGAGGGGCTTGATTGGCGTGTTTCCCAAGGTGCGTTTGCACTGCTTGTTGGCGGTACCGGTTCGGGCAAGTCGACGCTGCTGTCGCTGCTCAAGCCCGAGATCGCGCCGGCGGGCGAGCGCACTGGCGATGCGCGCGTGCTGGGCGAGAACGTTGCCGACATGGACGTGCGCGCGTCTGCGGAGTGCGTGGGCTACGTGTTCCAGGATCCCGAGAACCAGATTGTGTGCGAGACCGTGTGGCACGAGATGGCGTTTGGCCTAGAGAATCTGGGGGTGTCGCGCGACGAGATGCGCCGCCGTGTTGCCGAAACCAGCTATTTCTTTGGTCTGGAGGACTGGCTTCATCGCGATACCGATACGCTTTCGGGTGGCCGCAAGCAGCTGCTGTCGCTTGCCGCCGTCCTGGCGCTGCGTCCGCGTGTGCTGCTACTCGACGAGCCCACGTCTCAGCTCGATCCCGTTGCCGAGAAGAATTTTCTGCACGCGCTGTTTCGTGTGAATCGCGAGCTGGGCTGCACGGTTGTTGTGGCTACGCATCAACCGCGCCCAATGCTCGAGTATGCGACGTGCGCGTATCGGATTGAGGGCGGCCGCGTGCGCGAGGTGGCGGATATGGCTTCTTTGGGACGCCGAGAATCGTTGTTTTCCGACGACATGTTGGGGTGGGGTGCCGTCCGATGTGCAAAAAACGGAGTATTCAGCAGGCGTGAGGACAATTTGGGCTCTCTGGAGCCGCCCGGGGACGTATCGAGCGCGAAAAAAAGTTCGGAATTGGACAAATCGTCCGAATTTGTGGCGCAAACGTCGCTCGAGAACGGCTCGGAAGCCTTCCCGCGCACGGATGGGAGCAGAATACTCCAAAAAATGCACGGCGGGTCGGCTACCACCCTGGCAGGGAGCTGGTTTCGCTACGATCGCGCGGGCGGCTGGGTGCTGCGCGGGCTCGACGTGGCGTTTTCGGCCGGTGCGGTGCATGCGATCGTGGGCGGCAACGGATGCGGTAAGTCGACGATGCTCTCGGTGCTGGCGAAGACCGCCAAGCTGCAGCGCGGCCGCATGGTGCGCGGGGCGGCTTCGGCTGCGCTGCTGCCGCAGAACCCCAAGGCCCTGCTGGTTGCCGAGACGGTGCGCGACGAGCTGATGGAATGGGCCTCGACCTGCGGATATGACGAGAACTTGGCGCGGGAGCGTGCGGCGCAACTGGGATTGGACGGCCTGGAGACGCGCCACCCCTACGATCTTTCGGGCGGGCAGCGTCAACTGCTTGCATTGGCAAAACTGCTGCTAATCGGCCCCGAACTGCTATTACTCGATGAGCCCACCAAGGGTCTAGACCTGTTCAGCCGCCGCATCATCGCCCGCGCCCTGCGTGACCATGCGAAGGCTGGCGGCACCGTCATCATGGCCACGCACGATCTGGATTTTGTCGAGCAGGTTGCCGATGACATTGCCATGATGTTTGACGGTGAGATTGCCTGCATGGAGCCGCCGGCCGACTTCTTTGCCGACAACGTGTTTTATAGGGCGTGATGGAATGGCGGATTATCGCGTCTCGCGCCTGCTTGCAAAAATGGAAATCCCGCTGCTGCTGGCGGTTCCTGCAATGATGACTGCGGCCTTGTTGGCGGGCATTGAGCAGGCGGCGCTTGCCATGCTTGTCGTGGTGGCACTGGTGCTCGCGTTGTTCTTTGCGGGTTACGAGGCGTCGCGCCCGGGCTTACGCCAGATTATGCCAACGCTGGTTCTGGCGGCGTTGGCTGCGGCGGGGCGCATTCTGTTTGGCCCCATTCCCGACTTTAAACCGGTGAGCGCCATCGCCATTATCGCGGGGGCGACGCTTGGTTGCCGCAATGGTTTTATGGTTGGCGCGCTGGCGGCGCTGACCAGCAATTTCTTTTTTGGACAGGGCATGTGGACGCCGTGGCAGATGTATGCCTGGGGGCTCGTGGGATACGTTGGCGGTGCGCTGGCGTATGCCGGCGCTTTTGATCGCGCCGATGGCACCGTGCGTATGCCGGCGCTGCTGACCTACGGCTTTGCTTCGGGTTTGCTGTACGGCGTTGTGATCAACGCCTACGACATTATCGGTTTTGTTCAACCGCTCACGTGGGCGGGTGCCGTGGCGCGTCTTGCCACGGCAGTGCCGTTCGATATTACGCACGGCCTTGCGACCTGCGTGTTTTTGGCCGCCTTGTACAAGCCTTGGTGCCGTCGCATTAACCGTGTCGTCGTGAAATACGGGCTGTAGGGCTGGTTGCGCCGGGGCGGGAATCAATACTGCCGAAGTGCCATTTCAAAACTATGCCGGTTTACGGGGTTAGATTAGCGCGGGCCGACCATACCAGCATTTTTCGAAATAGGGCACACCGTCTACCTGCGGTTTTATTATCTCGGAATTGCGTATGGTTAGGGGTTCGCGATTCAGCCCCGTAAACCGGCAAAGTTTTGGAATGGCCGGCTGATATGACGGGCATCGTGGCCCTCAGAGAGCCAAATTGATCCATTTTCTTCCGTCCCCAGATGTCCCCAGGGAATCAGTTGACGGCGCTTGCCACGAAACTGGCCCATCTACTACGTTTAGCTTGATACTCCCGACCATGACCGCGTTTTATGAAAAACCGCAGGCTTTCTACCTGCACTGATAATTGTTCTCGGGGGAAGCGGGCACTGCGGGGCGCGGCAACGGCGCGCGATTTCCGCGTCGCAGCGCTACCCTGATGCTGAATGCCGGGACGATGACCCACTGACCTGCTGACGCCTCTTCGGCC
>DBFVZT010000019.1:0-22046 GCA_048486575.1 Collinsella sp. | reverse complement strand
GGAGGCGCCGCGCGCTCGGGCGGCGCGCCAGGGAGATAGTGGACGAGATAGTCGAGAAGCGCGGTCTCAAGAAGGAGTAACATCGGGACTTGCAGCGACGGACCTCAGGACACTCTTACACCACGTCTGCGCGCGCGACCCGACTCCAAGAGGTCGTGGACAAAAAGTGGCAAATATGAGTACTGTTACCATTTTAGTAGCAGGCAAAACCACCCAAAATGGCGCTCATGCGGTAGCGCACGACCCTTCCAGTTGAACAGAATGGCCGGCTTAGGACTTGGAGACCCGCTTTTAATAAACAGATTCTTAACTATGTTCATTATTTTCTTGGTCGTAAATGCTATCGGCAAGGCAACAGTACTCATATTTGGCATTTTTTGTCCACTGCCATATAACTAACCCCCTATAGCGGGCAAAAAAGAGGCCGCGGCCCATGGCAGCGGCCGCTCGAAACCCAAAAGAGGCGCTAAGCGCTGTAACCCATCGCCTGCAGAACAAACATGACGACCGTCAGCACCGTAATCACACCGATAGTCGCCCAAGTGAGCACATTCCACACGCGGCCGTTGCGGTTAGTGCCCATAATGTGACGGTCAGCGGCAATAACCACCTGGAACACCAGAACCACGGGCAGCAGCACGCCATTGATGACCTGCGAGGTCATCATAATCTGGAACAAATCGACGCCGGGCATAAGCACCAGCACGGCAGAGATACCGATGATGGCCGTAATGATGCCGCGATAGACCGGGGCCTCGTCCCAGCTGCGGTCGGCACCGCGCTCCCAGCCAAATGCCTCGCAGATAGCGCTCGACGTAACGCCCGGCAGCACGCAGGCAGCCAAGAAACTCGCCGCGACCAGGCCCGAGGCAAACAACACCGTCGACCACTGGCCGGCGATGGGCTCCAGCGCACGGGCGGCATCGGCAGCATCGCTAATCTGGATGCCCGCCGGAAACAGCACCGTACCGGTCGTGATAATGATGAAGCCGGCGATAATGTCGGCAGCGATCGAGCCGCTTACGGTATCGATACGCTGCAGCACGATATCGTCCTCGCCCGCGTTCTTATCGACCACGTTGTTCTGTGCCAGGAAGATCATCCACGGCGCGATAGTGGTACCGATCGTTGCAACCACGAGCGACACGTAGCTGGGATCGTTTTGAATATTGGGCACGACCAGGTCGACCGCGACCTCGCCCCAATTGGGACCAGCCATAAATGCAGCAACAATATAGGTCACGAACACGCAGCTCACCAGCAGCAAAATCTTCTCGATGCGCTGGAAACTGCCCGACATGGTAAGCATCCACACCAGCAGCGCCACGAGCGGCACCGAGATGCTCGCCGGAACGCCAAAGAGGGCAAGACCGCTCGCAATTCCCGCAAACTCCGAGATAGTCACGGCCGTGTTGGCGATCAACAGCGCCGCCATGGCCAGCACGCTCTTGCGCACGCCGAAGCGCTCGCGGATGAGCGAAGCCAGGCCCTTACCCGTGACACAACCGCAACGCGCCGCGGTCTCCTGCGTCACGATAAGCAGCACGGTCATGACGGGGAGCATCCAGAGCATCTTGTAGCCATAGCTGGCGCCCGCGCTGGAATACGTGGCGATGCCGCCAGCGTCATTGCCCGAAAGCGCCGCCAGCAGACCAGGGCCCATAGCGCCAAAGATGGCGGCAATGGTCAGCTTTTGCTTGGTGCTCGGCTTTTGCTTCGTGTTTTGCACGCGACCACCTATCCCATGACCGACATGGTGAGCAACACCGCAGCGGTGCAGTACGCCACACACGAGATCATGACGGCAATAACGTTCATGGCGGTACCCGACGTATTGAGGTCGTGCTCATCGCGCCAGAACAGCACCATCAGATAGATCACGGCGCTCATGTTGCCAACCAGGCAAATGATGGCAGCGATGTTAAAGCACCCGGTAAAGAGCTGCTCCTCGAACATGGGGGCATCGGGGAACGCGGCAGTACGCACCAGCTGGGCGCACAGGTAAGTCACGAGCGACAAGATCAGGCCCATGCCCGTGCTCTGGAAGAAGAATCCCAGGTACGGTTTGGGCTCGTCGTCGTGCCCGTCGTACTCCAGGAAGTAGTTCTTGACGAACGACACCATGCGCGACGCCGCCAGCAGCACGAGCGGCATGGCGCACATGGGAAACACCACCAGGTGCGCGGAGCCGAGCGCCGTCCCCAGCACGGTCGCCATAATGCACGAGGCGATGCCCCACACGACAACCCAGTACTGGCGGTGCACGAACCAGCTAAGCACGTTCGTCGAGTCGTCCGATGCGCTGTCGCCCGAGCCGATGCCGGCGATCTGCAGGTCCTCCTGGTGCTCCTCGGCGATAACGTCCATGGCGTCATCAAAGGTCACGATACCCAGGATATGACGGTTCTCGTCGCAGACAGGGATGGCAACCAGGTCGTACTTGGTCATCTCGTCCGTCACGTCTTCCTGGTCCTCGTCGGGCGACACATAGACCAGGTCGCGATAGGCCAGCTGACCCAGCGTGGCGTCGCGGTCGGCTACGATCAGCGTGCGCAGCGAAAGCACGCCGGTCAGCATGCCGCTCGGATCCTCGGTATAGACGTAGTAGACGCTCTCGAAGTCCTCGTCGAGCTCGCGAATCGCCTCGATGGCGTCACCGACCGTTGCCGTAGCGGGCAGGGAGACAAACTCCGAGGTCATGATGCGGCCGGCGGTGTTGTCCTCGTAGCCCAGCAGATTACGAATCGCCTTCTCCTCCTTGACGCCCATCAGGCGCAAGAGCTTCTCGGCCTTCTCGTAATCGAGCTCGTCGATCAGATCGGCGGCGTCGTCCGGGTCCATCATGGCCAGCATCGACGATGCGTCGGTGTCGGACAGACCCTCGAGCATCTCGGTCATAAGCTCGTCGTCATCGAACTCCGAGATGGCCTCGGCGGCTTGGGCAGTATCGAGCTGCGCAAACACCTGCGCACGTAGGCGCGGATCGAGCTGCTCGATAATGTCGGCGATGTCGGCAGGGTGCAGCTCGCCGAGCGTCTTGTGCGACACCGAGAGTTGAATGTTCTTGGTCGAGCGGTCGAGCAGGTCCATGTAGGACCAAGCGATGATGTCCTCACTGAGCGGCTTGCCCAGGTGTTTCATAAAGCCTTCGACGATATGCTCGAGCGCGGGGCTGATGGCGCGTAGCAGACCGCGGGCACCGACTTCGGCGCCCAGCAGGCGCAGCTGATTTTCGCCCGACATGGAAAACTTGATGTCGTTGACGCGCACGACCTTCATGCCCTGCGTGTCGACAATCTGCTTGTTGAGCACGTCGCGGGCAAGCAGGAGCTCGGTCGGCTGCAGGTACGAAAAACGGATTTCGGTGGCCGGCGACTTAAGGTGTACGCCCGTCTCGTCGATACGGTCGACCCATTTGCGCCAGCTGATCATAAACGGCGTCTTGCCGGGTCCGCGGAACGCGAGCGACGTCACGTGCGGAAAAACTTCGCCGGTAGCAATGCCAAAATCGTTCACAACGCCGAGCTTTTCGCCGTCGACGTCCAAGACCGGCAATTTGAGCATCTCACTCAGATAATTCAATGGTGCTCCCCATCATTATTCCTCCGGACGCGGCCGCGCGTGCGGCGTCCGGGGGCTTCTGGATATGTATACGCATGCGCGGGCGGCACGCCGCTCGACGCTTACACCCCGTGCATGCGCAAAAAGCACCTGCATGGGGTCATCGACTGTATGGTCGAGGTTTGGATTTCACCTGTAACCTTTCTCTTGACCCTCATTAACCGCAGTAACTATAGCATCAGCATCGCCCTGCGGCATCGAATTTATGCGCTGCACATTGCAGGCATACCAAACGCTGACGTATTCGTGACATAGCCATTGGGGACGTTCTTAAACGACTACCCAATGACTACTCTGTGGTGTCATCGTCCTCGGCAAGTTGGGGGAACACGGCGTCCTTGGGCATGGTGACCTTCGTCAGCGAGGTGAGCTTTTTGCTCAGCGACGTGTCCGTCTTAACCAGGTCGCTCAGCGTCACGATCTTGTAGCCGTCCGCAACGAGGCCGTCGATAATCTGCGGCAGCGCCTCGAGCGTCTGCTCGGCGCACTCGTCGCTATCGGTGAGCAGCACGATATTGCCCGGCGTCACCGAATCGAGCACCGTCGAGACCTGCTCGTCGGCACCGTTGAGCAGCCAGTCGCCCGAGTCAATATTCCACGAGACCACGGCGGAAACCAGGTCCATCGCATCAATCCAGTTTTGCTCGTCAAAGGCAGCGTAGGGAGCACGCAGCAGCATCGTCTTCACGCCGGTCGCCGACTTAATCGCATCGGTGCCTTTCGTGATCTGCTCGCGTACCGCCTCACGGTCCTTGCCCTTGAGCGAATCGTCGCTGTAGCTGTTGGATCCGATTTCGCACCCGGCATCGACAATCGCCTTGGCCGTGGCGGACGAGGCCTCGACCGCATCGCCCGAAAGGAAGAACGTCGCGGTGACGCCCTTTTCCTTGAGTACCTGCAAAATCTGCTTGGTCGCACCGCTCGGACCCTCGTCAAACGTCAGCGCCACGTACTTTTCGTTGCCCTTGGGCGCCACGCTGGCGCACGCAACGACGCAATCGGTGGCGGGCACAACCTCGCCGCGGTCCTGCGTCTTGCCCGACTGCTCACCAACCCACACCTCGGAGCGGCCCTGGACACCCCATGTCTGCACATACTCGATAGCGCCCGTGCCCTCGACCTTGAGCTTGGGCTCGATAACCGTAGCCTGAACCTCGTGCTTCTCGTAGGTGTTACGGCCATCCTTGACCGTCACCTTCTCGCCGCCCTCAAGTTCGCGGCTATCCCATTTGCCCTGTTTTATGCGCTTGCCGTCCACCTTAACCGACAGCTTTTCGCCGCCATGGCGCTTGAGCACGCTGTCATCGACGGCCAGCAGGTCGCCTGCGTCGTAGGTATCGGTCAACTCCTGGTCGTCGATGAGATTCTGCAGCGTAGAGCCCACGCGCACCGCGGTCTTTTGCCCGTTGAGTTCCACGTCCACGCTGCGGTTGACGTAGCCCACGACGGCAGCGATAAACAGCACGAGCGCACAGCCCACGGCAATGAGCGCATAGGGCAGACGGGACGGTCGGCGCGGCGAGCGCCCGTTGCCGATGCGCGCGCTGCGGTCGCTAAACCCGCGGCTATGGTTGAGGTACATCGCGCCGGGCTTACGGCGGCGACGGCGCTGACCGCTGGGCAGCTGCCCCAGGTCGCGGCGCGCCGTCGGACGCGCACCCGAACGCCCGTTTAAGTTGGATCCGTTTTGGCGCATGTGCCCTCCCCCATAAACACAGCAAGCCGGAGCAACAGGTCTCCGGCTAGCCTCCCATCATTTGGTACGTCGCTATTTTGTAGCTTTTGACGAGCCTCCGCTCGCCTTTTGGTATTCGTCCTTAAAGGCCTTGAACATGCCGCGCGTCTTGCCGAGCTGCTTGCCCAGTGCGCGACTGCCTTTGTCCACGGCGACCGATCCCTTGTCGTCGAGCACCTTGGCGCCCTTTTTGACCTTGTCGCCCACCACGACGCTGGCCTCGGCGGCCTTGGCAGCCGCACCGCCCGAATACCCGAGCGCCTTGACCTCGTCCGAGACAATCATCGCGCCGTTCTCGTAGCCGCGCAGCATCGTCGGCGGCACCTGCGTGTCACCAACCAAAACACTCGAAGCAGCACCGGCGGTCACATAGAATGCCTGCACGATGCCCGAGCGTGGCTTGAACTCAACGTCCGAGCAATAGCCCACGACATCGCCCGATTCCGTGCGCACGTCCATACCGACCCAGATGATGCAATCGTCCAGGTTGATGTCGAGGCGCTTGGCCGCAGCGGTATCGTACGTGTCCTTGACGTCATCGACCGCAATGGCGCCCTCGTAGACACCAATGGCGTCGAGCGCCACGAATCGGTCGGGACGCTCGATCATGCCCGCGATATCGGACTGGCGGACCATAAAGCCGACCACGCGCGTACCGCCCGGGGTAAAGACCGGAAAGTGAATCTTTCCGAGCTTTTTAGGGCTGCGCGGCGTGCCGTCCTTTTTGGTGCGCTTGTCCTCGGTAGGCTTGCGATAAATCTTGGCGCCGACAAAATCCCCGGCGCGCATTATGCCTCGGTCGAGGGCTCCGCAGCCTCGGTATCAGCCTCGACGGCGTTCTCGACCACGACGTCGGCGGCAGGCGTCACGTTGCCACCCGAAATGGCGTCGTTGAGCTGCTCGCGCAGCTGGTCCATGCGCTCGCGGGCCAGGTCGACCTTGGCGCGCAGGTCGTCGGTCTTGGCGTCGACCATCGGGCCAAAGTCATTCACCGCAGCACGGGCCTCCTCGGCGCTGTGCTCGTAGGTGTCGCGCATATTGTCCCAGGCGTCGTTGGCGATATCGGCAGCCATGGCGCGGGTCTCGGCGCCCGAGCGCGGAGCCAGAGCAACACCGATAATAGCGCCGGCAGCAGCACCAAAAAGTGCGCCGGAGACAAAGCTGAAAGTCTTACCCATGATCATTCCTCTCCTGCGGGCACGTCGGTGCCCACCGTTTGAATGCTGTACATTATACCCGCAGCGCATCACTTGCCGCTCCGCTCATCTGCGTACGGCAAAGGCGCAGGTACGTGATGGTGATAAACGCGTAGGCCTACTCCTGGGGCATAGCCGGCATGGCCACCGTGGCACCCGGGTCCTCGCCGGCGCCGTCCACGAGCGGCAGGCCGCCCTCATGCGCAGGTCCCGCCGGAACCGTCGCCGCACCGCCAAAGACGGCAGCGGAGGCCTCGTGGTTCTCGGCAACCGCGCCCTCGGTATCAATCGCCACCTGGGGCTCGTCGTCAAAGTTGGGGACGCCCTGGGGCTCGGTGGGAACGGGCTCGGCGGTCGCATCGGCAACGAGCTCGGCGTCGACCGGCACATCGCCCTCGTCAGCGCCCTCGTCCTCGGCAGTATCTTCGCCGTTCGCAGCAGCGACGGCCTCGTGAGGATCCTTGCCCTCGGCCTCGGCGCGCATGCCCAGCACCAGGTTGCGCAGGCCCGCGACCGTACCCTCCACGTCGGGGGCAGGCTGGTCGGCGTGCAGGTACGCCCAGTCCATCATAAAGGTGGCCGACGACAGCGCACCGATGGCCAGTGCGTCGTCGGGGCACGAAAGCTCGACCTCAAAGACACGCTCGTCATGCTCGCTTACGCGCGTGCGGCCGCACGAAATGCTACCGGCAAGACCGGTCTCGTTCATGAGCTCGACCGTCACGTGCTCCAGCAGGTGGCAGAGCTCGGTCTGACCCATGCAGTCCTGGAACTCGCGGCCGGAATCGCCCAGGCACAGGTGCTTGGCAATCGCGGGCACCAGGTAGTACACGCGCGCCGTGGCCTCGATGTCCTCCGAGGTCATGAGCGGCATGCCGGGGTTCACCAGCACATGCGCGCAGATCTTGTCCTCACTGACGGTGACCTTAAGGATGTTGAACAGGCCTGCCATAACTCTCCCCTACTCTTCCTTGTCCTACTCGTCGCCGTCGTGCGGATTCGCGGAACCCGCACCCGACGTCGTCGGCTCGTCTACCGAAGACTCGGAATCCTTCTTATCGGTTTCGGCCGGAGCGATCACGCGAATGAGCGAGATGCGCTGGCCACGCATCGACTGCACTTTAAACTTGTACCCCGCGACCTCAAACACCTCTCCGATGTCGGGCACCGAGTCGCAAAGCTCCAAGATCCAGCCGGCGATGGTCTCATAATCATCGCTTTCCTCGAGCGGCCAACCAAGCTCAATCGCGTCATCGCACGAAAAACGCCCATCAACGAGCCACTCGCGGCGCGAAAGGCGCGTGAGATACTTGTTTTCGGGGTCGAACTCGTCCTCGATCTCGCCGACGATCTCCTCGACGATGTCTTCGATGGTGATGATGCCGGCCGTGCCGCCGTACTCGTCCACGACCACCACGATCTGGTCGTGCGAGGTCTGCATCTCGGACAGCAGCGGCAGGATGTCCTTGGTGTCGGGCACAAAGGTGGCGTCGCGCAAAAAGCCGGCGATGGGCTGGTCGCCCTTGCCGTCGAGCGCGGGCTGAATCAGGTCCTTGATGTGCGCGATGCCGGCGACGTTGTCGGGATCCTCGTGATAGACGGGGATGCGGCTGAAGCCGGTCTGGCGCATGGTGGATAGCACGCTGGCGACCGTCTCGTCGTCCTCGCACATGGTGGTGTCCACGCGCGGCACCATGACCTCGCGGGCAACGGTGTCGCCCAGGTCAAAGATCTCGTGGATCATGCGCTTTTCCTCGTCGAGCAGGTCGTCCTGCTCCGAGACCATGTACTTGATCTCTTCTTCCGAGACGTTCTGACGGTCGTCGGCACTCTTGATACGCAGGATGCGGGCCAGGCCATCGGAGCAAGCGCCAGTCAGCCACACGAGCGGACGGGCGATCTTCTGGAACACGGAAAGCGGGCCCACGACCTGCTTGGACACGCCCTCGGCATTGGCCAGGCCGATGCGCTTGGGGACGAGCTCGCCGATCACGATGGATACGAAGGCGACCGCGACGGTGATGATGACCGGCGCCAGGCCGCGCGCGATGGCGGAGAGCGGCGCGATGCCAAAGCTCATGAGCCACGTGGCGAGCGGGTCGGACAGACTCGTCGAGGCGACGGCGGACGAGGCGAAGCCCACGAGCGTGATGGCAACCTGGATGGTGGCGAGCAGCTGGTCGGAGTCGGCAGCCAGCTTAATGGCACGCTCGGCGCGCTTGTCGCCTTCCTCGGCCTCATGCTCCAGCACGGCGCGCTTGGCCGTGGTGAGCGCCATCTCGGACATAGAGAAGTAGCCGTTGATGAGGGTCAAAACGAGGGTGGTGATAAGGGAGATGGTTATGTCCATCGGGAGTTTCTCGAACCTCCAAGATTCGGGACGTTAAGGTAAAACGTTGATGGCGGATACGGCAATTGCGCCGGTCGCCCGCGCGAGCGGGGCCGTGGGCGCGGTCGCTAGATTACGAAGAGGATCACCGCCATGAACTGGAAGATGCTGCCAGCGAGCACCCACAAGTGGAAAACACTGTGCAGATAGCGCACGTTTTTGGCGATATAGAACGGCACGCCCACGGTATAGCACACGCCGCCGACGGCGAGCAGGGCAAGCGCGACGGGGTTCAGCAGCGCCACGAGCTCGGGCAGCTTAAAGACGACGAGCCAGCCCATCAGCAGGTAGACCAGGCCGCTTACCCAGTGCGGCTGACGCTCGCGCAAAAAGCACTCGAGCGCAATGCCGATAATGGCGATGGCCCATACGGCAAAGAACAGCGCAGGGCCGCCGTCGTTTGCAAGCGTGATGAGGCAAAACGGCGTATAACTGCCGGCTATGAGCAAGTAGATGCAGCTGTGGTCGATGATGCGGAACACGCGCTTGGCGCCCGCGGGCTGAATCGCATGGTAGAGCGTGGAGGCTAGGTATTCGAGGATAATACTGACGCCATAGACAATTGCCGCGGCCATGTGGGCTGGGCCTCCGCCGCGCAGGGCGGCGAATACGATCAGAAGTACGAGGCCAGCGATGCCCAGCAGGCAGCCGACACCATGGGTGACGGAGTTCATGATCTCCTCGCCCACCGTGTAGTGTGGAACGGCCGCGGTCTTGGGTCGCGGCTTAGAACTGTCGCTCGAATCGGACATGCCGGTTACATCCTCCAACGTAAAGAGTTCTCAACACTATATCAAAGCGTCTGGGTGCGTGCGAAATTTGCACCATACGTGACCCTTTGTTTACCCATTCTTTGCCTGTTGACGCATCAACGGCGAACGTCCATAATGCGCTTGCATTAAATGTTGATGTATTAACATCTTTAAGGAGAACAGTAAATGCCTCAAAGCGCACACCCCCATCGAAAGCTCAAGATAGCCGGCATTGTTACGTTGGTAGTCGTTGTCGCGCTGCTGGGGTTTGCCGGCAACTTTTTGTTTGACTTTGCCCTGAACCCCCAAGCGCCGTACACCATGAAGATGATGCAGGATAGCAAGAACGACAAAGAAGGTGAGCAGCCGGATGCCGAGGACACCGAGGCGCGGGCGTGGTTTAAAGAGAATCGCGAGAGCAGCAGCCTCACCGCAGATGACGGAACCGAGCTTGCCGCTTGGTATTTTGCTGCGTCGGAGAGCACGCACGACTACGCCGTCTGCCTGCATGGATATACCAACGAGCCCATCGGTATGGCCCGATACGTCAAGCGATTCCACGACCGCGGCATGAACGTACTCGCACCCGCCGCCCGTGCCCACGAGCGCTCCGGCGGCGACTATATCGGCATGGGCTGGCCCGAGCGCCTCGACATCGTCGCATGGATCGAGCGAATCGTTCAGGCTGACCCCGAGGCGCGCATCCTGGTCTTTGGCGAGTCGATGGGCGCGGCAACCGCCATGAACGTCGCGGGGGAATCTCTGCCCGCAAACGTGAAATGCATTATCGAGGACTGCGGTTATACGAGTGTTTGGGACGAGTTTTCTTTGCAGCTCAAGAACCTGTTCGGCCTGCCCAGCTTTCCCTTGCTCGATGTAGCAAACTTGGTGTGCAACGTGCGCGCAGGCTACGACTTTCATAAGGCGAGCAGCGTGGAGCAACTCAAACACGCGACGGTTCCCATGCTGTTTATCCACGGCGACCAGGACACCTTTGTGCCGTACAGTATGCTCGACCAAAACTACGAGGCGTGCGCCAGCAAGGTCAAGCAAAAGCTCACCATCCATGGCGCCACCCACGCCAAGAGTGCGCAAGTTGACCCCGAGCTCTACTGGAGCACAGTCAACAACTTCCTCGACGAGTATTTTTAGGCAAAAAGCAACGTCTGGGGCTTTATCTGACCCCCCCGTTTTCGGAAGTATGCGGCAAAATCTGGAACTGCCGACCAGACCGCAGTTTTACCAACAATTTATCAGGGGTTTTGTTGCCAAAAATCGGTTTGTGATCGGCGGTATTCGATTTTTCACCGCACTTCCGAAAAGCCGCCCGTGGGCACTGTGCTCGCGGGCGGCTTTTGCTAACGTTGCGCTACAAAAACGCTTGTTTTGTCCAATAGCTAGGCGCTATTTGACCTCGATGAGCTCGTACTTGCTCGTGCCCAGGCCGATCTTCTCGGCATGCGCGATGCACGCGCGCCAGTCGGTGTCGGGATGCGTGATGCAGAAGGGGTCGTGCGCCTGCTCGCCCTCCAGATGCTCGTGATTGTGCTCCATCTTGGCGGCACTGTCGGTAAGCTCGGTGTTGGGCAGCGGCTCGGACGCCATGACGGCATCGGCGCAGGCCTGGTCGATGGCGACCGGGTCGAAGCTCGCGAACATGCCGATGTCGTTGACGATAGGTGTGTCGTTTTCGGGATGGCAATCGCAGTTGGGGCTGATATCCATGGCAAGCGAGATGTGGAAGCTCGGGCGGCCGTCGACGACGGCCTTGGTGTACTCGGCGATCTTGCAGTTGAGCACGTCGGCCGCGGCGTCATAGCCGGGCTTGATGCAGTCCTGGTTGCATGCCGCAATGCAGCGGCCGCAGCCCACGCAGCGATCGTGGTCGATGGCAGCGACGTGGACCGTGCGGGTGTTGCCGTTGGCAAGCTCGCGCTCGCGGGTGTCGTCGAACGAGATAGCGTTGTGTGCGCAGATCTTTTCGCAGGCACGGCAGCCAATGCAGTGCTCGGCCGCGACGTTCGGCTTGCCGGCGGCATGCTGCTCCATCTTGCCGGCACGGCTGCCGCCGCCCATGCCCAGGTTCTTCATGGCGCCGCCAAAACCGGCCTGCTCATGACCCTTAAAGTGGGTGAGGCTGATCACGATATCGGCATCCATGAGCGCCTGACCGATCTTGGCCTCGTGCACGTACTCGCCGCCCTCGACCGGGACGAGCGCCTCGTCGGTACCCTTGAGGCCGTCGGCAATAATGATCTGGCAGCCCGTGGCATACGGGGTAAAGCCGTTCTGATAGGCGGTATCGATGTGCTCGAGCGCGTTTTTGCGGCTACCGACATAGAGCGTGTTGCAGTCGGTGAGGAAGGGCTTACCGCCCAGCTCCTTCACTACGTCCGCGACGGCGCGGGCGTAGTTGGGGCGCAAAAAGCTCAGGTTGCCCAGCTCGCCAAAGTGAATCTTGATAGCAACGAACTTGTTCTCAAAGTCGATCTGCTCAATACCGGCGCGGCGGATGAGGCGCTTGAGCTTGTCGAGCTGGCTCTCGCGAGCATGCGTGCGCAGGTTGGTAAAGTACACCTTGGCGGGTGCGGCGGGTGCAGTTGCGGTCATAGATCTATCCCCTCGGTCTATATGGCGTTACAGACATAGAGGATGGTACCCGGTGAAGTGGGGTTGAAGTCAAGCACGGCCACTCATTGGGGACAGACTTTAGGCACTCATTGGGGACAGACTTAAATGAGTGCTTGCCGCCCGGCCGGCGAGCCGGCAGATCGGCAAAGACTGCCCCCGATGACTAGTCGTTTAAGAACGTTCCCAATGGCTATTACCCAATGGCTACTCTTGCACCTTGAGGGCTTCGGCCAGGCTGACGCGCTTGATAGAGCGCGTGTGCAGTAGCGCCACGACCAGGTAGGTCGCAAAGCCGATGCCGACGCATGCAGCCATGGACCAAGCGGGCACGTAGATCTCGATATTGCCGTTGTAGGCGAGCAGCATCGAGCGGAAGATGGCCGTGAGCGAGCCAATAATGACCGGCAGGCTCAGCACGAGCGACGCCGCCACGCACAGCGTGATCGAGCGGATGTACAGATGCGAGATCTCGCTATCGCGATAGCCAAAGACTTTCATGTAGCTGATCGAACGGGCGCTGTGGTCGATCACCGCCTTGGTCAGCAGGTACATAAACAGCAGGAAGATAAACACCGCGAGCCCGACCATCATGCCGATCATTTTGCTCATCATGCCGATGAACTGGTCACCCACGGCGCGCATGTCGTCGGGCGTGGTGTCGCCGGCAAAGTAGCGCGCGTCGAGGTCGAGCTTCTCGTCGCTCACATAGCCGTTAAAGTAGGCGGCGTCGTTGTCGAACAGCTCGTTAAAGTCGTCGATACTCATATAGATGTTCATGTCCGACTTGGAGCCCCAGGCACAGTCCTTGCCCGCGTACTCAAAGGAATAATGCTCGCCCTCGTACTTGTCGCTGAGCGTGACCTTCTGGCCCTCGCTCCAGCCAAACTTATCGAGCAGACCGCCGCCAAAGACGACGCGGCCATCGCCGATGTTGAGGCCCTTCCAGTAGCGCGAATCGGACGAGATGCCGTAGACAGAAATCGTCTCCTCGCCATTACCGTCGCCACGGTCGTACTGCAGCTGGTAAACGGCATATTTCTCGGCCTGCGCGATTGCGCCCGCGCCGTTGTCGGTCGTATTGACCGGGTGGATATCGTCGTTGTCAGTGTCGATCTTAGAGGCCTTGTCGATCAGATCGATGGCCTCATCGCGGTTGCAGCCGAGGGCATCGGCAAGATCGTCAAGGCGCGCGTAGAGCGCATCCTTCTTGTCCTGGACCTTGGCAAGCGCATCCTGCGCTGCGGTCAGGCTCTCGGCAGACGGAGATGCGGTCGCGGCATCGGCTGCCGTCTGCGCCGCATCGGCCGCGCCGTCAAGCTCGTCATCGGCATCCTGGGCGGCAGAAAGCAGCGCGCCGTCAACCGACTGTAAGCGCTCGAGTGCCGACCACTGCTCGCGCTCCTCGGTAGTGCCCTCGAGCTCCAGCGGCGCCTTGAGTGTGTACTGATGCTCGGCGACCAGGCTCGTCTCCAGGTTGTCCGCATAGTGCGTCATCGTGGGCAGGATCGCCAGGCCAAAGAGCAAAAGCAGCGACCCAAACGCGATGCCCACGAAGAGCGTGGCGAAGTTGCCCAGGTTGCGCAGGAAGACGCGCAGGCGGAAGCGGGAGACAAAGCCCATGCGTTCCGGCAGCTGCAGACCGCGCTTGGTACCCGACTTGCCACTCGCCTCGTGACGAAGGAACTGCAGCGGCGTCTTGCCCATTTTGCGGAGCAGGCCCACCAGCGTGATGAGGATGAGCGCGGCGGCGGGGACCACAGCGCACTTCACAAAGATTTCCCAGCTCCAGTACACCTGGAAGGGCGGCAGACTGTACGAGCCGTAGTAGAGACCGCGCATGGGCTCGGTAAAGAACGCAACGCCGAGCGCGGTACCCAAAAGTGCCGCGAGCACGCCCACGATGGCAGGAAGTGCCAGGTAGTGCAGCACGATCTCGCGACAGCGATAGCCGCTGGCGAGCAGCGTGCCGATAATGGCGCTCTCCTCCTCGATGCTGGCGTCGGTGAGCACCACAAAGACAAACGCCATGATCACGATGATGATGTCGAGCAACGTCATCCACATCATGGAGTCGCCGTCGACGTCGTCGCGCGCATAGCCAATGCCCTGATTGGAATCGGCATCGATCAGATCGTCCACGCGCGCATCGGCATCGGCCAGCGCCTCGACCATATCCTGCTCCGTATCGATGCGATCCGCGGTGGGGAGGTCGCGATCGGTAAAGGTAAAGGAGTAGGTGTAGGCAGGCGCGCCGCCGGCGTCCTCAAGCGCGGCAAAGCCGGCGTCGGTGACCTCGGCCACGCCGTACGTGATGGTGTTCACCGTAAAGTCCGAATTGTCGAGGAACAACGCCTGGCTATCGGGCTGGGTCATGATGCCGCAGATGGTGTAGGTGCGGCCCTCAAGCTCGACCTTATCGCCCACGGCGAGGTCGTTGTTGGTGGCAAAGACACGGTCGATTGCCACCTCATCGTCCGTCTTGGGTTCCTTGCCCTCACAGTAGGACGCAATGTCCACCTTAGCGCGGTGCGCATAGGTGCGCAGGGTGCGCTTGGTGCCGTCGTCGCCAGCCGCCTTTTTGATGATGGCGTCGATAGAGAAGTTCTTGTAGAACGTAACGCCGCCGACGCCCTCAGCCGCGTCTTCGGCAGCCTTGAGCTGATCTTTGGTGGCCTCGAAGGAGGTAGTCACGCGGCCGTCCTCGATCGTGTACTCGTCGCGCATGTCGTCGATGAGGCAGCCGATGGAATGCGCCGCGAGCAAAAAGCCCGAGGTAAGGGCGATGCTTCCGCACATAAGCAAAAAGATGCCCAGGTACTTGCCGATATTGCGGCGCAGCTCGCGCGGGAGACGTTTTGCGAGAGGTGTCATGGCGCCGCCTACCAATCGAGCTCGGCGGCCGCGACGGGTGACTCGTTGAGCTCATCCTCGACGATGCGCCCGTCGCGCAGGCGCAGCACGCGATTTGCCATGCGCGCGATGGCGGCATTGTGGGTGACAATGATGATGGTGCAGCCGTAGGTGCGGTTGACATCCTCCATGAGCCGCAAGATTTCCTTGGATGTCTTGTAGTCGAGCGCGCCCGTGGGCTCATCGCACAGCAGCAGGCCCGGATTTTTGACGAGCGCACGGCCGATGGCGCAGCGCTGCTGCTGGCCACCTGAGACCTGGCGCGGAAACTTGTTGCGGTGCTCGTAGAGGCCCAGCGAGCGCAGCAGATCGTCGACATTGAGCGGGTTTTTGGACAGGTGCGCCGTGACCTCGATGTTTTCCTTGATGGTAAGGTCGGGCACCAGGTTGTAGAACTGGAAGACAAAGCCCAGCTCGCGGCGTCGGTACTCGCCCAGATCGGCGGGCTTGAGCGCCGTGAGATCGCAGCCGTCCACCATGATGGAGCCGCCGTCGGCATCCTCCAGGCCGCCGATCAGGTTGAGAAAGGTCGACTTGCCCGAGCCCGAGGGCCCCAGCATGACGCAGATCTCGCCGCGGTTGATGGACGTGTCGATGCCGTCGAGCACCGTCAGGCGTGCATCACCGTCGCCATAGTGTTTCTTGAGTCCGTTGACCTGGACGTAGGCACGCTTTGTCGCCATGCTATCCCCCGTTGTTAGCCTTCTGCTACTTTTCTAAGGTAATAGTAAACCCAGGTGAACTATTTTTAAGCGACAGGCGCAATTTTTTCCAACCTACTCATTGGGGACAGACTTAAATGAGTGAAATCCAGTTCAAATGAGTGAAATCGCTCATTTAAGTCTGTCCCCAATGAGTGCCGGCAGGAAAGGAACGTCCCCAAGTGCCGACATATTGGGACAGTCCTTGCCAGCCCGGCCGGCGGGCCGGCGAATGGGCAAAGACTGCCCCCAGCGACCAGTCGTTTAAGAACGTCCCCAATGACTAGGTGGCTAGGCGTGGGATTTGGCGCGTGCGAGGGCTAGGCCTACGGCGGCGATGGCGGCGGCGAAGAGCACCGTGACGCCCAGATCGCAGGCGATGTCGCCCAGCACGGTGGACGTCAGGTCCGCGGCGAGCGCCTTGCTGATCGCGTCGTTCACCCAAAACGTCGGCACAAAATGCGCCACGGTCTGCACGGCCGAGCCCATGAGCGACAGCGGCATCCAGGCGCCGCCCAAAAACGTCATGAGCATGCCGAGCAGGTTGCCCACACCGTTGAGCAGCTCCTCGCGCGCGCCCAGGCTCGACAGCGTAAAGCCAACGGCCAGCGGCGTGCACGCCAGGGCAAACGTTGCCGCCAGCGCCAGGCACACGCGACCCACGCCGACCTCGGCAACCGCGCCGGCAAAGCCCACGACGCCCATCATGCTCGACACGAGCCAGATGCAGACGGTGAGCACGGCGGCGGCCGCGAACACAGCGAGCGAACGCTGGCGCTCGGAGAGCGGGGCGGCCTCCATGCGGCGCACACGCTCGGGCTCGTTCATGCCCGAGAACACCAGCCCCACCGACACGATGACCGACGAGATGATCGCGTACGCGCCAAAGTTGAAGTACGACTTGAGCGTGGCAGCGGCAGTCGAGTTAACCTTAACCTGCTCGATCTGGACCTCGGCGCGCTTGGCGGCCGCATGCTCGGCCGCCTTGGCAACGCCACCGTTGGAGGCAGCTGGCTCAAGCGCCGCCGCGGCGCCCGCGAGCGAGATCCACCGCGAGGCCTCGGCAGACGAAAGCGCCGCCGCCATGGTGCCGGAGCCGTAGGTCACATCGAGCTTGGGCAGGGCCTCCCCCGCACGGGCGGCCGCGACAAGGTCGTCCTCGAACCCCTCCGGGATAAAGAACACGCAATCGGCGCTGCCCTTGGCGCTGTTGCTCTTGGAGAGCGCGTCGGCAAGGTCGTACGCGTCGTCGCCGACGCCCGTGACCAGGTCAAAGCGCGAACCCAGGTGCTTGGTAAGCGCCCGCGAAAGATCGCTGTCGTCGCGGTCGACCACAATCACGTTGGCGTCGTAGGGCTCGTACTCGGTAAGCTGCGACGAATTCCAGCTGACCGATGCCGCGATAAACACACCCATGAGCGAAATGAACACCGTATAGATGAGCAGGTAGAACGGGTGCGCGAGCGCCATGCGAAGCGCGGTCTTA
Source organism: Collinsella sp. (assembly GCA_048486575.1). Taxonomy (GTDB): domain Bacteria; phylum Actinomycetota; class Coriobacteriia; order Coriobacteriales; family Coriobacteriaceae; genus Collinsella. Next base: position 4,625 of record DBFVZT010000019.1, on the reverse strand, counting down.
AAGGTGCTCATAGCGGCTCCTTCCAAAGATCAGCGTAGCAACGGCGACAAACACCAAGGTCATCAGGACGAGCGCGCCGGCGCGAACGGCAAAGGGCCCCAGGTCCTCAAAGAAATACAGACGGTTGAACATGTCACAGATGAGCTTGACGGGGTTGAGCCAGCACTCGGCTGGGCAGGCGCGGGCGACGTCGTCGGCAAGCGCCATCGCCGGCTCGCCGTAGAGGCCGGCGAACAGGGCGCACGTGGTGGCAAAACCCGTGAGGATGCCCGACTTGGACGCCTTGCCGCCCTTAACGGGAAGCGTGCCCACAAAAAGCCCCAGGCCCGTAGCGGCAAGCGCGGATGCAGCCCCGCCCAGCAGGCACAACCCCTCGCGCCCGCCAAAGTCGACGCCAACGACCAGACGCACGTAGCCGATCGCAACTGCCATCGAGGCAAAAGAGACCAGCCACGAGCCGACAAAGATGCCGGCCAGCGACGCCGTCTTGGAAACGCCGCCCACGCAGCGACGCGCGCCGAGGCCGGACAGATTGGGCTGCAAATCGACGACGCTCAAAGCGGCAAACTCGGCAGACATCATCGCGACCAGGCCAAAGAGCGCGTAATAGTAGATGACCGTGCCATCGGGCGTGGCACGAGTCAGGCTCACGCGGCGGGTTCCGCCCTCGAGCGACAGGGCGCGCGCAACCGCCTCCGGGTCGGCGAGCGCCGCAGGGTTGTCCTGGGCAACCTGGCGCATGAGCTCGACATTTTGCGTATACGAGCTTGCCACCGTTTCAAGGATGCTGCGGTCGGTGAGCACCGACGAGGCGCGCGAGCTGTCGTAACTCGACAGCAGCGTGAGCCTGGGCGTGCCCGCGGCATCAACCGTATAGATGCCCGCGACCTCGCCGGCCTTGAGCGCTTTGCGCGCGGCAGCCAAGTCTTCGTACTCGCTCACATCGAGCAGCTGATCGTCGCCTGCCTTGGCAAGCGAAGCTGCCACATCCTTAAAGGTCGAGGCATCCCAGGCCTCGTCCGCCACGACGGCAACCGGCACCGGGTCGACCGTGCCGTCGGAGCTCAGGTTCGCGAACATAAACATGAACATCGTGGAAAGCGCAACGGGAAAGACCGCGCCCCAGACCCACGTGCTCGGCCGGCGCAGCAGCGTCTTGACCGTGGTGATGATGGTGTTGAACATGGCCGCCCCCTAGTCGCGCAGCTCGCGGCCGGTGATCTCGAGGAACACGTCGTTGAGGGTCGGCGGTTCGGAATAGATGCGGCCGAGCGGCACGTCATGCGAGCGCAGCGCATCGAGAATGTCCGTCAGGTTGTGCGGGCTCGCTTCGCACGAAAACGTGAGCTGTCCCGCCGTTGCCGAAAGGTCCAGAACGTGCGGCAGGCTTGCGACGGCACCGAGCGCCGCACTCGGAACCTCGCCGACCTCGATTACAATCTTCTCGCCCATCTGAATCATGCGCTTGAGCTCGTCGTTAGTGCCCTGCGCCAGCACGCGGCCGCCGTCCATGATCATGATGCGGCTGCAGATCTGCTCGACTTCCTCCATGTAATGGCTGGTATACACCACCGTGGCGCCCTCGTCGCGCAGGCGGCAGATGCCCTCCAGGATGGCGTTGCGGCTTTGCGGGTCGACCGCCACCGTGGGCTCGTCAAAGAAGATGAGCTCGGGCTTGTGCGCGATGCCGCAGGCAATGTTGAGACGACGCGCCAGGCCGCCCGAGAGCTTGCCGGGGCGGAACTTGGTAAAGTCGCCCAGGCCGACAAAGTCGATCGCCTCGTCCACCAGCGCGCGGCGGCGCTTGCGGTCGTTGACGTAGAGACTGCAGAAATAGTCGATGTTCTCGCGCACGGTGAGCTCGTCGAACACCGCCACCTGCTGCGGCACCACACCGATGCGGCGCTTGAGGTCGTAACGCGTGGGCGTCATGGGCTCGCCGAACAGCTCGATGGTGCCTTTGTCGTAGGCGAGCAGCTGCAGAATGCAGTTGATGGACGTGGTCTTGCCCGAGCCGTTGGGGCCCAGCAGGCCAAAGATCTCGCCGGGAGCGATACTCAGGTTAAAGTGGTCGAGCGCAATAAGGTCATCGTAGCGCTTAACGAGGTTTTCGACGTGGACGATGTCTGTCATGAGGCGGCCCTTCTGTTGCTTGCGGCCCGGTACGATTGCATCATCGCAGGAGCTGACGGCGCGCACCAGTGAGCTTTGTCACGAGTGCGGAGGTCTTGGTCGTGCGGTCTGCCAACGCCCCCGCTTTGCCGCGTGGGAGGAATGTCACGGTTGCGCAGGCGGCCCCTCCACCACGCGCAGCTTCGCGTACAATACCCGTATGAACAGGCTTTTCGACAAATCGATCGTGCTGGCGTGCTGTGTTGCGGCCGCCATGGGTCTTGTTGTGGACGCTCGCCTGGTCGCGGCGTTTTGTCTTGGCGTTATTACCACCTCACTGGCCGAGGTCGCACGGGGAAACCGTGACCGCCGTGCGAGCGAGGCCGCGAGCTACGTCTACATCATCGCGGCCGTCTTCGTGCCGCCGTTTGTGCCGTTTGCGCCTCTCGCCCTCTATGACATCGCGCGGCGCGTGCGCCGTGAGCACGCCTGGGTCGCGCTGGGCACTGGCTCCATCTTTGCCTTTGCGCTCGTCGCGGACCTTCGCACCGACGCGCTCACCGCCCGAACGCTCCTGCTGACCGCCATCCTTTCGGTTGCCGCTACCTTGCTATCGCTACGTACCGCCCAGCTAGAGCGCGAGCAGCAGCGCATGCGTCGCACCCGCGACAAGCTGCAAGAGCGCGCCCTGGCACTCGAGGCACGCAACCGCGACCTCGCCGACCGCCAGGACTACGAAGTCGAGCTCGCGACGCTCGCCGAACGCGCCCGCATCGCGCGCGAAATCCACGATAACGTGGGCCACCAGCTCACGCGCGCTTCGCTTCAAACCGAAGCCCTGCGCGTGGTCCATGCCAACGAGCCCGGCGTTGCCGCCGATTTCGCCGACGTCAAATACACCGTTGACGAGGCGCTCCAGCTCGTGCGCGCCAGCGTCCACGCGCTCAACGACAATGCGACCAACCTCTCCGTGCAGCTCGAACGCATCGTTGAAGGCGCGCGCTCGGACAGCGGTCCGCAGATTGAGCTTGAGGTTTTGGCCGAGCATGCGCCCGCCAACGTCGCCAACTGCTTTGCGGCGGTGCTGCGCGAGGCGCTTTCCAACGCCATGCGCCACGCCCATGCCAAAACCATTACCGTGCGGTGCATGGAGCATCCGTCGTTTTACCAGCTCATCGTTACCGACGATGGCACTGGCGGGACCCGGACGGGTGGTCGCGGCGTCGCAGAAGGCATGGGGCTCGTCTCCATGCGCGAGCGCGTCGAGGCGCTTGGCGGAACCTTCACCGCCGGCCTGCGCGCCGGCGCCCCCGGCTGGCGCGTGTTTGCCACCGTCCCCAAACAGCAAGGAGATGACGCCCGATGAGGCTCATAGTTGTCGACGACGACCGCTTGGTAGTCGATTCGCTCAAGATTATCCTGGGCGCCCAGCCGCAGATCGAAGTGGTGGGCACCGGAGCCGACGGCAACGACGCGGTGGCACTTTACGCCGAGCACGCGCCCGATATCGCGCTGCTCGACATTCAGATGCCGGGGCGCGACGGCCTTTCGGCGGCGCGCGAGATCCTTGAGCACGACCCCGCGGCACGCGTGGTGTTTCTGACGACATTCTCGGATGACGAGTACATTGTGTCGGCGCTCAAGCTGGGCGCCCGCGGTTACCTGATCAAGACCGATGTCGCCGCCATTCCGCCAGCGTTGGCGCAGGTCATGGATGGCAAACGCGTGCTCGAGGGCAAGGCGATCGAAGATGTCGATTTTGATGGGGCGAACGCTGAGGCCGGTGCGACTCGCCGGCCCGCGGCCTTTGCCGGTCTGACCGACCGCGAGTTCGAAGTCGCCGAGCTCATCGCCCGCGGCCTCGATAACAAGGAGATTGCCGCCACGGCTTATATGGGAGAAGGCACGGTGCGCAACCACATCAGCTCGATCCTGGCCAAAATGGGCCTGCGCAACCGCACGCAGATCGCCATCGCCTACCTGCGAGGGTAGTTGCCCGACGATCAACCGCTCCGGCATAGCAAAATGGCTGCCACCGATTTAATGCCATTTCAAAACTATGCCGGTTTACGGGGCTAAACCCGGGAACCCCATCCATACTCGCGTTTTCCACAAAATGACGACTCGTCTACCTGCGGTTTTATTTTCACGCTTTTCGGTATGGTTGGGGATTCGGAATCCGGCCCCGTAAACCGGCATAGTTTTGTTCGAGCGACCACGTCAAGTGTCTCCGGCCACTTCAAGCCAAAAATGATCCGTTTTCCTCCGTCCCCAAGGAATCAGCCGGAACCGCTTGCCACGAAATCGGCCCATCTACTACGTTTGACTCGATACCCCCGACCATACCCCTGTTTTCCAGAAAACTGCAGGCGTTCTACCTGCACTGATAATTGTTCTCGGGGGAAGCGGGCACTGCGGGGCGCGGCAACGGCGCGCGATTTCCGCGTCGCAGCGCTACCCTGATGCTGAATGCCGGGACGATGACCCACTGACCTGCTGACGCCTCTTCGGCC
>DBFVZT010000018.1:0-29509 GCA_048486575.1 Collinsella sp. | reverse complement strand
GAAAGGACTGATGTATATGTTCACGATTCTGTTCCTCAACCAGAAGGGCGGTGTCGGCAAGACCACCCTCGCCGACGAGCTGGCGTTCGCGCTTGAGCGCCGAGGCTCCACGGTGGCGTTCGTCTCCACCGACCCGCAGGGCGGCTCCGTCCACGAAGTATGCGATGACCCGGACCACGCCGAGTCCTGCGATTACCAGATTGTCGATACGGCGGGCGTCTTGAACGACGGCATGGGCGACTGGTGCCGCGCCGCCGACGTCATCCTCATCCCCATGCTCCCGAGCACGCGCGATGTGGAGCCGACCATGCGCACTTACGAAATCGCCAAGGACTCCGGTACGGACGCGACGATACGCCTCGTGGTCAACAACTTCTACGCGTTCGGTAAGCTCGATAAGCAGCTCGTGGAGTTCCTTGAGTCCGAGCAGGTGCCGGTCATCGCGAAGGTGCCCCGTGCGGTGGCTCTTTCGCAAGCCGCAGCCGAGGGCAAGTCGGTCGCGGAGCACAGCCCGCACAGCCACGTCATCCCGGCTCTTGAGGAGCTGGCAGATTCCATCATCAATGAGAAGGAGAAGAAGTATGTCTAACAACAGCAACGCCTTCATGGCCTCCGCGAAGAAGTCCAAGCGCCAGCAGGCCTCCATCCAGCATGCGCAGCCGGAAGTCGATGAGCTGGTGTGCATCAACGTGCGCATCCCGAAGTCCATGCACACGAAGCTCCAATACCACAAGGTGGAGACGGGTGAGAACATGACCGTCCTCATCAACCGCCTCCTCGAAGCCGAGTTCGCGTAGGCGGTGCGCGATGGGAAAGCGAATCGGGGTGTACAAGTACATCCATGCGCTCCCCCGCGATGCCTACGGGAACCGCTATCACATCGGTGGACGAATCCTCTCCCAGAAGTTCGGTCTGGGCACGGTCATCGGGATTGCACGCGGCGGCGATGGGCGCACATGCGTCGTCTGCAACTTCCGCGCCGCCTATCGTGAGGGAGGCGTGGTCATCTCCAAATGGCGCACGTGGCTCGTGCCAGCCGAGGAAGGCGTCGCGGTCGAGGTGAAGGAGGAGACGGATGTCGAAGCCCGATAAGCCCATATTCAACCAACAGGGTGGGCGCGGGAAGCTCTACGGCTCGACTCGTGGGGCGACGTACATGGGCACGTACCAGATGCCCGACGGCAAGATGGACCGACGCATGTTCAACTGCGCCACCAACAAGGATGCCATCAAGGCCTACACCGATTGGTGCGCCGACATGGACGAGCGAATCTTGGAGGCGATGAAGGAGAAGGTGCGACCCAAGGCGAAGGCGCAACAGCCGAAAGAGAAACCTGCATATACGGAACCGTTCAAGAAGGACGAAGCGAAAGGAGCCGACATGGCGACAACGGCAGATGCGAAGCTCGATAAGATTTACGTCGTGATGGTGGTCGGCGGCGTGGCCGTCGCGTGGTGCGAGTCATTCGACAAGGCGGTGGCCGTCTGCGACGCACTCACCCTCGGTGCGAAGGCAAGCGGTTTCGCCGCCACCTACGATGTGGTCGAGGTCAAGAAGTGGACGGCATAACGACATGTCAAATCTAAAAGGATTTTTCAACGGAGAGCAAATCTTCATCCCGACAGGTTGGCCGTCTTTAGATGCCAGTATGAACGGTGGTCTGCTACGGGGGACATTGACCGCTTTGGCTGCTAGACCCGGCACGGGGACATCCGTGCTGGTGATAAACCTTTGTATCAATTTTGCTGCATGTGGACATCCGTGTCTTTTCCTTACGCATGATGGTGAGAGATTGTGTGTAGCGAAAATGCTTGCAGCGGTGTCCTCCACATTCATCTCCATAGACGATGCTCTTCACCAAATCGAGACTGGCAATATAGACGAGACGCTTTCCACCGCCGCAGATGAGCTTGATAAGCTGAATATTGGAATTAAGAACATCACGCCTTTTATTGATGAGCAACTGGGCGTTATCGAAAAGTTCGCTCGCGATAATTCTAGGTGCAGCAAGCCTCTTGTAATTGTGATTGATGGAATTGATGATTTTAACGGTTACACCCTCAACCGCCTGAAGGATTGTGCGAGCGTTTACGATGCAGTGGTCGTGGTGACGGTTCACAATTTTTTAGATAGAGATGATTTATGCTCGTGGGTGGGCGTTGCCATGGAAGAGGTTTTGAATAGTTGCGATACCGTTCTTCTTGTTGAAAAAGATTCCCTCGATTTAAAGCTATCTATTTGTAAATGCCGATACAGTAAGGTTCATCAAGCTCAGGATGCTGTGCTGTTGACTCCTTTTTTCAAATCGGCAAATGTTTTTGAACTTAGTTACGAAGAAGACGATTCATGATGGGGCAAGAAAGAAGGCGCGGTCGGCTAAACACGCTGAGCACAAGCGCTATTACGCGAAGACCGCTTTCAAGTACGAGCACCGCCCTTGGACGGTCGCGGAGGACAAGCGGGTTCTCGCGCATGACATTCCCGACAGCGAGCTTTCACCAATCATCAAGCGCTCGATGAAGTCCATCTCGAACCGCCGTTGGCGTTTGCGCAAGGCGGCATCTGAGAACAAGCGAACCGGCAAGGCCGGAGAGTAAGGAGAGAAAAATGGAGAATAACAACCTGCCGAAGATGACCGACGAGCAGCGCAAGGCCGCGCTTGAGCGTTCAGCAGAGGCGCGGCGCGAGCGTATGGAGTTCAAGGGAGTCGTGAAGACGGGGGAGATTTCCCTTGCCGACGCCCTTGCAGATGACCGCGCCAAGCGCATCCGCGTCCACGAGTTCCTGATGTGCATCCCCGGCATCGGCAAGGCCAAGGCCGATGACATCATGCGCAAACTCGGAATCGCGGAGAACCGACGCGTGCAGGGTCTCGGTAGCCGACAGCGCGAGGGAATCATCGAGCTTGTCGCGAAGTTGAAGTAGGAAGACGGAGCCGCCCGTGTGGGCGGTTTCTCATATCAGCCGTCCGCGACGAAGGGAGACGCAATATGGACGAGCGCAAGAACAAGATGACCGACCAACGCTATCGCGAGATTCTTCCGATGGCCTATATGACCGCCGCCATCGTGAAGGGCCGTCAACCCAGACCCGTAGAAGTGGGTCTATGCGCAAGGGCAATCGTCGATGCCGAGGATGAGAACAACCTAGCCTATCGCGTGGCGATGGCGACCAAGATTCACTGCACCATCGTCGGCGTGAAGCGTGTCTCCACGAAGACCGGTTACGACAAATACGAAATCACCTACCGCACGTTCGGGAAGGACGAGGACGAGACGATTCCGTCTCCGCTCATCGGAGATTTCCGATACGGCAAGGTGACCGAATGGCTGTGGGGCAAGAAGAACGACGACGGCACGGACTACTGGCCCGGAAGGCGTGCTGTGCTCTACAAGCACAACGACCCGCCCAAGGAGGGCGACATGTCGAGCGCGGGCTACCGCTGCTGCGTCTTCGCCGAAGCCCTCGACAAGTAACAGGTTGATTTTGAAAGGACATCGCATGTTCCACGATTACGCGCCCGTCTTCATCATCGGCATGTTGAACAGCTTCGCCGAGAAGACCGAGAACGGCATCATCGACTTTGACACTTACGTCACCGACCCTGAGAAGTACGATGGGTTCCTCATCTACGACAAGTCCAACGGCAAGGTCGTCTGCGACATGTGCGTGGATGAGCTTCACAGCGACATCGTTGATTACTATGACTTCTTCGACGGCGTGGACATTCGCGTCATCGAGGATGATGGTATCTTTGTCGATGTCGATTTCGGCAGGAGCAGCATCGTGGTCGAGAATGGCCATTGGTACGTTTCCAATTTCGATTAGACCTGTGGCCTGAAACCACCTTCTGAGATTCGCCGCCTCGCATCACCGCCATCCGAGATTTTCGATTCACCGCCATCCAGAAAACGGTGCGACCGATTTTGAGAATCACGCGATACCGGTTCACGGGGCGGCGTTCCCATGCCGAAGCAAAGTACATCCATCCGTTCGCGAGCGTCTGAAAATACATGACTGCCAAGTCGGGAAAACTAAATCATCTGTCTGCGTTTCGCGGATTTGAGAAAGGTGGGGCGGCGGCACCCCACCTTTCTGTCTCCCTCCGCAAGCTCCGGGAGACACCGCCTTCCCGGCCAGAAAATAGGGGCGGCGGCACCCCTATTTCCAGCCCGGGAAGGCTCTCGCACTGCTAAAATAGCAGTGCTCACCGTCCAAGGCCGCTCTTCGAGTTGCAAGATTTGGGAAGTGTCCGTACAAACGCGGTAAAACCGCACTTGTACAGCCCCTTCCATCTTGCTTTCGGACGGCTTTAGGAGCCTACCCGAAAGGGGGGTTCGACCGCTATTCTGGTACCTAACGATATGTACCAGATAGCAGTCTCAAACCGGCGAAAAAGCGGTTTTTCGCTAGAGGCCAAAACAAGAAGCGGCGGCGGCACCGTTTCAGTTTTGTATTCCTTGAAAGGAGGTTGTTAGATTTTGGGCTACAAGACAAGTCGCTTCGAGTTGCGTCTGACAACAAGAGAAAAGGAAATCCTGAAACGCAAAGCCAAGAAAGTCGGCCTCACCGTTTCCGATTTCGTGCGCAGCTCGCTCATCCACTCGGACAATCTGACCATCAATGTCATCGACACTTCGGTTCTTAGCAAGACGCTCTTCGAGTTGCACAAACACGGCGTGAACCTGAACCAGCTCATGAAGTTCTGCAACACTTACGGACTCGATGCGTTCAACGAGAGCCATGTCATCCCGACCCTTGAGAACGAGCGAACCGTGTTCTTGCAAACGAAAGCGGCGCTCTTATCTCTTGAGGAAGAGGCACGGAAAGGAAACGTCATGGTCAATTTGGAGATAGATGACGATATGGAAGAGGAGGATTCTTGATGCTCACCATCCAACCGAAGGATGATGCGTTCTGCACCGTCAAATGCAAAGCCAAGCACAACAGGAGACGCGATGCGATGGAGTGCTGGTACGAATGCTCCAAGTGCGGGCACACGTTCATCCATGGCTTCAACTTGAACGAGCATCGCGTGCTCGCCGAGTTACCGGCGAAGTGCCAGAACTGCGAACGCAAAGTCCTATATTGGATGTAAAGAAATCAAGGACAGAAAGGACAACTGACATGGATTCCCAAATCGAGCTTTACCCGCACAACCAGACGGCCTATGACAAGCTCTGCAAAATGCTTGAGGTGAGCGACCGCGCCTGCGTGGTGCAGCCCACCGGCACCGGCAAGTTTGTCATCATCGCCAAACTTGTGCAGGACAATCCGAAGATGCGATTCCTCCTGCTCGGCACCAACGAGTACATGTTCGCCGACCAGATGGCGAACCTTGCTGACTTCGCGCCCGGATTCACACCGGAGAACCTGCAATTTATGACATATGCCGCAGCGATGGTCGCGGCAAGGAACGAGGTTGCCGCCCCGAAATGTGATGTGATAATCGCTGACGAGTTCCACCATTGCGGAGCGCCCGAGTGGGGCAAGGGCGTGCAATACGTTATTGAAAGCAATCCCGAAGCGAAGGTCATCGGCTTCACCGCCACACCCATCCGCTACTCGGACAACGGGCGCAACATGGCAGACGAGATGTTCGAGGGCAATGTGGCGAGCAGTATGGAGCTTGAGGAGGCGTGGCTTCGCGGTATCCTGCCTATCCCAAAGTACATCATCGCCCTTTACGATGCGCCGAAAGAGCTTGGCGAGTTGAAGGTCTCCATCGACAAGGTACGCGAAAAGAAGAAACATTCCAAGTTCGTCAAGAAATACGAGGAGCTGCGCCGCTCGCTCCAAGATGCGGATGGCATCGACCGCATCATCGCTAAGCATCTTAAAAAGCGTGATGGTAAGGTCATCGTCTTCTGCCCGCGTGAAGCAAAGCTGAACGAGTTCATGCTTCTCTCTCATAAGTGGTTCGGTGAAGTGAACGATGAAATCCATGTTTATAAGACAACAAGTAAAGACCCTTACGCTTCCCTATCGTTCAAGAACTTCAAGGCGGATGACAGTAGTGCGTTGAAGGTACTGTACTGCATCAACCAACTCAACGAAGCGGTTCATGTCAAAGGAATCGACGCGATTGTGATGGTTCGCCCTACGAAATCCCCGGTCATCTTCCATCAACAGCTCGGTCGCGCCCTCTCTTCTGGCGGGAATCAGGCCCCGGTTGTGTTCGACCTGTGCAACAACTTTGGTTTGCTTGGTGGTATCTCTGTGACGCGCGAGCGGATGCGGCGGGCATACAAGAGTCTGACTGACAAGAAAGTAAAGCCACTTTACACGCCACGCGACTTCAAGGTCATTGATGCAGTCAAGGACTCCCGTAGTTTAGCGAAGGAATTACAACAAGCGCTGTATCCACAAGTAGATGCTGACGAGAGGATTTCCATTCTCGAACAAGCCGTTGCGGTGGGAGCGGTAGAAACGGATGAACGTGGCTATACTTATACTTCGCATGGAAACGACTTCAAAAACATAAAAGAATCCCTTAGAAGGCTTTGGAGGGAAGGGAAACTCACAAAAGAACAAGAGAAGCGTTTAGTCAATCTCGGCTTTAAGATGATTCCCATGACTAAAAAAAGCGTTGTTTGCTATGAGACAGGTGAGCTGTTTGAATCCGTAGCCGATGCCGCCCGCGCCATCGGTGTTCACAAACGTGCAATTTCCATCTCAATCGAGAATCATACAGCATCAGGTGGCTACCACTGGTATTACGAAACTGACGAGCGTCCAACACCAGATAGCTTCAAGAGAGTTAAAGACCGCAAAGCCGTAGTATGTGTCGAGACAGGCGAGGTCTTTGACAGCACCGGCGTTGCTGCATATGAGATGGGATTGACCATTAGTGGCGTTAGTAAATCTGTAAGGTCTGGACAAGCAACGAAAGGTTTTCATTTTCACTATATAGATGATTCATCCATGTCAATAAAACCCAGCAGAACAATTCCGGTCATATGCGTGGAGACTGGGAAGAAATACGACAGTATAACCAATGCTGCCATAGACATCGGTCAGAAAGAACCCAGCAATATCATTGTGGCTCTCAAGTCTGGCGGAAGAGCAGGTGGTTATCATTGGCGGTTCGCAGATGCTGAGAAACCTGTTCCTCCGTTCAAGAAAGAAAGGTGGCGTGCCGTCATGTGCTGCGAGACCGGGGAAATATTTAGGTCTGCGTGTGCCGCTGCGCGGAGCATGGGGTTTTCAGCAAGTGCCGTCTGGAGGGCATTAAAGCGTGGTGGAACCTCGGGCGGTTATCACTGGAAATATGTCGATAGCGGTGATGCCGATGAAACAACGGCCTAAACGGAGGTAGAGCCATGACCATCATCAAGCAGGGAGGGGTGAGCAGCAAATCCCATCAGCGAAACCTCCGCGCCTACATCAACGATGACAAGAAGGTGCTCCTGCGTGATTCCCAGAACATGGAGGAGTGCAAGGACTTGAAGCGGTGGGCGAGTTACATGGAGCGCACCCGCAAGACCTTTGGGCATGATAAGGCCGCCCGTCGCATCCGCGATAGGAAGACCGGCGAGTTGAAGGAGGCCAAGAACACGGTGCTGTTCCATCAAATCGTGGCCTTTCTTCCCGACGAGTGCGACCTTAACGGCGGCAAGCTCACGCCGGAGGACTGCATGAGATATGCGAGGGATTACGTCGGCACCTATTATCCGAACCAAGAGGTGGTCTTCGCCCTGCACAACGAGTATTGCAAGGAGGACAAGACCCATCGCTATGCGGTCCATATCGTCATAAACCGCAGCGACCTCTCAACCGGGAAGCGCTTGGATGAGGGTAGGGGGAAGGAGGCGAAGGTTCGCCGTGCCTCCCGCATCCGCAAGATGGACAAGGCATGGGGCTTGAAGCAGGTGGAGCGCGATGAGCGCAATTCCTCCGTCCATAAGAAGCAACCGTCGAAGGTGGAGAAGGAGATTGAGGGGCGCGGGGGAGAGTCCTACAAGATGAACCTGCGCGAGCTGTGCCGTCTCGCAGCCGACAAGGCCGAGAACATCTACGAGTACCGTGAGATGCTTGAGGGCTGGGGCGTTGACACCCAGTTCCGCAAGGGCAGGCTCTACGTCACCGACACCGACAACTCCAAATACTCCTTCTCCCTCGCGAAGCTCGATGCCGACCTGAACGCGAACGGCCTTGAGGAGCGGTTCTTGCAGAACGTGGAAGCGGACATCGAGGCCAAGGGCGCGGAAATCGCCGAGGCCCGAGCGGCAGTCGAAGCCGAGCGCCAGCGCGTCACCGGCATCCGCGATGCCTACCTAGAGGACATGAGGAAGACCTACCTCGATTACCGCAAGAAGGCGCATGGCTTGGAGGGCACTGCCCTCGCCGCGTTCCCGAAGCTCGAACTCAAGCGCCCGCCCAAGGATGTCATGGACGACCCCGAGGTGAAGCGCCTGTGGCTCGCATATCGTCGCGGTGCCGACGAGCTGCGCGTCGAGATGGCTTCCGAGGTTCCCTATGCACGCAAGCCCAAGAAGGGCGGAGGCACGAGCGGGTCCGGTACCCAGCCGCGCCGCGAAGCACCGTCCATGGGCAAGGATGAGCGCGGGCATGAGCGACCGGACGTGCGTTAAGTAGCGGCCCCGTGAAGATACCCAACATCTCCACATTGGTAGGTTTATGGTATGCTACAATAGTAGCAACACACACGACTATGAGAGGGGCGTTGATGTATCTGAACGAGATTCTTCCCGGTAATTGGCGCGAGGATGAGTGGCCCGAGCACATCGAGGTCAGCCATGAATCCTCGCGCTTCAAGAGCCGCAGGTACGTGCCGCGCGTGAACTCCGCTAACAAGTCCTCGGCCAACCCGGTCGATGGCATCTGGTGTTCGCACTGCGGCTGGGCGGGTGTCATCGCGCAGGACATGACCGATTTGGATGAGGTGACGGAACCGCAGTTCGACATCTTGGCCGAGGACGTGCCGACCTTCTGTCCGAAGTGCGGTTCCCTCCTCATGTATTAGAGTGGGAGGACGGACACATGAACATCATCGGGCAACGCGACTTGAAACCCTGTCCCTTCTGCGGTCATGAACCCATGTCCGGCGAGTTCAGACCGGCGACGCGCAAGTCGCCACCTCTGTTCGGCATCAGCTGCATCCATTGCGGTGCGGAGATGACCGGCGAGTTCATAGATGAGCTGATACAGCGATGGAACGCCCGAGCCGCTGCGACGGCTTCCATTGATAAGGAGGTGATGAAAGGGGCGTTTGACAAGGAGCGGCGCGATGTGGCGGAGCGGCTGTGGAAGCACATCGGCAAGCCTCTGTTCACGGGACAGGATATTGAGGACATCATAGGTGTACGGCGAAGTGACTTCAATCTCATTCTGGCCGACGCGTCGTATCGCCGCCTCGCCGACCTCATCGAGCCTGAACCAGAACTGCCGCTTGATGTCTGCCCGTTCTGCGGTACGTGTGTTATGGGGGAGGGACGAGATGCTGTCCATGGGTAAGGATGGGGCCACCGTGGTGGATATGGTCGCGGAATGGCTGGAAGACAATGATTTCGACGGACTGACGGACGGGCGCTGTCATTGCTCCGGTCGGGACCTCATGCACTGCGGGTTGGTTCGCAGCCGCAGGTGCTCTGCGGCGCACCTGTTCCCCTGCACGCGATGCACCCACCTGACCACCTGCGACCGCACCACGGGTGCTGACATGTACAGCACCGATGCCGATTGGTGCGGTGAGTTCGAGGAGGCGTGAATGCCGAAGACATTGAAGAACTTCGCGGACAGCGAGAGGGCAAGGGAGTACCGCAACCGACAGCGGGAGAGGAACTATGCCCTGTGCCCCGGCGATGATGATGTCCGTCACACGAGGTGGCGGGATTGGGAGAGGAGGCTGGTTATGGAACACGACATTCCCGATAGGGAAATCTCCCGCATGACCGGCAGGAGCGTGCGTGCCATACAGGTGATGCGTCATAAGATGAGGAAGAACGGGGAGGTCCGCACCGATGAGTAAGGTGGACGGCAACCTCATCCAAAGCATCCTCTGGTACGCGATAGCCGCCATCTGGGCACTCATCGCGATAGCTCGGTGGCTCAGCGGCGGACCCGATGGGGCGGATGCCATGACCCACTTCGGCATCGCCTTCATCTTGGCGAACGTCTTCGAGCTTAGGGTTGAGGTTGATAAAATTGGAGAAAAGTAGTTTACTATTGATATAGTATGGTATAATGCTATTACTTGGAAAGGAGAGCAGATGGCTAATATGGAGTGCCGGGAGGCGGATTGCGCCCATTGGCTCGGCAGAAATCTGGGATGTGAATACCCCGATTTTGATGGATGCGGCATCGGCCCGTCCAACTGCCCGGAATACATCAGTTGCGAGGATTATCACGAGCAGGAGAAGCAGGAGGAGTTCTATGAGTAAGGGGCAGGCGACGGAGAAGTGGGTCGTGGAGGTGCGCCGTGCCCATGCGTCGGAGCACCGACCGGGCAACTGGTGCTGCGTGGCCCAGTGCGATGATGGTCAGACCGCCATCACGGTCGCCGATGCCTTGCAAAACTTCATGCGCACCGGTCTCATAGGAGATGATTTCCACACCCGCACCAGACTGGTGGGCGAGAAGGGGGCGTGAAGGCATGGCATATAGCGCGAAGCACCTCAAGGAATCTTTAGAACAAGGGACAGATATGCAAGACATCGAACGCGATGACGAGCGCGTCGAGACGCACATCAGCGGGGTCAGGAACCTCAGCGAGGAGGCGCGTGAGATGCGTGCCGCAGGTCGCAAGTTGGTGGGCGAGGCCGATGAGAAGGCCGATGGCATCAGCGATTACCGAAGGCTCTCCGGTTCAGTGAAGAAGCTCAAGGAGAGCGTGGATGCCCAAAGGGCGGAGGTCAATCAGGCTGTGAAGAAGATGGACCAGACGCTCTATGAGATGCGCAATCTGGTCGATAGGGTCGAGGAGCTGTACAACAGCGCCAAGGACGAGACCCATTCCGCAGAGCAGGCCGCGCTCAACGGCGTGAACAAGGCACAGGAGAAGGCACAGGAGATAACCCTCCGCAATATAGACGAGGCGACGCAGCGCAGTAAGAAGGCCATCGACACGATGGTCTTGGAGTCGAAGCGCCGCATCGAGCGCCTTGCAATGGTCACCCTGCCCGACCGCATGTTCCATTTCCTCAAGTGGACGGCGCTCATGCTCGTGCTGTTCATCTTGGTCCACATCGTCTGGCAGATGTTCTCATAAGAAGTGATTACATCCTGTGCGGATGATGCGGGAGCATACATATAAGTTCAGGTTAAAGAAAGCGCCGACCGGACGGCGTGGGATTGAAAGGAAGATTGGTCATGGAAGACAAGAAGGATTTCGATAAGGATAAGCAGGAGATGGGCACGCAGCAGATGCCGCACGTTCCCGCCGAGGGGGATGAGGATGGGAAGAAGGGCACCATCGTGCTCTTCGGCCATGAGTTCGACAAGAGGAAGGCCGTGTTGGCCGGACTCGGTGGGCTGCTGGCAATCGCCCTCATCGGCGGCGGTGTCTGGTATGCGGCTTCGCAAAAGCCGGAGCCGAAGGAGCCAACGCCCATCGAGCAGACTGAGAAGCAGGAGCAGCATGTCATCCAGCTCGGTGCCAAGGCGGACGGTTGGGTGAAGGGCGAGTCCTCACCGGTCATTGCCCACGTCGTGAACAAGGAGGAGAAGGTGGACTACTACCATGCCTACGACGCGAACGAACCGCACGCGCTCGACGTGCCCGCAGAGGGCGAGTACGAGGTCTCCTTCATCAGCCCCGTGGACAAGGACGGCTCCATCTACGAGGTTCCCAAGACCGCCAAGGTGAAGTCCGAGGCCGAAGACAAGGATGGGAAGGACACGGGGGATGAACTGCCCTTCGAGTTCAAGCCCATCGCGGCTGACAAGACCGACGCGGATGCGCTCAACGCCATCGTGAAGTCCGTCGGCGACGCCGTGAAGAAGGGCGACGAGACCCTGACCGGCGCGGACGGCACCAAGGTCATCGAGCTGGTCAAGGAGAACGCCAAGGCAAACCCGAACGCCGACAAGGACAAGGTGGACGAGGAGAGCCAGAAGGCGGAGGATTCCAACAAGGACAACGGAGAAACCAAGCCGGGGAACGCCGGTGGTGATGGCAACAATAACGCCGGTGGCGAGTCAGGTGCCAATGGTCAGAATCAAGGCGGTAACGGTGGTGGTGGTTCCAACTCAGGTAACTCCGGTAACGGTGGTGGGCAGAGCGGGCACCAATGTGCACATAATTGGGTTGATGAAACCGCGACAGTGCATCACGACGCGGTATATGAGACAACTTATATCCATCACGACGCGGTAGTGGAGTATCACTGCATTTGTAATGGATGCGGGGCGGATATTACGGGATTTGAGACATCACATTTCAAAGAAAACTTCTTTAATGGATGTCAATCATATACAAATACTCCTGTTACTGTTAAAGAAGCATGGGATGAACCTGTGCAGAAACTTGTAAAAGACGCTTGGGATGAAAAAGTCCCAACTGGTCGTCGTATCTGTACGAATTGCGGGAAAATCAAATAGGTAAATGTAAAGGGGAGCTTCTTTGAGTTCCCTTTTCTTTTGTAGTGTTATATATTTATAGTATTGTAGTTATCATATTACAGAAAGGCCAGTTATGCTTCTCGCAACTTACCAGCCCAAAGAATCACAATCTTCTCGGCAGAATCAGCAATACGATTGTTTTCGTGACAAGCTCGGTGGCGAGTATCCCGTCTTCTGCTTTCCAGCGCGGACGGCTGATGAGTTCCGGTTTCGCTCGCTCCTTGCGGCTCCCTGCAAACCTGAATGCCTCATCTTCTTCGATACGAACGAATATGTCCGATTCGATGCAGTGACATGGAACAACATCCTCACTCTGCCGCGAGATGTCGATTTTGATGGGAAGTTCGCCACCATGTTCGATGATGTGGACGAACGCTTCTCCGAATACGTGGTTCCCCAAAGCCGCTTGAAGGAGAAGATAGAGGTCATCGACATCAAGCAGCTCATCGAGGAGGATACCTTCGGATGTAAGACGCAGGACGGAGAGGTTATAGAAGCTGGAACTAAGATGGTGGGTGCTGCTCAAGAGTTTGCACGGAAGATGGTGCGTGACAACATGCCTGAAAAGCTGAATTGCGGGCGAAACGACTTGACGGCGATGCTCTACCAGAGCGCATTTGTCTATTACCTAGGTGGTTTCGTATGGAATGTCGTCAACGACGAGGTGAACGGTTTGCTTGATTTATTGCCGTTCATATGGAATGACGACAATGATTCATCCATAAGGAATTGGATGCGATTCAATGAGTTGCGTGGGAAGATTTACGATACGAACAATGGCGGCTCTCATGATGAGTACCTAGAGATGTGCGATGCACTTGCCCAATCGGTCGGAGCTGAACGCAGCATGTTCCTGTCGAGGTTCAAGAGGAACGACCCGTGCCCCTGTGGAAGCGGCAAGAAGCTCAAGAGATGCCATGGCCTGAAACCAGTTGACCTGTTTCCCTTCTAGGTCCAGATAGGTCATAGGATAAGCCCCCGGTCATCGACCAGGGGCTTCGTCATATCAGCGCGATGCAATCCATCTCGGGATTCCACCCCGAACCCCGCAAGGGACGAGTCCCTTGACCCGTATCTCGGGTTTCACCCGAACCCATCCTCGCCGGAGGGCAGGGAAAGCAGGAGGCCTTCTTTCTCCTTTATCAAAAGGATTTCCCGTGAGCCTCCTGTAAACGGGCTTTCGCGGCATATCCTCGCCAAGACTCCGGTATTCCACGCTCCCGTTGACAGCGGCTTCGTGCCGATTGATGGCAGGAAAAAGCCCCGGTTTATAACCGAGGCCTCAGATTATTGCTAATTTATCATCGTTCGTTTTCTTGATGATATGCTTGGTCTTCACGAGATGCTTCCAATGCCCTCGAAGATTCCCGCATGGCATGAGCTTCGTCCTTGAGCCGTAAAGGCTCCGAGTGACTGACATCCGGTTCCTCGATGTCTTTGCCATTGCCGAGATGTTCCAGTACGTCGTGACGCTTGCCGATTTCGGTGAGCGTTGCCACCTGAGCGCAATCCTTGAACCACGGATATGTCTTCTGCAAACCCTCCAACACCTTGTACGCTTGCAAGTAGGACATTCCATGAATGGATTCGTAGCCGGAATATTGGGTGTGCTCGAAGCCGTTCGCTTCCATGAAGGCCTGTATCTTGCCCCATGCGCTTTTGTAGCCCGTCTTACTTTCAGATGGATAAAGGGATTTCAACCTATCCTCATCCAAATCGAAATGGAATGCTTTTCTACGACTTGCCATGGCATATCACTTACGCATAAAGGCATTGAGGGTCGGTCTTGCGGAAGACATCAAGGCAGTCGATGGCATCGGTGTCATCCTCGAAGGCGACGAGCGACTTGACGTTTCGCATGACCCATTTCGCATTGGAGAGCATGGAGAGCGCGAGGCATTGTGATTCCACCTCATCGCCGACCTTCGCCTTCCATGTCCCATGCCCGATGCGGGTGACTCCGTATTTCTCCACATTCCTGCCGACGTAATCGTACAGGGTCTCGATGTCATATCCGTTGCGCTTCGCCTTCTCCTCGTCAAACTCGATGGTGAAACTCCACGGAACCGATTTCGTTGTGTTTCCCATATTGATTTCCCCTTTCATAGATGATTTAGCTGAATCGCCGACTTGTGCGGGCTTAGATGTAAAAGGACAGGGCGAACAGGACTTCAAGCAGCTTCTCGCTGCTCATCATGTGCATCCCATCGCCTCCTTTCAAATTCATATGTATGGGATGTCAGATATAAGTATCTAAAAGTATGCAGGGAAGTAGATACATAGAACAAATCGCAATGCAAGTCCGAGAAAAGCAAACTTAAATGCCTTTCTTCTGATTGTGTCGATTCGAGGGTAGCGAACGGCATAAAGAAGATAGGCTATAGGGAGAGAGAAGAAATGGAAGATAAAGCCGATGACAAACCACATTGGTTTGAACCCCTTCGTTTTTGATAGGGATGGTATTTTACGGTTATTGACAATGTTATATTTAATAAGCTCTCACCTCACTTGCCGTGCTTTATCTCTCCTTTAGTCGTTTCCTATATCTAAAGTATAATAGTTTTCTACACTACTATTATACTACATTTCAGCCATTCCCTCAACTGTTTTCTACCGTGCGGCGACCGCGATTTCAGGTGCTTTGGCCTGTTCATCATGGCTCTTCGCCGCACCCTTCATGGCCTCGAACTCTCCCTTGAGGGACACCTTCTCGGGTGCGCGTTCCACGTCGCGGTCGTGGTGCTTCTCCAAGACATCGTTGTAGCGCCCGATGATGAGGGTGCCCGCCTTGTCGGCCTTCGCCGCCGCCTTGAACAGGTATGATGGGTCGTCTTCCAGCGCGTGCATCCACGATTGCAGATAGGAGACGTGGTTCTCGTAATGCTCCCCCTCGTAGTCGGCACTTTGGATGCCGAGGTCTGCGGAGAGGAAAAGGGAGCCGAGTTCGGCCACAAGCTCCTCCTGCGCGTACTCGGGACTTCCGAAGTTGGTGTTGCAGCCGCGATTGAGGGCGGATGGGTGCCCGGTCGAATGGGTCATCTCGTGCAGGAGCACGCGGGTGAACGTCTCATCCGATAGGAAGGTCTCGCGCGGGGCGATGAGGATGCGGTCGGAGCCGGGGGCGTAACCGGCGCTCCCCTGATAGCGCATGGATTCCACGATGGGGCAGCGGGAGGAGAGGATGAGGTCGCCCGCGATGGCGGCTGTGCGGTCGCTCACATGCTCCGGTACCGGTGGGGCGGGGATGCCCTCAATCTCGCTGGCGTTGAAGACGTTCCAATAGCCCACGCAGCGCAGGTAGTGGCCGGTGACCTCCTTCTCACCCGTGTTCTTGTTCTCCTCCTTGATGGAGAACTCGCGCCATTTCTCGATGAGCGCGGCCTTGGCCCCCTTCTTGAGGTGCCAGCCGCTATCGCGAATCTGGTTGAATGTGCACCAGCGGTTGTCCGTGAACCCTCGCATGTAGCCCACGAAACCGAGGTGGAAACGGTTGCCGCCCTGATACACCGTGCCTGATACCGGGTTGTGGGGGCTGAGGGAGGGGATGTAGGGTTCCGACCAATGGAGTCCGTCGCGCTTCATGTCCTCGATAATCTTCTCGACCACGAGCGCACGTTGCTTCTCAACGATTTCAAGCGACTTCGATTTCTTCTGCTCTTTCATTTCAGTCCTTTCCGCGTCAGCCGTTGGCATCATTATATCAACGCGCATGGACGGCGACCCGATGCTGATTTTCAGAAGGTTGCAAGAAAAACGACCCCGCAGAATCGCGTCTGTGGGGCGTTGAGAGGGTCGGGCCTATGCTGATGCCAGCCGTATGTCGGATTGCCGCCAGAAGGCTCAGGATGCGTCTGGTGCGATTTGCGTACTTTCGGCTTGATTCTTGGCCGTTTCCCGCATACTCGTGACGAGGACGGTGCGCTCGTTATCGACCCAGATGTTGTAGGAGCAGGTGACGAGCGAGATGACCTGTTCCGGCTCCGTCTCGGCATCGAGCACCATGGCGGCGTTCGCACGCGATTCGCCGTACCATGCACGGAAGTCCGACTCGCCCTCGAAGTCGATGCGCTTATTGCGCTCGCGCCCGTTGACTATCTGCGCGAACCGCGCCTCGTAGGTCATCTTCGTATTTGGGGTCTGGATGAGGACGCGGGCGTGCTCGCGGGCGAAGTCTACATCCTTATAATCGGCGACGGTACCCATTGGGGCCACCTTCTTGTCGTTCCAGAAATGATGCCCCAAGATGACGGCGTTGCGGCTGGACAGCCCCAGTTCCTCGCAATCAGCATCAAGGTAGATGGCACCGGCTGGGTTGTAGTTGCCGTACACGTCGTGCTTGAGGTAATAGCCGGGGGCGTCTCCATGAGCTTGAAGGATGGGGGAGTCCACGGTGGTGCCGGGGATGGTGACCCAGCCGATGACATCCGGGTTGATGTCCTGCCAGTAATCCCAATCGACCGCAGGAAACCCATCACCGTCCTCCACCGTGGACTCGTGGGCCGCGTCTGGCGAGGGCGGTGTATGCGCCGCCTGCCTGCAATAGAGGAGGAAGGCGAACATCGCTGCGGCGCTCAGCAGGAAGACCGCCGATGCCGCGAGAGCGATGCGCGATTTCGTTCTCTTCTTCAATTTCGTTCACCTCCTAGCTTCTAATCATATCATCCGTCGTTTCTGGCTTTTGAATCGCCTCCATGAGAAAGACCCGGCACCCCGATTGCAGGATGCCGGGTCTTGGAAAGGAGAGGTCTGCTACTCGGCAGTCGCCGGTTTCTCCTCGCCGCAGAGCGTGCAGACGAGCTTGTCCGGCACGGACTCATCGTAGGCCGGGGAATCGGTGACCTCGCGTGTGAAGCCCTCGCTCACCAGCACCTCACCGGTGATGGGCACGTTGGTGGAGTAACCGGAGTGACCGGTGTCCTTGATATGCGCATCGGCGATGCCGTCGATGGTCTGCTGGCAGTCGTTGCATACGGTGTGGTAGCTGGTCTTGGTCTCGTAGACCGGCGGGACGTTCTCGGTGTGGGTCACCGCGTCGTGATGCACCGTCTTGTAGGTGACCGTCCAGTCGTGTTCGCAGGGCTTTTCGTCCTCGACCTGCTCCTGTTGGACGGTCGTGGTGCCGGAGCCGGGAGCTGTGGGCGTGCCGCCCTGCCCGCCGGACAGGTAGATGCCGCCGGTGATGAGACCGGCGACGAGCAGGGCACCCGCCGCGATACCGAGGAGGATGCGGCGCTTGGCCTTGACCACGCGGTCGGCGGGGGTCTGCGGTTTCTCTCCGTCGTTCAGACGGTTCTTGTCATCCATGGGTGTCCCCCTTTCTGGGATAGGGCGGGCGCTCCCCATTTACATGGACGGAGCGCCCGCAGCATGTGCAGTGGGTTAGGCCTCGGAGTCGCCCGAGACATCGCCGCCCTTGGTGTCGCCGCCTTCATCGGCTGCGGCATCCTCTGCCTTCGCGGCGCGGCGGTTCTTGATGCCGTAGTAGGCGCAGCCGCACGCGAGCACGGCGAGTGCCGCGATGGAGACCACGATGAAGAAGTCGTTGCCGCCGGTCTTGCCGAAGAACCCGCCGGGAGGCGTGGTGGTCACGGTGACCGTCTGCCCCTCATCGTCGATGTCCTTGTGCTCGGCGACCAGAACCTCGGTGGCCTCGTCGCCCTGCTCGGTCTGCTTGTACAGCTCCTCGAACACCACGAGGTCGTGGCCGTCGAGGGAGGAGGCATCGAACTTGCCGAGGTCGATGTCGATGGTGCCGTTCTGGCTGTTGGGCGTGAACTTGAGTTCGGCGGTGACGTGCTGGTCGTTGATGGACAGCATCTCGCCGGTCTTCTTGTCCATAAGCGTCGCCTTGAGGGTGTATTCCTTGCCCGGAATCAGGCCCTCGTAGGTCACGCGGTCGGTGATTACCGCATCCTTACCGGCCATCAGCGTGTGGTCGCCGTCGGACTTGTCCGTGGCGGTGGTGCCGATGACGGTGGGCACGAGGTTCACGGTCTGCTCCTCGGAGTCGAGGTCGCATTCGGAGGCGACGATGACGGGGGCGGAACCCTCCTCATCCGCGACCGCGTTCTTGGACATGACCTCGAACACCACGATGTCCTTGGTCTCGCCGCCGAGGCGGTCGATGACATCGTTGGCGTTGAAGTGGAAGTCCATGGTCACGGTGCCGTCGTACTTCTCCGGGGTGAACTCGGCGGTCTGGTAGACCAGATGGGAGATGAGGTCTTCGTTGTCGGCGATGAACTTGCCGAGGGCATCCATGTCGATGGACACCGGCAGCTCGCCGGTGGCGGAGTAGTTGAGCACGATGCCGGAGTCCTTGAGCACGGCCACGTCGGAGACGGCTTTCTTCTGCTCATCGGTCAGGGCATCGTAGCCCACCTTGCCAGAGGTGTCCACGGTAGCGGAGGTCAGACCATCCGCATCGGTCTCATAGGTGGTGTCGATGACCTCGAAGGTGCCGTCCGCATGGACGCGCACGGTCTGGGACTTCTTCACCGAACCGTCCTCGGCGGTCTCATCAAAGACCACGATGTCGGCGATACCCTCATCCTCATCCTGCGCGGAGAGTCCGAGCACGTCGAGGAGCTGCTGCATGAACGCCGCGACATCCGCCTCGGTGTACTTCTCGCTGCCATCGCCCGTGAGAATGGGAAGGCCGGTCTCGGCATCCATGAGGATACCGGTCATGGTGTAACCGATGCCGGTCAGGGCGTTCTCGTAGGCCACATCATCGGTGATGGTGGTCTCCGCATCCGCGATGACGTTCTTGTCCCCATCGAGACCGTCGGTGGCCGTGGTGGAGATGCCCGTCACATGAGCGGTCGTGGTCTGCTTGCCGTCCTCGATGTCGGCGTGGGCCACAAGCTCGACGCCGTTCTTCTCAAGGCTCTCGAATGCGACCATCTCGGTGTCCTGCGGGATGCCGGTGGAGTCGAAGGTGAAGGTCACCTCGACCTTGCCGTCGACCTTCTCGGGGGTGAAGGTGGTCTCTGCGGTGACGGGCTTGCCGTCCACCTCAAGAGCCTTCTCCGTGACGTTGCCCTCCTCGTCGGTCACCTTCACATGGAGGCTGCCCTTCAAGGTGTAGGTCTTGCCGGGGATGACGTTCTTGTACTCCACGGTGTCGATGACCGTGGTCTTGCCGTCGGTCACGACGTTCTTATCGCCGTCATGGCCGTCCAGCGCGGTAGTGCCGATTTGCGGGCGGGTGACCGTGGTGGTCTGCTTGCCGTCCTCGATGTCCTTATGGCTGGCGATTTCAACGCCGGTGCGCTCAAGGGACTCGAAGACAACGATGTCCGTCTTGTCGGCGATGGCGCGGGAGTCGAAGGTAAAGGTCACCTCGACTTCGCCGCTGGCGGTCTCAGGCGTGAAGGTGGTCTCAGCCGTCACCGGTTTGCCATCCACCTCAAGAGGCTCCGCCGTGAAGTTGCCGTCCTCATCGGACTTCTTCACCTGCATGGAACCCTTCAAGGTGTACTCCTTGCCGGGGATGAGGCCGGAGTATTTCACGGTGTCCACGATGACCGTCTCGTCATCGGTGACGATGTTCTTGTCGCCGTCGATGCCGTCCAGCGCGGAGGTGGTGATGAACGGGTGCTTGACCGTGACGGTCTGCGCCTTGTCCTTGATGTCCGCATGGGCGGCGATTTCAACGCCGTTCTTCTCAAGGGACTCGAAGGCCACGATTTCCGTGTCGTGGGGGATGGTCAGGGAGTTGAAGTGGAACACCACATCGACCTTGCCATCGGCCTTCTCAGGCGTGAAGGTGGTCTCAGCCTTGATGGGCTTGCCGTCCACCTCAAGAGGCTTCTCCGTGACGTTGCCCTCCTCGTCGGTCACCTTCACATGGAGGGTGCCCTTCAAGGTGTAGGTCTTGCCGGGGATGAGACCCGTGTACTCCACGGTGTCGATGACCTCGGTGGTGTCATCGGTGATGACGTTCTTGTCACCGTCTGCGCCGTCCACGGCGGTGGTGCCGATTTCGGGATGGGTCACGGTGACGGTCTGCTTGCCGTCCTCGATGTCCTTATGGCTGGCGATTTCGGTGCCGCAGCGCTCAAGGGACTCGAACACAACGATGTCCGTCTTGTCCCCGATGCCACGGGAGTCGAACGTGAAGGTCACGTCCACGGTCCCGTCGGCGCTCTCGGGCGTAAAGGTCGTTTCAGCCTTGACGGGCTTGCCGTCCACCTCAAGGGGTTCACCGGAGTCCTTGAGGCGGAGCTGGCCCTTCATCACATACGGCTTGCCGGGGATGACGTTCTTGTACTCCACGGTGTCGATAATGATGGATTCGTCGTCGGTGACGACGTTCTTGTCCTTGTCCACGCCGTCCAGCGCCTCGGTGGCGATGGCAGGCGCGGTGACGGTGACGGTCTGGTTCACGTCCCCGATGTCCTCATGGGTCGCGAGCCGCTTGCCGCCGCGCTCAAGAGACTCGAAGATGACCAGCTCGGTGCCGGGTTTGACGGAACGCGAGTTGAACGTGAATGTGACGTTGGCGGTGCCGTCGGATTTCTCGGGCGTGAAGGTGGTCTCAGCCTTGATGGGCTTGCCGTCCACCTCAAGAGGCTTCGCCACGAGCTTGCCGTCCTTCTCGGATTTCACCTGCACGGTGCCCTTGACGGTGTACTCCCTGCCGGGGACCAAGTTCTCGAAGGCAACGGTGTCGATGATGACCGTCTCGTCGTCGGTGACGACGTTCTTATCCTTGTCCACGCCGTCCAGCGCGGTGGTGGAGATGCGCGGGTTGCGGATGGTGACCGTCTGGCCCTCATCCTCGATGTCCGCATGGGTCGCAAGCTCATGGCCGTCGTGCTCAAGGCTCTCGAAGGCGACGAGCTTGGTCTTGTCCTTGAGGGCGAGGGTGTCGAAGGTGAAGGTCACATCGACGGTGCCCTCGGGCGCGTCCGGCGTGAAGACGGTCTCCGCCTTCACGGGCTTGCCGTCCACCTTCAAAGGCTCGCCGTTGATGTTCCCCTCGCCATCGGTCTTCTTGACATGGAGGGTGCCCTTGACGGTGTACTCCTTGCCGGGGACGAGGTTCTTGTAGGCAACGCGGTCGGTGACGGTCGCCTTGTCGTCGGTCGCCACGCTCTTATCGCCGTCAGCGGCGTCCACGGCGGTGGTGCCGATTTCAGGGACGATGACAGTCACCTGCTGGTTCACGTCGGACTTGTCCGCGTGCTCGGCGATGAGGGAGCCGCCGTCATCGTATAGGCGCTCGTAGACCGTGACGGTCTTCCCGCCGATCGAGATGGTGTCGATGGTGAACTCGACGGTCTCGAACCCGGTGGGTGACTGCGCCGTGAAGTGCTTCTCTACGGAGATGGGGTGGCCGGAGGCGTCCAGCAGGATGTCGCCGGTCGCGGAGTCGTGAAGCTCCGCCGTCAGCTTGTAGTCGCGGTTCGGGAAGAGGTTGGCGTAGGTCACCTTGTCGGAGACCTTGACCTCCCCCATGCCGACCAGCGAGTCGCCGTCGGTCGGGTCGTAGGCTTTGGTGGTGATGGACGCCTTCACGTCCACGAGGGTGCCGAAGTCGTACACCTTGCCGTCGCGGCTCACGATAACCGTGGTCTCGATGAGCTGGTAGCCCTCGTTGGCGGTGCAGCGAAGCTCCTCGATGGCGTAGGTGCCGTAGGGCAGTGCGCCCTTGGAGTCATCTGCCTCGGCGTCGCCGAACCAGACACCGGCGGCGGCATCCAGCTTGGAGCTGTCGATAACGCCATCCGCCTTGAGCGCCCAGTCGTTGCCGTTGGTGTCGTGGGTGTGCTTGTTCCAAGAGGAGGCGGAGGAGAAGTAGCCGTTCTCATCCGTCACGACCACATGGCTCTCGCCCGTGGCCTCGGAGGTGAGCTTGAAAGCGACGCCAGCGAGTCGGTCCTGACCGTCCTCGCCTTTCTTGGTGAACTCAAGGTCGCTGCGCATGATTTGGTTCTCGATGGAGCCGTCATGGTCGATGGGGTTCACCAGCACACCGTCATCGACGATGCGGAACTCATGGACCGTATCGTCCAGCAGGTAGCCTTCGGGAGCCTTGACCTCTTGCACGGAGTAAGTGCCGTAGGGGAGCATGTGCGGGTCGGTCACGGCCTGACCGTCCTTGATGACGAGGGTGTCGATGACCTGATTCTTGGCGTAGGTCTTGCCGTCCACGATGATGGGATTGTCGTTGAGGGATTTCAACTCGAACTGGGTTCCGTCGAAGGAAAGGCCGTTCTGCGGGTCGCTGCCGGTCTCGGAGTCGGTCTTGACGAGTCGCACGCCGCCGCGCTCCACATCGTCCTCGGCAGAGAAGGAGTAGACCTTGCCGTCCTCGCGCACCTGCACGCGCATCTCGGCGGAGGTGTTGAGGTAGGAGCCGTTGGTCTTAGTCTCGCGGATGATGTAATCGCCGTAGGGGAGGGTGTCGGCACCGGTGGTGGCGAAGCCCTTGGCATCGGTCGTGATGACCTTCACGGTCTCGCCCTTGGCGTAGGTCTTGCCGTCCACCTTCACGGTGTTCTCGTTGTCGTTGATGATGGAGAATGCGATGCCCTCAAGGGACGCGCCGCCCTGCGGGGTCTTCCCGGTCTCGGAGTCGAGCTTCTGCACGGACACGCCGCCGCGCTTCACAGATTCGGGAACCTCGGGCATGTTGAAGGTAGTGACACCAGTAAGAGGGGTTTCCTGAATCTTCTGGAAGTTGACCTTGCTATTTAGCTTGTATCCTTCGGGAGCCTTTGACTCATATATGGCGACAGAACCACGAGGTATGGTTACATTACCGCTTGTATCGTGGTAAATCTCATCACCAGAAACAAGGTAATCGTCAGACAGTTCGGCATAACCGTCTTTATCGGTGTGGACTACCCAAGAGCGGGTCGGTTTCACACCGGCCTTCTTGATTGCATCGTAGCTGTCGAAGTCAACGGTATCGAAGTACTCGATAGTGAACTCAGCGCCCTCAAGAGATGCGGAGCCTTGAGGCATATTACCTTGTAGCTCGGAGTATTCCTTTTCACCATCATATTTACCGACAACCATGACCATCGGGTCACCAGAAGGCTTATCACTCACCTGAGTGTTCGTCTGCTGGCCTCCGCGCACCGTGATTTGTTGGTCGGGGGCGGGCAGATAGCCCTTCGGCGGCTTCGTCTCGCGCACCGTGTAGGTGCCCTCGGGAAGCTCAAGGGTGTTGGTGTCGCCGTTGGCATTGGTGCGCAGCACGCCCATGGACTGACCGGCCGCGTTGTAGACGGTGAACTCCGCACCCTCAAGGGAGTAGCAGTCGTTGCCGTCGGTGATGCCGGGGTTGGCACTGGACTTGTGGATGCTCAGCTTACCGGCGACCACGCGCCAGTCAATCTCGTAGAAACCGGCACCAGATTGGGTGTACATGGTGGGGACGGTCACTCCGACGATTGCCCGACCTGCGGAGACCTGAAAGACGCGGAAATGCTGACCGTAATGGTCTGACCATATATTACCGTCGCCATCATTGTCACCATTGTGACCATTGTTGTAATTCGGGTCGTTCTCGAAATTAGGGTTGATACCGGCGTGAGCGCACATGAGGGCCAAGCGAATCTCGCTGGAGGTTTTGACCGTACCCGTGTCTTGAGCCGGAATTTCACAGTTGCGCTTGAGACCGGAACCGGTGATGGCGAGTTGGCTAAGGTCAACGCTCTGCCAGCCCATCGCCTGCTGGGCAGTCTTCCTTTCCCAGCCGCCGTTGCCCTCAACGGCGGGGTGAATATAACCGGGGTCGGCTCCGGAGCCTTTATACCAGTTCGTGCCGCTCGTGCGGAAGGTCTGACCGACCCAAGGGGCGCTCTTGAACTCAAAGGTACCGATGTTATTGATGGACATGCGCGGTTCAGGCATACGGAAGAAACTTGCGATGTCCTTACCGATGTTATCGGACATCTTCACGCTCATGGCGTGGATGCCCGCCGGGGCCATGCCGAACTCAAGAGCACCGGTCTCGGAATCATACTGCCACATGCCCATGTCGGGCGTGTACTCGATTCCGTTGACCGTCACACTGTCGATGGTCCGACCGTTGATGGATTCTTGAGCACTGCCGTCGTTTGCGAGCGTCACGCGGGTGATGGCGGAGGTGACGGGAACGGACACCTTGCCCTTACCGGCGACATCGCCAGTCACATCGGAGACGCTGCTATTGAAGTCGAAGGAGACCTCGGCGTCCTTATCGGATGTGGTGTAGACGAGCTGGATACGGGAGGACTCGATGATGGGCTGTCCCTCATCGTTCTTCTCCGTGTAGGACTTTGGCACGTACACGAGGCCGCTGGACTCGTCCACGATAAAGCCCTCGCGCATGTTCGCGTCGGCGTTGTTCTCTGCGGCGAGCCATTCGGTCAGCTTCGCCCCGGAGATGTCGGCACCGGCCCAACCGACGTAGTAGTCAGCTTTCGGGTCTACCTCGAAGAGGACCGCATGGGAGATGGCCTGCGATAGCATGGCATCCCAATGGTCGGACATCCCGTCGCCATTGTCATCCGCCCAAAGGGCGTCGAGCGTTCCGGTGGGGAGCTTGTTCCCATCGATGACCGTGGTGGTGACGGTGAGTACGTCCGCGCGGGTCAGCTCATCGCCGTCGCCGACGTACTTGGCGTCGGCGTGCCCCTTGACGTAGGACTCCACGCTCTTGACGGCCTTGCCCTCATCGACCTCGACGGCCTTGAGGGACGCGGAACCGGTGGAACCGTTCTCATAGAAGGTGGAGGTGACGATGGTGTCGCCCTCGACGGTAAAGGTGGCCTTGCCGTCCTTGACATCGATGGCCTTGCCGTCCTCCTCACCCTTGAACACGGTGATGCCGTCGGAGAAGTACCCCTCATCCGGCGTGACGTCCACGGTGACGTCGGTGCCGACCTCGACGGCCAGCGTCATGTCCTCGGTGCCGTCGAATGCCAGTTTGCCGTGCTCAGTCTCGGAGAGCGAGACAGTCGCAAGCTCGGGTTCAGCCGCGTATGCCGCGACGGGTCCGAATGCGTTGAGCATCGAGCTTGCGATGAGCACAGCCGACATGAGCTTGGCGGTGATGCGCTTGCCGTCGAGCTTGCGCGACATCCGCTTAATCTTGCCGAAGATATGTTCCATAAGAGACTCCTTTCTGCTTCCTTGATTTTTTTGACTGTTCCTATATATCTCTAACCGAAGTTGTAGCCGCCGATACCGCCCTCGGTATCCACGTCGGCCTCCTCGGTGTCATCTTCGTCCTCGACCTCGATGAACTCGGGTTCTTGGCACAGCTCCGCGTCGCGGATGCGCTTGATGGCCGATGCGGTGTAGCCCATGCTCTCGGCGACCTCTTCATCGTCCCATGTCGGGTGGGCGTTCTTGAGGTAATCGTAGACAGCCACGGCGCGGCGGTTGATGGACTTGGTGGTCTCATCGGAGTAGCAAAGCTGCTCCTGCGCGAAGAAGCGCTCGCCGTTGATGAGGTCTTCGCCCTCGCGCCACAGCAACTTCTCGCCATCTTTCTTGAGCCACACGATTTCGTCCAGCTCGTCAGGGGAGACGAGCAGCATGGCGCACCCGACCTTGCGCACGGAGGCGGGAACCTCGACCCCCTCCAAGGTCGCCTTGCCTTGGGAGGATGCCGGGTCCCCGTCATACCAGTGCTGCACGAGGATGATGCCGTTCTCCTCAAGGGAGCCGAGATAGAGGTTCCAGTCGGTGAGGACGTTCAGCCCCTTGCCGCGATACGGCTCCGGGCACGTCTGCGTGGACGAATCGAACTCCTCGTAACGGTGGCTCTTGAAAAGCACCTCGACCTTCATCTACCGTATTCCCCCTTCCTTGGACCCTAGCGGGTGTTGGCGTGCTCCTCGGGCGTGTTGTCCCCGGCCAGCTTGGCGGAGGACTCGCGCATCTGCTCGGACTCGCCCTTGAGGGTCGCGCCCTGCTCCTTGGCAGCCTCGCGCTCAGCTGCCTTCTCGGCCTTGAAGCCCTCGTTGGCTGCCTTGAGGCCCTTGACCAAATCCCAAGGCTTGACCTCGTACTTCTTGTACGGGTTCTGCTCGTCACCGGCCTTGCCCGTCCAGACCTGAACAGGCTCATCGGCCTTGAAGCCGATGGTGACCTGCTCGCCGGAGAGCATCTGCTGCTTCATGCGCTCGTTGAGGAACACATCGCAGGAGTAGTGGCCGAGGTCGATGCCGTTGACCTTGGTGCCCTCCGGGAAATGAACGTAGGCCTTCTCGAAAGTTCGACCGTCCTTGGCGGTGAACTCGTGCTGCGTGAGGAATGCAGCGGGCATCTTCACGTTGGCGTACTTCGCCTTCTCCTGCGTGTTCTGGTTCTGCTGTGTCTGCTCTGGCATGGTGTTTACCTTCCTTTCTGCATTGCTGCGTTCGCTCTCCACCTCATGGCGGAGGTTGTCGATGATTTCCAATGCCTCCTTACTATCCGAGATGTAGGTGGTGGGCATCTCCTCATCTGGTGCCATTTCGACGCCGTGGTAAGAAGAATGGTCATTCGCGCAATCGGTGATGAAATCCAAAGCATCCTCCTTGAGGATGGGAGTGGAATCCCGTCGTAGAGTTCCACCGCCATAAAGATAGGACTCGCGCTCATCCATGCGGAACTCGGCGGTATCCGGCTGATAGAAAAGCTCGGTCTCGGAGTTGATGTAATCGCCGTCCTCAGGGTCCCTGTATTGATGGTATTCGCTCGCGAGTAAGATTTCACTTGCCATGTGAATCATCCGCCTTTCTTGAACATGATGAGTCGTATTCTCATATTCTAGCACCGGCGCGGTGCCGGGTCACGTGCGCTCAGCGCTCCCTGTGCTTGTCCTCCTTCTCCTCGGCCTCCTTCTCGGCATCCATGTTCGCGGCCAGCACGGCGGCAGCCGCCCGGGCGCGGGTCGATTCCCCGTGGATGGACACGGGGCGCTCATGGACCTCATTCGACACGACCCGGCCATGGGAGGTCGTCTGGACGGATTCGCGTAGGACGGCATGGCCGTCCTCATGCGCGTCAGAATCATCGTTCAATAGAGTCTGCACATCATAGAGCGAAGAGGTTACGGAGACGGTCGTGTCATCCACATCTGGCGTCACATCGCGGTCGTGTTCCATCTGAACATCCCTTCTAGCGTTCGTCTCTTCTGGTGGGGCTATCGGCACCGACGTTCTTGTCGAAAAGCTTAGCGGACGCTTCACGAGCCTCCATTGCTGCCTGCTTGAGGCTCATTCCCTGCGGTTGCTTGCGAAAGGCGGAGATGGGCTTGTCCCCGTGGGAGTCGAGCAGGTCATCGACCTTGCGGGAGTCCTCGTAGGTCGCGCCCTTCATGATTTCGTAATCATGGCCGTCCACGGTGACCACGGTGCCGCAGCCCTTGAGGTCGATGCCGGATGCCTCCCTTGCGTCCACGAGATTGAAGCGATAACCCGCCGCGACCGCGATTTTCTCAGGCTGCTGAGAGATGGCTGGGGAGGGCAGAGGCGACTCATGGAGCCAACTGTCGTAGACCTCATCGTAGGTGTAGCCGTAACGGTTGCACAGCTCCTCGAAGATGCGCTCGCGCAGTAGGGAGTCCGCTGCGTCGCCGAGTGCGGTGTAGAAGCCGTCCCCCGTCGGTACAGCCGTGATGGCATCGTCGAATGTGAGGCTCGGGTTGATTGCCACTGCCAGCTCATCGCCGGGGAAGGCGAGCGTGTACCACTCGCGCACGTTGTCGGTCTGCTTGATGTCGAGGATTACCATCGATGGTTCAAGCCGGTCTCCGCACATTGGGAGCCATTTCTGGGAGATGGACGTGGGCGAACCCATCTTTGCGAGGAAGTCGTCTATGGAGTCGAAGGTGGCTACCTCATGGTCGAAGGCTCGTGGACGGGATGGGTCTGTGAGCGCGTCGCGGATGTCGGAGGCATCGGGTGCCATGCGGGCATTGACGAGGGATGCCAGCTCATAGGGCGTGTAGTGCGACACCTCGATTCGCGGGTTCTCCACATCGTCGAGATAGCTGGCGATTGCGATACCACGGTCGTGGGCATAGACGGTGTGCCCCTCTTCGATGTCCCTCTTGACGAGGAGGTCGATGTCGGATGCCTCCGCCGTTCCGATTGCCAGACCGGTCTCGAACAGCTTCTCAGTGCTCGAAACGTCCAGCAAGTTCTCATTATCGAGGTAACCGGCGGATGATAACTCATCGACGGAATGGTAGGTGGCGACGTGGCGGGCGAATTGACCGGCAAGCTCATGTGTCGTCTCGCCGAACTCGATGTCATGGGGTGTCAGTTGAGTGACGAACTTGGATAGTTCGTAAGTCTTGACCGTGAACACCTCCACCGTCGGGTCCACGTAATCGCGCAGATAGCTCACGATGAGGTCACCGGTCTCGGGATTGTAGTACGCGGCGTTGTGCATCGCCAGCTCGCCCTCGATGCGGGCGACCTCGAATGCGGCATCCGCCTCACGCTCGATGTCCCTTGCGAAGCCATCCACGAGGGCGTCGGTGTCCCGGCAATCCCAATCCTCATCGCCGCGCATCTCCTCGCATTTGTCGATGAGGCTCTTGTATTGACCCTCCCACTGACCGCGCTCGGCCTCGCGATTGAGCATATCGCGGACGCTGGCCGTGAGGATTTCGATGTTATCGAAAAGGTAGTCGATGCCATGGTCCTGTGCCATAGCGCCTTCGACCACGTAAAGGCTCTTGATTAGCTCGACTGCCTTAGCTGGCATCTCGGTGGTGTCAGCGACCATCTGGCGGAGCGTTTCGCCATGCGCCCCGACGTTCATGGCTGGTAGGTCCTCCTCTTTGAACTCGCGCTCGTTGGAGAAGACTTCACCGCCGAAACCGTAGTCGTTTTCCCAGATGGCATAGGCCTCTTCAAGGCTGTCGATGCCGTCACGGTCAACGAGGTCGAGTCCCTGCACGAACTCCTTGAGGCTGTGCCCGTG
>DBFVZT010000017.1:0-4442 GCA_048486575.1 Collinsella sp. | reverse complement strand
GAAGACGGCGTCGTAGCCCTCCTCGTGCACGCGGTCGGCCAGGGCGGTCATCTTCTTGCCGGCCTCGTAGACGTTCCTGCCGTCCTCGAGGTAGCCCTCCTGGTCGAAGTGCATGATCTCGATCTTCTCGGTCTCCTTCATGTGTGTCCTCCCATCACATGTGCGCAATTCTATACATCGCGCTTCTTGCTGATACCAATTATAGCCATACGATTGCTTGTTATTTAATACCAATCCAAACTCACGGAGATTTGCGGCGAACGGTCGGTTTCCTCGCCCGAGTGGTATTACAACGCCAATAGTTGTCTATTTCGAGCGCTACTGCCAACGGGCTCCCCACAACTCGCCAGCTATAAAAGCGTTGCGCCAGACCCGCCCAAGCGTTTCCAGCGCAACCGCGCAGTTTAGTTATTCGGCTTCCATCTCCGCTGTCACACGGCGATACATCTCGATAACCTGAGTCGTCGCCTTGGACGGATCCTGATAGTAGCGGCCATCACACGTCTCGGCCGAGACATAGCCCGTATAGCCGTGGCGCATGAGTGCCTCGAGGTCGGCACGCATATCACGCTCGCCGTCGCCCCAGGCAAGATGCGTCGTGCCGCCGCCCACATCTACAAAGTGGGTGTGAACGATCTTGTCGCCCAAAACCTCAAAGTAGCCGTCGATCGTGTCGCCGGCAACTTCCATGGCGCCAAAGTCGATACAGGCCTTCAGGTTGGGACGATCGACCGCCTCGAGGATGCGCGCGACATCCTGTGCGGTGTTGACCAACACGGACTCCGACGGCTGCAGGGCCTCGAGCGCGACGCGAATACCGCGCGTATCGGCGTAGTCGCACACCGAGCGCAGCATGGCAACGCTGCGGGCCCAGGCGTCCTCAGCCAGCTCGTCCAGATAGGCCCAACCACTCGTCACCAGAATCTGCGGCACGCCCAGCTCGACGGCAACATCGATCACGTTCTTAAAGTAGGACAGGATACGCTTCTGGCCGGCCTCGCCACGCACCGCGACGTTCCACGGCTTGGGATTGTTCTGCTCGGGGCAGACGCACACGATCTTGATGCCATACTGAGCGGCCAGGTCGCGAATCTTATCTACCGAATCGTGCTCGTGGCAATCCACATACAGGTGCATCGAACCGGTCCACAGCTCGATATTGCGGTAACCCGCCTCACCGGCAGCCTTAAAGAACGTCTCGATGCTGTAATAACGATGGTTGATGTTCATGAGCGAAAGCTCGGGTACGACCATAGCCCTCCCCTTTCGTACGGAGTTTTAAAAAACAGGGGGCCGCCGCAGATGCGACAAGCCCCCCAAAGATCGACGCAACCGTTAGACGCGATGGAAGCGCGATTCGAACATATTAGGCAAGCACGCCAAAGTAAGCGCCGATGATGCCCACGACCATGGTGCAGAGGATCAGGACCATCGGGTTGATCTTCTTGGAGAGCAGCCAGTAGTAGAGCCAGAAGGCGGCCATACCGAGCATACCGGGCATGATGCCGTCCAGGATGTCCTGGAGAGTTTGGGCGGAGTCGCCCTGACCAATGGCGATGGGCAACGAAGCCCAGAACATGTCCTTGCTCATGGCGCCGACGACCATAACGCCGACAATGCCGACGCAGGCCATGATCTTTTGCATCAGGCCGGTCTTCTGAGCCTCGTCGAGGAAGCCAATGCCTAGCTCATAACCCTTGATAGCGCCAAAGATACGAATCAGGAACGCCGGGATGTTGTAGACGAGCAGGAAGGCGATGGGGCCAAAGACGTTGCCGGCCTGGCACAGGCTGATGCCCACGGCAGCGGCGACGACGCGCAGGGTGGACAGGAAGAAGGAGTCACCCAGGCCGGAAAGCGGACCCATGAGGGCGGCCTTGATGTCGTTGACGCTCTCGGGCTCAACCTCGCCACGAGCGACCTTTTCTTCCATGGCCATCGCGATGCCGCCCACGAAGGGAGCGAGCTGCGGGGTGATGTTGAAGAATGCGCTGTGACGGTGCAAGGCCTCGGCGTAATCATCGGGACGGCCGGCATAGATCTTCTTGAGCATGTTGGCGACCATCAGGCAGAAGGCAATGTTCATCTGCTTGTAGTAGGTCCAGGAGAATTCCATGCCCAGGGCGCCGGTGTTCACGGCGCTCTTAATGAGGTCGGAGCGAGTAATCTGGTTCTCGGAATTAGAAGTCATCGTCCTCATCCCCTTCCACAGAAAGCTGGGACTGGGCGCCACCAAGGCCCAGCAGGTCGTACTTGTCGATGCCGATGATGATTGCGATCAGGGCGACGCCGAGGACGGGCACGTTGGCATAGGAGCACAGCAGGAAGCCCAGGAAGTAGAACGGCACGAGCTGCTTGGTAAGCACCAGACGGCCGAGCATGGCGAAGCCCATGGCAGGCAGGATGTTGGCTGCGACGCCAAAGCCATCGAGGACGAACGTCGGGATGAAGTCGAGCAGGCCCTGAACGGCGTCGGCACCCAGATAGAAGGAGACCGAGCACAGGATAAAGGCCAGGACGACAATCACGAGACCGATAATCCAGTGCATAGCGTAGATACCCTTGAGGTTACCCTTGCTGGCAAAGACGTCGGCACGGTCGACCAGAAGGGGCATACCGGCGTTGACGACGTTCTTAATGGCCAGGCACAGAGTGGCGATGGGCATCGCGAGCGCGATAGCGGCCTCGGTGCTCTGACCCAGCTGAATAGCGAAGGCGCAGGCGAGCACACCGCCAATACACTCATCGGGCGGCACGTAAGCGCCGATGGAGATAGAACCCATGAAGAGCAGCTCGAGGCTCGCACCGATGGCGAGGCCGGACTGCAGGTCCCCGAGGACTATGCCGACGAGCGGGCACAGAACGATCGGGCGGAACGCATAGAGCGTACCGAGCTGATAATCGAGCTTACCGAAGGCAGCGATAAGTCCGATGAGGATCGCTTGAACAAGCATTGTTCCTCCCTTTGATCCCTCTTGGATCCGCGCGGCGATTCCCGACTTGTCAGCGCGCCCTTTTCCATGCCGACAATCGCCCAGACAGATCCAGCTTGTACCGGTGTGCTGTTAACACCTAAACCGGTGCAAATGATTTGATACCAATTATATAGTCATGAGAAAACTATTTAATACCAATCGCTCAACGGGCGTGTACTCCCGGTGAACGGTAGATGGGGGTAACGGGTAAAGCGTTTATCCGGTACGCCCACGAATAGGGGCGGCGCCGTGCGCGCCGCCCGTGGTTCCCAATTAGAGGGCGCTTAGGGCATCGACCTTGGGGTCGTCGGCCAGAGCGCGAATCTCGACCTCGACACCGCGGCCGACGAGCTCGCGAATGTCCTCTTCCTCGGCAGCAGTCACAAAGATCTGGCGGGAGATCTTACGGGCATCGGGACGCTGCTCGTCCTTGGACTTGGTGTTGCCCAGGTTGATGGAGGTGATCTGCGGGCAGCCGTCGACAAGCTGCTTGGCCTCGGCGATGCTGGCGACGCAGATGATCATCTTGTACTTATCGGTAACACCGGAGTTGATGGCCTCGATGGCGTGCTCCATGTCCTTGATGACGAGCTTGACGTTGGCCGGCTTTCCCATCTTGAGCGTAGTCTTCCAGACGGGATCGTTGGCAACCTTGTCGCCAACGCAGAAGATGCAGTCAGAGCCCAAGCCCTGGACCCAAGAGACGGCCACCTGGCCATGAAGCAGACGATGGTCGACGCGAAGCAGTTGAATCATGATTGACCCCCAAAGGTCTCATGCCGGAAACCCGGCCCCATTAATAGCAGGCGGTGACTAGAACTCTTCCTCGTCATCCGCATCGGTCAGCAGGTCGTTGACAAACTTGACGCGCGTGTCGTCAGCCGCGAGGATCTCGCGGATAACCTGATCGGCGGGAGCCTCCTGGTCCGAAAAGAGCAGCTGGATCAGCAGCGGCAGATTCATGTTGGCAACCAGGTAGGTGTTGGGGCGCGTCTGGACGATCTTGGTGAACTCGTTGTTGACGCTGCCGCCAAACAGGTCGGTGCACACGATTACGTCGTCGGCGGGGTCGAAGGTCGCCAGGAGCTTGGCGGCCTCCTCGGCGACGTCGGTGCGGCCGTCGACAAACATCGACAGGTCGTGGACGTTATCGCGCGCGCCCGAGAGCAGCTCGGTGCTCTCTTTGATGCCGGTCGCAAAATGCGCGTGGCTGGCAAAGATGTAT
The DNA here is from genome assembly GCA_048486575.1 of Collinsella sp. GTDB lineage: Bacteria > Actinomycetota > Coriobacteriia > Coriobacteriales > Coriobacteriaceae > Collinsella. The sequence continues at coordinate 242 of DBFVZT010000017.1, read as the reverse complement.
TGCCTCATTGCGGTTTCCCCCAAATGAAATTAGTAGTCGAACTGGTGGTAGTAGCGGCGGTACTTGAGGTTGTGCTTGGTGACCAGCTCGTAGTTGCGCGCGAGGCGGTCGGTGGTCAGCACGGACAGGATCCACGGCGACACGATGACGCGGAAGTCGTCGTCCAGGCCCGGGATCGCGTACTCGGCGGTGTCGATGATGACGTAGTCCTCGTCGCCGGTCACGCCGCTGGTGAGGAAGGC
>DBFVZT010000016.1:0-35558 GCA_048486575.1 Collinsella sp. | reverse complement strand
GCCACACGCGTGCACAGACTGTCGGTTCGACGTAGAAGCCTCAGCCGTAGCAACGGATTGCCCAGCGAGAGATCGCCGCGGGCGGATATTAAACTGCAAAGACGAGCGTCGGTAAGACACGCCGAGGTCGCCGCGGACGGGTTGATATAGGGAGAGGGCCTGACCCCATATCGTTGGGGCCAGGCCCGATTTTGCCTCTTGACAATGTCCTGCTCATATTAAAAGGAACGTCCCCAAGTGCCGGCACGAGAAAGACAGCGCTGCGGGAAACGATCCGCAGCGCTGTCTTTCTTTATGCAAATACGATCAAGTTATCCCTGTGTATCGCCGGCTTCTCGGCCAGGTTAGCGAGCAGGCGGTTGCTGGCGATCTGGTCCTGGCGGCGACCGGCAGCAAGTTCCAGCACGTCCGAATCGGCCTCGGCGATACCGCGGGCGACGACCATACCGCTCGGATCGCACACATCGAGCACATCGCCCTCGGCAAACTGGCCATCGACCTCGCGAATACCCACCGCAAGCAAGGAAGAGCCACGGCTAACCAGCGCCTTCGCAGCACCATCATCAACCGTCACCGACCCATGTGCCTTGTCGCCCAGCGCGATCCACAGCTTGCGGGGCGCGATGTCCAGACGCTCCGCCGGCGGATCGAACAGCGTGCCCACGCTCTCGCCGCGGGCGAGGCGCACGAGCGCATCGGGCTCCTCGCCCGAGCAAATCACGCTCTGAATGCCCGCCGTCATCAGGATGCGACTCGCGCGGATCTTGGTGATCATGCCGCCCGTGCCCACCGATGTGGAAGAATCGCCCGCCGAGGCGATGATCTTGGCATCGATCTTATGCACGACCGGGACAAACTCGGCCGTGGGGTCCTCGTGCGGATTGGCGGTATAGAGGCCATCGATGTCCGAGAGCGTCACGCACAGATCGGCAGAAACCAGGCAGCTTACAAGCGCCGCCAGCGTATCGTTGTCGCCAAACTTGATCTCATCGACGGTAACGGTATCGTTCTCGTTGACAACCGGCACCACGCCAAGCTCCACCAGACGCAGCAGGGCGTCGCGGGCGTGCAGGTAGGACGTGCGGCGGGCCGTATCGTGGCGCGTGAGCAGCACGAGCGATGTGAGCAGGTCGCGCGCATGAAACTCCTCGTCGTAGGCCGACGAGATGATGCACTGACCAGCCGAGGCGCAGGCCTGCAGGCTCGGCAGGTCACCAACCGGCTTGCGGTCGAAGCCCAACACGGGATAGCCACAGGCGATAGCGCCCGAGCTCACCACGACTAGACGCCAGCCGAGTTTGCGCAGGGCTGCGGCCTGGTCGGCAAGTCCGCCGATAAAGGCGCGGTTGACCTTGCCATCGGCGCCCACCACCGTGGACGAACCGATCTTTACCACCATCGTTTTATAAGAAGTCGTCATACGTCAAACCAATCAACTGTTCAGCGAACGGCCGAGCTGGCGGCCAAGGGAGCGTGACTCGCCCCTACCGCCCAAGGAATCATTTTGCCCAGGGGAAAGCCGAGGCCGCGGCCATGTTCTTGCGCACGAGCTCGTCGCGCACCTGAGCCAGGCCCTGCTCCATGCCCACCACATAGGTCTGCGGGTACAGGAAGCGCTTGAAAGCTGCGTCCAGATGATCGAGCGCCCAAACACAGCGCTCGCGCGCGTCCTGGATGCTCTCACGCGGAGCCACTGCACTGCCATCGCGCACGATCGGCACCAGCAGCTCGCGATACTCAAGCTCCGACACGTCGGTCACCAGGACGGCATCATTCACGGCCACGAGGGTATTGCCGCGCGCGGCGCCCTCCCCCACCAGATGGTCCTCGTCGTAGATCATGTCGCAGACCGGGCCGCCAAAGCCGTCGTAATAACGGCGCACGCGCTGCACGCCCGGGATCGTGCGCTTGTAGGGCTGCTCGGAGAGCTTGACCACCGGCGTCCACGGGTCCGCCTCGCTCGCACGGCGGGCAGAAAGCTTGTACACGCCGCCCAGCGCCGGCTGGTCGTAGCAGGTCGCGAGCTTGGTACCCACGCCAAAACTATCGATGGGCGCGCCCTGGTCGAGCAGCGACTGAATCGTGTACTCGTCCAGATCGTTGGAAACCGAGATCCCCACATAGGGCAGGCCTTCAGCATCGAAACGACCGCGGACATACTTGGAGAGCTTGGCAAGGTCACCCGAGTCAATGCGAATAGCCGACAGGCGCTCGCCCACCGTCTCCATCTCCTTGGCAACCGTAATGGCATGCTCGCAGCCCTCACGCACATCGTAGGTGTCGATGAGCAGCGTGCAGTTCTTGGGGCTCGACTTGGCAAAGGCACGGAAGGCCTCGAGCTCGGAATCGAAGCTCATCACCCAGCTGTGCGCATGCGTGCCAAAGACGGGAATACCGTAGCGGCGCCCGGCGAGCACATTGGACGTAGAGGAACAGCCGGCAACGTAGCTCGCGCGCGCAACGGCCAGGCCGCCATCGGGACCCTGGGCGCGGCGCAGGCCAAACTCGGCCACGGGACGGCCGTCCGCCGCCAGCACCACGCGCGCCGTCTTGGTGGCAACAAGTGTCTGGAAGCCGACGATGTTCAGCAGCGCCGTCTCGAGCAGCTGGCACTCCAGCGCGGGGCCGGTGACGCGCACCATGGGCTCGCGCGGAAAGACGAGCTCGCCCTCGGGGACGGCGTCGATGTTTACATGCGCACGAAAATCGCGCAGGTAGTCAAGGAATCCAGGCTTGAACATCGCGCCGCCGGCGGGAGCCTGAAGCGAGGCGAGGTAGTCGATATCCTCGGGCGTAAAGCGCAGATTCTCGACCAGCTCGGGCAGCTCGGCGGTACCGCACATGACGGCGTAGGCGCTACCAAAGGGATGGTCGCGGTAAAACGCGGTAAAACAACCCTGCTCATTGGCCTTGCCGCTCTCCCACAGGCCCTGGGCCATAGTGAGCTCGTACAGATCGGTGAGCATTGCAATGTCGGTGGGATGCGAGATGTCGGTCAAAGCCATGGGGCGACCTTTCGGATGCGTTGTGCAGAAGTTGAGGGTTAGACAAAGGCGGAGTGTTAAGGCATGGCGCCCAGCGCGAATCGGCTAGAGCAGGCCCATGCTGGTCAAGATCGTGTAGCCCATAAAGACGACAAATGCGACCAAGGCGAGCACGATGATGATTTTTTGAGCCGGAGCCATGCCGGGGATCTCATTCTCACCCGTAGGCTCCTTGGAGGTGACCATGCGCTGGGCAAAGGTCATCTCATCACGGCTCGGCTTGGGCTCGACGGGCTTGGGGTGAGCGGCTCTTTTGGGCTGAGGTTTGGGAGCGGCAGGCGCAGGCTTCGCGGCGGCGGGTTTGGGTGCGGGCACGGGCGCCGGTGCAGATGCGGCCTTCGCGGCGGCCTCCTCGGCCTTCGCGCGCTCGGCACGCAAAGCAGCCAGCTCCTCACGCTCGCGACGAGCCTCTTCCTGAGCCTCGCGGCGGGCCTTCTCGGCGCGGAGCTCTTCCAACTCGGCGCGCTCCTCGGCAGACAGTGGTTGGGACTCAAGCTCGGCCATGGTATAGCCCTTTCTTTTAAAAAAAGCCGCCGACACAATGTCAGCGGCTTATCAAATCCAAGGGTGGAGACGAAGGGAGTCGAACCCTCGGCCTCTGCCATGCGACGGCAGCGCTCTCCCAACTGAGCTACGTCCCCAGGACAAGTCGATATTTTACCTACGGCTCGCCAACTGTCAACGCCCAATAACCAGTCTTTTTGGGGCGCGGCTATTTTGGCAACTTTTCGAACAGGCGATCCTCTCGATGATTTTTTATCCCCGTCCCAGAAAAATCATCGACGAACGCGCTACTTTGCGCTGGTAAGAACACCGGTGGTGTCGAAGGCCGGGGTGAAGCTCTCGTCTACCGCGCCGCCCTCTTGCCAGAACATCGTCGTAAAACCCAGGTCGTCGGCATGGTCGAGCACCTGCTCGTACTCCTCACGCGTCACGGCGCGTGCCAGGTCGCCGCCCTGCTCGCGCATGAGCGCATTGGGCGTGTACTGGTTCATAACCGAGATCGGCACGTCGCCCACCGTCTGCCACACCAGGTCCAGCACGCGACACGAATCGTCTGCATGCCCCGGAAGCACCAGGTGACGCACGATCATGCCACGCTTCATAAGCCCGTCCTCGTCCACCAACTCTCCCCCGCGGCGCTCGATCTCGCGCGCCATCTGGGCCAGACCCGACACGGCCACACGCGGGTAGTCCTTAATATGAGAAAGCGACTGCGCAAGCCCGGCATCGGCATATTTAAAGTCGGTGAGCCACACATCGACCAGGTCGCCCAGCGCCGCCACGGCACTCGCGCGCTCGTAACCACTCGTGTTGTAGACGATTGGGATAACCAGTCCGCGCGCCCGTGCCGCGGCAATCGCGGCAGGCAACAGGTGCGCATAGTGCGTCGCCGTCACCAAATTGATGTTGTTGGCACCCTGGTCCTGCAGTTCCAGCATAATCTCGACCAGGCGCTCAGGCGAAATCTCAAGGCCAAAATTGCCGGTCGAGATCTCGTGGTTCTGGCAGTAGATACATTTGAGCGAGCAGCCGCTAAAGAAGATCGTGCCCGAACCGGCCTCGCCCGAGATAGGCGGCTCCTCCCACATATGAAGCGCGGCGCGGGCCACCTTGAGCGTGTCGTTAGCACCGCAGACGCCGTGCGCGCCCTCATCGCGCGCCGCACCGCAACGGCGCGGACACAAATGGCAGGCGGGCGAAAAAAGTTCGGTCAACGACGTCGGCATAAAGCCATGCTCCAAAACAACGATTCAGCAGCTCAAACGTAAAGGGATCAACCCCACAGACGGCTCGAGCCCAAGGCGCCGTAATCGTCCGACACGATTTTTGTAATGTCAAGACTGGAATCGATAAAGTACCGCTTTATGATGTAGGTATTCCGCCCCCCGCGGAGCAACTGGGTGAACCGTCGCGTTTATTTAGGGAGCCCACACAGTCGTACCTAGTACAGGTATCCTTCGTTGTTAAGGACGCTGGAACAGTCGATGAGGGCACCCACCTGTTTTAGGTGGGTTCATTTTCGTAACGTGGGGGGTGGTTTTCTTTTGCCGAAAATCACCATTACAGTCCATATGGATCCCCGCCGGCATCCCGACAAGCCATCCACAACATCCCAATATCTGGTAAGCGCGTGATTATCGCTGCGTGCAATTCCATGCACCCCCCTTGGTCGAGTATTATGGTTCGGCTATGCCCTTTGCGCATGGCGTTCTTCTGACCTTTTCCTTCGACGCTTGGCGGTTTTTAGATTCATGGCTTCATCCCCGAGCTACATACCGTACCTATGCGTGGCAGCGGCGGCCTTTATCACGACCTTCCTCGCGGTGCCCCTGGTCAAGCGCTTGGCAATTAAGCTCGATGCCGTCGACTATCCTTCTAAGCGCCGCATCAACACCAAGCCCATCCCGCGTTTGGGCGGAACGGCGGTGTTTTTGGGCCTGGTCGTTGCCTGCATTGTGCAAATCCTAGGCACCTGGCACCTAGGCTGGCCACCCGTCCTGGTGCCGCACCCGCGCCTTCACATTAGCTATCCCATGCTGGCGCTCTCCTTTACCGTCATCTTTGCGACCGGCGCGATCGACGACGTCTTCCAGCTCACGCCCAAGCAAAAACTGGCCGGACAGGTCCTCGCCGCGCTTATCGCCTGCATGGGCGGCCTGCGGATCGGCGTCATCGTCAACCCGTTTGCCCCCGGCGAAATCATGCTCGGATGGCTCGCCTACCCCATTACCGTGATCTATCTGGTGGCATTCACCAACATCATTAACCTCATCGACGGCCTCGACGGCTTGGCCACGGGCATCTGCGGCATCGCGTCGTTCACCATGTTTTCGATGGCCGTTCTCTCGGGCCGCATCGACGCCGCCGCGCTCTCCATTGCGCTCTTTGGCGCCTGTCTGGCCTTTTTGCGCTACAACTTCAACCCCGCAAGCATCTTCTTGGGCGACTCGGGGTCGCTGCTTCTGGGCTTTGCACTGGGCTCCATCTCGCTGCTCAACGTGAGCCGCACCGCCGCGCTCACCTCGCTTATCATCCCGCTCATCGTTGCCGGCGTGCCCATCATCGACACGTTTAGCGCCATCGTGCGCCGCAAGCGCGCCCACATTAGCATCGGGCAGGCCGACAAGGGTCACATCCACCACCGCCTGATCCAAGAAGGCTACAACCAAAAACAGGCCGTGCTGCTCATCTACGCCTGGTGCATTATGCTTTCGGCCGGCGCCGCCGCCATCAATCAGGTCGAGGTCCCCATGCGTGTGCTCATCTTTACCGTGCTCGCCATTGGCTCGGCGGCCTTCGCCAAGCACCTGCACCTGTTTGAGCCCGTGCTGCGCCACCATTACAACAAGCGCACGCACGAGGACGAGCTGGTAACCCCCGACGACCCCGCCTTTAAGCAGGAAGAGCAGGCAGCCGAGGAACGTAAAGAAGAGCGCCACCACAAGCTCTAGGGCAAGCTGCCGAGGATGTGCTAAGGCACCGTTAGCCAAGCACGGCCGCGCCGCACCCATCGCACATGCCGCACCACGCGCGTCCCTCTCCCGCCCCTCGCCTACTTACGCACCACCCCTCCAATAAACGCGTTATCATCTTGACCCATGAACATACGTTAGGAGCAATCATGCCAAACGAGAACAGCTACGAAGTCGCGCTGCAAAAGAGCAACGCCATTCGCGAGGGCCTGACCAAGACGCCCGAGAAGTTCACCATGCTCACCGGCGACCGCCCCACCGGCCGTCTGCACCTGGGCCACTACTTCGGCACCCTCAAGGGCCGTGTTGAGCTGCAGAACATGGGCGCCAAGACCAACGTGCTCATCGCCGACTACCAGGTCATCACTGACCGCGACACGACCGAGCACATCCAGGACAACGTGTACAACATGGTCATGGACTACCTTGCCTGCGGCATCGACCCCGACAAGACCATGATCTACGCGCACTCCGCCGTGCCCGCAGCCAACCAGCTCATGCTGCCGTTCCTGTCGCTGGTGTCCGAGGCCGAACTGGCGCGCAACCCCACGGTAAAGGCCGAGATGGAGGCCTCGGGCCACGAGCTCACCGGCCTTCTGCTCACCTACCCGGTGCACCAGGCCTGCGACATCCTGTTCTGCAAGGGCAACGTGGTGCCCGTCGGTCGCGACCAGCTGCCGCACATCGAGCTTACCCGCACCATCGCTCGCCGCTTTAACAACCGCTACGGCAAGGTGTTCCCCGAGGTCGACGCGCTGCTGTCCGAGACCCCGCTGCTGCCGGGCCTGGACGGTCGCAAGATGAGCAAGAGCTACGGCAACGCCATCAACATCTCGATGACCGCCGAGGAAACGGCCAAACGCATCAAGAAGAGCCAGACCGACTCCGAGCGCATGATCACGTTCGATCCCGAGAACCGCCCCGGCGTGTCTGGTTTGCTTTCGACGGCCGCCATCTGCACCGGTCGCTCCGAGGTCGAAATTGCCGAGGAGATTGGCATGGGCGGCTCCGGCCAGCTCAAGAAGTACGTGACCGAGGCCGTCAACGAGTACTTCGCACCTATCCGCGAGCGTCGCCAGCGCTACGAGAACGATCTGGATTACGTGAAGGACGTGCTGCACGAGGGCAACCGTCGCGCCAACGAGATCGCCGAGCAGACCCTGGCAGAGGTTCAGGACGCCATGGGTATGGTGTACTAGACCGATCTGCTGGCTTGAGCTTTCGATTGCTATAGGGCGGGCGCTACGGCGTCCGCCTTTTTTGGAGCGGACCGCTTCGGCTCCGTCCATCACACTCTCCCGACAAACAGGAACAGGCCCGCTGGCAGATAGTTGCCAGCGGGCCTGTTCCCGAAGTACACCGTTGAATCGCACAGAGGGGAGGGATGCGAATCAAACTCAACAGGGCAGGCTTTTTCATCGCCTATTGCCTGCTCCGTTGCTGAATACAATATAGTTCACCGTGGTTTACTTTGTAGCGTCAATATCGCCCGCCATAGCTTCTCCATAAGTTAGCCCAAGTAAACTAAACCACCACAAAGGGGACAGGCACCTTTGTGGTGGTTTTCGCCACGGCAGAGCCGCTAGAGCCCCGCTGGCCAGCGACAGGCGGCCAAGTCGACGTGTACATCGTCCTTAAACGCCACACCCTCCCCTAGCAAAAGCTCACGTTGAGCATCGGGACCGCCAAAAGCGAAGCCCTCGCATATGTGCCCGTCGGCAAACACCACGCGGTGGCAGGGAATCTCGCCGGGGCGCGGATTACTATGCAGGGCATACCCCACGTACCGCGCGCTTCGTGGACGACCGGCAAGCAGCGCCACCTGACCATACGTGGCGACCATCCCCTCGGGAATCTGCTCGACCACCTCGTACACCCGTTCAAAAAAGCCCTCAGACGCCATTGCTCGCTCCCTTCCACCCGGAAAAGCATAAACCACCACAAAGGTGCCTGTCCCCTTTGTGGTGGTTTATGGCAGGTCGGTTAGTTGGCGGGTTGGAAGAAGGCTACGGCTACGGCGCCGGGGCCCACGTGGGTGCCGATGGTGGCACCGATGGTGTGAACGGGCAGATCGCCCTCGGAGTGACCGGCCCAGAGCGCTGCGCTGTCCTCGATATACTTCTTGAGCACCGCGTCCGAAAGGCCCGTGTAGCCGAGCGCCAGCGGCATAGAAAAGTCGACGCCGCCCGCCTGCTCAACCTTCTGGTTCAACAGGTTGCGGCCGTTCTTGGAGCCGCGTGCCTTGCCCAGCTGCACGATCAGACCGTCCTCCGCTGCCACCACGGGCTTCACGTTGAGCAGCGTACCCACAGCACCAGCCGCAGCAGACAGGCGACCGCCGCGAACGAGGTACTCAAGCGTCTCGAGCAGGCCGATGACGACAACACGGTCGCGCACGGCCTCGACAGCCGCCGCGATCTGAGCCGCGCCTTGGCCCTCGTCCACCAAACGCAGCGCGTACTCAACCAGCACGCGCTCGCCCAGGGTAACGTTATTGCTATCCACCACATACACATCGCCGCCCGGCGCCTCGGCAAGTGCGGTGCGGGCACTTTGGTTGGTGCCCGAAAGCTTAGCGCCCACGGTAATAATCACGGCTTCGTCGCCGGCCTCACGTGCTTCGGCAATCGCCTGCGAAAAGGCGTACGGGTTGACCTGACCGGTCTTGGGCAGCTCGTCGCGCTCGACCAGCATCTCGTAAAAGCGCTGGTGATCGATGTCGACGCCATCCATGTACACATCGGTGCCAAAGGTGACGGATAGCGGCAGGACGGATAGTGCCGGATGCTCCGCAGGCGACATATCGCTCGCGGAGTCGGTAATGATACGGACGGACATAGCGAATCCTTTCTTGCGCGGACCACGCGCAGGGAATTTTGACAGCAAGATCCCAGCGCGACACGCACGCTCAAATAGGAACTGTGCAGTTGTTGATTAGAAGCAAGTACCAGCGCGGCTCTACATCTCGCGCAGGGTGTTGAGAATCGTGCGCAGCGACGCATACATCTGCTCGCGCTGCTCCACACCCATAGCCTTACCGGTGGTATCGAGCACCTCGCGAATGATGCGGTCCGCCTCGCTCATGCTCTCGCCGCCCAGAGCGGTCAGGCGCACCGGAGCACGGTACTTAACGGCGGCATCGCCCGAATCATCGACCTCGACGTAGCCACCCTCCTCCAGATGCGCGAGCGTACGCGAGACGGCGGCGCGGGTCACGCCTGCCATGCGAGCCAGGTCGGCGCCAGTCAGGCCGTCCTTGCTGCGCTCAAGATAGTACAGGCACATGACGTCGGAGCCCTTGAGACCCAGCCTTGCGCCCTCAGACGTCTTAATGCGCTGGATCTCCTTGTAGAGCCCGCTGATCAGTCCGACAAAGTCCTCGAAACGTGTCTCGTCGTTCTGTTGCATGGGAGACGACCGCCTTTCGCTTGCATAATGCTAACGGGTAAACATCTTAACCGTACCCAGCGGCCGCCAGCCCTGCACGCCTCATTTGTTAACTCATCAACATAAAAACCACCACAAAGGGGACAGGCACCATTGTGGTGGTTTTGACCGTCGAGTTTGATCCGCAGACTTCGCTACAGCTCCACGCAAGGATTGTCGCGGGTCACAAGCGTCTTAACGACAACCGTCGCTCCCAGATAGCGCTCGAGCAGCTCGGCTAAGCGATCGATCGCGGCCTGGCAATCCCCCATCCGTTCGGGCTCAACACATTCAATCGCCAAAAACGCGTCGGCCGAATCGTCGGACAGAGCCGTTCGAACGCCGTCGCGCCAGTTCCAGCAGCGGCACACGGCGCCCGCATCGTCGATGTAGGCCAGCTCGCCGGGCAGCGTCGGGTCATCCGCTTCCTCGCCAAGCGGCAAGAACGCATCGCCACCATCGGTCACCTTCAAGCGAAGATCTCCCTCAATCGCATGCAGGTCCTCGCCGCCAACGGGCAGCGCATAAGTCAACGAAATCGTGTTGTAGATATCCACCGCCGGTGTGATGTGGCCGACCGGCTTGCCTTTGAGCACGCGCTTGAGCAGGTTCTCAACTGAGCAACGCGCGCCCTTCTTGGTCTTGAACAGGCGATACACCTCGCGCCATGCCTTAACCGGCGCGTTCTCGCTGATGGTATCGCTTGTCAGGTGACGCTCCGCATCGATATTGGCGCGATTGAGCAACGTGGCGATCGCATCCACGTCCTCCTGGGGAATCTGGGCCGCGGGCTTCATGCCCTTTACGACCACGACACCGACCACCGCCTGCGGAAACAGCTCCCAAAACGAATCCTCGGCGACGAAACTCTTCATATACTCTCCCTTCATAGCGTACGCCCGAGCGAGGGCGCCTAAACAAAAAGCGCCCTCACAGCGGCCACCTTCAAAGTCCTACGGTGCCGCCACAAGAGCGCTTACGCTGTCCCCATCCGGAGAAGGGGACGATATGTCAGGCGTATTGTAACCCGAGTCATCCACGCGAGCAAAACCACCATAAAGGCGCCTGTCCCCTTTGTGGTGGATATGGACTCACGGCGAAGCTAGTGGCGAAGTCCCAGCAGCCCGCGGCCGCGATGACGGGCGTCGGCGTGTACTTGAGCGTGCGGGCCGGCGGCTTTAACGGACTCGGGCAGGTGCGAGTACTTCTTCTCGAAGTTCTCCTCGAACATCACCGCCAGGTTGTGCGCGGCCTCGTCATAGCGCGCGGTGCTCTGCCAGTATTGGCGCGGCACCAGGATGCCATCGGGCACGCCGTGGCACGTCGTGGGAATGTCGACGTTAAAGATGTCGTCGTGCACGAACTCGCTGTCCTCGATGGTGCCGTCGAGGGCGCGTGCGACCAGCGAGCGCGTGTAGGCCAGCTCGATGCGATGACCCACGCCGTAGCCGCCGCCAATCCAGCCGGTGTTGACCAGGTACACGCGTGTGCGGCCGTCGGCAATGCGCTCGCCAAGCATCTTGGCGTAAACCATGGGGTCGAGCGGCATAAACGGCTCGCCGAACAGCGAAGAGAACGTGGGCGTGGGCTCGGTGACGCCGACCTCGGTGCCGGGAATCTTAGCCGTAAAGCCCGTCACAAAGTGGTACATGGCGGCATCAGCCGTCAGGCGTGAGATGGGCGGCAGCACGCCAAAAGCGTCGCAAGTCAGGAACAGCACGACACTCGGAGTGGTGCCCATGCCCTTAGTCCACGCGTTAGGAATGTGCTCCACGGGATAGGCCACGCGCGTGTTGTGCGTGATCGAGATGTCGTCGTAGTTGGGCTTGCGGTTCTCGTCGAGCACCACGTTTTCGCAAATGGCGCCAAAACGGACGGCGTTGAAGATCTCGGGCTCGTGGAAGGCGTCCAGGCCCTCGCATTTTGCGTAGCAGCCACCCTCGATGTTGAAGATGCCCATGTCGGACCAGCCGTGCTCGTCGTCGCCGATCAGCAGGCGCGTGGAGTTGGCAGAAAGCGTGGTCTTGCCCGTGCCGGACAGGCCAAAGAACACGGCAGTCTCGTGCGTGACGGGATCCATGCTGGCCGAGCAGTGCATGGGCAGCACGTCATCCTCGACGGGCAGCAGATAGTTCATGACGCTAAAGATCGACTTTTTAATCTCGCCGGAGTAGCCGGTGCCGGCGACCAGAATCACGCGTTCCTGGAAGTTGATGACCACGGCGGCGCTGGAGTTGAGGCCCTTGATGGCAGGATCGCACTGGTAACCGGGCGCTGCGAGCACGCAGAAGTCGGGCTCGCCGGTGCGCGCGATTTCGCGGGCGAGCGGACGGGCGAGCATTTGCTTAATGAAGAGTGCCTGGCTGGCACGCTCGCAGGCAACAAGCAGGCGACGCGTGTGGTTGCGGTCAGCGCCCGCCATGCCGCGCGTGACGAACACGTCGCGCTCGTTGAGATAGTCGACGATGCCGGCCTTGATGGCCTCATAGCTCTCGACGGACAGTGGGCGGTTGACCGCACCCCAGGCGATCTTGTCGTGAACATCGGGGGTGTCAACGATAAAACGATCGTTGGGCGAACGACCAGTGCGCTCCCCCGTCTCGATCACGAGCGCGCCATTAGAAGCCATACGGCCCTCTTTGCGACGAATAGCGTGCTCGACAAGCTCTGCCGCCGGCAGGTCCACCAGCAGACGGGGTTGATTCTCGGCGGGATCTTCAACGAGCGTAATACCAAAGTTGGACAGAACTTCTGCAGGGGTAACACCAGGCATGGGGCCTCCTTTAAAAACGCGACACGTGGACGCGACGCGCACTTTACTCACGTAAAGCCCGTTGTACCCGATATGCAAAAACGTTTTTGCGGCAAGGGCGGCAAGCCCGCCCAACGGTCAAAAATCGCAGGCAAGCGGCCTAGTCATTGGGGACGTTTTTAAACGCCTAGTCATTGGGAACACTCTTGAACAGGCAACATTCAAGGAGCGCCCCCGGATGCCGGCACTTAGGGACGTTCCCAAAGTGCCGGCACATAAGGAACGTCCCTAAGTGCCGACTACAGCGGCAGGCCTTGGCCGAGCATGGCTATGGCGCTCATCAGGACCAGCATGCCGGCAGCGTAGGGCAGCACCGCGCCCAGGAGTTCGGCATCCTTACCGCGCACGTGCACGGCGGCAAGACCAATGGCGAGGGTCTGCGGCGAGATCATCTTACCAGCGGCGACGCCCAGGGCGTTCAATGCGACCATCCAGTAGTCGCTCACACCCAGCGCAGTGGCGGCCTGGCTCTGAATGGGACCAAACAGCATGCCCGAGGACGTGCCCGAGCCGGTCACGAACGCACCGACTGCGCCGATCCACGGAGCCAGAATCGGGTAGAGACCGCCGGCGACCGCAATGCAAAACGCACTGATCGACGAAATCATGCCGGCATAGCCCATCACCTTGGCGCAGCCCAGTACCGAAAGCATCGTGATCACCGTCGGCGTCATCTGCTTCACAGTCGCGGCCAGCACCTCGCCCATCATGCGCGGCGAAGCGCCCTGAATGGCACCGCCGACAAACGCCGCCAGGAAAATCCAGACGCCTGGCGTGTTGATCCACGAAAACGTAAGCATACCGGGATTCTCACCGCAATACACCTGCACATGGCTCGCAAACGGCGCGAGCGCAGCATGTACAGCGGGCACCAGATTAGACGTGCCCAGCAGCAACACAAAGATCAGGATGAAGCACGACCAGGCCGAAAGCGCCGACTTAACGGTGAGCTGTTCGCCGGCCTCGATATTCATATGGAAGCGCGCATCCAGATGTCCCGACTTCTCGGTGCGCATGGCAAGCGCGGCGGTCAGCGCAAGCGACACGATGGAGCCCACGACTACGGCCAGCTCGGGACCCACAAACATGGCAACGACCAGGGCAGCACCTACAAAGGACACACCGGAAAGCAGTGCCACGCCGGCAACGCCGTGCATACGCTCGGCAACGCTCGCAACGTTGCCTTGATCATCGGCGACACGGCCCGCAACCAGTACGATAAGCAGCGGTATCACCACAAAGAACGGCGCGAGCTGCACCAGCTGAACGGTCGCCAGGTGCAGGGGGTCCAGACCCACCAGATCGGCAACGGACACCGTGGGGATGCCGATGGAGCCGTAGGGCGTGGGCACGCCGTTGGCCAGCAGGCAGATCAACACGGCGGGCACGGCCTCAAAACCCAGGCCCGCGAGCATGCCGGCAGGAATGGCAACAGCGGTACCAAAACCGGCCATGCCCTCCATAAAGCCGCCGAAGCACCAGGCCACGAGCAGCGCCAGCAGACGGCGGTCGCTGCTGATGGAGGTAATCATGCTGCCGATCACGTCCATGGCGCCCGTACGCACGCACAGGTTATACGTGAACACCGCGGCGATAATCACCAACACGATGGGCCACAGGGCCATCAAAAAGCCCTCGAGCGAGGCAGTCGCGATCTGCACCACCGGCAGATGCCACCATGCGAAGGCGAGCACACACGAAAGGGCGAACGAGCCCATAGCGGCCTTCCAAGCTGGCCATTTAAAGCACAGCAGCATCACGACAAGCCAAATGATCGGCACAAGAGCCAGCAAAAATGCGGCGACGTCCATAGGTAAGAACTCCTTGGTACCGCGCGGGCGGCATCGGGGGGTCATAAAACTTGAACAGGATACCGCACGCTTACCGACAATTTACTGCCACCCGCCGAAAATATTGAACAATCCGTTCAAAAACACGAGCAAACACCGTCGCGTCTATACTAGAGCGCAGCTAATAGAAAGGAATCGCCTTGAGCATCACGCCCCTCGATAGCATCCGCCGCGCCATCGCCCGCCGCAATGGCGTCGCCGACCCCGCCGTAGCCAGCAGCGACACCGCAAAGGCCCAGGGCGGACGCATCGAGAACGGCCTGTTCCCCGCGTCGCACACCGCCGAGGAGCTCGCTCGCATCCAGGAGCTGAGCCAACGCAACGCCGGCGGCCCTGACAGCAGCCAGGCCACGCGCCGTCGCCGCGAGCGCGATCGCGAGCCCGGCCCCATCCGCCGCATGGTCAATGCCTGGTGGAACCGCCTGCTCGGAGCCGTCTACGGCGGCGGCTTCTCCACACAAGAAGCCGAGTACGAAGATCACGCCACCCGTCGCGACTACCTTTGGAATACCCTGGGCACCGCCGTGTGGGGCATGGCATTTCCGCTGCTCACCATTGTGTCGACGCAGCTCGTAGGCGCCGAGGAGGCCGGCAAGTTCTCCATCGCCTTTGTCACCGGCACGCTCATCATGATCGCGTGCAACTACGGCGTGCGCAATTTCCAGGTCTCGGACATCGACGAAAAGACATCCTTTGCCACCTACCAGCTCAACCGCTGGATCTGCGGAGCGCTCGCGCTGGCATGCGGCCTGGTATACAGCAGCGCCCGCGGCTATGACGCGCAGATGGCGACGATCGGCCTTGGGGTCTACCTGTATAAGGTGATCGACGGCGTGGCGGACGTGTACGAGGGCCGCCTGCAGCAGGCCGATAAACTCTACCTGGCCGGCATGAGCCAAACGCTACGCTCCGTCGGCGCCATCGCGGTTTTTAGCGTGGCGCTGTTCCTCACGCGCAGCATGCCCATCGCGGCCATGGCCATGGGTGTCACCGCCATCGCCTCGCTCGTGCTGGTCACCGCGCCGCTTGCCCTGCTCGAGACCGAAAAATCGCGCCGCGTGAGCCTGCGCGAGGTCGGCCACCTGTTTGTCCAGTGCGCTCCGCTCTTTGGTGCACTGTTCCTGTTCAACCTTATCGAGAGCATGCCCAAGTTTGTGATGGAAGGTACACTGGCCTACAAATACCAGCTGTACTTTAATGCCCTGTTTTTTCCGGCACAGGCTATTCTGTTGAGCATTGGATTTATCTATAAACCGCAGCTCCTACGCTTGTCGAGCATTTGGGCTAATCCTCGCAAGCGTCGTCGCTTTGACCTGATTATTGTTGCCGTTATGGCGCTGATCGTGGTCATCACCGGCGTGTGCGCCGCATTTATGGCAGGTCCCGGTATTCCCCTCATGAGCTTTATGTACGGCCTCAGCTTTGAGCGCTACCGTACGCTGGCGCTGTTGATGGTCGTCGCCGGCGGCGTCACCGCGGCCATCGACTTTATCTACGCCATCATCACGGTGCTGCGCCATGCCGGCGACGTCACCAAAATCTACCTGATCTGCTTCGCCGTAAGCGTGGTGCTGCCGGTGATCCTGATCAACCTGCTGGGTCTGATGGGCGCCGTGGTGAGCTACCTAGCCATCATGGCCCTACTCCTGGTTCTGCTGATTATCGAATACGCCCACATCCGCCAACGCATCGAACGCGACCGCAACCCCTACGGCGCCTAATTCGAATCAATTTGAAGAAAAGAAGCGTCGATGTTTAGGCACCGACAGCGAGCAGTCTCGAAGTGCCCCAGGTTGGCACGAAAGAGGAACGACGCGTACTTCTGTACGCGAGCGACGGTTTGAGCGACAAGATGGGGTGCTTCGGGGCTGCGCAGCGTCAACGTGACCGCCGTTCGGTAGAACGGCGGAACAAGGTTATTCGCCCGGGTTGATATTCGCGTAGAACTCCGCACCATCATCCAGGCGCAGGATCCCGACGCGACCGAACTCGGAGCCGGTGGCGGCAGCGCAGTCGATATCGATGCGATCGGGCACGCCGGCGGTATCCTCGCCACCCAGGCGCACAATCTGCCCGCGGCCCGACTCCTCATCGAGCCCCGCCAGGCCGCCAACCTCGCAATAGCGCCCAAGCGACACCGTGGGCGTGTGGCCGCTCACCACGACCGGGCCCTCGCCCTCGGCAGAAAGCAGTCCCGTCGGCGCATCCCAATAGCCGTGACGAATCCACAGCAGGTCATCGGACGACTGCACGGCGAGCATTTGCCGCAGCAGCTCGCTATCGGCATCGACCGCTCCCCTGCCGTCACCGCAATCGACACCATGCTCAAGCAAAAACGCGCGCGCCGCCTCGGTCTGGATGCCGGCATGCACCAGCAGGTACGGGCGCTCCTCGGTCTCGGCCACCGCGTAGAGCGGCAGCGCGGCCATCCATCGCACGAGCTCCTCGTATGCCTCAAATTCCATGTCGTTGAGCTGCTCGCTCGTCGTCCAGCCACCGTTGATATCCCAGGTCTCGGCATCGAGCGGGTCCTGGCCAATGATGGCATCGAGCATGATCTGCTCGTGATTGCCCTTGAGCACGTGGGCGTTGGGCAGCGAGCGCACGAGCTTAATAACGCCGACCGGATCGGGCCCGCGATCGATCATGTCGCCCAGCACGTACAGCGTGTCGTCGGACGTCAACGAGATCTTAGACAGGGCCTCGTCAAGCGCACGCACGTGCCCGTGAGCATCAGATGTCACATAGATCGCCATGGTACGCCTCTCCTTGCATTGCGGTCTAAGCCCGGCGCCGCAACTAAAACTTCAAGTTGAACTTAAACGTTACCCATTGTACTCCGTTGCAATAAAGCTGGAAAGGGTTTCCGAGCAGAGGCAAAGACGGCAGCCGTCTATGACGATATCGCGCACGCCCGTAATCCGCCCCCATAAACCCACCACCTTTGGGTACAAATAACCGCAGACAACTGACCGTGCCACGCCAACCACCCAGGAGCGGACACTATCCATGAACCAGATACTTCTCTTTATCGGCCTCGTCATCATTTTGTGCCTGACCATCAAACCCGTCGGCAAAAAACTCCCCTTCCCCACCCTCCTCATCTTTATTGCGCTCGGCATGCTGTTGGGCGTCAACGGCCCGGCGCATATCGACTTTAGCGACTACGCACTCACCGAAACCGTCTGCAGCACGGCGCTATTGTTCATCATGTTCTACGGCGGCTTTAACACCAACATCGACCGTGCCAAACCCGTCGCCGCGCCCGCTGTGCTGCTGAGCACGCTCGGCGTTATCGCCACCGCCGGCATCACTGGCGTGTTCGCACACTTCGCACTGGGCTTCGACTGGATCGGCGGCCTGCTGCTGGGCTCGGTCGTGGCGTCGACCGACGCGGCGAGCGTCTTTAGCGTGCTGCGCGAGCACAACCTGTCGCTAAAGGGCGGCACCGACTCGCTGCTCGAGGTCGAATCGGGCTCCAACGACCCCGTCGCCTACATGCTCACCGCGGTACTCGCCACCCTCGCGGCGGGTGGCAACATCGACATTCCCGTGCTGCTGGCCAAGCAGATCATCCTGGGCGTGGGGCTGGGCCTTGCCATCGGCTGGATATCCAGCCGCCTGATTGAGCGCGCACACGCAACGGCCGAGGGCGCGCAGACTATCTTTTTGTTCGCCGTGGCGATCGTCGCCTACGCACTGCCGAGCTACCTGGGCGGCAACGGCTTTTTGGCCGTATACCTGGCAGGCATTGTGCTGGGCGCGAGCGACATCACCGGCAAGGTCGAGATGGCGCACTTCTTTGACACCCTTACCGAGATGGCCGAGATGACGATCTTCTTCTTGCTCGGCCTGCTCGTCACGCCCGCGCGCCTGCCGCAAATGCTGCTACCCGGCCTGGCGCTCATGGCGTTTATGCTCTTTGCGAGCCGCCCCATCGCCGTCGGTCTGCTGCTGGCGCCCTTTAAGACGAGCCCTCGCCAGGTTGCGCTCGTAAGCTGGGCGGGCTTGCGCGGCGCGGCTTCGGTCGTCTTTAGCCTCTTTGCTGTGGTGGCCGGCGTTCCCGGCGGACACGACCTATTTGACCTGGTGTTTGTGATTGCCGTATCGAGCATTGTGGTGCAGGGTTCGCTACTGCCGGCGGTGGCGAAGAAACTCGATATGATCGATGCGGCCGGCGACGTGCGCCGCACCTTTAACGACTACCACGACGAGGACGGCATGTCGTTTGTAAAGCTCAAGGTGGGCGCTGGCCATCCGTTTGCCGGGCGCTCGCTCGCCGATATTGGCAGCGCGACGGACATGCTCGTGGTCTTGGTGCTGCGCGACGGGGCGCACCCGGTACTGCCCAACGGCGATACCGTCATCGAGGAAGGCGACCTGTTGGTGATGGCCGCGCCGACGTTTGAAGAGCGTGCCGAGGTTACGCTGCGCGAGGTCACCGTGACGCCCCACGGTCGCCTGGCCGGCCAACGCCTGCGCGATGTGCCGCAAGGCAAGCATCCGTTTATTGTGGTGATGCTCAAACGCGACGGCCAAACCATCATCCCCGACGGCAACACCCTCATATACGCCGGCGACGAAGCCGTCATCGCCACGCTGGCGTCGTAGTGACCAGGGGTTAGCTAATTTGCGACGAAGAAATCAAGCGCCTAGAGAACCTCATGCCTTCGCTCGCAGATTTGGATTTACCCGAGGAGTAAAGCACCCCTCCCCCATGTAACCATCCTGTAAATCATAGCGGCGCACTCGAGTTTTACCGTGATGCGGTCGCACCTAGCGCTGCACTGTGCTAAAGTATCCCGAACGTTCAAACGACTACGAGGGGGACCTAGAAGATGGCACGTGCGCACAACTTCTCAGCTGGCCCGGCCGCGCTGCCCACCAGCGTGCTCGCCGAGATCGCCGACGAGATGATGGACTACCGCAGCTGCGGCATGTCCGTGCTCGAGATGAGCCATCGATCTAGTATGTACCAGCAGATCATCGACGACGCCGAGGCAACTCTGCGCCGCCTGCTGAGCATCCCCGACAACTACCGTGTCCTGTTTTTGCAGGGCGGCGCCACGCTACAGTTTGCGGGCATCCCCATGAACCTCATGCGCCGCGGCCGCGCCGGCTACGTCGTGACCGGCAACTTTGCCAACAAGGCGTACAAGGAGGCCGCCAAGTACGGCGAGGCCGTGCTGCTCGCGAGCTCCGAGGACACCAATTTCGACCGCATTCCCAACATGGCCGACATCAACGCGCGCATTGCCGCCGAGGCCGCGGGCGACGGGCTCGACTACGTCTACATCTGCCAGAACAACACCATCTTTGGCACCATGTTCCATGAGCTGCCCGATTGCGGCGACGTGCCGCTGGTCGCCGATGTCTCGAGCTGCTTTCTGTCGCAGCCCCTCGACGTTGAACGCTACGGGCTCATTTACGCCGGCGCGCAGAAAAACGCCGGTGCCGCGGGCGTGACCGTGGTCATCGTGCGCAACGATCTCATCACAGATGGCCCCGCCTTTGCGCAGACGCCGCAGTACATGGACCTTAAGACCCAGGCCGCCAAGGGCTCTATGCTCAACACGCCCAACACCTTTGGCATCTACGTGTGCGGCAAGGTGTTCCATTGGGTGGAGCAGACCGGCGGACTTGCCGCCATGGCCGAGCGCAACTGGGCCAAGGCCAACCTGCTCTATGATCTACTCGAGCTCAGCGAGCTGTTCCATGGCACCGCGCAGGCCGATAGCCGCTCCATCGCCAACGTCACCTTCCGTACCGGCGATGCCGAACTCGACGCGGCCTTCGTTGCGGGCGCGGCAGAGCACCAGATCCAAAACGTCAAGGGTCATCGCCTCGTCGGCGGCATGCGCGCCAGCGTGTACAACGCCGTCACCATGGAAGACGTGCAGGCACTGGCCACGTACATGAAGGACTTCGAAGCGCAGCATAGTTTGAGTCCGCGATCTAACTAGCCCGCAACCCGCGGGCCGACCAGCCACTTCAAACCACCCTGCTTAGATCAAAACCTGCTAAGGAGTTTTTCCATGCGTAAGATTAAGACCATCGACGACATCACTAAAGACGGCAAAGTCGAGTTTGGCGAGGGCTACGAGTTTGTGGGCACCGCCGAGGAGGCCGACGCTATCCTGATGCGCTCCACCGACCTGCACGGCTACGAGCTGCCTGAGGGCATCCGCGCTATCGCCCGCTGCGGCGCCGGCGTCAACAACATTCCCGTCGAGGAATATGCCAAGAAGGGCGTCGTCGTCTTTAACTCCCCCGGCGCCAACAGCAATGCCGTTAAGGAGCTCGTCCTAGGCATGCTGGTGCTCTCGAGCCGCGGCGTGGTGCAATCGATGAACTGGGTGCGCAACAACGCCGACGACCCCGAGATTCAGGTCGATGCCGAAAAGGCCAAGAAGGCCTTTGTGGGCCGCGAGCTCAAGGGCAAGCGCATCGGCGTCATCGGCCTGGGCAACGTGGGCTCCAAGGTCGCCAACGCCTGTGTCGATCTGGGCATGGACGTCTACGGCTACGACCCGTTCATTTCCGTCGAGCACGCATGGGTGCTGAGCCGCGAGGTGCAGCGCGTGGGCACGCTCGAGGACCTCTGCCGCGGCTGCGACTACCTCACCGTGCACGTGCCCAGCAAGGCCGATACCATCGGCATGATCAGCACCGAGCAGATCGACCTGCTGGCCCCGGACGCCGTGCTCATCAACTACGCGCGCGAGACCATCATTGACGAGGACGCCGTCGACGCCGCCCTGCGCGCGGGCAAGCTCAGCTGGTTTAGCTGCGACTTTGCCACGCCCAAGACCGTCAAGATGCCCAACACGTTTATCACCACGCATTCGGGCGCCGGCACCGGCGAGGCCGAGGCCAACTGCGCCGACATGGCCATCAGCGAGCTCAAGGATTACCTGGAAAACGGCAACATCGCGCACAGCGTCAACTACCCCGCCTGCAGCATGGGCAAGGCGCGCGCCGCAAGCCGCATTGCCTGCCTGCATGCCAACGTGCCCAACATGATCGGCCAGATCACGGCCATTCTCGCCAAGGACAACGCCAACGTGCAGCGCATGACCAACGAGTCCGCTGGCGAGAACGCCTACACCATGTTCGACACCGATGAGCACCTGGACGGCAGCACGATCGAGGCACTTAAGCAAATTCCGTCGATGTATCGTGTGCGCGTGATTAAATAGCGCCGGCGCCAATCCTGCCAGACAGACCACGAAGCCCATTCGGCCCCCGTTTTCACGAAACGGGGGCCGATTTTGTTGCTCCGGACGACTTTAAAATGATACCCAGAACAAGTTTTTTCAGATAATCGATAGTGAGGCTCAAGTCGCTAAGCACACCCGCTTTGATAAACAGCTTTATCAGGGATTTTAGTAGGTAAAAATCGATCTCTATGTGCCGAATGTAAGTTGACTGTCCATTTTCCGAAACAACTTATTCTAGATAGCATTTTTAAGGCCCCTCCAAGGCGAAATATAAGTCTTTTTGTGACCAAAACTCTAGTCCGCGCGACCGTTTTCCACCCGCGCGGCTACATTCCTGCCCAATCGATAAAAATCTCCTCACGAAGCCGCCGTTCGAGCTCCTGCTGTCGCGGCGTCTTGTCTTTCAGCGGCACATCGAGATAGGACATGATGAGCTCCATCACCACGCGGAAGGCATCGGAGTCGGCCAGCTGACCATAGGTCATCAGAATGACGGGATATCCCATCGCTTGCAGCGCCGTCGTTCGATCGGAGTCCGAAATCTTGGATTCAATGGATCCGTGAATGGCTTTACCCTGGCATTCAACCAGACACTCTCGGCTGCCGTCCTTATTTGCCAGCAGGATATCGGCATAGCGCCTATCAAGCCCCGAAATCAGGCGGGCGCTGCGCGTCAAGCGAATCTCGACGTTATTGGTAAGGCGCAGCCCTTCGCCGCCGCGCAACCTCGTAAGGCCAAACAGCATCGAAGCCTGGACCTCGAGCGGCGATGCCGCCACCCCCGTAATGCATTTCGCGGCACGCGTGAACGATTTAGCGCCGCGGAGCCCCGGGATCTTATCGACGTACTCGGTAAGTTCAGAGAGCTCGATCAAGGGAGGTCGTTTCCACAAGTCCGTTGGATTCCCCGAGACATCCTTTACATTTTCCCAACCCAACCGTGCGTCACCCCACCGGCCCCCGTATGCCTGCTCAAGTGCCGACTTTACCTGAGGCGCAATCTTGCACACGGCAAAGGTGCCGCACATCTCATACATGCACATGATTAGACGCTCGTTTGAGACCGAGGAAGCCAGGGTCAGCAGGGTAAAGAGTGGGGACGCAACATCGAGGCCAAACTCCGTCTGCCGCACGGAATCAAACGGCCTCCCCCCGTTCCAAACATGCCTGACAATGCGATCGCCCTTACGTCCGCAGCTGCCCTGCGCCAACACGTGTAACGGGGTGCCCAGGAAATGCTTGACGAGCGGGTGCTCACTAAGATGCTCCCTGCGCGGATCGTCTACAGAATCAGGCAGGTCCGGCATTATTGCCAAGACCTGTGGAGGTATCCGGTGATACCGAAAGGCAGATATGTCGCACAGCATGTCGTCCATGAAGGGTACGTACCCGCTGCGTCGCTTGTGAACCCGCTCGGACGGCAAACGCGCTGGCTCGGCCTGCGAACGGTAAATACTGCCACGCCCACGTCGCGGATCTCTCAGGAGGCTTACAATCGGTTTGGAAAGCAAACTGATTGTGAGGTTGCATATGGTTGATGAGGATTTTGCCTGGCGGCTTGCGCAGGAGCTCGTGCGGATCGACAGCTCAGACCCGGGCGCGTATGAGGATGAAATTGAGCGGTATATCAAAGCGCTGGTTGAGGCTCAGCTGGAGCGGTTGAGTCATCCGGTGCTCCATGCCGTGCAGGTTGAGGAACTCGAGGTGCTGCCCGGGCGCCGCAACCTTAAAGTCACCGTGCCGGGCCAAAGCGACGAGCCGCGGCTGATCTATATCTGCCACATGGATACCGTCACCTTGGGCGATGGCTGGGACGCAGACATCGCACCGCTTGGGGCGGTTGTGCGCGACGATAAACTCTATGGCCGCGGTGCCTGCGATATGAAGGGTGGCCTGGCCTGCGCCATTGCCGCACTGGTCCATACGCTCGAGCGCGTGGCGGCGGATGGCGCGCTGCCACGCCGCGGCTTTTCGCTCATCTGCTCGGTCGACGAGGAAGACTTTATGCGCGGCTCAGAGGCCGCGATCGATGCCGGCTGGGTCGGCTCGCGTGAATGGGTGCTGGACACCGAACCCACCGACGAACAGATTCAGGTGGCGCACAAGGGGCGCACGTGGTTCGAGATTGAAATGGCTGGCGTAACGGCGCATGCGAGCCAGCCGTGGAAGGGCGCGGATGCCGTCGCCGCCATGGCCGAGGTCGTGTGTTCGCTCCGTCGCGTGTTTGTGGCGCTGCCCGCGCACGATGAGCTGGGGTCTTCGACCATCACGTTTGGCCAAATCGAGGGCGGATATCGCCCCTATGTCGTGCCCGACCGCGCCAAAGTCTGGGTCGACATGCGTCTGACCCCGCCGACCGATACGGCCGCCGCGACGCGCATGGTAGAGCAGGCCATCGCCGTCGCCGAAGCCGCCGTTCCCGGTTGCCATGGCAGCTACACCGTGACGGGCGACCGCCCCGCCATCGAGCGCGACCCGAACTCTCCCCTTCTAGCAGCGCTCAAGCGTGCCGCCGATGACGTGACGGACGCGGACACGACCGTCGGCTTCTTTACCGGCTACACCGACACCGCCGTCATTGCCGGCAAGACAGGCAACCGCAATTGCATGAGCTACGGTCCCGGGTCGCTCGCGCTCGCACACAAGCCCAACGAATATGTGCCCCATGCCGATATCGTTCGTTGTCAGC
This sequence comes from Collinsella sp., assembly GCA_048486575.1. Lineage (GTDB taxonomy): Bacteria > Actinomycetota > Coriobacteriia > Coriobacteriales > Coriobacteriaceae > Collinsella. Next base: position 11,041 of record DBFVZT010000016.1, on the reverse strand, counting down.
AGGTGCTAATCGCGCTCGCCGATAACGTGCTCTGGGACGCGAGCGGCCAAGTTGGGGCATAATAAGCCGCGAACAAACCGACTCGTGCGTTAGGACCGCCCATGAAAGCACTTCCGTTTCCCTGCATCCGCCCGGCTCAGGACCGCGTACTCGAGGCGCTGCCTGCAATGGGCAGCATCCTGAGCGGCAACGATGCTCTGCGCGGAGCCCTTGCCGATGGCCTGATGCTCAAGGACCCGGGTGCGGCGTATTACGTGTACGAATGCTCGGGCGAGCCGGGACGCGTGACGGGTGTCGTGGCGATCTGCCCGGTTAACGTACTGACGGGTAGCGACGAGGCTGCCGCCGAGAGCGTCGACGCACTCGCCGCCGCGCGCACGATCGCCGAGCTTAAGGTGCAGCCCCGCCCTGTAACGCTCGCCTACGAAGCCTCGCCCGTCATGGATATCATCCTTGGCGCCGCCAAAGAAGGAGCGTCGCTTTATGCCGTCACCGACCCCACCGGCATTACGCATCGCGTATGGGAAGTCAAGCGCGAGGACGCTGTTGCCGCCATCCGAGCCATGCTCGACCAGGCACCGAAGCCGACGCCGGCAGACGACCCCACCTACGCTGCCGCGCTGGCTGGGGCATCGCAGATTCTGGCCGACGAGGCCCGCACTGCCGACGCCTACTCTGGCAAAGAGCCGTTCAACTTTGCTGTAGCCGTGCTGTTCCCCGCCGCGCAGGTCAGCGGCAGCGCGCCGCAGGTTCCGACGGGTCTGCTCACTCACCAGGTCTCACGGTTCTAGCGAACTCAAACGCTAAGCTGGAAAACCCAGCATCCAAACAAACAAGGGGCGGAGATGCAGCAAACGCATGCACCTCCGCCCTTTTCGCATCAAACAATTACGCCGGTAAACCGGGCCGCAACGTCAGCGTTATCCACGCTGCGGACCTGCCGCCGCCACGAGCGGCTCTAGCCCCAGCTCGCGCGCGTAGTCTTCCTGCGTAAAGACTTCGACCAGTTCAAACGTATCGGCCGCATCGTCAAACGCAAAATGCAGCACTGAGCAGTTGCCCGGCACGCGTTCGCGCTCGTCGGCCGCCGCGCCCCGCACGTGGTCCAAAAACTCCTTGATAGCTGAGCCATGACTTACCGCGAGCACGCACGTATGGTCCGGACGCTGCATAAGATCGGTCAGCGTCGCCACCATGCGCGTGCGCACCTGGATCTGGCCCTCGCCGCCAAACTGCCGATAGAAGTCGCGCCACGGGCGCTCGGGCATAAGCATCACGCGCTCGGCCTCAAAGTCGCCAAAGAACCACTCACGCAGGCCGTCCAGGCGCTCGTACGCCAAGCCTGGCCACAAGTTGGCGATAGTCTGCTCGGTGCGATGAAGCGTAGAGGTGTAGGCATGATCGGGCTCAATGCCGCGCGCACGTAAAAACATGCCGGCGCGCGCCGCCTGGTCGCAACCCAACTGCGTAAGCGGCGAGTCACTCCACCCCTGAATGATACGCTTAAGGTTGAATAACGTCTGTCCATGACGGACCAGATACAGATCTTTATTCATAGGGGTCCTTTCGTTCGTTACCAACCCAAGAGCGAAAACGCCCCGTCGCAATAGCCAAAATGAAGCACGGCACCGTTGTCGGGCAGCTCTCCCCCGCCAGTCACATACTCAAGAAACTCCTGGCAGGCTGAGCCATGGGAAACCGCCAGCACGCAGTCGTGCTGCGGCCTGGCCATGATGCGGGACAGCGCCGCGACCATGCGCGACTGAAGCTGCACTTCCGACTCACCGCCAAAGGCCACCGGATAATCGCCCCAGGGCTGCGGCGGCATCTCGCGATTTGATGTGCCCTCCAGCGAGCCAAAATGCCACTCACGCAGGTCATCGACCAGCTCAATGGAACGGCCCTCGCCAACGATAAGCTCGGCCGTATGCCGCGCCCGGCCCAACGGCGAGGAATACACATGATCAAAGGCCACGCCACGCGCCGCAAACGCCGCACGCGCCATCAGCGCCTGCTCGCGCCCACGCGCCGTAAGCGGCGAATCGTGCCAGCCCTGCAAAATGCTCTGCACATTGAGCTCAGTCTGCCCATGCCGCACCAAATACAGATCTGCCACACACCCTCCCCTCGTACCACCACAAAGGGGACAGGAGCCTTTGTGGTGATTTTGCCGCCGGATTGCACCGCAACGACGCACAACTACAGCAGCACGTCGGCAAGCGGACGCTTGGGTACGTGGTGCACCTGCGCCTCGTCGCGCCAATAATTGATGGAGCCGTCGGGGTTGGAATCGATCGCATCGATCACCTGTGTCTCGGCCGGAACGCCAAACGCCATGATCAGCTTGAGCTCATACTTGTCGTTATCGAGCCCCATGGCATCGATCGCGTGGGGCGTAAAGGCCTTGAACATGCAGGCTGCCACCTCGGGCGTGGCGCTGCGGGCGGCGAGCATCATCGTCTGTGCGGCAATGCCCGTGTCGACCTCGGTAATGGGAGCGACAGGCTTGCCCGGAACGGCGCGCTCGGCCAGAATCGCGATGTAGCCGGTCGGGCGCTCACCCTCGGCAGGACCCGGCCAGTCCTTAAGTGCGCCGGCCCATGCGAGCTCGTCAAATACACGCGCGCAATCCTCGGCACCGCTCACCACGTGAAAACGCAGACGCTGAGCATTGGCACCACACGGGGTCAGGTGCGCCAGTTCCGCCAGCTCGAGCAAAAACTCGCGCGGCACGCGCATGGACTCGTCAAAGCGACGGCACGTGCGGGCGCGACGAACCAACGCATCAAACGCGTCCAAGCCGAGCTTTTCGCGGCCCTGCTTTGCCATCGATTCTGCGCTTACCGGCGGCGCGGGAACTGTTTCGTTCATAGGGACCCCCAATACAAGCCAATTGTCCTTAGGAAAATCTAACCTAAAACGTAGGCAATAACGAACAGGGCTGCAATGTTCTACACCTGTTGAATAGAAAATCGCGACGTGGGGAACAACGGAAACAATTCGGGGCCTTTGGGTTACGTTTCGCCCTCCCCGACCCATACGTCAGCGCCCTTAGGGGATACTGGTTGTAACGATCAAGGCTTACGCCGCACGGAAAGGAGACATTTTGGGCATCTTTAAGAACGATGACCAGAAATCGAGCCAGTTTGGATTTGACGAGAAAAGCATGGCGGGCAAAGCCGTCAAGGCCGTACGCTGGATCTACGCCATCACGGGCGTCTTAGCACTCATTGCTGGCATCGCGCTGCTTTTTGCACCCGCCAAGTCCCTCGTCTTTTTGACGACCGTCCTGGGTTTTTACTTTGTAATCACTGCTGCCATCAGACTGTTCACTGCCATTTTTGAGCCGCTGCTGCCCACCGGCTGGCGCGTGACGAGCATCATCTCCAACCTACTCATTATCTTGGGCGGCGTCATAATCCTGCGCAACCAGGCCTTCTCGACCGCGACGCTCACCACGATGGTGGTTATCGTGGCCGGCTTTGGCTGGATTGTCGAAGGTGTCATGTCCATTCTGGAGTCCGAGCTTTCGTCCAACCGCGCCCTCGCCATCCTGAGCGGCGCACTTTCCATCATCGCCGGCATGTTCGTGTTTATCTATCCGCTGTGGTCGGCCAAGATGCTCGTCATCTTTAGCGGCGCCGCGCTGCTGGTGTTTGGCGTAACGCTGATTGTTCGCGCTATTCAATTTGGCAAACTGGTGCGCTAGATGCCACGAACGCTCTTTATTGATGCAGACGCCTGCCCGGTCACGCGCGAGTCGATTGACTGCGCGCGGCGGGCGGGCGTCGCCGTTGTTATCGCCGGCAACAGCACGCAAAACCTGGAACGGCACATTCGCCGCGACGACCCGCGCGATGCCGAGCACGCGCGACGCGGCTTTTGGGTCACGACGCTCGACGTGAGCGTGGGCGCCGACAGCGCCGACTTTGCCATTGTCGAACGCCTGCAGGCGGGCGACGTGGTCGTGACGCAGGACATTGGCTTGGCGAGCATGGTGCTCGGGCGCGATGCCGCCGCTATCGGTGTGCGCGGGCGCGTCTACGACAAAGCAACCATCGACATGCAGCTGTTTATTCGCCACGAGGAAAAGAAGGTACGCCGCGCCGGCGGACGCACTCGCGGTCCGGCAGCATTTACCAGCGAAGACCGCGCCCGCTTTAAACGCAACCTCACCGAGTTGCTGCACTAACCAAGGTAGATTTTTGAGACATGCCTAAAATCTACCTTTTTGTTTTGAGCGGTGTGAGCGCTCGGAATCCATGGCTCAACAAAAAACGGGCTTCAAAATGCCATGCGTCGCCGCATTGCGCAGGCGCTGAGCATGGCTATTTGAAGCCCATTTTTTAGGCCTACTTAGAGGCCAACGGCGGAGAGGATGAGGCCCCAGCCAGCGCCGATGACGTACATCATGATCAGGAACACGGCATTTTCGCGGGCGCTGCGGTTGGTGCGGAACAGCACCAGATAACCCACGCCGGCGGAAATGAGCGTGCCGGCGAGCATCGGCGCCAGTTGCAGCGCGCCTTCCAGATACAGCTGTGTAATGACCACGCTCGCCGAGCAATTGGGAATCAGCCCGACAAGCGCCGAACCCAGGACAGCGAGTGTCTCGTTGCCGCGCAGGAACTGCTCGATCGCGGACTCGCCGAACGTCTCGAGCACGGCGACCAGAATCAGCGTCACCAGAAAAATGAATACCGAGACCTGCACGGTGTGCGAGATCGCACTGCGGATGATCGACAGGACAGGCGTCCCTTCGTGGGAGTGAGAGTGACCGTGACCGTCATGGTGTTCATGTTCGCCCTCATGACCGTGATCGTGGCCATGTCCGTGTTCGTGCTCGTCCTCGTCTTCATCACAACCGCAATGGTCGCGTTCGCACAGCTCGTGGATGTGGTCGGCGCTCACGCCTGCCTCGGCCACCTCGTCGATGATGTCACCGCCGCTGTGGTCGTCGTGCGCGCAGTTCACGTGGGCCGGGTTGGCCGCGGTTCCCAGCACGGTACGGCGAATCGCCGCGTGCGCGCGGGCGTTACGGCGCAGGCCGCGAATGGCGGCATCCACGATAAAGCCCGTAACCAGCGCGATCAGTGCCTTCGAAGCCAAAAGCATCGCCATGGTCTGCACGGGCACCTGCTCGGCGAGCAACAGCGGCAGCATCTCATCGGAGGTCGAAAGGAACACCGCCACCAACGTGCCCAAGGTCACGACACGACCGGCGTACAGCGTGGCCGCCATTGCCGAAAAGCCGCACTGCGGCACCATGCCCAGCAACGAGCCAACCACGGGGCCCGCGGCACCGGCGCGCTTGATGGCGCCGTTAACTCTGTCACCCGCGACGTGCTCCAGGGTCTCGAGGGCCAGATACGTCACCAACAAAAACGGCACCAGCGACAGCGTGTCCTTGCCGGCGTCGAGCAGAATATCTATCAGTAAATCCATGACGGATGGAACCTTTCGTGTCTTTCGGCAGCATTGTAAAAGTCCTAGCGGTCAACTAGGGTATTGTAGTTGACCTAGGCGTGGTGCCAATAGTTGCCCATGGTAAACTATCATCTCGCCATAACTCAGTAACCCCGAGCCGCGCGACGCGGCCCGTCCAAGGAGCAGCCTATGAACGTTTCGCAAGCACTTGAATACGAGCGCCAGCCGTTTATTCCCATGTTTATCTATGGCGACCACGGCGCCATAGAGTCCGAACGCCAGAAGGGCGAAGAGGCCCTCAAGGTGCTCGAAACCGAGTACTTTACCGCCGAGGGCGACCCCAGCTTCGACTTTGCCACCGTGCGCGACCTGGCCGACCGCAACCGCGACCTGTGCGATCAGATTGGCGAGGCGCGTCTGCGCAACGTGACGCCCGCGACGCTCTCGCGCGGCCTGTCCGATGCCGACACCTGCGCCGCCATCGGCAAGATGCAAAAGCGCACCGCCGCGTCCGTTATGCGCGAAATCCGCGGCGACCGCGACGCGCTCGGCGTGGCCTACGCCCGCAAGCCCATCCAGGGCACCGTGCTCGGTATCGACATCGAGACCACCGGCCGTGCACCCGAGCGCGGCTATATCATCAACGTGGGCTGGGAGATCATGGAGCTCACCAGCGACGCCGTCCCGCATGACGCCGAGGCACACTACTGCGGCCTGCCCGACATCTACCGCGGCGAAGATGTGCCGCTGTCGAATATCCACCACATTACCTGGGACGACATCGACGGCAAAACGCCCTTCCGCGAGAACAAGGAGCTGCAAAAGCAGCTGCTCAAGCTTATGAAGAAGTACCCGTGCATGGCGCATAACGCCGCCTTTGAGGACAGCTGGTTCAAGATTCACCTGGACGGTTACGCCGAGGCACGCCGCGCGGGTAAGATCATCGTCATCGACTCGCGCCAGATCTGCCGCAGCCTGGACGCCGACGTGCGCTCGCTCCCCCGCGAGTCCGCCCCCGCCGCGCTCGAGAACTGGGCACGCCGTCGCGGCACCCTCGCGCCCGACGCCAACGAGCAGCATCTGGGTCTGGACGACACCGACCTCATGCTCCGCACGGTACAGGCTGAGTTCAACCTCAAGAACCTATTCGCGAAATAACCGATCCATCTGCGGGAGCGCCTGCCAGGCACAGTGCAATCCGTCTGGAGGCACCGGCACGCAGTAAACTAGGGCGCAGTCTTATGGCTGCACCCTAGTTTGCATCAAAACGAGCAAATTCGCGTGCTTCACATAGTCGGCAGGTTGGCCCACCTACTTTTTTCGAGTTGTTCGGCCAGCTGAACCACTAGTCGAGGCCCCTTGAACCGCAATCGAGCGCTATAGTCGCCCCAATTTCGCAACCAAGCCCCATAAATCTACCTGAATCAATTCGAATAGGACGTTGCGATCGCACCATTCGTATAGGATAAGGCCGAATAACTCAAATTATGTTGGTGAGGCATCTGAGCGGTCGGCAAAAACGCTTAGAAGCTACGAATCCGCAACTAAAGTTCACCAAAATGGGGCGGCCGACAGAAACCTCCCCAGCCGAAGCTGCCCCCCCTCAATACGACAGCTCAAAACCCACCGTTCGCAGAAGATAAGCCGCGCCCCAATACCGTTGCCCGAAGCTTCGGGCGTATATGGCGTCCGCTATGCCATCATGCGCGTATGGGAATCGTTCTGTCACATACCACGGCACGCGCTGTATACCAAACAGTCAACTCGCTCGCAAGCTACGCGACCGATCCCATACCCATGGAAAAGATCAAGGTGTCTGCGCCGACCACGTCCGACCTGGAAGCGGCGCGAGCATGGCTCAACAGAAAGAATGTCGATTCTGAAAGCATCCATGTGCTGACGTTTTCCAATAATGCCAAAAGGCACCGCAAGGGCTGCATCTGCCACTGCACGCGCTATACGTTTGATGCAGAAAGCTACCTAGAACTCGAGCCGAACGTCCACATCGTCGATATCAAGCTGTGCGCGTTAGAAGCAGCAGCCGACCTCAACCTTTCGGAGCTCGTTGAGTATTACTTTGAAATCTGCGGCTCCTACGCGCTTGGAACGTCCGACGAAACTCAATATCGCGAGCGCCCAGCCCTAACCAGCGTTGAAGAGCTCAGAGCCTTCTTTTCAGAGGCATCGGGGTATCGTGGATCTAATAAAGCACTTAAGGCACTTTCTTATGTACGCGAAGGCTGTCGCTCCCCACTCGAAACGGCGTTTGTCATGATGCTGACAATGCCCAAGTCAATGGGTGGCTTAGCCATACGCGCTATCAAAACGGACTATCCGATCCCAGTCCCCAAAAGATACGCCGCCCTAACGCGACGGACGGTTTTCTACCTCGACGCGCTGCTCGAAAATTCGATGACCGATATCGAATACAACGGCTTTTACCACGACGAGCCCGAACAGCAATCAATTGACGAGGAACGCCGAAACACGCTGCGAAACATGGGATATGCCGTTATCACAGTTAGTCGTCATTCGTTTTTCAAGCAGTCCGCTTTTAGACGGGTCATGGAAGCGATTCGCATTCGCGAGAAGATATGGCCCGGTCGACTCCCGGATAACTTCGCCATCCTGCAAGAAACTCTTCGTCAATTTGTCTTGCGGCGCTACTTCGAATACGGCCGCCGCGTCCTGGAGACACTCAAAGAAGAAGAGGCCGCCAAGCGCGAAATTGCAAGCCAATATCCGCAAGCTGATGACCCGAGCATCAACGATGTGCCAGAACCCGACGACATGCAACACGTCGGGGCCCTTGCTGAGGAAATCAATGGGCCTTGGGAAAGCGACATTTTCGCAAAAATCGATGAAAACCGCACGGAAGACGACACGATTATTGATCTAATTGAGAATTCGCTCTTCTAAAGGCGATCTCTGCGGATGTCCACCTACATTTTTCGACTTATTCGGCCACCGATGTGCCAGATTGGCTGCAGCAATGCTCAATATAACTTTAGATAAAACTGATTCTGCAGGAACTCCCGTAGAGGAAGAACTGATTCTCGCGGTATTTAACACGATAAAGTACAAATATGAACAGTTCTAATGCTTCTCAAGGTGGCTTTCTTAGCATGCTGGCCGAACATCTCGAAATATGTTGGCGAGCATTGCGTCGATGTCTCCCAACCCGCAGAAAATCGCCGAGGCGGCAAGCAGTCATCGAAATTATCGCAAATTGTATTGACATATGAACATGCGCTCATATAATCGGAAGTAAGTTATATGAGCGCATGTTCATATGAAAGGATATTGCAATGAGCAGCCACGCTGATGAAACAAAGACTGGCATCGAGGCCACCGAGCCGATCGTCCCCACCACCTGCTCGCCCGAGGACCTTCCCGACGAGGAGCTGTTGTACGACCTGGCCGACCTGTTCAAGGTCTTCAGCGACACCACACGCATCAAGATTCTCTATGCCCTCATGGGTCGCGAGCTCTGCGTGGCCGACATCGCCGAGGCGACCGCAACCTCGCAGTCGGCAGTATCGCACCAGCTGCGCACGCTTAAGCAGTCGCACCTGGTCAAGTTCCGCCGCGACGGCCGCAACATTCTCTACTCGCTTGCCGACGATCACGTCTACACCATGCTCAACCAGGGCATGAGCCATATCTGCGAATAGCAATCAACCACGGTATCAGCGCGGCCGGCACCCAGACCGCTAACACAGGGAAAGGAACCCACCATGAAAAAGCAGTTTAAGCTCGACGAGATCGATTGCGCCAACTGCGCGCGTGAACTTCAGGACGAGCTGGCTAAGCTCGATGGCGTCAAGTCCGTTTCGGTCAACTTTATGACCCAGAAGCTGACGCTCGAGGCCGACGACGCCGAGTTCGACGAGGTCCTGGACCGCGTCGTTGAGTTCACCGCCGACGCCGAGCCGGACTGCGAGATCATTCTCTAACCCGCGCATACGTTGACCTGCAAGGCCGCGCTTGCCGCGGCCTTTGCTCGCGAAATTATATGAGCAAGTGTTCATACACTCAAATGGGAGGTTTGAATCATGGCAGCCGCCGATCCCAAAAAGAATAAGAAGAAGCGCAAGAAGAAAGAGTCACTCGAGCATAAGCGCAACCGCATCCTGGTAGCGCTGGGCATTTTTGCCGTGGTGTACGCCCTCGATGAGCTCGGCACCCTCACTGCCGCATTCGGCACCCCGGGCGACATCTACGCCAGCTTCGCACTGTTCCTCGTGCCGTTTTTGATTGCCGGCTACGACGTGCTCCAAAAGGCATACAACAACATCCGCCGCGGCAAGGCGTTCGACGAGAGCTTCCTCATGGCCGTCGCGACCATCGGCGCGTTTGCCATGGTGCTCTTCCCCGATACCGACCCGCACATGGCCGAAGGCGCCGCCGTCATGCTGTTCTACCAGGTCGGCGAGCTGTTCCAGGCATACGCCGTGGGCAAGAGCCGTAAATCGATCAGCGCCATGATGGACATCGCACCCGACTACGCCAACGTCGAGCAACCCGACGGCACACTCGAGCAGGTCTTCCCCGATGACATCGCCGTGGGCACCGTCATCGTCGTCAAGCCCGGCGAGCGCGTGCCTATCGACGGCGTCATCGTCGAGGGCGAGACACAGCTCGATACCGCCGCGCTCACGGGCGAGTCAGTCCCCCGCCCCGCCAAGTCCGGCGACGATATCATCAGCGGCTGCATCAACATGACGGGGCTCATCCACGTGCGCACCACCAAGCCATTTGGCGAGTCCACTGTCGCGCGCGTTCTGGAGCTCGTAGAAAACGCCAGCGAAAAGAAGGCGCGTACCGAGAACTTCATCACGCGCTTTGCCCGCGTCTACACGCCCGCCGTCACCGGCGCGGCCGCGGTGCTCGCGCTTGGCGGCGGCTTGGTCACCGGCGCCTGGTCCGACTGGATCCTGCGCGGCCTGACCTTCCTGGTCGTCAGCTGCCCGTGCGCGCTCGTGATCAGCGTGCCGCTCAGCTTCTTTGGCGGCATCGGCGGCGCATCCAAGCTAGGCGTTCTCATCAAGGGTTCTAACTACCTCGAAACGCTCGCCGACGTTGACACCGTCGTCTTTGACAAGACGGGCACCCTCACCAACGGCACGTTCTCGGTGGTCGCGGTACACCCCGAGGCCGGCTATACCGAGCAGTCGTTGCTCGAAGTCGCAGCCCTTGCTGAGTCGTTCTCCGATCACCCCATCGCGCAGTCCGTACGTGTCGCCTACCAGGGCGAGGTCGACCCCAAGCGCGTAAGCGACTCCACCAACGACGCGGGCCATGGCGTGACGGCAACCATCGACGGCAAGCACGTCGTCGTTGGCAACGCAAAGATGCTCTCCGCGGCCGGAGTCGAAGCGCCCGATTGCGAGGTCGTCGGCACCATCCTCCACGTGCTAGTCGATGGCATCTATGCCGGCCACATTGTAATTGCCGACACCATAAAGGCCGATGCCGAGCAGACGATCCGCGACCTGCACGCCGCCGGCGTCAAGCGCACCGTCATGCTCACGGGCGACCGCGAGGAAGTGGCTGCTGCGGTGGCCAAGCGGCTGGGGCTCGACGAGTTCCACGCGCAGCTGCTGCCGGGCGA
>DBFVZT010000015.1:0-19633 GCA_048486575.1 Collinsella sp. | reverse complement strand
GCCTTCCTCACCAGCGGCGTGACCGGCGACGAGGACTACGTCATCATCGACACCGCCGAGTACGCGATCCCGGGCCTGGACGACGACTTCCGCGTCATCGTGTCGCCGTGGATCCTGTCCGTGCTGACCACCGACCGCCTCTCGCGCAACTACGAGCTGGTCACCAAGCACAACCTCAAGTACCGCCGCTACTACCACCAGTTCGACTACTAAGAGCTGGTCACGGGTCCGATATCTTGGCTGGTTGATATCTCGACCCTGCACAAGGGCGTCCGCATTTGCGCGGGCGCCCTTTTTGCGTTGTGACAAGAGACTGCTGCTAACCGCTTGCCCTATGTTTCCAAATGAATACGCAGTGAGCTGCAAGCGACGATTTGCCCCGCAAGCACTCTAGTATGCTAAAGTACCCAAAAGACCGGCGGAGCTATGCCGGTCGTTTGTTCTGTATGCAACACAGCATGAGGAGGCTCACCAGATGACGGCCACACCGTGGGGATTCCGGGACATATTGCCCGAGGAGGCTCAGGCGCGCGAGGAGATCGCGCTGACGGTGAAGGGCTGCTTTAGGGAGCATCATTATCTGCCGGTTGAGACGCCGCTGCTCGAGGACAAGGGCTCGCTCGAGGAGGGCGGCCGTATCGCGGACACGCCGTTTAAGCTTTTTGACGATGACGGCCGCTTGTTGGTGGTTCGTCCCGACAATACGTTGCCGATCGTGCGTTTGGTCTCGACCCGCATGCGCGCGGCCGACTTGCCGCTGCGCCTGCGCTATGAGGCGCCGGTGGTTCGCGAATGCCAGCGCAATGCCGGCGGTTCGCGTCAATTTACCCAGCTGGGTTTTGAGCTCATCGGCGCGGGCGATACCGCGGGCGATGTCGAGATCGTCTCGCTGGTGGCCGAGGCCGTTCGCAAGTTGGCGCTGCCCGATGCGCGCATTATCGCAGGTAGCGTGCGCCCGTTTAAGGAGCTGCTCGCGGCGTGCGAGGATCGCGAGCTGGCTGCCGAGGCTCTGCGCTGCGTGCACGCCAACGACTTTGTGGGCCTCGATGCCCGCGTGGCGGCAAGCGCCGAGACCGATGCCGTTAAGGCCGCCGTCAGCGAACTGCCGCGCCTGCATGGTGGGGCCGAAGTGCTCGATCGCGTGGATGCGCTGCTGGCGGCTGCCGGTATTGTCGCGCCGCTGACGCGCGAACTCCGTGCCCTGGTTGATGGTCTGGCTCCCGAGGACGCCCAGGTGCTGTCGTTCGACTTCTCCATCATGAACTCTTTCGATTACTACACGGGCCTGGTCTTTAAGGCCTATGCCGGTGGCCTGCCCGATCCGGTGGGCTCGGGCGGTCGCTACGACTCTATCTTTACCGGCGCGTTCGGCGACGGCATCGAGGTGCCGGCGGCGGGCTTCGCCTTTTCGCTCGAGCGTCTGGAGGCCGCGTGCACCTCTGCCGAGGACGCCGCCTCCGATGGTGACCACGCCGTGGGCCGCGGCGCCGAAGGCCCGCTACGCATCGCCGTGCCCAAGGGCTCGCTTAAGGCCGACACGCTCGACGTGCTCGAGGCCGCGGGCCTGGACGTCTCTGAGCTGCGCGACCCCGGCCGTCACCTGATTGTGCGCGGTCGCGACACGCGTGCCGGCGAGGGCACGGTCGGCGATATCGAGTTTGTCATCGTGCGTCCCAGCGACGCGCCCGCTTTTGTGGGCTGTGGTGGTGCCGATTGCGGCATCTGTGGCTGGGACTCGCTCATCGAGGCAGACCTCAACTTGCTGCAGCTGGTCGATCTGGGCTACGGCCTGTGCACGTTTATCGAGGCAGAGCCCGCGTGGCGCGCCGGCCAGGCCGAGCGCAACTATGCCCGCCGCGGGTCGCTTCGCGTGGCCACCAAGTATCCGCGCATCGCGAGTGCCTGGTATGCCGAGCGCGGCGTGAACGCCGATATCGTCTCACTGCACGGCAACATCGAGCTGGGCCCCATCGTCGGCATGACCGATCGCATCGTGGATATTGCCGCCACGGGCGCCACGCTGCGCGATAACGACCTGGTCATCACCGGCCGCATCATGGACTGCACGGCCCGCTTCTTTGTCAATCCGGGCGCCGCACGTCTGGATCCGCGCGTACGCAATCTGGCAGATCGCTTGGCGGCTGCCGTGAAGGACAAGCATTTTGAGCCCGTCGCGGGCTCGGCACAATAGCGCGAGCGCGCACGGGCGCCCCAACGTACGGGCTGCGGGCCGACTGGTGCCGCTGCCCAGTCGCTCGTTTTTCGAACACAACCTCGACCGATAGGGGATACCGATATGAAGACCATCAAGCTTGCTCCCGGTGAGCGCCTCGTTACCAACCAGCTCAACCGCAAGGGCGTGCTGCCGCAAAACATCGTCGACGCCGCCCGCGATATCGTGGCCAACGTGCGTGCCAACGGCGATGCCGCGGTGCGCGATTACTGCCAGCGTTTTGACGGTGTCGAGCTGCAGAGCTTCCGTCTGCCGCAAGAGCAGATCGATGCCGCGCTCGAAGGCCTCGATCCCGCTTTTGCCGCGGCGCTCGAAAAGGCTGCACGCCAGATTCGTGAGTTCCACCAGCGCGAGGTCGAGCAGAGCTGGTTTACCACGCGTGCGGACGGCACGATGCTCGGCGTTAAGGTGACCCCGCTCGCGGCGGCCGGCATCTACGTGCCGGGCGGTCGCGCGCAGTATCCCTCCACGGTGCTCATGAATGCCATTCCCGCCAAGGTTGCCGGCGTCAAGCGCGTGGTCATGGTGACCCCGCCGCAGAAAGATGGCCTGATCAGCCCGTATACGCTCGCCGCGGCAAAGCTCGGCGGCGTGGACGAGATCTATATGGTGGGTGGCGCTCAGGCCGTGGCCGCACTGGCGTACGGCACCGAGACTATTCCGCGCGTCGACAAGATCACCGGCCCGGGCAACGCCTTTGTCGCTGCGGCCAAGCAGATTGTCTCGGGCGACGTGGGTATCGACATGGTCGCTGGCCCCTCCGAAGTCTGCGTGCTGGCCGATGCCACGGCCAAGCCCATGGTGGTCGCGGCCGACCTGATGGCCCAGGCCGAGCACGATCCGCTGGCAGCCTGCTATCTGGTGACCTGCGACGAGCAGTTTGCGCGCGAGGTCGAGGCAGGCATCGATATCCTGGTGGCGCAGTCGCCGCGTGCCGAGATCACGCGTGCTTCGCTCGACAATGAGGGCACCATCGTGGTGGCCGCCGACATGGCTGCCGCCGTCGAGGCGGTGAATACCGTGGCGCCCGAGCACTTGGAGCTGCACTGCAAGGACGCGATGGGCCTGCTCGGCGGCATTCGCAACGCCGGCGCCATCTTTGTGGGCGCTTGGAGCTCCGAGCCGCTCGGCGATTATGTTGCCGGTCCCAACCACACGCTGCCAACCGGCGGCACGGCCATGTTCTCCAACCCGCTTTCGGTCGAAGAGTTCGTTAAGCGCTCGAGCGTCATTTGCTATACGCCCGAGGGCCTGCTCTCTGACGCTCCCGCCACACAGCGTCTAGCCGAGGCCGAGGGCCTGTGGGCGCACGCGCTTTCTGCTGCCCTGCGTCGTCGCGTGCTGGAGCAGGGCGAGGATGCCGTGAGTGCCGAGTCACTGGCTGCGGCCGACCTGACCAAGGTCGCCTGGCCGGGCGACGCCGTGGCGACGGTTGCTGAGGGCGTGGACCTGGCGGCGGCTGCGGGCGGTGCCGCTGGCGCGACCGGCGAGGAGGCCTAATATGGCCGAGCTGACGCCCCGCATGAAGGAGCTCGTCCAGCCCTACTTGACCGGCATCGAGCCCTACGATCCCAACTTTACGCCCACGCGCATCAATCTTTCGGCCAACGAGAACACCTATCCCGTGCCGGCCGGCGTGCGCGAGGCGGTTGATGCGGCCTTGGCTGCCGCACCGCTCAACCGCTATCCCGATCCCATGTCCAACGACCTGCGCGACGAGCTTGCTGCCTGGCATGGCGTGACGCGCGAGAACATCTGCGTGGGCAACGGCGGCGACGAGCTACTCTATAACTTCCTGCTGGCGTTTGGCGGCGCGGGGCGGACCCTGCTCAACTGCCCGCCGTGCTTTAGCGAGTATGCGTTCTTTGCGTCGCTGTGCCAGACCGAGGTGCGCGACGTGTGGCGCGACCCGGCGACCTTTGAGCTCGACCAGGCGGCGGTGCTTGCGGCGGCTCCCGAGTGCAATCTGGCGATCGTGACCTCGCCCAACAATCCCACGGGTGACGTGGCGCCGCTCGACTTTGTTGCGGCTCTGTGCGGTGCCTGCCCCGGCATGGTCATGGTCGACGAGGCCTACGTGGAGTTTGCCGACGATTCGTTTGGCGCGGCAACTACGGCGCAAGGCCTTATTGCCGAGCATCCTAACCTGGTGATTCTGCATACACTGTCCAAGGCGTTCGGCGCCGCCGGCACGCGCCTGGGCTATGTGATCGCGGCGCCCGAGGTCATCGACGTGTTCGCGGCGATTCGCCAGATCTATTCGGTCAACGTGTTGAGCCAGGCGGCGGCGCTTGCCTGCGTGCGTGCCCGCGATGCGTACGCGCCCGTGGTGGCACAGGTCGCATCCGAGCGCGAGCGCGAGTTGTGTGCCCTGCGCGCGATGGCTGCCGAGGGTCTGCCCGTGGAGGCGTGGCCGAGCGCGGCGAACTTTGTGCTTGTGCGCACGCCGCATGCCACGCGCGTGCGCGAGCGTCTGCGCGACGAGTATTCGATTTTGGTGCGCGACTTTAGTTACGCGCCGGGGCTCGCGGACTGTCTGCGCATTACCGTAGGCACCCCGCAGGAAAACGACGAGGTGCTGGCCGCGTTTGCCGTGCTGGTGAAGGAGGAGATGTAGATGGACCGCTATGCCGAGGTGACCCGCAAGACGGGCGAGACCGACATTGTCGTAAAGCTCGACCTGGATGGAAGCGGCGTGTGCGATATCTCGACCGGTGTGCCGTTTTTCGACCACATGCTCAACGCTTTTGGCCGCCATGGCCTGTTCGATCTGACGGTGCACGCGGTGGGCGACGTGGAGGTCGATGCGCATCATACCGTCGAGGACACGGGCATTGTGCTGGGCGAGGCGTTTTGCCAGGCGCTGGGCGACAAGGCGGGCATTACACGCTTTGCCGATGCAGCGATTGCCATGGACGAGACACTCGTGATGGCTGCCGTGGACATTTCGGGTCGCGGCCAGGCCTACTGCGAGCTGCCCGTGCCGACCGAGCGCGTGGGCAGCTTTGATACCGAGCTGGCCGTCGAGTTCTTCTATGCCTTTGCACACGATGCCAAGCTCACGCTGCACGTGCGCGAGCTGGCGGGCGGCAACTCGCACCACATTATCGAGGCCGCCTTTAAGGCCGTGGGCCGCACGATGCGTCACGCCTGCGAGCTCGATCCCCACGTGCAGGGCATCCCCAGCACCAAGGGCTCGCTGTAACCGTCACAAGGGTAAAACCACCACGAAGGTGCCTGTCCCCTTTGCGGTGGTTTTGGATGATGAGAAGTGGAGGGTCGCGTGGGCGAACCGAAGATTGTGGTGGTCGACTACCACAAGGGCAACTTGTCGAGCGTCGTGCGCGGGCTTGCGCGCGCCGGTGCCGCCGCCTGCACGTCGGACGATCCGGAGCAGATCCGCAACGCCGACGGCCTGGTCATCCCGGGCGTGGGCGCGTTCTATGACGCGATCGCCTTTATGCGCCAGAGCGGCGAGGCGGACGCGGTGCTCGATGCCATCGCCGTTGGAACTCCGCTGCTCGGCATCTGCCTGGGGCTTCAGCTATTTTTTGAGCGTGGCAACGAGGGCGTGCCTGCGGACAAGGGCGTGGTCGCCGACGGCAACGCCCCCGAGCGGGCTGACGGTCCCTGGGTCGATGGCCTGGGTATTATGCGCGGCTCGTGCACGCGCTTGGAGTCGAGTCGCCTGAAGGTGCCGCACGTGGGCTGGGACCAGGTGCACATGACGTCCGCCGGTGCGGCCGATCCGCTGCTTGCCGGTTTTGCCGAGGGCGCCAACATGTACTTCACCCACAGCTACGCGGTGGCCGACGACGTCGATGCCGCCGATGTGTTGGCGCGCACGCACTATACACGGAGTTTCCCGTGCATCGTGCGCCATGGCAACGTGTGGGGCTGCCAGTTCCATCCCGAGAAATCCTCCGCGCTGGGTCAGCGCATCCTTAAGAACTTCGTCAACATCATCGAGGAGGTCGGCCGATGATTCTGTTTCCCGCAATCGATCTGATCGGCGGCAAGGTTGTACGCCTGGAGCGCGGCGACCGCAGCCGCTGCAAGGTATATTCCGACGACCCTGTGGCTGTCGCCCGCTCGTTTGCCGAGCAGGGCGCTAGCTGGGTGCACGTCGTCGACCTGTCCGCTGCCTTTGGCGAGGACGAGGACACCTGCGCTGCCAACTCGGCGGCGATTAAGGCCATCTGCGGCGTCGACGGTCTGTCCGTGGACGTGGGCGGCGGCGTCCGCTCGCTCGCGCGCATCGACGAGTTGGCCGGCTACGGTGCGCGCCGCATCGCACTAGGCACGGTGCTGGTGACCGAGCCGGGTTTTGCCGAGGTGGCAGCCCAAGGCTTTGGCGAGCTGCTGGTCGC
This sequence comes from Collinsella sp., assembly GCA_048486575.1. Lineage (GTDB taxonomy): Bacteria > Actinomycetota > Coriobacteriia > Coriobacteriales > Coriobacteriaceae > Collinsella. Next base: position 13,030 of record DBFVZT010000015.1, on the reverse strand, counting down.
CGACATTGCCGCGCGCGACGGCCAGGTTAAGGTGAACGGCTGGCGCGACGGCGCGGGCGTGGCACTCGACGATGCCGTGGCGCAGCTTACCGAGCTGGGCTTTAAGCATCTGGTGTATACCGACATCGCGCGCGATGGCATGCAGACGGGCATCGATGTGGCGGCGTATCGCCATGTGGCCGAGGTCGCGGGCTTTCCCGTCGTGGCTTCGGGCGGTATCTCGACGCTCGACGACATCCGCGCACTGGCCGCGGTGGGTGAGGTCGCGATTGAAGGCGCCATTACCGGCCGTGCGCTCTACGAAGGCAACTTTACGCTGGCACAGGCGCTGGCCGCCGCCCGAGGGGAGGAGTAGCCCATGCTTACCAAGCGCGTGATTCCCTGCCTGGACGTCAAGGACGGCCGTGTGGTCAAGGGCGTCAACTTTGTGAGCTTACGCGATGCGGGCGATCCGGTGGAGCTGGCGTGTGCCTATGACCGCGAGGGTGCGGACGAGGTCGTCTTCCTGGACATTACCGCCACGAGCGACGACCGTGCGACGACTATCGAGATGGCGGCGCACGCGGCCGAGGAGCTCGCCATTCCCTATACCGTGGGCGGCGGCTTTCGCGACCTGGCGGGCATGCGCACCATGGTTGCAGCCGGTGCTGACAAGGTGTCGCTCAACTCTGCCGCCGTGCGCGACCCGTCGCTGATTAGCCAGGCTGCCGCGGCGTTTGGCAGCCAGGCCGTGGTCGTGGCGATCGATGCCAAGCGCGTGGGCCTGCCCGGCGCATCTGGTGCCGACAAGTGGGAGGTCTTCACGGCGGGCGGCCGCAACGCCACGGGCATCGACGCGGTGGCGTGGGCCGAGGAGGCGGCTCGCCGCGGCGCCGGCGAGATCCTGCTTACCAGTATGGACCGCGACGGCACCAAGGCGGGCTTCGATCTGGCGCTCACCCGCTCCGTGGCGCGCGCGGTGCCGATTCCGGTGATTGCGAGCGGCGGCGTGGGCACGCTCGAACATTTTGCCGAGGGCGTGATCGAGGGCGAGGCCGATGCCGTGCTAGCAGCGAGCGTCTTTCACTTTGGAACCTTCAGCATTCGCCAGGTGAAGGAGTATATGGCGTCGCAGGGCATCCCTGTCAGGCTGGACTTTTAGCGCTGCGGCTTGCCCAGGCACCCGACCTTCCGGCTCCAACCCTCCTCGCGTACTTAAGTACGCGTCGTCGGGCTTGTCGCTCGGAATCTCGGGCACCTGGACAACCCTCGCCGACCTGTGGGGTTTAAATTGGGGAGAGAAATGGAAGAGATAACCGATCCTTCAAAGCTTACATATGACGCCAAGGGGCTGATTCCTTGTGTAGTTCAGCAATATGACACTGGTGAGGTACTTATGGTCGCCTGGATGAACGAGGAGTCGGTGGGATTGACGCTCAAGACCGGCACCACGTGGTTTTGGAGCCGCAGCCGCCAGGAGCTCTGGAACAAGGGTGCGACGAGCGGCAACATGCAGGAGGTCAAGGAGCTCTGGGCCGATTGCGATAGCGATACGCTACTGGTCAAGGTCGACTCGCCGGGTCCGGCCTGCCACACCGGCAACCGTACCTGCTTCTTTAAGAAACTCGCGTAGGGCGGGCGCTCGACTAGGCGCTTGGCCAACCAGAAAGGATTGAACTATGGGTGTGCGCACCGCAAACGTTCAGGATGGAAATATCGGTGAGATGCTGACAGGTCTGGCCGAGGTGATTCACGGTCGTCGTGATGTATCGCCGCAGGAGAGCTATACCGCTCGTCTGTTGACTGACGTCGAGGACGAGCTGCTCAAGAAGCTTGCCGAGGAGGCAAGCGAGGTGATCATGGCCTGCAAGGATAACGATCACGATCACATCCGCTACGAGGCCGGCGACCTGGTCTACCACCTGCTCGTGACGCTCGAGCGCTACGGTATCACCCTCGACGAGCTAGCCGGCGAACTCAACGCCCGCCGCCACTAGTCATTGGGGACGTTCTTAAACGACTAGTTAGGCGAGGGGCGTGGGTTGCCATTCGCCGGTGGGGTGGGGGATATCGAAGGTTCGATAACCGCAGTCGTAGGCGTGGGCCTGGGCCTCGCGGATGTTCCAGCAGATGTCGCAGGCGCGGTGCGCGTCCGAGCCAAAGGTAATCGGTACCTCGGCGTGGGCGAAGCAACGCAACAGCCCAGTCGCGGGATAGTAGTCGTCGAGGCCCTTGCGGGGTGCGGCGGTCGAGACCTCAACGCGGCGACCCGTATCGTGCGCGCACTCGGCCATCTGCTGCCAAAACGGTGCGGGGTCAAAGTCGGGCGCAAAGCCTTCCTTCGAAAAGCGCATGACCAGGTCGGGATGAGCCATCACATCAAAGTTAAGTGGGCTTTCGCAGGCGCGGCACCAGTCGTCGACGTAGCGCTCCCACACGCCGCGCACGCCCAGGTTTTCCCAAACGTGCAGGTCGGTGTCGTCGTCGATCCAACCGCAAAGGGAATCGGGTGTATCGGGGCGAGCGACGTTTTCCGTTTTCGCCGTACCCGCGGCACCGGTCATGATATCGCCTGGGTTGCCAATCCAATGCACGCTGCCAAGGCGTACGACGGCGCCCTGGGACCAGCGCTCTACCAAGGGCTCGCAACCCTCGTACCAATCGCATTCAAAACCGTAGATAAAGGTGAGCTCCGGAGCGATCTGCGCGGCGAGTTTGCGGGCGTCCTCAAAGGCCAGACGATGTGCCGTCAGGTCACCCTCGACAACCTGTACTTCGCAGTTGGCGTCCATGCTGGCGGGCAGGGTGAGGTGATCGGTCGAGACCATGACGCGGCAGCCGGCCGCAGCAGCGGCACGGACGTTGTCCTCAAACGAGGCATGCCCGTCCGAAAACGAGGTGTGGGTATGGCAATCGACCAGCGGGCACATGGGCATAGCGGCTCCTTTGCGTCAAGCGAATCCGCTTCATTGTAATGGCGCAGCCTCGGCGCGGCGGGAACGCTGCAAGTCGAAACCGACTGGAAAGGGCGGGGCGGCGCGTGCCGGCGCCGGCGACTACTTGCTTCGTTCCGCCATGCGTTTGGCCTGCATTGTTACCATCGCGTGTCTCACGGCGGTGATGGGGCGATAGCGGATCATACGCGGTCCCGACCAGCGCATGACCTCGCGGATCTTCTCGCGCATGGCAGGCCGGTAACAATGCGAAGGACAGGCCGAGCAAAATGTCTTGGTGCCCATGTGCGGGCAGTGCTCAATGCGCGCGATGGCGTATTGCTGCAGCTCGGCGCATTCGGGGCAGAGCGTAATGGTCCGAAGGCCGAGCTTCACGCGCACGGGCTCATCGTCGCCAGCCTGTTCGACCGCATGCCCGCCTCCATGATGCCCACGACACCACAGCGCAATCATCTGCGACACCATCTGGGCCTCGCGCTCGCGTTTGCGTGCCAGCTCCGGTGTGTCGACCGGGCGCGCCATTAGCTCAGCCTCCCGCACTCGACCGAAAGCGAGAAATCGGCAAACGAGCAGGTGCTGGCACGGTGGCTTACGAGCACAATGGTCTTGCCGCGGCGCTTGAACTCGTCGATCGCCTGCATTACGGACGCCTCGTTGAGGGCGTCGAGTGCGCTGGTGGGCTCGTCGAGCAAGATGAAAGGCGCGTCGTTGAGGAAGATGCGCGCAAGGCCGATGCGTTGGCGCTCGCCGCCCGAGAGCGAGTCGCCCAGCTCGGCAACAGGCGTGTCGAGACCCTGCGGCAGGCGGTCGATGAGCGTGGTGAGTGAGGCGGAGCGGCAAGCGTCGAGCAGCTCGGCATTGGTGGCGTTGGCGCGCGCGACCAGCAGATTCTCGCGTACGGTGCCGCAGAACAGATGTGTGTCCTGGGTCATATAGGCCTCGTGGCTGCGCAGGCTCGCCGTGTTGATGTGGCGGGCATCGACACCGCTCACCGTGATGGTGCCGGCTGCGGGGTCCCAAAAGCGCATGAGCAGCTTAAGCAGCGTCGACTTGCCCGAGCCCGAGCGCCCCATGATGCAGGTCATGGTACCGGGCGCAAAGGTGCAGGTCACGTCGTCGAGGATGAGACTCGCCGCGGTGTCGTTCGCGACCTGCTCCGTGGCGCCCGCACCGCCCGCGTCCACGCCGCCCGCATAGCTAAAGCTCACATGCTCGGCTGCGGCGCCGGCAAACTCAACGTCCTGTCCATCGGCGACCTCGGCGCACTGGGGCCGCTCGTCGAGCAAATCGAGCACGCGTGCGCCCGAGGCGAGCGTCTCCTGCAGTGAGGCGCCCAGGCGGCTCACGGCCATCACCGAGCCAAACGACGACACAAAGGTAAAGACGGCGACAAACGCTGCGGCAAAGTCAATCGTTCCCGCAGACACCAGCTGCAGCGCACGCCCGAGCATCACCAGATTGGCCGCAAGAATAAGCGCATCGGCGACGGCCTCGCTGACCGCCTGGCGGCGCTTGAGGCGCGCGTCCACGGCGCCGACTTGCTCGGTCAGTTTGCCCAGGGCACGGCTGCGATCGGCGCCACCGGCAAACTGGATAGTCTCGGATGCGCCGCGCAGACTGTCGAGCACAAAGGCGCCTAGCTTGCCCGCGCCCTCGCGGCTCTGGCGGCCGGTGGTGCCGCATGCCTTGGCCGAGGTCAGGGGCAGCAGCACGCCCAGGACCGCGTAGGCCACGAGCGCGATGCCCGCGAGCTCGGGGCTCACAGCCAGCAAAAAGCCCTCAAACACAACGGTGCAGACCAGAGCGATGGCAATGGGCGAGATGGTGTGCGCGTAGAAGACCTCGAGCAGCTCGATATCCGAGGTGACCAGGCTCACGAGCTCGCCCTTGCCGCGGCCCTCGAGCTTAGCGGGGGCGAGCTGGCGCAGGGCGCCAAACACCAGGTCGCGAATGTGTGCGAGCAGACGGAATGCGATGTAATGGTTGCAGAGCTGCTCGCCGTAGTGGAGCGGCCCGCGCGCGATGCCGCAGGCGGCGCAGGCCGCGCATGCTGCGATAAGACCAAGCCCCAAGGCGTTGCGGCCCAGCGCGGCCATAAGGCCGAGGGCGCCAAAGGCCGGCACGAACGCGGCGGTGAGCATGCCAATGCTGCCCAGCGCAACGGCTAGAGCAAGCCAGCCGGCAAGCGGGCGTACGAGCCCCATCATGCGCCACATGATGGACGGCGCCGAGCGACGGGCGCGGCCGGAGTCAGGCGCCGCGGCAGCGGAAGACGAGCCAGCACCGTTGAGGCCATCGGTACAGGCGATGCTGCCGTCAACAGCCTCAACCGCGCCGGCATCCTCGGCATCCCCCTCCGCATACGCATATGCCGAGAGTTGCTCCTGGCTGTTCCGCATGCGCGCATAGGCGCCCGCGGTGGCCAAGAGCTCGCCGTGAGTCCCGTGCTCGGCAATACGGCCACGCTCCAGCACCAGGATCTGATCGGCGTCTACGATCGTCGACAGGCGATGCGCCACCACGATTACAGTGTGCTCGCCGGCGAGCGATGCAATGACCTCGCCGATTGCGGCTTCGCTTGCGGCGTCCACATTGCTCGTAGCCTCGTCAAACACATAGATCGGCGAGTCGTGCAGCAGGGCGCGGGCCATGCACACGCGCTGGCGCTGGCCGCCCGAAAGGTTGGTGCCGCCCTCGTTAATCACCATGTCGAGCCCGCCGTTGGCCTGCACAAAGGCCGCCACGCGCGTGCGGTCGAGCGCGCGCAAAAGCTCGGTATCGGTGGCGTTGGGCTGGGCAAGCAGCAGGTTATCGCGTAGGGTGCCGGCAAACAGGTAGCCGTTGGTGGGCACCAGCGTGACGGCGCGCATGAGTGAGGTGGCCGTGGCATCGCGCAGCTCAACGCCGCCAATGCGCACGCTGCCGCGGTAGGCGTCCTTGCGGCCCGCGATAATCCCCGCGAGCGTGGACTTGCCGCCGCCGCTTTCACCCACGAGTGCCACGAGCGAGCCGTGCGCAATGGTCGCGCTGGCGCTGTCCAGCACCGTGCGGTCGCCGTAGGCATAGCTCACGCCTGCGAGCTCGATATCGCCGCGACCATCAAGCTCAACATCGCCGCGCTCGGGCTCGGGCGTATCCAAAATGCCAAACATGCGGCGCGAGGCGGCCATGCCGTTCATGGCCGTGTGGAACAGCGATCCCAGGCGACGCATGGGCAAAAAGAACTCCTGCGACAGAAAGATGATGAGGAAGGCCGCCTCAAAGCCAATCTTGCCCGTGGCGAGCTGCAGTGCGGCTACGATAATGCCGAGCGCGGCGCCCATATAGACGGCCAGGTCCATAACGCAAATGGAGCGCAGCTGCATCACCAGCAGGCGCATGGTCGCTGTGCGGAAACGCTCGGACTCGGCGTTGATACGCTCGTGCCAGCTGCGATCGGCCTGGTAGACCTTAAGGGTGGTGAGACCCTGCACGGCCTCCAGGAACATGCCGCCCAGATCGACATAACTGCCCCAGTACTCGGCACCGATCTTTTTGGCGTTGCGCATGACCATCATGATGGAGACGGGGATGACCGGAACGCAGGCGAGCAGCAGCGCGGCGGGAAGACCCGCCTGGCCCACGAGCAGTACAAACAGCGTGATGGGTGCCAAGCCGGCAAAGAAGAGCTGCGGCAGGTAACCGCCAAAGTACACCTGGAGTTGCGTGGCGCCCTCGACGCTGGTCTGGACGGCCTCGGCGGTGGGGACGGTTTCGGTGTAGGAGGGGCCGAGTGCGGTGAGCTTGTCGTAGACGAGCGAGCGCACGCGGCGGACGGCCTCGAACGCGGCCTTGTCGCCGGCGCGTTGGGCCAGGTAGATGGAGGCGGCGCGCACGATGATGGCGGCGGCGAGCGGCAAGGCCGCCTGTGCGAGGGCATCGACGGCGAGCGCGGCGGAAAGACCGTTCGTGACGATGCCGCCCAAGATGCGCGCAAGCATCCACATCACCGTGATGTTTGCCATGAGCGCGATCCACTTAAACAGGACGCTTGCCATAATGTAGGGCGTTGCCTGCGGAACCAGGGAGAAGAGCCGCTTCTCGAACATGAAACCTCCTATGCCGTAACGGTGCCGGGCTGGGTCTTCGGCAGCCGTTTAGTTAGCCAAATGCAACTAGAGTATCATCGGCAGATTGGCAAGTATGCCGATGGTAATTATTAGCCGATGAACTGCGTAGAAAGTTCAAAATTGTTGAGTGCGGCGAACTTTATGGCGGACGGAGTGCAGGCGCAATTCTGATCGTGTGCGGCCCGCTCCAAAACGTGTACGTCAGCCTCCAAAACCGACAAAAAATGACATGTTTGGAGGCTGACGTACATGTTTGGATAGGGGCAAGGGCGACGACGGACGAAAGTCACGCCTGTGCCACGTTCGATGTGCTAGCGTTTGGGTGAATAAAACGAGCCCGTGCGGAAAGGATCCGGACCGTATGCAACGTGGAAGTACATCTCCGCTGTCCCGCGAGACCGATGCGCCCGAAACCATCGTCAAGCTGGAGTGCGACATCGATGATGCGTCGCCCGAGGTACTCGCCTATGCCGCCGACCGCCTGCGCGAGGCAGGCGCCCGCGAGGTGCACTGGCTGCCCCTCTACTGCAAAAAAGGCCGCCCCGGCTGGCAGCTGCAGGTGATCTGCTCGCATGAGGATATTGAACGCCTGCAGACGATTATCTTTTTGGAAACCACGACCAACGCCGTTCGTCGCCAGGTGATGGAACGCGTTTGCCTGCCGCGTCGTTTTGAGCAGGTAGCGACGCCTTGGGGCGAGGTGGCCGTCAAAGTGGCCACCCTGCCCGACGGCAGTGAGCGTGCGGCGCCCGAGTACGAGGACTGCGCCCGTCTTGCCCGCGAGCATAACGTGCCGCTCCAGCGCGTGATGCAGGCGGCACAAGCCTCGGCACTGCGATTTGAATAGCGCGGCCGGCGACATCTCGCGCCCGGCCACATCAGCCCCATTCGAAAGGATCTCCCCATGAAATACCTCATCGCCTCCGACATCCACGGCTCGGCATACTGGACCGAGCGCCTGGTCACCGCCATCGAGTTCGAGCAGCCCGACCGCATCGTGCTGCTGGGCGACCTGCTCTACCACGGTCCGCGCAACGACCTGCCGCGCGACTATGCTCCCAAGCGCGTGATTCCGCTGCTCAACGCCCTAGCCGACCGCATCATCGCGGTGCGCGGCAACTGCGACGCCGAGGTCGACCAGATGGTGCTCGACTTCCCCGTCATGGCCGACTACGCCACGCTGTTCGACGAGACCGGCCGCGAGCTGTTCCTGACGCACGGCCACGTCTTTGGCGCCGGCATGCACAACAGCGTCGACCACGCGCCCGCGCTGCCCGAGGGCTCCGCGCTCGTCTACGGTCACACGCACATCAAGGTTAACGAGGCAAGCGCCGCGCACCCGGGCCTGTGGCTCTTCAACCCCGGTAGCGTGAGCATTCCCAAGGACGGCACGCACAGCTACGGCATCTACGAGGACGGCGCGTTCCGCCACGTGATCCTGGAGGAGGACTAACCATGGCGCAGCACATGGCTCAGCAAAATGCCGAGGGCTCGCGCGATCTGTCCACGCTAGTTGACGCGTCGGCCGAGCTGCAGCATCTGGTGCAGACTATCTGGCGCCTGCGTCAGCCCGACGGCTGCCCGTGGGACCGCGAGCAGACGCACCGCAGCATTGGCAAGAACATGATCGAGGAAGCCTACGAGGCGCTCGACTGCATCGAGACGGACGACGCGGTTCACCTGCGCGAGGAGCTGGGTGACGTGCTCATGCAGGTCGTGCTGCATGCGCAGATTGCGGCGGACGCCGGCGAGTTTACGCTGGCCGACGTGGCGCGCGATATTGACGCCAAACTCATCCGCCGTCATCCGCACGTGTTTGGCGATGTGGATGCCGACAGCTCCGACGAGGTACTCAAGATTTGGGACGAGGTTAAGCTTGCCGAGAGGGCTGCCAAGGACAAGGCCGTGGCGGCAGGCGAGGCTGCGCCCGAGGGCCTGCTCGACGGCGTGCCCACGCATCTGCCGGCGCTGATGCAGGCTCAGAAGGTGTCGCGCAAGGCGGCTGCCGTGGGCTTTGAGTGGGAGACGGTCCAGGACGTGTGGGACGAGGTCGCCGAGGAACGTGCCGAGTTTGAGGCCGAGGCCCCCGGAACGCCCGAGCGCGAAATGGAGTTTGGCGATCTGCTCTTTGCCCTGGTCAACGTCGCGCGCAAAGAGGGGATCGACGCCGAGAGCGCCCTGCGCGCCAGCACGGCAAAGTTCCGCCGCCGCTGGGCCGCGATGGAGCAGATGGCGGCCGATGCTCACGTGGATCTTGCCGAGCTTTCGACCCACGGCCTCAACGACCTGTGGGATGCCGCAAAGGCGGAGGAGTAAGACTGCGGGAACGACGGGCTGACACGCCTCATCGTTCCCGCTAAATTTTTCGAAAATCAAGTGTATCCCTTGGCTAACTTAGGGCATAATGCAAAAAGTGCGACATGGCTAACTTACGGAGACGCACCGACGGTGCACGGTCAGCCGGTCGCTTGCATTCACTACGTTTCCAAGTGAGAGGGAGACAACATGAGCGATATTTTGGACGTCTACGGTCGCGAGGTGCTCGACAGCCGCGGCAATCCCACCGTCGAGGTCGAGGTCGTGCTCGAGGACGGCAGCTTTGGCCGCGCAATGGTGCCTTCGGGTGCTTCGACCGGCGCCTTTGAGGCCTGCGAGCTGCGCGACGGCGACAAGGGTCGCTACCTGGGCAAGGGCGTTTCGCAGGCCGTCGAGCATGTCAACAACGAGTGCGCCGATGCCGTCGTGGGCCTCGATGCCTTCGATCAGCGTGCCGTTGACGCTGCACTGATTGCCGCCGACGGCACGCCCAACAAAACCAAGCTCGGCGCCAACGCCATTCTGGGCGTATCGTTGGCCGTTGCCCGCGCTGCGGCAGAGTCGGCGGGCCTGTCGCTGTACCAGTATCTGGGCGGCGTTAACGCCCACCTGCTGCCCACGCCCATGATGAACATCCTCAACGGCGGCGTTCATGCCGACAACAACGTTGACTTCCAGGAGTTCATGATCATGCCGGTGGGTGCTCCGAGCTTTGCCGAGGGCCTGCGCTGGTGCGCCGAGGTCTATCACACCCTCAAGGGCGTGCTGCACGAGGCCGGCCTTGGCGGCGGCGTGGGCGACGAGGGCGGCTTCGCGCCCAACCTCAAGACCAATGCCGAGCCGTTCGAGTACATCACCAAGGCCGTCGAGAAGGCTGGCTTTAAGCCCGGCGTCGACTTCATGTACGCCATGGACCCGGCATCGACCGAGTTCTACAACGCCGAGACCGGTATGTACGAGCTCAAGGGCGAGGGCGTTGAGTACACGAGCGCTCAGATGGTCGATTACTGGGAGAAGCTTGTCGACACCTATCCGATCATCTCCATCGAAGATGGTATGGCAGAGGAGGACTGGGACGGCTGGGTCGAGCTCACCCGCCGCATTGGCAACAAGGTGCAGCTCGTAGGCGACGACCTGTTCGTCACCAACACCGAGCGCCTTAAGAAGGGCATCGAGCTGGGCGCCGCCAATGCGATCCTGGTCAAGGTCAACCAGATTGGCACGCTCACCGAGTCGCTCGAGGCTATCGAGACTGCCAAGGAGGCCGGCTACGCTTGCATCGTGAGTCACCGTTCCGGCGAGACCGAGGACTCCACAATCGCCGACCTGGTCGTGGGTGTTAACGCCGGTCAGATCAAGTCGGGCGCCCCGTGCCGCAGCGACCGTATTGCAAAGTACAACCAGCTCATCCGCATCGAGGACGAACTCGAGGGCAGCGCGCGCTACGCCGGTAAGTCTGCGTTCTACAACATTCGCTAAACGGGCGAATTTGGCGAGGGGAAGGTTGACTCGGTTCCTCCCCGCCTTGGCTGGATGTCGCAAAGCACTATGGGCGCTGGGCCATATGGCTCAGCGCCTTTTTTATGTCGAGCAAAGGCTGGCGAAGGCGGTGCGGGCGCTCGTGCTATAACTAAAGGACTTAGCGCAAACAAACCTCAACCGCACAAGGCGCACATGGATCAGATTTACGACAACAGGTACTATTCCGCCGGTTCGCGCGAACCGTCACCTCGCCGTGCGCGTACCGCACAGCTTGGCGGGTCCGGTTATGCCGGTGCTGATCGCTCCAGGTATAGCTCGCCGGCGACTTCGCATCCCAATGCTCAGCCAAATAGTTCCTCGGATAGTCTGGTGCGCCCATCGCGTTCCAAGCATGCGTCGCGCCCTTCGACCCAGGCGTCCGACAGGCCGCGCCGTCCCTCAAGTCGTCTTTCCGGCTCGGACTTTATGCACTACGCCAACGACAACGCAGCGGTCAAGGCGATTTACGACTTTACCCATGGGCCCCAGCGTGGGCTGTTTATCGGTATTGTCGTCGCCCTGGTGCTCGTGAGCCTGTACTTTCCCGTGCGCGACCTCTACGTTGCCAAACGCTCGAGCGATATCTTGGCCAAGCAGGTCGAGATTCGCCAGCAGTACAACGACGAGCTGCAAAAAAGCGTCGACAAGCTGCTCTCGGAGGAGGGCATTAAGGATGCGGCGTCCGAGGATCTGGGCCTGGTGATGCCCGGCGAGAAGAGGATTGAAGTGCAGGGCCTGGACGACGATTCGGATTCGTCTTCGAGCAAGAAGTCGTCGAACGCCAAGAAGGCCAGCGAAGTTGCCAAGGAAATCGAAGAAGTCGGTAAGGACGCCCCGTGGTACATCCAGGCGCTCGACATGCTGTTTGGGTTTAACGGTGTCGAGGGCCAGACGGTCGTGTCCAACGGCAAATAGCGCCCGGAGGGGAGCCCGCAATGGCAGATTGCAAACGATATAAGGTGGTAGCGATCGACCTGGGAACGGTGTCGTCGCGACTGGTGCTGGCGCAGGTCGAGGGCGGGGCGATCGTGGAATCGTCCAAGCATACCGAGATTACAGACCTGGGCGAGGGCGTGGACGCGACGGGCCGCTTTTGCGAGGCGGCGGTCGAGCGCGTGCTCGCTGCGTGTCGCATGTTTGTGGATGAGGCGCGTGCCTTTGGGGCCGCGTGCATCTGCACCACGTGCACGAGCGCCGCGCGCGATGCGTCCAATGCCGCGCTGCTGCTGGACGGCCTGCGCGATCTGGGGCTTGAGCCACAGGTGATTCCGGGCGAGGTCGAGGCACGCCTGACGTTTTTTGGCGTGGCGCACGACTTTGCCGGCGAGCGCATCATTGTTGCCGATTCGGGTGGCGGATCCACGGAGCTCGCGACGGGCGTCTATGCGCCGGAGCGCGGCGTCTTTGCACTGGAGGGAACGCGCTCGCTGGACATCGGTTGTCGCCGCGTGACCGAGCGGTTTTTCTCGGCGCTGCCGCCTGCGGACGGCGAGCTTGCTGCCGCTGCCGGCTGGGCGGGCGAGCAGTTCGCCGCCTATTTTGAGGGCCTGCCGAGCAATTTTGAGCGTGCAGAGCGCCTGGTCGCGGTGGGTGGCACGGTGACTACGCTGGTGGCTCTGATCCACGAGCTGGAGCCGTACGATTCGAGCTTTGTGCACCTGCGCGAGCTGTCGCTGGAGCAGGTCTCGGCCGCTATCGAGCACATGTCTGTGTTGGACGCGGAAGGCATCGCCGCGCTACCGGGTGTACAGCCCAAACGCGCGGGCGTGATCTTGGCTGGTGCCGTGGTAATTCGCGAGCTCATGCGCGCCGGCAACTACGACACGCTCACCGTAAGCGAGAACAGCCTGCTCGCCGGTATGGCCGCCACCATCAACGAGACCCTCGACGGCAAAACCCCCACCATCGCCTGGACCCCCAGCCTCAGCGCCCTCAAATAACTTGCGGTGAAATAGTTCCTAAAGGGGCTGGTAAACGGCCAGACGGGAACTATTCCACCGCAACTCAATAGCCGGCACTTGGGGACGTTCCTTTTAATATGAGCAGGACATTGTCAAGAGGCAAAATCGGGCCTGGCCCCAACGATATGGGGTCAGGCCCTCTCCCTATATCAGCCCGTCCGCGGCGACCTCGGCGTGTCTTACCGACGCT
>DBFVZT010000014.1:0-102121 GCA_048486575.1 Collinsella sp. | reverse complement strand
GTGGTACTTGCACATCCACTTCGTGTGGGAAAGGCTGTAGGCCTTCTGGGCCATGGCGACCACCCCTTCGACTCGAATTCTTGACGGCCTGAACAATCGTCAATATCGGTCGGAGGGGTGGCTTTGTAAAGCCGTTTGTCTCCACCCGCGTAGCGGGTGGTTTAAAGCTGGCCGCTGCGCGGCCAGCGGACTAAAGTCTTGAAACAAATAGCCGGGGCCCGCGCGATGCGGACCCCGGCTCAATACCGTGACGATATGTCAGTTACGCTCTACACGTAGAACAGGATGTCGTCGTAGGTCGGAACCGGCCAGTAGTCGGCGGCCACGATCTCCTCCATGGCATCCACGGCGGCACGCAGCGTATCCATAGCGGGAACGACCTCGTGCGCGTACACGTTGGCCTGCTCCTGGCCATCGAGAGCCTCGGCCTTCTGATGTACGGCGTCGAGCGCCTTGATGGAGTCGTTGATGGCGGTGATACCGTTGCAGAGCTTGTTGAGCGTGTTCTGCTCGCACTGCATGGCGGCCTCAGCACCGGCGGCACGAATAGTCTCAAGGCCCTTAGCGACCTTGGTGGCATAGGCGGTAATGACCGGGCGATAGGTACGACGCGCCTCGCGAACCATCGTGGTAGCCTCGATGTTCATGAGCTTGTTGTACTTCTCGAGCTTGCAGTCATAGCGGCACTGGGCCTCGGCGCGGGTCAGGACACCCGTCTCCTCAAAGAGCGCGATGGCCTTATCGGAAACAAAGGCGGGAAGAGCGTCGGCCGTGGTCTTGTTGTTGGCAAGGCCGCGCTTCTCGGCCTCGATGGGCCACTCGTCGGAGTAACCGTCGCCGGAGAACAGGATGCGCTGGTGATCGGTCAGCACCTTCTTGCAGTACTCGAGCGCGGCGTCCTGGAACTTATCCTCGGGCGTACCCTCGAGTGCGTCGGCGAAGGACTTGAGCGACTTGGCCACGGCGGCATCGAGCACCAGGTTGGAGTCGGAGACGTTCTGCTCGGAGCCGCAGGCACGGAACTCGAACTTGTTGCCGGTGAAGGCGAACGGGGAGGTGCGGTTGCGGTCGGTGTTGTCCTGCATCAGCTTGGGCAGGGTATCGGCGCCCAGGTCGAGCACGCCGCGCGTGGCATGGACGGAAGCCTTGCCATCGATGATCTTCTCGACGACCTCGGTAAGCTGGTCGCCCAGGAAGATGGACATAATCGCCGGAGGAGCCTCGTTGGCGCCCAGACGATGATCGTTGCCGGCCGAAGCAACGGAGGCGCGCAAGAGCTCCTGATAGTTATCGACGGCCTCGATCACCGCGGTGAGGAAGACGATGAACTGCAGGTTATCGAGCGGAGTGTCGCCCGGGTCAAGCAGGTTCTCGGACTCGGTGCCAAGCGACCAGTTATTGTGCTTGCCCGAACCGTTGATGCCCTCGAAGGGCTTCTCGTGCAGCAGGCAGACCAAGTCGTGGCGGGAGGCGATGAGCTTCATCTTCTCCATCATGACCAGATTCTGGTCGATGGCCTCGTTGACCTCGCCGTAGACAGGGGCGAGCTCATGCTGGCAGGGAGCGACCTCGTTGTGCTTGGTCTTGGCAGGAATGCCAAGCGCCCACAGTTCATCGTCCAGGTCCTTCATATAGGACGAGACGGTGGGGCGGATAGCGCCAAAGTAGTGCTCCTCGAGCTCCTGGCCCTTGCAGGGAGCAGCACCAAAGAGGGTGCGCCCGGTGATGACCAGGTCCCTGCGCTTGCGGTAAGCGTCCTTCTTGATCAGGAAGTACTCCTGCTCATCGCCCACGGAAGGAACGACCTTCTTGGGGGTCTTACCAAACAGCGCCAAAACGCGCTTGGACTCACGCGAGAGTGCGGTCATGGAGCGCAGCAGCGGGGTCTTCTTGTCCAGGGCCTCGCCCGTGTAGGAGCAAAAAGCCGTGGGGATGCACAGGACATCGTCCTTAATGAATGCGGGGCTGGTGGGATCCCAAGCGGTGTAGCCACGGGCCTCGAAAGTGGCGCGCAGGCCGCCGTTGGGGAAGCTGGAAGCATCGGGCTCGCCCTGGATGAGGTTCTTGCCCGTAAACTTGGTAATGGCGGTGCCGTCGTGGTTGGGCTCGAGGAAGCTGTCGTGCTTCTCGGAAGTAATGCCCGAAAGCGGCTGGAACCAGTGCGCGTAGTGTGTCGCGCCCTTGGAGATGGCCCAGACCTTCATGGCATGGGCAACAGCGTTGGCCACATCCAGGTCGAGCGGCTCACCGTCCTCGAGGGTTGCAGCAAGGCGCTTCCAAATGTCCTTGGGGAGGTAGTCCTTCATGACTTCCTCAGAGAACACCATGGTCCCGAAGCGGTCAGTAAGTTCGGCCATACGGAACTCCCTTCGTATCGGCACCGCGTGAGAAGCGGTGTTGATTACTAACGAACGAGTCATAGATTAGGCTCGTCGTGTTTCCGCAACATTACCGTTATGTTGCTGTCACGAAACCAATCAATGAGGTTACCGCATCGCGGCGGCGTTGCCGCCCTCAACAGCCAATCAACTGTATAAATTGCAGACCTCTCCGCATGGTTTAAGGCAGTCAAGGTTGGACAGGACTATATAGACTGGTATTTCGCATCGGATACCAGTCTATATAGCCCCGTCCCAAATTGACTGCTCCGTTATAGGCAATGCCGATAGCAAAGCATCTTTGATTGGTATCCCCAAATAGCGAGCAAAACTCCACCGTGGCACAGCGGTGCTGTAGAATCCTTACAACACATCGCACTAAATATCTAAAGGAGCACGATATGCGCGTCGACGAGGTTTTTAAGCAGGCAGCGTCCCAGGGCACCACGCCTGTTTCGTTTGAGATGTTCCCGCCCAAGGGCGAGCTTACCCTCGATACGGCTCGCGAAGTGGCAGGCAACCTGTGCAAGCTTTCGCCGAGCTTTGTCTCGGTCACCTGCTCGGCCGGCGGCTCGGGTAACGGTGCCACCACCGCCCCCATCGCGCATATGATCTCGAGCGAATTCGATACGCCTTCGGTCGCGCACCTCACCTGCGTGGGTCGCACCCACGCCGACATCGCCGCCAAGATCGACGAGTACCGCACCGCCGGCGTCGAGAACATTCTGGCCCTGCGCGGCGACCTGCCCGCCGGCGCGACCGAAGATGACAAGCCCGCCTCCGACTACGCCTATGCCCGCGACCTCATCCCCGAGCTTGTCGACGCCGGCTTTTGCGTGGGCGCCGCAGCCTACCCCGAGGGCCACATTGCCTGTGAGGATCTCAACCTCTCGGTCGAATACCTCAAGCAAAAACAGGACGCCGGCGCGAGCTTCTTTGTGACGCAGCTCTTTTTTGACAACGAGTGCTTCTACCGCTTTCGCGAGCTTGCCGACAAGGCCGGTATCACCGTGCCCATTACCGCGGGCATCATGCCGTTTATGGGCAAGTCACAGATCAGCCGCATGGTCTTTATGTGCGGCGCGTCGCTGCCCTCCCCCGTCATCAAGATTCTCGCCAAGTACGAGAACGACCCCGAGAGCCTGCAGGCAGCCGGTGTAGATTATGCCGCCCGTCAGCTTTGCGACCTCAAGGAGCACGGCGCCGACGGCCTGCACCTGTACACTATGAATCGTCCTGCGATCGCCGCAACCATTATGGAGCGCCTGGGGTAATGGAAAAACCGCACATCGATACAGCTTTTGGTGAAGTGCCGGCCGACCTTGCGTCGCCGGCGCTCTACCGTATCGATGCTGCCCATCGCCCCCGAGTCGACCGTGCCGAAATGCTGCGCTACCTGGGCTACGGCGGTCAGCAGATTGAGCCCGAGCTGTCGCAGCGTATTGAGCTTGTCGTTGAGCGTTTGGAACTGGACATTGAGCCCCGTGGCGTGCGACGCGTGTTTGCCGTCGATGCCACGGGCGTCGACGAGCAGGGCGAGCCTTGCATCCGCCTGGTCGGCACCAACGTTGAGCTGCGCGGCCGCGATATCTATCGCCACCTCAAAGACGCCCGCTTTGCCGCACTCATGGCATGCACCCTCGGCATGGACGCCGAGCGTCGCCTGCGAACCACGGGAGCCCAGCAGCCCCTAGAGGGAGCCGTGCTCGACGCCGCATGCTCTGCCTATGTAGAACCCGCCGTCGAGCAGATGGACCAACAGGTCAAGGCTGCGGCCGCCGCACACGGACTCGCCGGTAACTGGCGCTTCAGCCCCGGCTACGGCGACTGCCCGCTTACGGCCCAGCACTCAATCGTGGCTGCGCTCAACGCCACGCGGCTCATCGGGCTTACCGTCACGCCGACCAGCCTGCTCATGCCCACCAAGAGCGTGACCGCGGTGATCGGTCTGTTTGATGGCAAGGTCCGCGACGCCCAGAGCCGCCCCACCTGCAATATCTGCCGCATGCGCGAGCACTGCCGTTTCCGCGCCGCCCACACCACCTGCTATTCCAGCCATTAGGAGCCCTCGATGTTTACTCCGCTTATCACCCATGATTCCGACGGTACCGCGCTGGCAGCGCCCGTCAATACTGCGCGTTGTAACGGCGCCACGTACAAGACGCGCACGATCGGCGACCTTCGCATTAAGGACGATCGCCTGCGCGCCGCCATCGAGGGCACGGGGCACCTGCTGTTCGATGGCGGCATGGGCACCATGCTGCAGGCGGCCGGCATGAAGGCCGGCGCCCTGCCCGAGCTGCTCAACTTTGAGGAGCCCCAGGTTATCACTGATATTCAGCGTCAGTACGTCGAGGCTGGCTGCGACGTAATCACCGCCAACACCTTTGGTGCCAACGCCCACAAGCTCGACGGTGCCGCCACCGTGGCAGATGTCTTTGCCGCCGCCGTCGCCTGCGCCCGCGCGGCCGGCGCCCACTACGTCGCCGGCGATATCGGTCCCATCGGCGCGCTGCTTCGCCCCTTGGGCACCCTGAGCTTCGACGAGGCCTATGACCTCTTTGCCGAGGAAGTGCGTGCCGGCGTCGATGCGGGTGTGGACCTCTTTATTATCGAGACCATGACTGACCTTGCCGAGATCAAGGCGGCGGTCCTCGCCTGCCGCGAGAACTCCGACCTGCCCGTCTTTGCCACCATGACCTTTGAGGAAGACGGCCGTACCTTCCTGGGAACGAGCCCCGAGGTCGCCGCCATCACCCTCGACGCCATCGGCGCCGACGTCCTGGGCATCAACTGCAGCCAGGGACCGGCCGAACTCAGAGGGCTCGCCGCACGCATGCTCACCGTTACGGACAAGCCCGTTATGGTGCAGGCCAATGCGGGACTGCCCCGCGTGGACGATGACGGCAATACCGTCTTTGACATCCAGGCACCCGAATACGCCGAGGCCGTCGCCGGCATGATTGAGGACGGCGTGAGCGTCGTGGGTGGCTGCTGTGGCACCACGCCCACGCACATGGCGGCACTTCGCACCCTCATCGACAACCACACGCCCAGCCCACGTCACCGCAAGCCCAGTATGTCGGTCACGAGCGCCCAGACGGTCGTGGACCTTCCCTGTGACGGCCACAAGATCGCCGTCATCGGCGAGCGCATCAATCCCACCGGCAAAAAGCGCCTGCAACAGGCCCTGCGCGACGGCGACCTAGACTACGTCGTGAGCCAGGGCATCAGCCAGCAGGAACAGGGCGCCGACATCCTGGACGTCAACGTGGGCCTGCCCGAGATCGACGAGGTCAAGATCATCCAGCAGGCGACCGAGCAGCTCCAGGGCTCCACGCTGCTGCCGCTGCAGATCGACTCCACCGACCCCGCAGCCGTCGAGGCAGCCGTGCGCCGCTACGCCGGCAAGCCCATCATCAACTCGGTCAATGGCAAACAGCAGATCATGGATGAGATCTTCCCGCTAGTCGCCCACTACGGCACCAACGTCGTCGGCCTCACACTCGACGAAGGCGGCATCCCCGATACTGCCGAGGCTCGCTTCGCCATCGCCGAGCGCATCGTGGCCGAGGCTGCCCGTTACGGCATCGGACCGGACCGCATCCTCATCGACTGTCTGGTCATGACCGCCTCGACCAATCAACGCCAGGCCGAACAGATCCTGCGTGCTATGTCCCTGTGCAAGGAGCGCCTGGGCGTCAAATGCGCGCTCGGCGTGTCGAACATCAGCTTTGGTCTGCCCGCCCGCCCGCTGCTGGGCTCGGTCTTTTTGGCTGCCGCCTTCGGCGCAGGCCTGGACGCCCCCATCATGAACCCGGGCTCCAAGCGCTTTATGGATACCGTCTACAGCTATCGCGTCCTGAGCGTTGAGGACGAGGGCTCGACCGGATACATCGAACGCTACGCCGGCTGGACCGATCCGTACAAGATCGCCGCGAACCCGGCGGCGGCTCAGGCAGTATCGACCGACACCGCGCCCGCTGCTGGCACCGCCGGCACTGACAGCAACGACGGCCCGATTCGTCGCATGGTCGTCTCGGGCCGCAAAAGCGAGATCGCGGCCGAGACCGAGCGTCTGCTGGCAGATCACGACGCCATGGACCTCATCAACAATCACTTTATCCCCGCCCTTGACGAGGTTGGCGTCCTCTTTGACCAGGGAAAGTTCTTCTTGCCGCAGCTCATGGCCTCGGCCGAGGCCGCGCGCGTGGGTTTTGACACCATCAAGCGCCTGATGCCCGCCGGCGAGATTGCCGACAAGGGCAAAATCTGCGTGGCCACCGTCAAGGGCGACATCCACGACATCGGTAAGAACATCGTCAAGATGTTGCTCGATAACTACGGCTACACCGTCTTTGATCTGGGTCGCGACGTCGACCCGCAGGAGGTGCTCAAGACCGTCAAGGAACGCGACATTAAGCTCGTCGGCCTCTCGGCACTTATGACTACCACGGTCGTCGCCATGGAGGAGACCATCAAGCTGCTTCATGCCGAGGTGCCAGGCGTCAAGATCATCGTAGGCGGTGCCGTGCTCACCCCCGAATACGCCAAGCAGATCGGCGCTGACTACTACGCCAAGGACGCCGCCGAGAGCGCGCGCATCGCCGAAGAGGTCTTTGGACAGTAACACAACGGAAACAACCGAGCACCAAAACGTGCCGCACGCGCCACGAGACGCGTGCGGCACGTTAGAATAGACAAGACTATGCTCGTTTTGGCAGATAGGAGCGCAAGGATGGCGATCACGCCCGCAGAAATCGCGGAAACCCGCGGCATGGTTGAGGAACAGAACCTCGACATCAGGACCATCACCATGGGTGTTTCGCTCATGGGTTGCGGTGACGAGAACCTCGACCGCATGTGCACGAAGATCTACGACCACGTGACGCACACGGCTGAGCATCTGGTCGAGACCGCCGAGAACCTCGAGCGCGAGTACGGTATCCCCATCGTCAACAAGCGCGTTTCCGTCACCCCGGTGGCGCAGATCGCCGCATGCTGCAAGGATGAGGACCTCACCCCCATCGCGCATGCCCTCGACCGCGCGGCCGAGACGCTCGGCATCGACTACCTGGGCGGCTTCTCCGCACTCGTCCAGAAGGGCATCGGCGACGCCGACCGCCGCGTCATCCAGTCCATCCCCCAGGCGCTCGCCACCACGAGCCGCGTCTGCTCCAGCGTCAACGTCGCCAGCCTGCGCGCCGGCATCAACATGGACGCCGTGCTCATGGCGGCTCAGACCATCATCGACGCCGCCAAGCTCACGGCCGACCAGGATTCCGTTGGCGCCTCCAAGTTTGTCTGCTTTGCCAACATGGTCGAGGACTCCCCGTTTATGGCGGGCGCCGTCCACGGCGGTGGCGAGGCCGACACCGTCATCAACGTAGGCGTCTCGGGCCCCGGCGTTATGGCCGCAGCCCTGGAGACGCTGCCCGATTCCGCATCGATGATGGAAGTCGCCGAAAAGATTAAGCAGACCGCCTTTAAGATCACCCGCGCCGGCGAGCTCATGAGCCGCGAGGCCGCCCATCGTCTGGGTGTCGAGAAGGGCATTGTCGACCTGTCGCTGGCTCCCACGCCTGCCATCGGCGACTCCGTTGCCCGTATCCTCGAGATCATCGGCGTGGGCACCTGCGGTGGCCCGGGCACGACCTGTGCGCTCGCCATGCTCAACGATGCCGTCAAGAAGGGCGGCGTCATGGCCAGCTCCAGCGTGGGCGGTCTCTCCGGCGCCTTTATCCCCGTGTCCGAGGACGCCGGCATGATCGCCGCCGTCGAAGCCGGCGCGCTTTCGCTCGAGAAGCTCGAGGCCATGACCTGTGTGTGCTCCGTTGGCCTGGACATGATCGCCATCCCCGGCGACACCCCGGTCGAGACCATCGCCGGCATCATCGCCGACGAGATGGCCATCGGCGTCATCAACA
Organism: Collinsella sp.; assembly: GCA_048486575.1. Lineage (GTDB taxonomy): Bacteria > Actinomycetota > Coriobacteriia > Coriobacteriales > Coriobacteriaceae > Collinsella. Next base: position 93,816 of record DBFVZT010000014.1, on the reverse strand, counting down.
ACAAGACCACGGCCGTGCGCGTGATTCCCGCCATCGGCAAGGGCGTGGGCGACTGCGTCGAGTACGGCGGCCTGTTTGGCCGTGCGCCCATCATGCCGGTGAACCCCAACGCCGGCACCGTGCTTGCCCACCGTGGCGGACGCTTCCCGGCACCGCTGAACTCGCTCAAGAACTAGCTGAGGGGGGACTGGCGAGGAGCCCCGGGGAGGGCAAATATATAAGGTCGCCTGCTCGAACAGTCCTGACTCGCACGGAGAGCACATTAAGTGCTCTCCGGCTCGTGCGGAACTCGCGATCGACCTTATATATTTGCCCTCCCCGGGGCTCCCGCACAACGGGACCTCAGTTGGGTTCTATCCCGGTTGCAGTTGATTCGCTCCTGCACCACTTGGCTGGTGCAGCGGTTTGGCGTTGGAGCGGTTCTTTTTCTGATATATGCTGGTTGCGGCTCTTCTTTTGGGAGGAGTCGCTTTTTTGTTGCTAGGAGGTTGGCCCGTGGTTGATGGGGAGATTCGTTCTGATCTGCTTTCTGCGGATTGGAATGGCGAATGGATACGTCTGCAAGCTGATCGGCGGCGGGCTGATGATTCTTTTGAATGGGATAAGCGGGCTCGGCATTTTCGGCCGTTGGAGACTGCCCCATATGCCCGGGACTTTATCAAGCTGTTGGCGTTAAAGCCTGGTGAATCCGTGCTTGATATGGGGTGTGGGGCTGGGTCGATTGCTATTCCGCTTGCTCAGACTGGGCATCCTGTGATTGCGGCTGATTTCTCCCCTGCTATGTTAGGCACGCTTGATGCTGGCATTGAGTATTACGGGCTCGAGGATCTTATTACGCCGCTTGAGCTTGCTTGGGATGATGACTGGGATTTGGTTGGACCGGTCGCGAAAGCGGTAGATGTTGCCTTTGCCAGTCGCTCTGTCACCACGACCAACCTAAAAGGCGCGCTTACCAAGCTTGATCGAACGGCTCGTCGGCGTTGTGCTGTCACGATGGTCGCCAACTCCAGCCCGCGCTATGATCTGCACTTGATGAACGCCATCGGCGCCTCGGTTACCTGCAGCAATGGCTTTGTGTACGCCTTTAACATTCTCATTCAGATGGGTGCCCTGCCGCAGGTCACGTACTTTGAATCGCCTCGTCGCGATACCTTCGATAGCCTTGAGGCAGGCGTGGCGGACTTTTCCCGCATGCTTGAGCATGGCAACGAGGATAAGGTCGACCGTCTGCGCGACTACATCGCCCAACACATGATCGAGAATCCCCATGCCGGTGAGCCGGGCTCCAAGGGCGTGCCGCAGGGGTGCTATATGCTCGACCATATCCGTAAGGTTCGCTGGGCGTTTATTGCATGGGAACCGGTCTCTGAATCCCGCTCGTAGCCCGTTCACAGCCCGAGCTGCCCATCACCTCGGCATCCGCATTCTTTGCGAACTGGGCAAACGCGCCCCACACCGCGCCGTTCCTGCGCTATCGTGGGACAGCTCACGTAGATTAAGGCCCCGTCGCGGGGCGCCCCATACATAGAAAGCGAGAACCCATGGCACTGACAGGAGCCCAGGTCAAGCAGCTTCGCAGCATGGCCCATCACCTCAACCCCGCCATCATCATCGGTAAGTCCGATGTCAACGAGGGCACCGTCGAGCAGACGGTCGCCTACCTGGAGAAGCACGAGCTCGTTAAGTGCTCCGTGCTCGATGGCTCCAGTCTTTCCGCCCGCGAGGCCGCCGAAGAGCTCGCTGAGCGCTGCCACGCCGAGGTCGTCCAGGTCATCGGCCGCAAGTTCTCGCTGTATCGCGAGTCCTCGCGCAAGGACATCGAGAAGATCAAGCTCGTCTAAGAGCCAATGATCCGGCGAGCCAACACATAGCAAGCTTACGGGTGCCTAAGTACTTCGGGCGCCCGTTTTTTATCGCTCGACCAGCACGCGATTGAGCCGCCCCTCCACCAAGCGCTCGTATAGACGCCGCGTCTCGGGCTCGGGCACGCCATTGACCTGCTCCCTCAGGTGGTGCATATGCCCGCTGTACAGCTCGACGATATCGCGCCGCCGCCCCGCCGCACTGTAGACGCGCATGGCGCAGCGCACCATATCCTCACGCGCCGTTTCCTGCCGAAGCCCCGACTCCGCCAGCCAAATCGCCGACTGCAGGTCGTTTTCTTCTAGGGCGGCATTTGCTCCCTTAATCATGCAATCGATGTACTTTGACTGCATAATGCGTCGCATACGCAAAAAGTAGGTGGGGTTACAGCCATTGGGAACATACAGCGGTCCGGCATAAAGCTGCTCAATCTTAAGGCACAGCTCAACTAAATGGGGCCCGCGCGCACCCGTGCGATTTCCCAAAACCTCGCGGCTTATCTGGTCAAACAGCCGTACATCGGTCTTGACGTAGTCACCGTTGAGTCCGATGCATTCATTTTGGATGAGCACACACGACTTGCCATCCGGCGTCGGTCCCAAAGCCGACCGCAAGCGCGATATCGTCGAGTACAGGTTGTTGCGGGCGCTATTGAACTCGGCATGGGGCCACAACTCCATGGCCAGCGTCTCACGATCGACGAGCGCATCCATGCCCAGCGCAAGCCGCTCGGCAAGTGTCGCCGCCTTCTTGCGGCGCCACATTTTGTCCGTGATGGGAAACCCGTCGCGCTCGGCGCGGAACGCACCAAACATGCGAATCTCGATATGGTCGATGGTATCAACGGCTTCAACCTCGCCGGCCTGGAACAGGCGCTCGCCCTCCCCTTCCAAATCGTCGCGCAGCGAGTACCGCGACAGCTCGCGCACGGGAAGCTTCTTGCGAATCCTGGTCGCCGGCTCGCCCAGACAATGCATGGCAAGGCGCGCAAAGAGCCGATACGATGGTTCCAGAATCCCCGCGCGATTCATGGACATCCAGGCCGCGAGATCGCTATCTCGCCCCGCGCAAGCCAAATGCAGCGCCACCATCCAGGCTTCTGCACCACCAACCTGCGTCTGGCTTATATCGAGCAACTCCGCTTCCTCGCGTACCGAAACCATCGAGGTGTTACGCAGATACGCCGCGCGCTCCAGCAGCAATGCGTTATCGCGCATGTACGCAATCGACTCCTCGGCAAGTTTGAGCACTTGGACCGCACGGAACTTTGCATTAACCGGCCGTCCCTCTGCCAGCGACTGCCAGCCTTCTAGCAACAGGCCAAACAGCTGAATCTGGTTGTCGCGCATGCGCACGGCAAAACGATCGAGCTCGTTGAACGCCGCGTCGTCGGTTACTGGCAAGCCGGAGAGGAGCCGCCGTGCCGCCAACACCATGCGCACCCAGATAGCCATCGCCTTAAGCCCACGCACGTCGAGTGCCTCCCGCACCACCGTCATCTCGTCGTCACGCTCGTCGGTTCCCGCAAACGACCCGTCAAAAAGTTCCACCAGCATGCTATCGGCCCGTATAACAATCCCTGCGATGTCGAGCTCGCAGTCGTAGGCCTTGCTCGTTTTGAGTTGCTGTAGAACGCCGCCGTCATCTCCCCGCTCGGTCAGGCAGCGCTTGACCTCGATATGCGCAGACAACATATCGAGTGCGGTATGGGATGTCTCGATTTCTGGCACGGCCAGGTTCGTAGGAAGCCCAAGCCCGTTGTCCCCATAGCAAACAGCCGTCAGTGTCTGGGCCACCCTCCATGAAACAGGGTCTATTTCGCAGGTCGCCCGTTCGCCCCCGCGCTCGATAACCGATGCCATATAGCGAGCGAGCTTTGTATTGGACACGCTGACCGCTGCCAGATATACGCCAAGCGCCTCGGCAGGCGTTGGCTCTGGAGCCGGATCGTCGGCATCGATCGTGCCCAGCGCTGCTCGGCAGATATCGGCCCCGTGCCCCGTCAGAGCCAGATCGACCCCATACTGCCCAGCAAGTTCAAGGACCGCTTCACGGTCCAAAAAGGCGTCCGCCAGGCCCATCGCCGCATCGCATCTACCCGCCTTAAGCAAAATCCGGGCCGCCCTCGGAACAAGTTCGGGGCGAACCTCGGCCACCAACTTACGCAAACGCAAGCGTCCGTTATCCTCCGTGCCCAGACACGTAAAACTCCGCTCGGCGGGATCCAAGCCAAAGATCGGGTAGTCGCGTACAAAGTAGGACTGGTCGACCATCGACAGCCTCACCCCGCAAGCCTCGAGTTCTGCGATATTGCCCTCGCCCATCAAAATCATGAAACATGCCACGCAAAACAGCGCATTATTGTCGAGCGAAGCCAGATCGACAAGTGCCGCGCCATATACGTTGACAATCTCGTTTTCGAGCAGACCGGCTACGTCGCCTTGGCCATACAGACCCGTCTGCAATGCCGAAACGAGCTCGGGCACGCCCTGCGTGAGCTGATAAAAGTCGAGCGATGTGCTGATCGAAAACGCCGATGCCCACGCCGAATACTCATAGGCATGCACCTTGAGCATCTGCGCATTGATCTTAACCGAATCGCCCAGCCCATGAATCAGTTGACGATTTGAAGGACGGCAGGAGATAAAGACCCCTACCCCCATAGCGCGCAGGCCGCGAATCCTGTCGATGAGGTCTTCGGTATCGTGCTGATCGAGGTTTGGCACATTATCAATCGCGATAAGGGAGTGCGGTTTGTCTTTGAGTTCTTCGGTAACCACCTCGAGCTGCATAAACACCTCGCGCCCAGTGGCGCGATCGGCCTCGATAATCCGCACGGGGCCTCGCGTCGGGTCGCATTTAACCTCATGGGTGTACTGCAGCAGTACCGAGGTCTTCCCAAACCCGTCGGGCGCATAAAGAACCACAATGCCGGCCTTTCGGCCCTTGGCGATAAGCTCATTCATCAAGCGTTCGCGTCGCACCATATAGCCTCCGCCCAGCGGCATCAGCTCGAGGTCGTCTATACTGCCCAAATCGTTTACCATGCCCGCTCCTCAACTCGACCGTATGGACACTGTAACCGCAAGACCATACAAGCCGCGCTATGAATAGAGCGACCTTGTGTTTTAGGTTGTCTTTTGGTACGCAAGCGGCAAGTTTTTGTACAGCGAGGGCCGATTGTTATTAATCCCCCGACTAATCGGTCTTTAAGCAGGTAAATGGCTTGTCAGCTTGTCCCATCTAAGCGGCAGTGTAACGCAAATGAACAAGGTTCAGCCATGTCATTCAACTCGCCTAGCACCCGCTACCGTCTACGACCTTTTAGTGGCATTTTTGCATAGAATCTGGTATGGAATGAATCAAGCTGTTTGACATCCGGCATTCGCCAAGCTTGCGGCAAGATTTTGGTCAAGCGGGCGGAAAGGGATAACAAAAAGGCCCCCGCAAAGCGGAGGCCTTAGGCAAGGCTATGTCGAGGTGCAGGATTCGCGCTACTCGCAGAGCGAAAGGGCAGCCTCGTCGGCAACGACAACGCAGTTGGTGTGCAGCTGCAGGATCGAAGCCGGGCACGCGGGCGTAACCGGGCCATAGCACATGTCATGCACGGCCTGAGCCTTGGCCTCGCCGTTGGCGACGACCAGGATCATGCGGGCATACATGATGGTCTGGGTACCCATGGTGTAGGCCTGACGGGGAACGTCGTCGATGCTGTCGAACAGGCGGCTGTTGGCCTGAATGGTGCTCTCGGTGAGGTCGACGCAGTGCGTGCCCTTGGAGAAGTGGTCATCGGGCTCGTTGAAACCGATGTGGCCGTTGTTGCCAATGCCGAGCAGCTGCAGATCCGGGTAACCGGCGGCGGCGACGATCTTGTCGTACTCGGAGCAGGCAGCGGCGGCATCGGGGTTGGAACCGTCGGGCACATGCGTGTTGTTCAGGTCGATGTTGATGTGATCGAAGAAGTTCTCACGCATAAAGTAGTGATAGCTCTGGGGATCGTCGTGCGAAAGGCCGCGATACTCGTCCAGGTTGTAGGTGCTGACCTCGGCAAAGTCGACGTCGCCCTTCTCGTACCAAGCAGCGAGCTGCTTGTAGGCACCGATCGGGGTGGAGCCGGTGGCAAGGCCCAGCACACAGTCGGGCTTGAGGATAACCTGCGCCGAGATGATATTGGCGGCCTTGCGGCTCATATCCTCGTAGTCTTTAGCTTTAATGATCTTCATTACGCGTCCTTTCTCGTACAAGAGAGGCAAGGCTCCCCTTACAAGCACTTGCCCGCGGCCCGCGTCGGCCGCAACCAACGTGTGCGGCCACCAGGGCGAGGTCGCGTAATGTATGTGTCTCGTGTCTAGCCGCGTCGAGGCCCCTGCCCGTCCACGGTGACCCGAAGCCTTTTAGCTTCGGACAAATCCCATCTTGCCACGGAGGGCGTCCTCTTTCAAGGGCGCCCTCCGTAAACGTGTTTGAATTGTAGGCTAATGGCCACGTGCACTTGCTAGCGCTCGCGAGCAACGATGAGCTGGTCCATCTCTTCGACATGCACGCCAACGGAGCCCTTGATGCTCGAGAACTCAACAGAGTTGCACACCAAGATGGGAACCGTCACATCGTAGCCCTCGGCAGCAATTGCCTCGCGATCGAACTCAATGAGCACATCGCCCTTATGGACGATGTCACCCACTTGCGCATGTACGGTAAAGTGCTTGCCCTCAAGCTGAACAGTGTCCAAACCAACGTGGATGAGCACGTCCAAGCCATCGACCGTGTTAAGCGCAACAGCGTGTCCCGTGGGAAAAATGGCCTCGACCTTGGCATCAGCCGGTGCAATCACACGCGTGCCGGTAGGCTGAATCGCCACGCCCTGGCCCAAAAGGCCGGTGGCAAATGTCTGGTCGTTTACCTCGGAAAGCGGAATGACGTCGCCCGAGATGGGAGCATCCAGCGTAAGGACTCGACCACGCATACCAAAAGACCTTAGGACTTTAGTGAACATGCTCCCCCTCGGACATACCAATCGACCAAAATAGCCTTAACAGTTTACCACTTGGCACTCGTTTTTGACCATTAGGGAAGTTCGCGCTTGACAACCTCGACGATGTCGTCGACAACGCGCTGGGTCAGCTCGTGCGTCTCGGCCTCGGCCATAACGCGGACCAGCGGCTCGGTACCGCTCGGACGTACCAGAATGCGGCCGCGGCCGTCAAGCTCCTTCTCGGCAGCAGCGACGGCATCCCAGATGGGCTGGCAATCATCCAGACCAGCCTTGTTGTCGGAATGCACGTTGACGAGTACCTGCGGGTACTTCTTCATGATGCCGGCAAGATCGGTGAGGGTACGACCGGTGCGCTTGAGCACGGCCAGCAGCTGCAGAGCCGTCACCAGACCGTCACCGGTGGTGTTGTGCTCCAGGAAGATGATGTGGCCGGACTGCTCGCCGCCGATGACGGCGCCATCCGCGAGCATACGCTCCAGAACGTAGCGGTCGCCCACGGCGGTCTGAACCATCTCGAAGCCCTGCTCCTTCATAGCGATGGAGAAGCCCAAGTTGCACATGACGGTCGAGACGATCTCGGAGTTGGCGAGCTTGCCGCGGGCGGCGAGGTCAGAACCGCAGATAGCCAGGATGTAGTCACCGTCGATCTCATTGCCCTCGCTGTCCACGAACAGCACGCGGTCGGCGTCGCCGTCGTGGGCCAGACCGATGTCAGCATGGGTGCGCAGCACGAGCTCGCGCAGGGGCTCAAGGTGAGTGGAGCCGCACTCAACGTTAATGTCAGTGCCGCAGTAATCGGTGTTGATAGCGTGCACCGTGGCGCCCAGGCGCTGCAGCGCGGCGGGCGTAGTCTGGCAGGAAGCACCGTGACCGCAGTCGACGGCAACGACCAGGCCATCGAGCCTCAGGCCATCAAGCGTATCGATGGCGTGGTCGACGTATGCCTTGCGAGCGTCCTTCATCTTGATGATGTGGCCCACGCCGGCACCGGTCGGCAGCGTGTCGGCAGCCATGGCTTCCTCGGACATGACCCAGGCGCTGATCTCTTCCTCGACCGCATCGGGAAGCTTCATGCCCTTGCGGCTAAAGAACTTGATGCCGTTGAACTCCGGCGGATTATGCGAAGCAGAGATGACGATGCCGCCGTCGAGATCATTCTGGACGGTGAGCAGCGCCACGGCGGGCGTGGGGATGACGCCGCAGCAATGCGGACGGCCGCCCTCGGCCATGATGCCGGCGGTCAGAGCGCTCTCGAGCATGGTACCCGAAAGACGCGTGTCGCGGCCGACGCAGATATCCGGACCAAGGAACTTGGTCGCCGCGCGGCCCAGGCGAAACGCGAGGTCGCACGAGAGGTCGGCATTGGCGACGCCACGGACGCCGTCGGTACCGAAGATGTTCTGGGGCATAGGATCGCTCCTTCCCTAGCAGGCGATATGCAACCGCCCACCCTAGTCGAAAAAGAAAAGCGGGACCCGCCGAGGAATCGGCAGGCCCCGCTTGTACATTGTATCTCGAAAGGAGATAAAACCTTAGCGCTTGGAGAACTGGGGAGCGCGGCGGGCCTTCTTGAGGCCGTACTTCTTGCGCTCGACCACGCGAGCATCGCGCGTAAGGAAACCGGCCTTCTTGAGGTCAGCACGGTAATCGCCAGCGTTCAGAAGAGCGCGAGCGATGCCCAGGCGCAGAGCGCCGGACTGACCGGAGATGCCGCCGCCATCGCACAGAGCGATAACGTCGAACTGACCGGCGGTGTCGGTCACCTTGAAGGGAGCAAGGGCGTTCTCAACGAGCTGATGACGGCCGAAATACTGCTCGGCGTCACGCTTGTTGATGGTCACCTTGCCGGTGCCGGGGACGAGACGGACGCGGGCGACGGCGTTCTTACGACGGCCGGTACCCTGGTAGACAACGGTGTTCTCAGCCATCTTTAAGCCTCCAGCTCAATCTTCGTGGGGTTCTGGGCAGCGTGCGGATGCTCGGCACCAGCGTAGACCTTAAGTTTGGTCATCTGGGCACGGCCGAGGGTGGTCTTGGGCAGCATACCGCGAACGGCGCGCTCGATGACCTTCTCCGGGTGCTTCTCCATAGCCTGGCGGAAGCTCTCAGCCTTGAGGCCGCCGTTGTAGCCGCTGTGGCGATAATAGGTCTTCGTGTCGGCCTTGTTACCGGTAAGCTGGACCTTATCGGCGTTGATGACGACAACGAAGTCGCCGCAGTCGCTGTTGGGCGTGAACTGGGGCTTGTTCTTACCGCGCAGGATCATTGCGATCTGGGTGGCAAGACGGCCCAGGACAGCACCATCGGCGTCGACGAGAACCCAGTTGCGCTGGACCTCGCCCTGCTTGGCGTAGTGAGTCGATTTCGAAATCACTTAGACTCCTCCATGTACAGTACGTGTTGTTACAGAGATTCACGGGGCTCTGCAAGTAACCCGTCCATATTACCCCGCTCGCCGTACGAGTCAACAGGTATTTTGGCTCCGACCAGAGTTTCTGCACATGTCATCCACGAGCCGTGACGTTGCAGCGCTAGCGCTCAACAAACTCCTGGATCTCCGCGAGCAAACGCTTTGCCTCCTGGCGGCCCTGGATATACAGGTCCAAAAGCTTTGCCGAATCGTGCTCGACATGGCCGACCTCGACCGGCTTTTGCGGAGCGACGACCAGCGCGCGGCCCTCGCGCTCATACTTCCACAGGTGCATGCGCTGTATGTTGTAACGGTCGTGGCGCGTCTCGATAGCCTCGAGCAGGTAGGGGTAGTCGGCATAGCGGGCGCGCGCGGCAGGCATAAACTCGTAGGGCTTTTTCTCGTACGAGCGGTCCTGCGTGACAATGACAACCGCGCGATCGAAGCCGGCCTCCTCGAGCACATGCTCGATAGGAACCGAATCGGCCACGCCGCCGTCGACGTATTTGTGCCCGTCAATCTCGACCGGCGGCGTCACCAGCGGCAGCGAGGTCGAGGCGCGCACGGCGTCGAGATCGAGCACGGCGCTTTTGACCGGCAGGTAGGCAGCGGTTCCAAACAGCATGTCCGCTGCGACGGCGTACATCTCGATAGGGCTGGCGTCGAACGTCTCGTTATCAAAGGGATCCAGGCGGTCCTGGATATCGTTGAAGATAAAGTCGTAACCCACGATGGAGCCCGTGGATGCGAAGGATGCGGCACCCATGTAGCGGTTGTCATTGCAGAAGGTCAGGTTGATGCGATTGACGCGACCGATCTGGTGCGACTTGTAGTTGACGCCGTTGAGCGCACCGGCCGAAACGCCGTACACCGCCGGAATTTCGACACCGGCCTCCATGAGAACGTCGAGCACGCCGGCGGTAAACTGCCCACGAAAACTGCCACCCTCCAAGACGAGCGCGACCTTGCCGGCGTTCTTTGCCTTATCTTCTGCAGTCATATTGACCTCCTGCGATTGCGTTTTGGCCTTCTTCTACCCAGTTTTGGGATGGAGGGCGCGCAGGTTTTTCGAGGCGGCAGGTGCAGCGGAAAGTGCGTCCCAGTTTGAGGCGGGATTACGGGATGCGCTTTCCGCTTGGACCGCCGTTGGGAAAGCGCGACCCGTTCTGAGCGCGGATTCCGGGATGAACTTTCCGCTTGAGGCGTCTTCCGGAAAATGAATCCCATTCCGAGCGTCGATTCCGGGATGCAGTTTCCGCTTGAAACGTCATCCGGAAACCGCATCCCAGTCTGAGCCGGAATTCTGGGATGGATTTTCCGCCTGGGGCGACGTTGATGCGGGGCATGGCAGGCTGCAGTCCGATCGGCATCGCATCTGCATAGGGTTGAGGCTTTGCGCGGAGAATCCGCGTATTTGCTTCGCGAACCCGCACCGGCTTCGGCCGCCTGCCGGCGTCCTCGCCCGCGGGCTAAAAACGCTTACGCGTTTTCTTTACGCTCGCGCCCTGCACAGAGTTCGATTCTCCGCGGTACGGGCTAGAAATAAAAAGGCAGGTAGATACGAATATCTACCTGCTTGTAACTATTGGTGGAGGCGCGGAGAATCGAACTCCGGTCCACGAAAGCCCCCTGATTGGCATCTCCAAGCTCAGTCGCTGGTTTTGTCTCGGACGCTTTGCGCGCAGCGACACGCTCGCGGCGTCCCAACCGGTTCGGTCTTAGCCTGCGCCATACCGATTACGTGCGCAGGAGCATTCCCCTAAAATGACGTCGCGCCGGTGTCGGGGAAATCACCGGGTTGACGCGCCGCTATAAACTAAGCAGCGAGAGCCATAGGCTCAAAAGAAGAGTTGTTGTCAATTCAATTTGACGGTACCCCTGTTTAACGAGGCGAGGAGACCTCGGCTTGCTTCCTCTCTCAGAGCTATCGTGTCGAAACCAGTCGCCCCCGAATGTCGGGAAAGTCTGGATGGCATTGGGCACGAGCACCCAACACCCGTCGACTTTTCAAGGAACACGCGGGGTGAACCCCGCTCGCGGATAGCTATCTTACCACGTTCTAAAGGTAGACAGCTGCTCTATGCACGAGCTGTGAAGACCCTAACGTGCACCACACTTCGCACTTTTGCCACCGAATGCGTCACGTATATTTTCGCCAAGCAAAATTGACCCGTCGAAAGGACCGTTATGGATACCAAGCAGCAACTCGTCAATGCCCTCGCAGGCCTGGGCTCAACCATTACCGAAGCTATGGATGTCATCGAAGGCTTTGTCCCCTGCGGACATCCCGCCCTCACGGTATCCAACGCACTCGTCGCGCTGGACGTTGACGATGATGCGGCTCTCGCCCAGCAGCTTGAGACCGTCGAGGGCTTTATCGACCACGTGAGTGAGAACCGCGGCGTGGCCTCCTACCACGGCATCGAGGTCGAGCTCGCGGGTCCCAAAGCCGATCTGCTCGCAGCAATCCGCGAGGTAGGCGCCCTTATGCAGACCGCAGGCGTCAAGAACACCCAGGTCAACGAGTGGGTCTACCGCAGCTTAGCCGCGCTCGACAGCTCCGAAGAAAAGGCAGCCGAGCAGCTCGCAGAAAGTCCCGCCATTAAGGCCGAGCTTTTGTAAATAGCAGACGCGGGCCCCTTGGCGCATCGTCGTCCAAGAGGCCCGCAAACAGTTCGCGTCAACCGATAGCCGCGCCGCCGCGTTCGGTCAAAGCCAGAATCGGCATCATTTGGCGCGGGGTCTTTGCTGCAAGATCGGCATGTTCGAGCAGCTTGAGATCGTTGGTCACCAAGTAATCGACCTGCGCGCGCTTGCACGCGGCGAGCACCAAGTTGTCCTCGTAATCGCGATGGAGCGATAAGTATTTGTCGGCCAGCCAAAGGTCCGACGAATCTGCACCCACGGCCATGGCGTTTTCGGTCATGTTCCGAACAAACGCCAACGCCGCATCGCCAATTGCACGGGCAGATGCCTCGTCAAGCGCTCCCCCGCTGGCAAGAACGCTACGCTTCAGCTCGTGTTGGACAACGTACAGCACGTCCTTAGCGATATGCACCGGGAAGAACAACGTTGCGCCCGATTCCGTCGCCCGCCCAATAAACGCACGCGCGGCAAGCGACTCGGCATGGTCGACGCAAAACGAATCGACCCATACGTTGGCGTCCACCATTATTTTGAGGGGAGCCCCGCTCACAGGATCATCCCCTTTTGGCGATAGCGCTCGTCCATGGCTTCGGAATAGATTGTGTCCCAATCGCGATCGTCGGATACGGACAACGTAGCGATGCCCAGGTCCGCGTAAAGCTGATCCGCCACCGCCCATGATGCGGCGAATGGCGTATCGGGCGCGACGGTCTGCTGCCGGTCGTCGACGGCCGCAAGCACTTCCTCGCACTGCCCGCCACCCTGCGCGACCTTGGCCACCACCTTTTTGATGAGCTCGGGCAGTGAGGCGCCCGAAAGCCGCAGCACCTCCTCGGCACGATTCTTGACCTGGCGATCTACGCGAACGTTCACCTGCGCCATGCCGCTAACAGCACCCACGTCGATCCCGCTCCCTTCAATTGCTAGCCCTGCTAGCAACACTATATAGAGAAGCTAGCACATGGTCAAACGCAAAAGGCCTGCGCTCGGACGACACCGATGCCGTCTGGGCGCAGGCCAGATAACGTGGGCGAACACGTCTGCTAACGCAGGTACGCCTTTGCGTTGCCCAGGCTGTAGGCAATCGTCGAGCCGTTGTGCAGCAGCGACGACGCCTGCGGGGTAATCGCGCCGGTAATGCCCAGTGCCAAGAGCGCTGAGTTGGTGAGCATCACCTTAGAATAGGAGCTCGTCAGACGATCAACGAGGCCCTGACTCATGCGGCGCAGACGCACGATCGCGGCCAGGTCCGTATCGGTCAGGATGATGTCGGCGACCTCCTTGGCGATGTCGCTTCCGCCACCCATTGCCAGCCCCACGTCGGCCAAACCGAGCGCCGGCGAATCATTGACGCCGTCGCCCACCATGGCAACATGGCGCCCCTCGCGCTTAATGCGCTCCACATAGGCGTACTTGTCCTCGGGCAGCAGCTCGGCCTTAAACTCGTCGACACCTGCCTCGCGCGCGATGCGTTCGGCCGTGCGCTCGGAATCGCCCGTGAGCATAACGACATGCTTGACGCCCAGCGCATGCAGGTCGGCGATGGCCTCACGGACCCCGGGCTTGAGCGGATCCTCGATGCCGAGCACGCCGACGACCTTGCCGTCGACCGCCAGGTACAGCGGCGACAGGCCCTGCATCTGGAGCTCGATTTGCTCCTTAATGTCGGACTCGAGCTGCGCGCCCTCATCCTCGAATACAAAGTGCGCGGAACCGATGATGGCGCGACATCCCTCAATGGACGAAGCGATACCGTGCGCCACGATGTACTCGACGGCGGCATGGCGCTCGCGGTGCTCGAGCCCGCGCTCGCGAGCAGCGTTGACGACGGCGCGCGCCACCGGATGCGGGAAATGCTCCTCCAAGCAAGCGGAAAGGCGCAGGACCTCGTCATCGCTCCAGCCATCGGTGGTGAGCACGCAGGCAAGACGCGGCTGCGCCTCGGTGAGCGTGCCGGTCTTATCAAACACAATGGTGTCGGCCTTGGCAAACGACTCAAAGTACTTCGCGCCCTTGACCATGACGCCCATCTTGGCAGCATCGCTCATGGCAGTCATGACGGCGACGGAACCCGTGAGCTTGAGTGCGCACGAGTAGTCGACCATCAGCGCCGCCGAGGTCTTGATAAGGCTGCGCGTGGTGAGAGCGACAAGGCCCGCGAGCAGGAAGTTCCACGGGACGATCTTGTTGGCGAGGTCTTCCATGTGCGACTGGCCCTCGGACTTGAGCGAGTCGGCCGTCTGCACGAGTGAGACAATCGAGCGCAGCTTGGTCTGTGCCGTGTTGGCGCGCACGCGCACCAGGATACTGCCGTCCTCCACGACGGTGCCGGCGAACACGTCGTCGCCCACGCTGCGCTCGACGGCAAGCGGCTCGCCGGTCAGGGTCGCCTGGTTGACCATGGCGCTCCCCTGCTCGACAACACCGTCGATGCAAATGGACATGCCAGTGCGCACGGCTACCAGATCGCCGGGCTCAAGCTCGGTCGCGGCAACACTTACCTCGGTGTCGCCGACGACCTTTTGCGCCTTGTCGGGCACATCGAGCAGCGAGTTGATGAGCTCGTTTTCGCTCATGGCGCGCGTGTAGTCCTCGAGCAGCTCGCCCACGTTGAGCAGGAACATCGTCTGGCCCGCGGTGTCGACATCACGCTTGACGAACGAAATGCCGATGGCCGAAGCGTCGAGCACAGGAACGGTCAGGCGCGGCTGCGCCAGCTCATGAAGGGCAGCGCGCAAAAATGCCATGTAACCGGCCACGACAAACACCGCACGCAGAGGCGTCGGCAAGAACCAGCGGCGCGCGTAGTGGGCGCCGATAAGTGTGGCAAGATCCATGACGAGCTTGTGCTTGCGCGGCTCGAGTTGCATCACGTAGCCCGACTTGGCATCGGCGATAGCTTGAGCATCGAGTGCGCCCAGGGCGTCGAGCACGCTCGCGCGGCGCGGCTCGTCGTACTCCAGCGCCATCTGGCCAATACGGCCATAAACGCGCACCTTGTGCACGCCATCGATGTCGCCGCCAAGCTTAAGAAGTGCATCGAGATCGCTCTCTGGCACAGGACCCGCCAATTGAAGACGGATCCTGCCGGGGATCTCGCTAATAATCGAGAATCTCATAGTTTGTGCCTGGGAGCGTTACTCGGCTGCCTCGTCAGCAGCGGCCTCGCTCTGGGTGATGTAGGCAGCCTCGGCAACCATGTCGTCGACATTAGCCTTGGCCTGCTCGACCATGTCCTGGTAGCAGTTCTTAACGCGCATACCGCACGCGATGCCCTGCACGCAGGCGTTCTTTACCGGAGCGCTGGTGAGCAGCTTGATGCCGGCCGTACCAAGCAGAAAACCGCCACCGACAAGCAGGGTGTTAAACGTCGACTTCTTCATGTTGCTTCTCCCTTTTGCCGCACAAGCGCGGCATGGTGCCTTAGCACCCGAGTTCATTAGTTTGCTCGAGCACGCTTTTGAGAACAGTTTAGTATAACTATTTGGTCAACAATGGCTAACTTTTTGGAAACTATGGGGATGGACTCAATATGACAAAGGGACTGTCCCTTTGTCATATTCCTACAGCTGCCAGGCAGCCGCTTCCTTTTGCAGCGCAATCATGCGGGCAAATTCTCCGCCTGCCGCCTTGAGCTGCGCCGGGGTGCCCTGCTCGGCGACAACGCCATCCTTGAGCACGACGATCTTGTCGGCATTTTCCACCGTGCGCATGCGATGGGCGATCACAATGACCGTTTTGCCGGCGAGCAAACGGGAGAGCGCCTGCTGAACCACGGTCTCGTTCTCGACATCCAGGCTCGCCGTCGCCTCGTCCAGCAACACGATCGGCGCGTCTTTGAGCAACGCACGGGCTATAGAGATGCGCTGGCGCTCGCCGCCAGAAAGCTTGGAACCATTCTCGCCGATCATGGTGTCATACCCTTGAGGCATGCGATGCACGAATTCGTCGCAGTTGGCGGCATGTGCCGCTGCCAAGACTTCTTCGTCGGTTGCATCGCGACGGCCCAGACGGATGTTGCCCATCACCGTATCATCGAAGAGCAACACGTCCTGAAAGACAATGGCGTAGTCGCACAGCAGCACCTCGGGGTCCACGCTCGCAACATCCACGCCGCCCACGGTAACCTTTCCCGCAGTAGCATCCCAAAAGCGCGCAGCTAGGCGACTCACCGTAGACTTACCGGAGCCTGAAGGACCAACGAGTGCCGTAACCTCCCCTTCCCTAGCGGTAAAGCTCACATCGGTAAGGACCTTCTCGCCGGCGCGGCCGTCCTCGCCCGCACCATAGCCAAATGCCACGTGATCGAACACCACATCGTGGCCCACGGGCTCAAATTTCTCGCTGCCCCGCGCCACAGGCTCTTCCATGATAGAGCGCATACGCTTAGCTGACGACTCGGCGGCAAACAGCTCGGACACCAGCATCAACGCCTGGTCAAAGGGTGCATAGATACGGCTCACCATAAGCAAGAAGGCAAACATCACCAAAAAGTCGACCCGCCCCGAGGCAACCATCGCGGCACCCGTTACCAGCGTGGAAGCGACCCCCAGACGCAAAATGACAAAGGCAGAGTTGACCAAAAGCCCGTTAAAGAGTTCTCCCTTAGTGGTCTCGCGCTCCTCGGCATCGATCACGGCACCGAGTCCCTCAAGATAATAGGCCTCCTGGTTGGTAGCGCGGATCTCGCGCACACAATCGAGCGTCTCCTGGATCGCCTCGGTGACTTTGACCTTCTCGGCGCGAACACGGTCGAACACCGGGACCATGGGGCCGCGCGTCAAATACAGCACGGCAAAGGCCACGGGAACGCTCCAGAACGCCGCGATCGCCAACTGCCAGCAAAAGAACAGCGATGCTGCGAACACAATAGCGCTTGCGATAATGGCGCCCCAAAGCTCTCCCAACACGTGGCTGTAGGCGTGCTCCATGGCCTGGACGTCGCCCATGATGGTCTCGGTTAAATCGGCCAGATCACGACGACCAAAAAACGACAGCGGCAGTTTGCGCAAGCGCTCGGCAATCTCCATACGCTGCTTGCCGCACTCCTCGTAAAAGATGCAGTAGGTGTAGTAATACTGCTGCCAGTTAGAGGCAAAGAGCAACACAAAAAAGACCACGAGGCCGCCCACGATCGGCAGGGCATCCGGCAGGTCGGCGCCAGTGGCGAGATGTTCGACAAAACCGGCCATGACCAGGAATAAAAAGCCCATGCCGGCCATGGTAATAAGATTGGTGAGCGTGGTCCAGAAAATGCCGCGCTTTACGCCGGCGACGCCTTTATCGGATAGGAAATACTTCTTTTGGAATGAGGCGAACATTTAGGCCTCGCCTCCCTTCGTGACGGCGGCATCCGCGGTCGCTGCAGTGATTTTCCAGCTCGCGGCCTGTTCGTATTCGGCCCACATCTTGGCATACAAACCCTCTTGGGACAGCAACTCGGCATGAGTACCCGACTCCTGCACGCTGCCCTGGTTGAGCACCACGATTTGGTCTGCGCCCACTACAGTCGAGAGTCGGTGCGCAATCATAATGACCGTGCGACCCGCCGCCAGCTTGCTAAAGGCGCGCTGGATGAGTGCCTCGTTCTCGGGATCGGCAAACGCCGTGGCCTCATCGAGCACCACGATAGGCGCGTCTTTAAGGATCGCGCGGGCGAGTGCCACGCGCTGGACCTCGCCGCCCGAAAGATATGCTCCGCCGGCACCGAGCATGGTATTGATGCCCTGTGGGAGCTTGGCCACAATGTCGTCGCACTGAGCTGCGGAGAGGGCCGCACGCACTTCGTCGTCAGTGGCCGTAGGCTTGGAGGCGCGCACGTTATCGGCAAGTGTTTGCCGGAACAGCTGGTTGGTCTGGAACACGAAGGCAACCTGGTCCATAAGCTCGTGCGGATCCATATCGCGAACGTCCACACCGCCTACGAGCACTCGACCCGAGGAAACATCCCAAAAACGCGGGATCAGGCTTGCACAGGTTGATTTACCGCCACCCGAGGGACCCACCAGGGCGAGGGTGCTACCCGCGGAAACGCTAAAACTCGCATGGTTGACGGCAGGCGCTTCGGCGCCCTCGTAGGTAAAGCTCACGTCCTCAAATCGTACGTCGCTGCCGGCAGGGTACTTGGGTTGGGCGGGCACGGAGAGCTGCTTGGAATCCATGATGCTTCGGATGCGAGCCAGCGAATCGGCACTCATCTGAGAGGCCTCGCCCACAAACATGAGCTTGGTCATGGCCGTCGGTACCACGGCCGAAAATATCGCGTAAAACGTGAAGTTTGCCATAAAATGCGCGAAGTCCGTCTCGCCCGGCGCCAACAGCAACGCCACGGGCAGCAGGAATGCCACAAGGCCATTGAGCGCGGTAAGGTTGAGTACCTGCGGACCTCGGCAGAACGTGCCCGCATAGCTTTGTGCCATGTCGGCGTATTCGGCGATTGCATCGTGGAAAGCCTTAAAGGAGTAGACCGTCTGCTGAAACACCTTGACCACGGGGATGCCGCGTACGTATTCGGTGCCGGTCTTGTTCATCTTGACCAGCGCTCCCATGTAGGCCTTCATGAACTCGGCGCCTTTGCCGCTCATCATGGTGGCCATGGCGCCAAGCGAAACGACGACCGAGATAAGGCATGCCGCGCCCAAGCGCCAATCGAGGGCGAAAAGCAGCACGAGCAAGCCCACGACCATGGCAGCGGCGCCTGCGATATCGGGCAGCATGTGTGCGAGCAAAGTCTCGGTGGAGGCGGCGCATCCGTCTACAACACGACGCAGCTCACCGGTGGCGTGCGTGTCAAAGTAGCCAAGCGGCAGCTTAAGCAGGTGCTCGCTCGTAGTCTTGCGGATATTGGACGCGCAGCGAAACGCAGACAGGTGCGTGCACATGAGCCCCACGAAATAAGCTACGATGCTTGCCAGGGCAAAACCCACGGCCCACCAGCCATACATCGCGATATCGGTGGCTTCGCTCCAGTTAGGCGCCACGGCGATCAAATCGCGCGCGACAAGCCAAATGCACACGTACGGACCAAAGCTCAGCAGCTGCGAGAGCGCCGAGAGTGCCATGCCCAGATACGTTAGGAATTTGCGGTCACCGGCATATGCAAGCAGCTCGCCGATACCGCCACCTTCCTTTTTTGATTCCTTTGCCATGAGATTCCTTTCTAACGGCTTGAGAGTTAACCGTAATGAGCTTATCATTGACGTGTTAGCCATGGCTCACAATCAAGCCAGGCGTGGACGTTTCTGCAAAGGAAAGGGACGCTTTTGCAAATACGGCGGTCAACGACCGACATAACCGAGCTCTACGCACCGCAGTTTGAGCAGTTTGGCCTGGAGCTTACCGGCAAGGGCGCTGTCTTTACCGGCGAGGTGGCAAACGACCGGGCGCACGGCCGCGCATGGATCATGCCCCTCTCCCCTGCCTGCATCGTCATGGAGCATTTCATCACCCCGACGCACGATATGTACCTGGCCGAATACACACCCGAGCCGTACGCCTGCGTGAGCGAGGTCAGCGCGCCCACACTTACATGCATGCCCGAGGCTGGTATAACGCCTGCGAACCTCAAGCCGTTGCGCGGGTCGTGGCCGAGCAATGCAATTTGTAGTTTTATCCAGGATACCTGCGGAAACGAGCTCAGCCCGTTATACGCCGGACAGCTCTATCACTCGCGCTCGGTGTTATTCCTACCGAGATACTTCGACGATTTCGAACGCCGCTACCCCGGCGAATTCGCTGGGCTTTTTGACGCCTTTGCCGAGTCGTGGGGCGAAGAAGCGCTATCGGCGATCGATCGGACACTCTGCCGCCTCGATGAGACGCGCGCTCGTGTCACGGGCGGGCATCTTTACATGAAGGGTACCGTAGAGACCATGGTTGCCGAGCTGGCGTACGCGCGAACAGCCCACAAGCAGGCACGTCAGGCCGAAGGGACACAGGCCGCTCTGGACATTGTCGAAGAAGCGATCCTGGCTGTCGAGCGCGCCCTTGACGAGGGGCGTCGCATCGGCGTGGACGAGGTCGCCGAGCGGCTCTACACAAGCCGCTCCAAACTCTGCGCCACCTTTAAAGTCCAGACGGGCGAATCACTGGGCTCCTATATGCGGAGGCATCGTATGGAACGCGCGCAGGACCTTTTGGCCGACAGCCCCCTTTCGATAGCCCAAGTAGCCGAGCGACTCGGCTATCCCCAACAGGCGGCCTTCGCCCAAGCGTTCAAACAATACACCGGCATGACACCCACGGCTTGGCGAAGCAAGCACCGCTAAGGTCCAAGCTCCTTGGCCGTTACGGAGCGATTTAATTAGCCGCCGCCCATCAGCTCGCCCAGGATCTAAACGTCAAGATGCGCACAATCAAGCGCCTTTTTGATAAGAGGGACAGATCGATCAGCCAAATACAACGGAATGTTGAGCACCCCGTCGTCGAGCTTTAGGTTCTTAAGTGAGTAGCGGACCCTCAGTGGAGTCGTCTCCGCATGCTTGTCGGCATAGTACTTAAGGCTCTTGGAATGAACGACCTCTCCCGATTTGACCTCGACGGGAACGATTTCGTTTCCGACTTGAATCAAAAAATCGACTTCGTGTTTCGGTTTCTCGTTTGTCCAATAGCGCGGAGCGACATCCAGCTGCAGAAGCAATGCCTGAAGCACATAGTTCTCGGCAAACGAACCTTTGAACTCGGAAAATAGCGCATCCGAGATGGCAAAAGCGGACGCATCCAGCCTTGCCATGCGGCGTAGCAAACCGACATCAAGACAGTAGACTTTAAATGCCTTGAGGTCATCGTATGCAGAGAGCGGCACGCCACCGGCAGCATTAAGGCGAACCGCCATGATGAGCCCAGCATCGGCAAGCCATTCCAGAGCATCCTCGTATTCTCGAGCACGAGCCCCCTCGCGCACCGCACCCCAAACGAACTTTTTATTCTCGCGCGCCAACTGAGTTGGAATCGAGTTCCATATTTGCGAAAGCTTGGCGAACTGCGCATGGCCACCATGCTTGGCAAAATCGCGCTCGTAGGAATCCAAGAGATCGGACAACACCTTATCGACCTGAACGATATCGCCCGTCTCCACCCACCGACCAAGAGCCTCTGGCATGCCGCCACATGCAAAATAACGACGAAGATGCTCGACGAGACGGATATGGAAGAAATCGGGCACTGTCTCGATCTGATCCAGGCCGCCAAGGTATTCATCGTAGTTTGCAGCGCCCTCGGCTTTCAGAAACTCGGAAAAGCTCATAGGGTGCATCTCCATGAACTCGACCTTTCCCACCGGAAAAGCGCTGGTCTCACGGGACAAGCGAACGCCCAACAAAGACCCTGCGCATGCGACGTGATACTCGGGGGCCTCGTCACAGAAGTATTTAAGGGCGCCGACTGCAGAAGGGCAATCCTGGATCTCATCAATAATAAGCAGCGTCTCGCCGGGATCGATAGGCTGTCCAAGTGCCAGGGAAAGGTTTGAGATGATCCGCCGAGGATCGCGCGTACCTTCGAAAAACTGAGCGTACTCGCTCTGTACCCCAGGTGACGGTTCCTCGAGCGTCAGATACACAAAATTGCGGTACGAGGTTCGACCGAACTCCTTAAGCGCCCACGTCTTTCCAACCTGGCGCGCCCCCTTAAGGATAAGCGGCTTACGAAATTCCGACGCTTTCCAAGCGTTAAGCTTGGCAATGATATCTCGCTGCATGACCGAACCTCCCGCAAAGAAACTTCCGAAAACGTGATATTTGCCACATTTTACCCTATGGAAAACGTGATGTTTATCACATTTACGGAAGTTTTAAGCTCGTTTCGCCACACTTTCATCACATTTATTGCAATGTGACAAAGGGACAGTCCCTTTGTCACCCGCACAAAAATGGACGCGCCAACGGCGCGCCCATTCACTCTATTCCATTCAGCCCGCCTGACCCGAACGGCCGAGTCGTCACGGAACCGAGGGGCCGGGCGCAGGGCCTTGCCTCTCAATGAGTTCCGCACGAACAGGAGGCGCCAGTGGCGCCTCCGTCGTGAGTCAGGACTGTCCGAAATTGAGAGGCAAGGCCCTGCGCCCGGCCCCTCGGTTCCCGCTTACGAGAGCGACGTTCTCAGCAACTCGTTGAAGAGCTTCGGGTTGCCCTTGCCGCGGCTCACCTTCATGCACTGGCCCACCAAAAAGCCGATGACTTTCTGGTTGCCGTCACGATACTGCTGCGCCTGCTCGGCACAGTTCGCCAGCACCTCGTCCACGATCGGCTGCAGCGCGCCGGCATCGCTCACCTGGCGCATACCGCGCTCGTCGACGATCTTGTTGGGGTCGTCGCCGGTCTGGGCCATGGCCTCAAAGACCTCGTGCGCCTGGTTGGAGCTGATGGCATCGGTCGCCAGCAGCTTGGCAAGGGCTGCCACCTGGGCCGGCGCGATGCCGGACTCGGCGAGCGACACGCCTGCGCCCTTAAGGTAGGCAATCATCTCGTTGACCAGCAGGTTTGCGACCGTCTGGGCCTCCTTGCCAGCCATACCAGCAGCGGCGGCCTCAAAGAACTCGGCAAACTCGGGATCGCCGGCGATCTGCTCGGCATCGGCTGCCTTAATGCCAAAGTCGGCCTCAAAGCGGGCGCGCTTGACATCGGGCAGCTCGGGAATCTCGCCGCGACAGCGGTCGATGAACTCGTCGTCCAGATCGAACGGCGCCAGGTCGGGATCGGGGAACAGACGATAGTCGTCAGCCGTCTCCTTCACACGCATGACCACGGTGCGCTTGCGGCTGGGCTCCCAGTGGCGGGTCTCCTGATAGATGATGCCGCCCTCCTCGAGCACCTCGGCCTGACGGCAAATCTCGTAGGCAAGGCCATCGTGCAGGCTCTTAAACGAGTTGAGGTTCTTGAGCTCGGTCTTGGTGCCCAGCTTGGTCTCGCCGCGGCGGCGCAGCGAAACGTTGCCGTCGCAGCGCATGGAACCCTTCTCCATGGAGCAGTCCGAAATGCCCAGCGTCACAAAGATGCGGCGGAGCTTCTCCATAAACAGGCGCGCTTCCTCGGGCGTGCGCAGGTCGGGCTCGGTGACGAGCTCGATGAGCGGTGTGCCGCAGCGGTTGTAGTCGACGAGCGACTCGGCCGCGGCGGTAATGCGGCCCTCGGTGCCACCCACGTGGACCATCTTGGCGGCGTCCTCCTCCATGTGGATGCGCAGGATGCGGATGGGCACCGTGTAGGAGCCGTCCTCGCGACGCTCGGGCATCTGCAGGTTGGATGCATCGTAGCTGGCCAGGTGGCCGGCGCGCTGGTTGCCCTCGCGCATGGTCGATGTCATGGACGTGGACAGTCCCTCGGCGTTGGCCGAAGCGCTCGCCAGGCTCTGGGCCTCGGCCTCGCCAAACGCGCAGTCGGGGCGCTCGGCGGCACCGCGACCGGTCACGTCCAGATCCAGGTGACCGTACATGGCAAAGGCGACCGGACCCTGCGTGGTCTGGAAGTTCTTGGCCATATCGGGATAGAAGTAGTGCTTGCGGTAGAACATCGAGTGGCGCTGGATCTCGCAGTTGGTGGCGAGACCGGCCTTGACGATGCTCTCGATGGCGCGCTTGTTGGGCACCGGCAGGGCGCCGGGCAGGCCCAGACACACCGGGCACACGTTGGCGTTGGGCTCGTCATCGTGGCTGAGCTTGCAGTTGCAGAACATCTTGGTGTCGAGTGCGGTGAGCTCAGTATGGATCTCCAGGCCAATCACGGCCTCCCAATCCTGCAGGACCTCGGAAAGCTCCTTCATTACAGCTCGCCTCCCTTCCCGGCAAAATCGGGCGCGACGGAAAGCGCGGGCGCACCCGTGGCGGCATCGGCAAAGCCGCGCTCCAGGGCGCGGGCAAACGTGAGCAGCTGGCGGTCCTTAAACGCAGGTCCCACCAGCTGGGCAGAAACGGGCAGCTGAGTATCCTCGCCCAGGCCCAGCGGCACCGAGATGCCGCCGTTGCCGCAAATGTTGAGCGAAATGGTGTACAGGTCGGACAGGTACATCTGCGTGGGGTCGCTGATCTCGCCAAACTTAAAGGCCGTGCGCGGCGAGGCGGGCATCAGGATCGTGTCCACCTTGGCATACGCGGCGTCGTAGTCCTGTGTGATGAGCGTGCGGGCCTTCTGGGCGGCGTAGTAGTACTTGTCGTACACGCCCGAGCTCAGCAGGTAGGCGCCGAGCATCTGACGGCGCTTGGCCTCGGCGCCAAAGCCGTGGGCGCGCGAGAGCGAGCTCTGGTCGGACAGGTTGGCGCAGCCCTCCTCCTGGTAGCCGTAGCGAATGCCGTCGAAGCGGGCCAGATTGGAGAACGCCTCGGCCGGGCCGATGACGTAGTAGGCGGCGATAGCGGCGTCCAGGTGCGGCAGGTCGACCTCGACCAGCTCGGCGCCTTGGTTCTGCAGCTCCTGGGCGGCGCGCTGAACAGCGGCCTTGACCTCGGGCGTCAGACCCTCGGCCTCCATAAACGCGGGGATGATGCCCACGCGCTTGCCCTCGATGCTGTCGTTGAGATGCTCAGTAAAGTCGACGGCACAATCCTGGCTGGTGCAGTCGTACGGATCGTGGCCCGCGCCGGTAAGCGCGTTCATGGCCAGCGCGACATCCTCGACCGTGCGGCCAAAGGGCCCCACTTGGTCGAGCGACGAGCCAAAGGCGACCACGCCGTAACGGCTCACGGCACCATACGTGGGCTTTAAGCCCACCACGCCGCACAGCGACGCCGGCTGGCGAATGGAGCCGCCGGTGTCCGAACCCAGCGAGAGCGCGACCTCGCCCGCGGCGACAGCTGCAGCGGAACCGCCCGAGGAGCCGCCGGGCACGCGCTCGGTATCCCAAGGGTTGTTGGTGCGGTGGAACGCCGAGCTCTCGGTGGAGCTGCCAAAGGCAAACTCATCCATGTTGGCCTTGCCCATGGGCAGGCAGCCGGCATCGAGCATGCGCTGGACGCAGGTGGCGGTATAGACGCTCTGGTAGTCCCCGAGCATGCGGGAAGCGCAGGTGGTGCGCGTGCCCACAAGGTTCATGTTGTCCTTAATGGCCAGCGGCACGCCCGCAAGCGGGGGCAGCGGCTTGCCTGCGGCACGGTCGGCATCCACGCGCACGGCGGCCTCGAGCGCGAGCTCGGGCGCCACCTGCAGGAATGCCTGGACCCCGCCCTCGCGCGCCTCGATGGCGGCAAGGGAGGCCTGGGCCACCTCGGTAGCGGTAAAGTCGCCGGCGGCAACGCCCGCGGCGATCTGGGCGGCGGTAAGGGAATCGAAGCTCTGCGCCATTACTCGCTCTCCCCCTCTCCCAAAATGGACGGTACGCGGAAGTAGCGGTCGCGCGCGCTGCCGGCGTTTTCGAGCGCAACGTCGAGCGGAAGGTCGCGCTCGGGCTCGCGCAGGTCGTCGCCCATCACGTTGGACAGGCTTCCGATGGGATGGAACGTGGGCTCCACGTCGGGCAAGTCATATTGCAAGACGGGCTCGAGCATCTGGACGGCGTCGTTCATGTAGGACGTCATCTGGGTGAGCTCGTCATCGGTCAGTGCGATCTTTGCGTACTCGGCGATGCCGCGCACGTCTTTCTCGCTGAGTGCCATAGGCGCTCCCTTCCGCATAACAGATAAACCGCTCTAGTATACAAGGCAACGCCGCTTAGAGCAGGCGCTTTACCCAAATGCAGCGAAAACGTAACGAGGGCGGCGGCTGGCAGGCGGCGGGCTGGCGATTCTGCAGCAAAACCGCACCGTTCATAGCGAAAACCGCGTCACCCGCAACGAAAACCGTCCCGCCCACAACAAAGACCATCACAACATTCGACGCTTTTCGCCAAAATCGAGATTTTTATCGAATGTTGTGATGGTTTGGAAGTCCCGACCACCACAAAGGTGCCTGTCCCTATTGCGGTGGTTCTGGAGAATGTCTTATGCCGAGGCTTTGGCCTTGCGGCGCTTGCGGACCGCGTGGATCACGATGTCCAGCAGCAACAGCACAATGGCCACGACCACGATGAGCACGGCAAACTCGCGCTTGCCCCAGTGGCGACCGGCCAGCGACTTTTGCTTGTCGACGTCCTTCTTGCTGTACTTGGTGCGCACGCAGTGCACCAGCAGGCGATGGTCGTTTACGCCATAGGGGGTGCAGGTGACGAGCGTCACCTTGTCGGCGCCCGGTTCGATGGTCAGCGACTCCATCTCCTCGGGCAGTACCACCTCGGAGTCCACCATCTTGTAGGCGAGCGTCTTGTTCATGGTGTGCAGCAGCACCAGGTCGCCGGGCTCCAGCGGATGGATGTCGTCGAACATACTCAGGTTGCGCATGCCCGAGTGCGCGGTGAGCACGCAATGCGTCGAGGTGCCGCCCACCGGCAGGCTCGTGCCCTCTAGGTGGCCGACGCCCGCCATGAGGACCTCCTCGCTCGTGCCGTGGTAGATAGGCATGCTCACGTCGATGGAGGGGATTTCGACCCAGCTCATCATGGGGTCGCGGTCAAAGATGAGCTGCTGGTCATAGGACTCGATCTGGCCGGCGGGAAGCTCGGTGGCCTCGCCGGCAAGTTGCTCGTTATAGGAGCGCGCCTGAAGCAGAATGCGCTCGCGTTCCTCTTCGGAGAGCGCGTCCACGGTGCTGGACACGGTGCTGATCTGGTTGAACACGCCCGAGGCTTCGAGCCGATCCAAGATCCACGGCCAGGTCATAAGGCCCACGCCGATAAGGATGATGACGATGGTGATGAGCCGGTCAGCCCAACGCGGCAACCGCTTGCGACGGCGTTTGCTTGCCTTTTCTAAATGCTTGGCGCTCTTCACCACCGCACATCGCCTCCAATGATGTCTAAACAAATAATAGCCGATTAACAGGCCCCCACGCCGGGCATGGGTCCGTATTTGAGTTTTCAAAATATCTCGAATCAACTGAGCGATTCGGGATAAAATGTTTATAGAAAACGACGCATCCCGCGTAAGTGTTAAGGAGCGCGGGCAGCCTAGTTTTCTAACGTGTTAAACGGCCGGGCTGCAACCCCGGCCGTTTTTATTTGCGCTTGCGGCGCAAACGCCGAGAACTGTCCGCACCGCGCGTGCGCCTACGGACCTTAAACCGAACTTCATACGAGTCAAGAAACGCGATGACGGATGAGTCCGCATCGGACGGTGGAGGCTGCCTGTGTTGTCCAAAAAGAACGGGGCAGACTCCAGTGCGGAGTCTGCCCCGAAAAGAGAATGGCAAAGCAAGAACGTCGATGGACGAGAAAAGTGTCCGCAAGTCCCATAGCCATCACATCCCACCTGCCAAAGGGATGGGTGAGCGAGCGTTACTCCTGCTCGGACTCCTCAGCCTGCTTACGGCTGCGGATGAGGTGAGCCACGCCGATGCACAGCACCGCGCCACCAGCGATCCAAGTGAAGGTCACGCCGTTAAGGCCGGTGAGGGGAAGGCCAACCTGCTTGGTGTTGCCGACGTTGATGGTGACCTCGCCGGTGGCGGCGTTGGTGCCGGTGGCTTTCTTGCCGTTCAGCTTGTTGTCACCGGCAGTGCCGTCAAGCGTACCGAAGGCGATGTCGCCGCGGACCCTGTCGGTCTCGGAAACCTCCGCCTTAAGCTCCGTCACCTTCATGGTCGCTTCGTCATACGTCGGGGTGATCTTGAAGGTGAAGGGGTTGGCCTTGGTGTAGGCATCGCCGGGAGCCTGAACCTCGGTCACCTTGTAGGAGCCGGCGTCGAGACCAGAAACGGCGATTTTGCCTTCGTCGTCAGACGTGAACTGCACATAGTCGGGAAGGTTGCTGGTGCCGGAGACGGTCACGAGCTGACCCGCGATGACACCCGCGGTGGCGTCATCCTTCGAGGCAATATACTGGTCTTTAGTATTCGTATCATCGGACTGAATGGTGAAGACAGCGCCCGCAAGGCCCTTCTCGGTGCCCTGGTCGACCTTGTTAAGGTTGAGCTTAAATGCAAAGTCGGCGACGGTGTCCTCGATCGTCGTGCCCGTGCCCTCGTCATACGGGTTGTTGGAGTACGTGAGCTTGACGGTGTTGGGGTTGCCGCCCTTGCCGTCATTTGCGTTTCCGATCACGGCGCTGCCGTTGAGCTTGGCCTTGTAGAAAACGACGATCTTAGTGCTGGCGTCCACACCCGCAACGTCCTTGAGGCCCTTCTTGCCCTCGCCAACCTTAAACTCGACCGTCAGCGTGTTGTTGTTGCTAGTGTCAGCATTCGTCACGGTATAATTGCTCGAATCAATCTCGCTGTATTTCTTACCGTTCAGTGCGTACACCTTAACCGAGGCGTTGACATAATCAAGGCCATTGGAAAGCTTATCGGTGAACTTGTAAGCATATGTGTCAAAGGTAGCGTAGTTGCTGGCGATCGTGCCGGTAAGCTTGTAGTTAACATCCTGGCCAATCTGGGAATCGGCGACATCTTTCCATTTGTCGGAGTTCTCGATGTCGGTGTCGGCAGCGAAGGCGTCGGCGTCGTCAAGGACCTTCTTCGCAACCGTGGGGACGCTCTTCTTAGGCTTGACGGTCGTCGTGCTCTCGCCGTCGATTACAGCGTACACGGGAGAAGTGAACGCATCGGTCGACTTATCAGCAGGCTTACCGGCGATATCAGTGAGGAAGAGCCAGTAGCCGGCATCGAGACCAGAAAGGGATGCGTCGCCCTTGGTCGTCTTCTTCCAAGCCGTGCTGTCCTTCAGGTTAGCGGCGATTAAGCTGAAGACGTTGTCGCTCGCGACCTTCGATTCGGTTCCGGTACCCTCAACGTGGACGCTCAACCAATCGGCTGCATCCTGTGCGTTTTCGCTGGAATAGGTATTGTCCTTTGCATTGATGGCTCTAACGACAGCCGTCTGGATTTCAGTGCCAGTGCCAGCCCACTCGATGCCGCTCACTGTCGTGGTCCCGTTGTCCTTGGTCACTTTCGCTTTGAAGATTTGGATGCCCTTATAGGTCGTGGACGCTGCATAATCAGGGTCATTAAACGTCACAGTCGACCCACCCTCAGCAAACGCCATCGTGACCGGCGCCATGACGCCACCAAAGCTCAGCGCTGCTGTGAGGCCGGCGGTTACTGCCAGGCGTGCGATGTTCTTGCTCATGCTCATCTTCTTTTCCTCCGTTTTCCGTTTGATTCTCATTCGATCGGTCATCATCTGTCTGTGTCTTAGCATCTGCTTCGCTACGTCTCGCCCCGCTCTCTGTGGGGCTGCCAGCTACTCTTTATGGCTGCCACCTCCCCGCTTGACCAGGAGCGCGACCACGATCAGTGCAGCTCCAGCGACCGCTGCGGCGGCCACGGCGTACATTGCCATATCACCAGTCAAGGGCATAAAGCCTCCGGTGGTAATGCTAGGGGGTGTGCCGGTAGGCGTATTAATGATCGACGCCTCCAGGCTGCCCGTCGACCCGTCCGCGCTGTCGGCGCGCAGGGGCGACTCGGCCGTGATGGCGAGCTTGGGCTTGGCGGCGACCACCTGGTCGACGTCCAGGCCCTCGGCCTTGACCGTCACGGAGCGCGTGCCCTCAAAGGCGGTGTAGCCCTTGGGCGCCTTGAGCTCGCGGACCTCCAGCTTGCCCGAGTCCACGCCCGAGACGGTCACGCGGCCGTCCTTGCCCGTGGTGACGGTGGCCTTGCCCTCCGCATCCCACGTGCCGTCGGCCGCCAGTGTGCGACCGCGGTCGTCGGCGATGCTCAGGACCGCCCCGGCAAGCGGCTTGTCGCCGTCGCTGCCGCGCTTGGTGAGCGCGAGATCCCAGGTGTAGGCGCACGCGTCGTCGCTCGGCGTGCGGGTGAAGCCGGCGTCGCCGGACTGGTCGGCAAAGGGAGAGCGCGGGTAGCGCAGGTACACCTCGTTGGGGTTGCCCTTCGCGATGCCGTGGTTGCACGCGCTGTTGAGCGGCGCGCTGTAGACCGCGACCACGCGGGCGCCCGCGGCGAAGGCGTCGGCCCCGCCGAGCGCGGCGATGAGGTCGCCGGTGCGCACGGTGAAGGTCTTACCGTCGACCGAGACCCCGCACTGGGCCGTGATATCGGTCCAGCCCTTCGCGGGGTCGGTGCCGGCGCGGCCGTCCTTACCGGTCGAGACGGCGTCGAAGCCGCCGTCCGCGCCCGCCGCCACGTACACGCGCATGCTCGCGGCCACCTTGGAGGGGTCGAGCCCCGCGCTCATGGTGTCGACGAACTGCACCGCGTAGGTGTCGTAGGCGGTAAGACCCGCCGGGACCGTGGCAGAGAGGCGCCAGTACAGGTCGTCGGCGACCGTGGCGTCGGCGGCCTTCTGCCAGGCGGCGGCGCTGTCCTCCAGCACGTGCTTGGCGACCTTGGGGGTCGCCGCCTTGGGCTTGACGGTGACGGCGCTGCCGCCCACCAGGGCCATGATCGGCGCGGTGCCGGCCTCGCCCTGGGCGATGGCGTCGTCGTCGGCGACGATGAGCCAGTAGCCGCAGGGCAGCTCGGCCGTCGTGCCCGCGTTAAGGGCCACGAGCTCGGCGCCAGAGCTCTGGAGGGAACGAGCGAGCTGTGCGCTCAGCGCGCTCGTAAGGTGGGAATCGGAGTTGAGCCACTCGGCAGCTTCCTGCGCGGTGGTCTGGGAATTGGGCATGCCGGCGCTGTGCAGCACGGGCAGGACGGCGTCACGCGCGGCGTCGCTTGCCCAGACGAGGTCGGTGGCGATCTTGGCGTCGTTGTCATCGTCGATGACGTTGGCGCTAAAGATCTGGTAGGCGTCGTAGCTGCTCGCTACGGTGCCGCTCACCGTGATGGAACCGGTCGAGGTCGGCGCGGCCTGCGCGGAAGCGGGGAACACGACCGCGCAGGTGCTGACCAAGAGGGCGAGCAGCGCAAACAAGATCGGGAAGGAGCTAACTTTCTTATTCACGACGCTCACCTCCCTTCGCATTCGCCTTGCGACGAATGTGCATCCAGGCCGCAGCAGCGCAAAGCACCGCCGCGCCGGCAAGGTACGTCAGAGTGACGCCCGACATACCAGAAAGGGGCAAAGAAGTGGAGTAGGTGTTGGTGAAGGTAGGGGTGTCAGTGTCGGTGAGCTCGTGGTTGGCGCTATCAGCATCTTTCCACTTGCCATCGGAGCCAACGGTTCCCTTCCTGTAGGTCACCTTACAGTTGATGGTTCTATTGGTGTCATCCGTTGCAACAACCGTAAACTTATAGACCGACTGATCGAACTTGTAGTGCGAGAAAATCGAGCTATCGTTCTTCTCGCGCACGTAGTACGTGAAGGTCTTGGAAGCACCACGACCCGGAACACCAGAATCGTTCTGCTTCAAACTGCCAAGGTCGTACTTAATCTCGTGGAACTCAAGCGTCTGAGTCTTTTTGTCATTAGCCGTCGTCTTAACCGTCTGAGCGCCCGCGAAGTCCGGGTTGTCCGCAAACTCGAGCGTAAACTCCTTCATCTCGCCACCCTCAACGACCTTAGTCGCCTTGGGAGTCCAGGAACCGTTGGAAGTGTACGGAGTGTTGGTGAAAGTCGCACCGCCAGCAAGCGCAACACATGCAACACCGTCTTCGGACGTTGGTGTAACCACAGTCTCAGTTGCACCATCAGACATCTTGGTGATCTTTACGTTACTTACCTTGTAGTACGTGTATTTAATGCCAAGCACGTCGTGCGTCCTGGTCGGATCCTCTATGACCGTAGGATCTATCTTGTAGATAGTCTTGTCATAATTAACAACGTCCTTGTCTGCGCCCGGAACCTCTACCAAGTAGTAAACAAGAGCGTCATCGGCATAAACTTCACCCAGATCAAAGGTGAAATTTCCATTTCCATCGTTTTTCACCGTATTGACCACCGAGCAGCCATTGAGCTGAAGAGTGTCATTGGCATCAAAACTCGGCACCGTATATCCCGTAACCTGACCGTTCTCATCCTTAATCTCGTTCTGCTTGAGTAGCTGGAAATCAAAGTCATTTCCTTTAAGCGTGCCGCCCTCAAACACCTTGGAGCCATTGAGCTTCATCTTGGGATAAACCTGGACCCCTTGGGTGGAGCCAGCGACAACATTACCGTTGGTCATGATGCCGCCACCGTGGATGTTGGAGCTGTTGCCCGTGATGAAGAGCGTGGCTTTACTAGCGGCAAGCCCTTGATCCTCGGGGGAAGGATTTGCCTCGAGGCCAATCATGTACTTAGCTTGAGCGCCCTCGTACTTGCCGATGGTCGTAGGCGGCTCGATGATCGTAGACGGCTGACCGTCGATCGTGCCCTTCCAGTTGGCAGCGCCGCCACCAAGCATCTGACCAGTTACGGCAGCGATGTAGTCGCTATTATCTGACTTGCGAATCAGGAATAGATCCTTATGGCCGTTTTGCTTGAAGGTATCAGTGATTTCGCCACCCGTAACGGTTGTGGGCTGATCTTCATTCTTACCATTAGTACCACCCGATAGGTGGGCGCCGTTTTCATCGCGGTTTCCGAAAATCGCAATACCCTTGGTATCGGTAATAGCCGTTTTGCCAGTCGGGCAGGCAGCGAAGCCACCGCCAAAGCCCTCGGCATCATTGTTGGTAATCAATGCGTTATAAATCTTGAGGCTCGCTGAATTAACGCCCTTGTCGCTGTTGCCGCCTTGGACGAACACTCCGCCGCCACCCCAATCGTTGGTAGTATTGGTCGTATTGTTCGTGATGTAGGCTTTCTTACCGCTCACATTAAATTCGCCAACTGTAGGCGCAGCGATACGGATACCGCCGCCCTCCGAGTTTTGTGCAACATTGCTAGCTATGGTTCCACCAGTAAACGTAAACGTGGAAAGAGCTTGAGTCCAAGCGCCAGCATAAATACCGCCACCGGCCTCGGCAGAATAGTTACCGGTGATGTAGCCACCGTTAAACTTCAGGCTACCGCCATCAAAAGCAGCAATACCACCACCACCGTGGCAACCGCCGCCCTTGTGCACCCAATTATTCGAATCGGTATCTTGGTAGAACTGATACTTGTTATTGGTGATGTAGCCGCTCGTAACGTTAACGGTTGATCCGAGCGCGCAGATACCTGCACCGTAGCCAGACTGGCTATCAAACGTGCCGTTGCCGGAGATAATGCCACCATTCACGTTAACCGTAGAGCCCTTAGCATACACGCCGCCGCCATTGGGAGCGTAGTTACCTGCGATAACGCCACCGGTTAGATTAAGGGTCGAAGCAGCACCCTTTTCATTAGATACCATAATGCCAGCGCCGGTACCCGAGGTTCCCGTAGAGGCACCGCAAACGTAGCCACCGCTCATATTGACGGTAGAACCGTTCTCGGCGTAGACCAAGTTGGCAACTTTACAGCCCTGTCCTTGCGTCAGCACGCCACTTTCAAGATTGAACGTACCGCCCTTACCATTAGTGCCATAAAGATTGATGAGCTTCAATTTGTCGTTATTACTGCACGCCACGATGGCGCCGCGGATGGTAGCTTCGTGTTTATAAAGAGCCTCGGTAGTGCTAATGCCATCTGGACTTACGGACGATCCGGTTACATAGTAGGTGAGATTTGTAGGAATATTAGAAGTCTCATCAGGGGCCACAGAGGCAAGGTTGCCATTTTTGCTAAATGTGTTGTCGGAGCATACATATTTGCCACCCGTCGGATCATCCACTGCAGCTTGCTGACCGTCCATGACGGTTAACTTTGCGCCGCCAGTGATATTAAACAGGGGCTGTTCCGAGCTCTCGTGTTTAATTTTGTGACCGTTTAGATCCAGCGTGATGTTACTGGCGTCACTACTGAGCGTAATCGTCTCGCTGGTGTCAATATCACCCACGAGCTTGAAGCTCACAGCGCCGTTTGCGTCCGTTAACTTAGTTTTCAGTTCTGTAGCGTTGCTTATCTCACCTGACGCTGTTTCGGCTTGCTCACCTTCCGCGGCTGCCATTACGGCGCCATCATTCGGCGAGTCGCCATCTTCAACCTGCAGCTCGTCCTCGGGCTGATCCTCAGCTTGGGCCTGCTCATCGCTATTTGAAAAGCCGGCCTCATCGCCCTCGGTCTCGTCACTATTCTGGTTTTCGGTATCCCCGTTGTTGGTGTTGCCTACAACAGTAGACTCACTTGAGGAACCCCCCCCCATCACAGTTTCCTCGGTAGAAACCGCCTGACCATCGTTGGCAATGGCCTGCGAGATCGGGGGCATGACGAGCGACAGTACCAGGCTCAACACGGAGGCTCCGCACAAAACGCCTGCCAGCACACGGCGCGTCGCTTTATTACTCTGCTTAGATTTGTCCGAATTCGCTTTCATCGATGTCTCCTCCCCAAGAGACCGCGATCTTGCTCTTTCACCATCAAACGTATCTGCGCAATCTGTAATTGCGCTCGTTTAGTAATGCAATTATAACGATTGTTTAAACATCTGAGCAATAAAACCGACATTTTTGTAGCGAGTTCTCAATTCTCTTGACATTTGCTCAGATTTACCTTCGTTTATTCGCTATCTATTTTTTGTTTCTGCTGGTAATTTAGTTGCCTATTATTTTTTAATGGCATTAGATTTATTTGCACAACATTTTGCTCAAGAGCGAACATCCTGTGAACGGTCGAAAATCGACCGTGAGCGGTAGGTCATTAACCGGGATGAATATCCTACCAAATTGATGAGAATATCTTAAACCCATCGGTGGTTGGAAGCATGATGTTCAGACAACAATATTTGAATTTTCCCACAGATTTTAGGCATCAATTCGCCCAAATCGCCTGAGGCCACCGCAAAGGCGCCTGCCCCCTTTGTGGTAGTTCTCCCCCCCCCCGCTACAGCAGATGTTCCTCAATAAAGATCGCGATGCCGTCTTTGTCGTTGCTGGCGGTTACAAAATCGGCGGCGGCACGGGTGGCGTCGCTGCCGTTTGCCATGGCCACGCCCACGCCGGCGTCAGCCACCATGCAGGTGTCGTTATCGGCATCGCCAAACACGCAGATGTTCTGGAGCTCCATGTCGTTGAGCTCCGCTACGCGCACAAGGCCGCGCGTCTTGGACACGCGCGGGTCCATGAACTCGTAGAGCCGCTGCGTGGTTTGCAGAGCCGCCGCCTTAACAGTGTTATCGGCAAACGTCGACGCCCGCTCAATCACCCGCGGCATTACCTCGGGCGCCATGGTAAACATCACCTTGGGCTGCGGCTCGCGCAAAAACTCGGCAAAATCGACCACCTGGTAGGGCACGCCGTCGACGCGTGACAGGTGCTCGACGCACGCGTTGCTCTCGGGCACGTAGAACACGCCGTCTCGGGGGCAGACGGGCGTTGCCGGAAGGTCCGCCATGTGCTTGCAGATGCGCGCGATGGTCTCGCCCGGCAGCGGATAGCTCAGTTCGTTGATGTCGTGCGCCCGGTCGATGACCTCGGCGCCACCGCAGCCCACCAGCACGTCTACCAGGCCTTCGATGCCCCAGAGCTCGTACATGGCCTCGGTCGCGTGGGCGTCGCGCCCGGTGCACAGGCCAAAGAGCACGCCGCGCTCGCGCAGGGCGCGGATCGCCGCCACGGTGCGCGGGGACACCGTGTGCCGGCTCGTGAGCAGCGTACCGTCGATATCGCAGAACACGGCTTTGATGTGGCTGAAGGTGGCGTCCATGGGGGCCTTTCTGGGTTGTGCGGCGGTGTGGGGTGTGGTCGGAAATGGTGTACATGGTATACCAAGGCACAGGCGCGGCCCGTCAAAGCAAAAACCACCACAAAGGTGCCTGTCCCCTTTGTGGTGGCAGGACTCGCAGGATGGCCTGACCCGGGGCGCAAACCATCACAACATTCGATGTTTTTCGGCAAAATCGCGATTTTCATCGAATGTTGTGATGGTTTTTACCGCTTTACGGCACGATCCAAGTGGTTGCGTCCAAACAGCAGCAATGCAGCGGGAACCGCCGTCACGACCATGCCCGCCCCCACGAGTGTCCGTTGTACGCCAAATGTTGCCGCCAGCCACGGTGCAATCGCCAGCGGGGCCACACCGGCGAACATGTTGCCAAAGCCCATGACCGAATTGACGCGACCAAGCTGCTCGAGCGGAGCCGTCGTTTGCACAATGGTGTTGTGGAGCGGGTTGACGATGCCCCAAGCTATGCCCAGGGCGACCTGACCGACAAGGGCCACACCCACGTACGGCGTCCCCACATAGAGCAGACTTCCCAGGCCCACGGACATAAGTGCCACGAGCAGCGTTTTAAGGTTGACCAGGTGCGGCGGCAAGCGGAGCGCGAGCACGGCACCCAGCACCGCGCCGACACCGCAGGCAGACGAGAGCCAGCCCATCCACTCAACGCCAACATGCAGAACATCGCGATAGAAAAACGACTCGAGCGGATCGAAGGCACCGTAGCCAAAGTTCGAGAGGAAGATGATGCAGAAAAGTAGCGCGAGGACGCTGTTGGTGAAGACTGTCTTGATGCTGGCTGCGAAGGTGGCACGGGCGGACGTGCTGGGGTTGGAGCTTTGTCCCGCACACTCCCCTTCCTCCGCCGAATCGGCATCCGCATGCCCGGCGACATGGCTGGTCTGCGGCCTAAAGCCCCAACCGACGACGAACGCCAGCACGGTAAAGAGCATCATGAGCACAAACACCGCGCGCGACGACGCAGCCGCCGCGACAAAGCCGCCCAGCGTGGGGCCAACAATGATACTCACGTTTGAGAACATGGCGATGGCGGAATTGATGTCTTTGAGCTCGACAGGATCGTCGGTGAGGTAGGCCGGATAGGACGTGGCAATGGGCTGGGCGAATCCCATCACAAAGCCCAGAAACACCGCGCCGAACAGGACGACGCCGGTCGCGCTACCAAAGGCGATGATTGCCGCGCCAGTTGCGAGAGCGCCGACGATGCTCAGCAAGAAATGGCGGCGCGGACCCCATGCGTCGAGCGCAGCGCCGCCCGCAAAGGATCCCAGGATCACGAAAACGTTCATAAACAGAACGGCCAGCGATGTCGCGACGACCGAGGCATCGTCCGCATAGGTGAGCGTTCCGATGACGCCGATAAAATAACTGGTCTGAAAGCCGGTGTAAATGAGAAAGCGCATAGCCACCAGGCGTTTAGCCTGCGCGGACAGCGACGAGCGGACTTTTGGGAATAAAGATGTGGGCATGAGGACTCCTTATCGCATACGAATAATGGGCAGCGGTCGTTCGCCCCGCCGTCCATTGACTCAATTCTATCCGCATGCCTGACTAAGGTCGCATCGAGCCCCTTCCGTCTTTCCGCCTAACATGAACTACTTGGTAGATTTTAAGGCATGTCCCACACATCCACCAAAGCAAAAACCACCACAAAGGTGCTTGGCCCCTTTGTGGTGGTTGCGACGTTTACGCTGGTTGAGACCTGGCTAGGCCAGGTCGGAGCCGTTGGACTCGATGACCTTCTTGTACCAGAAGAAGCTGTCCTTGCGGCTGCGGGCAAGCGTGCCGTTGCCGTCGTTGTCCTTGTCGACGTAAATGAAGCCGTAGCGCTTCTTCATCTCGCCGGTCGAGGCGCTCACCAAATCGATGCAGCCCCACATGGTGTAGCCCATCAGGTCCACGCCGTCCTCGATGGCAATCTCCATCTGCTTGATATGCTCGCGCAGGTAATCGATGCGGTAGCTGTCGTGAATCGAACCGTCCGCCTCGACCTCGTCCACCGCGCCCAGGCCGTTCTCGACAATCATCAGCGGCACCTGGTAGCGGTCGTACACCTCCTCCAGGTAGTAGCGCAGGCCCTCGGGGTCGATCGCCCAACCCCAATCGCTCTTCTTGAGATACTCGTTGCCGGCGCCGCCAAAAATGTTGCCTTGCTCCAGCAGCACCGGATCGGCCGTGGCGGTGGCGCTCATGTAGTAACTAAAGCTGTAGAAGTCGACCTTGCCGGCGGCCAGCGTGGCGGCGTCCTCGGGCGAAACCTCCACGTGCACGCCTTCGCGGCGCCACACGCTGGGCGCCCACGAGGGATACGCACCGCGCACCTGCACGTCGCCGCAGTAGAAGTTCATCTCGCGCTGCTGCTTTTGTGCAGCCAGAACGTCTGCCGGATTGCACGTGTGCGGGTAGCAGGCGTTGCCGGCGATCATGCAGCCGATCTTGTTCTGGGGATCGATCTGATGGCCCATGGTGACACACTTGGCACTCGCCAGGAACTGGTGGTGCAGGGCATCGAAGCGCGCCTGTGGATCGTCCCAGTCGCAGTTGCCAAAGGCCATGGGCGTGTCAGTTGCCTCGGGCACCATGCCGCCGCCCATCACGCCGCCAAAGCCGCCCATGAGCAGGCAATTGATTTCGTTAAAGGTGAGCCAGTAGCGCACCAGCCCCTTGTACTCGGTCATGACGGTACGAGCGTAGTTGAGATAGAAATCGATGAGCTTGGGGTTCTTCCAGCCGCCGTAGTTTTTGGACAGGCCATAGGGCAGCTCGTAGTGGCTGAGGGTGACCATGGGCTCGATGCCCTGCTCCTGACAGGCCTGGAACACGCGGCGGTAGAACTCGATGCCGGCCTGGTTGGGCTCGGCCTCGTCGCCGTTGGGGAAGATGCGGCTCCAGTTGATGGACATGCGGTAGCACTTAAAGCCCATCTCGCCAAAGAGCTTGATGTCGTCGAGGTAGTGATGGTACATATCCACGGCCTCGTGGCTGGGATAGTGGTACTGGGGCAGAATGCCGTCGGTAATGTGGCGCGGCTCGGAGACCGTGCCGCCCGTCATGATGTCGGGAACACCGAGGCCCTTGCCGTCCTCGTTGTATCCGCCTTCGCACTGATTGGCGGCAGTGGCGCCGCCCCACAGAAATCCATCGGGAAAAGCCATGTTGGCTCCTTTCGTACGTGTTGGGATGTTGCGTGGACGCCGCTTCGGCGTCCACAAGGTAATTTGCGCCCCGATCGGGGTTCGCGTTGAGTCGGCCGCCACGAAACCGGCCCATCTACTACGTTTAGTCGTGAACCCCCGACCACACCGCAATTGCCAAAAATAAAACCGCAGGTAGACGGCTTGGCGATTTTTGGTAAACCGCCGTATGGTTGGCCCCTACCGTTAAAAGGTAGTAGATAGGCCGGTTTCGTGGCGAGGCCTCTATCGACGCCTGTGCGGGACCCCTCGTCCATTTGAAAAAAGCCGGCGGGGCGCTCCCCCGCCGGCTTGGTACCGAGTCTTTGTCGTTTGGGCTACTTAGCAGCCTCGGGCTTGTAGGTGACAAACTCAATCGCGAAGCCCACAACAGCACCCACGAGCGAGGCGACGATAGCCCAGATCATGTGGTTGATGCCGTTGACACCGGAGGGATCGATGAAGGACAGCCAGTTGAAGACGCCCAGACCGCCGGACATGTACACCACGGCGCCGGAGATACCGATGATGAGGCCACCCACAGCAGAACCGATGCTGGCGTTGATGAAGGCCTTCTTATCGGGCAGGGCGACACCGTAGATAGCGGGCTCGGTGACGCCAAAGAAGAAGGCGGAGATCATGGCCGGCAGCGCGATGCCGCGGAACTTCTCGTCCTTGTTCTTGAGATACATGGCAAAGAGCACGGCGCCCAGCGAGAAGGAGTGGGCGATAACGGAGCCCAGGATGTAGTCGTGGCCCAGAGTGGACAGGTTGACCAGCGCGATGGGCACGAGCGACCAGTGGAAACCGAAGATGACCAGGCACATCCAGAAGGCGCCGACGAGGGTGCAGCCCAGGATGGAACCGATCATGGGCAGGCCAAACAGCAGCGCGAAGAGCTCGCCGAGCAGGTTGGTGATGAGCGTGGCGATGGGGCCAATGACCAGGTAGCCAAGGGTAACGGTGACGGTGACGGTAATCAGCGGCACGAAGAACATTTTCATAGAAGCGGGCATCCACTTCTTAACCCAGTGCTCGAGGTTAGAGCCGAACCAAACCATGAGCAGGATGGGGATAACGGAGCTGGTGTAACCCGAGGCAGGCATGATGAGCGGCAGGCCCAGGAACGTGGTGTACCAAGAGAAGGTACCGGCAAAGCCGAGCTCGACGGAGCCGACGACCTCACCCGAGGTCAGGGCAACCATGGTGGGGTACACAAGCGCAAAGGCAATGGCCATGCCGTTGAACTCGCTCATCTTGAACTTCTTGGCGGCGGTGTAGCCAAGCACCACGGGCAGGAAGTAGAACATGCCGTCGGCGACGGTGTAGAGCAGCGTGTAGGCGCCGTCATTGGCGAAGCTCGGAACCAGGAAGGTAGCGAGCGCCAGCAGGCCCTTCATGATACCGGCAGCGGCGAAGGTGCCGAGCATGGGGGCGAAGATGCCCGAGATGAGGTCGATAATCACATCGGTAGCGCTCTTGGGAGCGGCCTCGTCGTCATCGGCGTCGACGGCGCCGCCGTCGCTAAAACCGCCGGCCTTGAGGACGGCATCGTAGACGTCCTCGACGATGTTGCCCACAACAACCTGGTACTGGCCGTTGGCGCGCATGACCTTGATGACGTTGGGCAGCTCGGAGATTGCCTCGTCATTGGCCTTCGACTCGTCCTTGAGCTTAAAACGAACACGGGTAATGCAGTGTGCGACGCATTTGACGTTGGACTTGCCGCCAACCAGCTCTACGATCTGGGCAGCAAGATCGTCATATTTACCTGCCATGATCTGTCCTCTCTTTTCCAAATTTCGGCAAAAATATCCCCTACCGCGAGCCGGTACCTTGCCCGCAGTTAGAAACCAAAAAGTATTGTTGCGATTGCCGCCGGACTGGCGGCTTTACTCACTCGGTCTGCGAAGCCGATCGCAGACGGTTGATATGCATCATCAGATACAAGAGCTCCTCGTCCGAGCAGCTCTGCTTAAACTCTTTCTCGAACACGCGGTTGATGGCGTATGCGCACTGGTAAGCCTCGGGAAAATCGCGGGCGGCCTGCATAAACAGCGAGGAATTCTCGGTCTGCGTGCACTTGCCCTTAACGAGGCGGCGAACCAAAAAGTGCAGGTGCGCAAGAAAGCGAATGTAGCAGTACGACGCCGTGTCGAGCGAGCAGCCAAGCTGCTTTTCCACGGAATGGGTCACCTCGTCGAGCACGCGGGTGCTCTTCATGATGAAGTCCATGTCCTTGGCGCGGCCCATGCCGTCGACCTCGGCGTTAACGATGTGGAGCGCGATGCTCGTGGCCTCGTTCTGACCCAGCTTGGCGCCGGTGTGCTTTTGCACGATGGCGAGCGCGGCCTGGCCGATCTCGAGCTCGCGCGGGTAGATGAAGGCTACCTCGTGCTCGAGCGGGTTGGGAGCGCTGAGCTGGTCGTCGTCGCGCTGGACGGCAAACTGCAGGTGATCAGCCAGGATAAAGGGCAGGCCACCGGATAGCTTGCAGCCAAGCTGCTGCGACGCGAAGCAGGCAATGTCGCTCGCGGCGAGCAGGACGTCGTCGGGAAGGGTGCCCACCATATCCTGCAGGCTCTCGGGAACGTTATAGAATTTGCGCTGGATAAGGGACTCATCGGCAAGCTCGTAGGGCATCTCGTGAAAACCGATGCCCTTGCCAAAGACAACAACCTCTCGGCCGTCATCGCTGGCGGCAAGAGCAACGTTATTGTTGATCTTCTTTAAAATGAGCATGAAAAAACTCCTCGGACATCGGCGCTAGACGACGGGGCGATATTCCTCGTCTTCTATTATGCGCAAGTGATGCCTCCCAAGGAGTAACAAACTTGTGAGCACGTGGGCAATTGTAGGATGAAACTTGCATGCGGCGTAAGCCCCATTGGCGCGAAAGTCCGCCGAACGGTAGGAAATCGCCCGTAAACGGCAAAACCACCGCAAAGGAGCCTGGCCCCTTTGCGGTGGTTTTGGCTGATGCCCCGATGCTACTCGCGCGGGATGCCGTAGGGGTTGTACAGATCTGCGAGAGTGAATGTGCTAGTAGA
This sequence comes from Collinsella sp., assembly GCA_048486575.1. Taxonomy (GTDB): domain Bacteria; phylum Actinomycetota; class Coriobacteriia; order Coriobacteriales; family Coriobacteriaceae; genus Collinsella. The sequence goes on along the minus strand of DBFVZT010000014.1, from coordinate 52,077 downwards.
GGGATCAAAGTCGAGCTCGAGTACACAGCAGTTGCCGATACGGTTCTTCATCTTGAGCGGTTCCACGCCCACGCCGCGCATGACCTGAGCCGCTGCGGCGCCATGGCTCATGCACAACACGCTCTCATGTCCAGGGCGCTGCATGAGCTCGGTGATGGTCGCCATGATGCGCTCGCGAAACTCGTCTTCGCCCTCGCCGTCATACTGCTTGTAAAAATCGCCGTACGGCAGGCGCGGATTCAAATCCTCGCTCGCGCCCTCAAACTTGCCAAAGTTCCACTCCTTAAGGCCCTTGACGCGCTCGTAAGGCTGATCAGGAAACGCAAGCTCAAGCGTGTCGCACGCACGCTCGGACGTGGAGCTGTACGCATGGTCGAACGCAAGGCCACGCTCTCGCAGGGTCGCGCCGACAGTTTTAGCCTGCTCGATTCCCAGCTCGGTAAGCGGCGAATCGCACCAACCCTGCTTGCGGCGAAGCAGGTTAAAGAGCGTTTGGCCGTGACGCATAAAGTACAGTTTTGGCATGAGACCTCCGTAATCGCAATCGTTTGTCAGCGATTATTAAACCTCGAGGTAGGTTTAAGTCAAAGGCTCTTTGATCAAAACCGCCACAAAGGTGCCTGGCCCCTTTGTGGTGGAAATGACGTTTGCCCAGATAAAACCTGCCAAAACAAACCTGTCCCTTTTTGGCAGGTTCTAGGCCAGATGGTCTTGGATAAGGTCGCAGATGGCTCGGGCGTCGTTGATGTTGATGGCTCGGGTTGCAAAGCCGGCATCGAAGGCCTGGCGTGCAAGGGCCTCATTGCAGGCAAGGGCCAGCGTACGACCGTCGACTAGGTCAAGCGAGCTCTTGCCGCGCAGGCGATCCACACCCGATCGCGCGACGACGATGTTGTCGAAGCCCTCGGTCTTGTAGCCCTCGATGATCACCACGTCGACATCGTTGTAGCGCGACAGCAGCTCGCGCGCGGGCATCTCGTCCTCCTCGCGCGTGTCGGCGTACTCCGCCCAGCGCGTAGCGCAGATGAGGCCTACGTGTTTGGATCCGGCTTGGTGATGGCGCCACGTATCCTTAGCGGGCACGTCGATATCAAAGCCGTGATGCCCATGATGCTTGAGCGAGCCCACGCGCAGGCCGCGGCGGGTGAGCTCGGCGATAACCTTCTCGACGAGCGTGGTCTTGCCCGAATTTTGGTAGCCGATAAACGCGATTGCGGGGACAGCCGGAGTGGGAGCTGCGGGCGCGACGGCGACGGGCGCGCTTGCGAGTGTGGCACCGTCAGCGGCCACGGCCTCAACAGCAGCGGCCTGACGCTCTGCGCGGTCCCACACACCCGAGCGGCCGCCCTCCTTGTGCAGCAGGCGCACGTCGACGATCTCCATGCCGCGGTCGACTGCCTTGCACATGTCGTAGATGGTCAGGCACGCGGCACTCGCGCCGGTCAGAGCCTCCATCTCGATACCCGTCTTACCCGTCACGCCGACCGTAACCAGTACGTGAAAGCCAACCTGCCCGTCTGCGCGCGCCGGCGCCCAGCCCTCGGGCACGTCCTCGGCCGGCGTCCCCGTCGGAGCGATGGGCGCAATGTCGCATTTACTCTTGGTAATGAGCAGCGGATGGCACATGGGAATGATGTCGCTCGTGCGTTTGATGGCCATAATGCCCGCCACGCGCGCGCAGGCAAGCACGTCGCCCTTTTTGGCGCGGTCCTGCAGCACCATGGCCTGCGTCTCGGGATGCATGAGGATGGTGCCCTCGGCGATGGCGATGCGATGGGTCTCGGCCTTGTCGGACACGTCGACCATGCGTACCTCGCCCTTGGCGTCCACGTGCGTCAGCTCGTCGCGACGAGCGTCACGGGCGGGCTCGGCAACAGCGCTGGCAGTCGGCTGCGCGGACGCGTCGGCGTTGCCAGCATTCGCCGCAGCCGTGACTTTGTGGGCAGACATCGCGGCCCTGCGAGCGGCCTTGGTGGCATCGGCGTACCTGCTCTTGGCCATATGATCATCCTCCGATTTGGGACATAAATCGTTGCGTGCCCTCAATTATCGCGTGTTCCTGCGGTTTGTGGGCCACGGCATCGCGCCAAATCGAAAGTACCTGCATATCATCACCACGGCGCAGGGCGTCGCGCACCGAATACTCGGCATCGCTGAACAGGCACGGACGTACGTTGCCATCGGCCGTCAGGCGCAGACGGTTGCAATTCGCACAAAAATGATTGGACATGGCGCTAATGGAACCAACCGTTCCCGCCGCGCCCGGAAAGTGCCAATAGCGCGCAGGGCCCGCGCCGGCAGGAGCGTCGTTGATGTCGAGCGGCTCGAGCTCACCCAGTCCCGCCGCGGCGGCCCCGGCATTGATGCGCGCCCGTAGCTCGTCGCTCGGCACGGTATCGCTCGCGTCCCACAACTCGGGATTGAGCGCGGGCGCATGCGGATCCACGGCACAATGCGAACTCGTGCGCTCGTCGCCGATGGGCATGTATTCGATAAAGCGCAGGTGGATGGGGCGGTCGATAGTCAGACGCGCGAGAGCCGCCACATCCTGGTTGAGTCGGCGCACCACAACGCAGTTGACCTTAACGGGCTCAAAGCCCCAAGCCAGTGCCGCGTCGATGCCGGCCATGGTCTGTTCGAGCCGACCCAGGCGCGTGATCTTTCCAAAGAGCGTAGGGTCGAGCGTGTCGAGCGAGATGTTAACGCGGTTAAGTCCTGCGTCTTTGAGCTGCGGCGCCAGCTTGGGCAGCAGGGCGCCGTTGGTGGTAAGCGAGATGTCCTCAATCTGCGGAATCGCGCGGATGTCGCGAATGAGCGGAATGATACGGCGGCTGACCAGCGGCTCGCCGCCCGTCAGGCGTACGCGGCGAATGCCCTCCCCCGCCACCAAGCGCACAAAGCGGGCGATTTCCTCGGCACTGAGTAGCTCGTCGTGTGCACGGGGCGCCACGCCATCGGCCGGCATGCAGTAAATGCAGCGGAAATTGCACTTGTCGGTAACGGCAATGCGCAGGTAGTTGATATCGCGGCCAAAGCCGTCATGTTGCACATGCCCGTCCACGCAGCCCTCCCCACACGCGGCGTTTTATTCTTCGGAAAACATAATACCCCACGGGAGAATCATGCCGACACCCGTACGACAGGACAGGTTGCTTCGAGCAAAACCGGCTTCCCAAGCCCATCCTCAGCACGCAAACCATCACAACATTCGATGCTTTTCCCGCTTTTGGCAAAAAACGCCGAATGTTGTGATGGTCTGCCTGCCCACGGCACCCCGTAGAAGGACCAAAGCGCCCCTAAAGGCCGCCCTCCCAGTGTCGAATCACGAATTCTCGCAGGTCGTTCTGCCGCTTTTGGAACGCTTCGCTTCGGTCGCACTTAAGGCCCATAGCGAGTGCGATGGCGTTCATCGCCCGGTGCAATTGCAGCTGATGGGCAAACTGAGTCCCGGTGAGGACGATCATCCTAAAGCCCAGCGCGCTCAGCACAGTCATACGCTCCGCATCCGACGCGCTGCGCTGTTTATCAAGATGGTCCGAGCCGTTGTATTCAATTCCCGTACCGCTCGCAGGCGCATATACGTCAATCTCGAAATACCCGGCCTTAGCGAGATACTTGAACTCGTTGGGAACATCGACCCGATGGTTGAGCTCGATCTTGGTGTATCCCAGCCCTCCCTGGGAACGTTTTGCTACGACCATGATTGCGGTGGCCGTCTCCATGGGCGATCGCGCGCCATCGTGCACGCGCTTGAGCGCGGCGGCCGCGCGTATAGCCCCCTGGCGAGATCGGTTCTCATTGCAATAGGCAATCAAGTCGGCAACGGTGTACCTCTGCCCCATCTCGATATAATCGCCTGTCGACAGATGATTCAAATGGTATCGGGCGCAGATTTCGTAGCCATATTCCAACTGCTCGAGCTCGCTCATCCACGAACCCGCTTGGACAAAGCACATGGCCTCATCAACCACCAGAAGGCCCTCTGCCACCTCGATAAGATGGCCTGGAGGTACCGGCGCCCCAAACACGTGGCACCTAAATCCAGCCGGCGTCGAACGCTCAAAATCGAAGTTGACGAGCGTGTCGATATGATCGAGCTCTTCTCGTGGAATACCGAGCGAAACCAGATAGTCGGTAACGATCCCAACTGCCGTTGAAGCCCTCAGCCCCTTGGCATCGAGCCCCAATTTGGGCAGGCTCGCGGTCGGCTCCGCCTCGTTAGCAAGCGAGTCCTCATCGTATAGGCTGCTTGCTCGCGAGAGCGGCTCGGACGGGCGCGCCACGTTGTGGTACAGCCAGGCAGTCTTATGGGACAGGACGATCGGCAGGTCCATGAGCCCTCCAATGGAGTCGGATAACCAACCTTATTCCCCTGCCCACGGGTCCGCACACCTTCGCGCGCAAGAAAGCGATTCCACCCGATCGAGTGGTAGAAAAACCATCACAACATTCGATGCTTTTCCCGATTTTGGCAAAAAACATCGAATGTTGTGATGGTTTGAGTCGAGGTGAGGGGCACGGAGGGATCAAAGCATCGTGCTCGAACGGGTTAATCCAGCTCTTTTAAGCCATGCGCCAGCTGCCAGTACTCGCCGTGCTGGGCGAGCAGCTCTTCGTGCGTGCCGCGCTCGATGATGCGGCCGTGTTCGAGGACCATGATGGCGTCGGCATCGCGAACGGTGGACAGGCGATGCGCGATCATAAAGGTGGTGCGTCCGCGCATGATGCGGTCCATACCGCGCTCGATGAGCTTTTCGGTACGCGTGTCGATGGAACTCGTGGCCTCGTCCAGGATGAGCACCGGCGGATCGGCGACGGCCACGCGCGCGATGGCGAGCAGCTGACGCTGACCCTGCGACAGGTTGGCGCCGTCGGCCGTGACCGGTGTGTCGTAGCCCCGCGGCAGGCGGCGGATAAACGAGTCGGCGCAGGCGGCCTCGGCAGCGGCGCGCACCTCCTCGTCGGTCGCGTCGAGCTTGCCAAAGCGGATGTTCTGCGCAATGGTGCCGCTAAACAGGTGCGTGTCCTGCAGCACAATGCCGAGCGACCCGCGCAGGCTGGCCTTGGCAATGTGCTTGACGTCGATGCCGTCGTACGTGATCTCGCCGTCATCGACCTCGTAGAAGCGGTTGATGAGGTTGGTAATGGTCGTCTTGCCGGCGCCCGTGGAGCCCACAAACGCAATCTTTTGCCCCGGCTTGGCAAACAGGTTGAGGTCCGTGAGCACGCGGGCGCCCGGCACGTAGGAAAAGTCCACGGCATGGAAGCGCACGTCGCCGGCAAGCGGGACCAAGCCGCACGTGAGCTCGGTGCCGTCGGCAGCCACCGCGCGGCCCGACTCATCAACGGCTGCCACGTCATGCAGATGCCCATACGCGCCCACGCCCTGGCCCTCGGGAATCTTCCACGCCCACGCGGCGTCGCCCGTCTGCACCAGCTCCACGCAGCCCTCGTCCACCTCGGGCTCAAGGTCCATAGCCGCAAACAGGCGCTCGGCACCGGCCAACGCGTTGAGCAAGAAGTTGCCGAGCTGCGTAAACTGGTTGATGGGCATGGCGGCCTGGCGCACAAAGACCAGGTAGCTTGCAAGTGCGCCCACATCGGCGAGCCCCTTGATGCAGAGCATGCCGCCCGCCACGGCGACGATGGCATAGTTGACGTAGCCAATCACGACGGTCATGGGCACCATGGAGTTGGCATAGCTCACGGCGGCGGTGCCGGTGCGGCGAAGCTCGTCGTTGCGGCAGGTGAAGCCGGCGACATTCGCTGCCTCGCGGTTAAAGACCTTGATGACCTTTTGGCCCGAGACCATCTCTTCGATATATCCGTCCAGGTCGCCAAGCGATGCCTGCTGGGCGGCAAAGAAACGCTTAGAACGCGCGCCCGAGTAGCGCGCATACAGCACAATGGCCGCATCGCACACGAGTGTGATAATCGTGAGCTGCCAGTTAAGGATGATGAGCATGGCCGTGGTGCCCACAACCTGAATAGCGGCCTGAATCACGTTGGCAAAGCTGTTGTTGAGCGCCTCGGAGACAGTGTCGACGTCGTTGGTGAAAAAACTCATGATGTCGCCCGAGCGCGTGCTGTCAAAATAACTGAGCGGCAGCGTCTGGATGTGCGCGAACAGGTCGCGGCGAATATCGGACACCACGCGTTGGGCCGCACGCACCATGATCTGTGAGTAGCCCAGGGCCGAGAGCACGCCCGCAGCGTAGATGACAGCGGTAAAGATAACCTGCCTAGCGAGCAGTTCCTCGCCGCCCGTTGCCAAACCGTTGACGATGGGGCGCACCATGTAGGTACCGGCAAGGCTTGCGATGGCGGCGACGGAGGCGAGCACGCCCACCGCGAGCAACGAGAACTTGGCATGACCCATGTAGGAGAGCAAGCGGCGGAGCGTCTGCGTCAGATTGGCGGGGCGGGCCTGAGCGGATGTCTTAGGCATGTTGCTCGCCTCCTTCCGTGGCTTGAATTGATCCGCTGGAACCAGAGGAAGACGGGGCATTTGCGCCTTCGGCGATGTCCGCATCCCCCGCAAACTCCATCTGCGAGGCGTAAATCTCCTGATAAATGGCATCGCCCGCCAGCAGTTCCTCGTGCGTGCCCACGCCGTGGACACGACCGTCGTCCAACACCACAATGCAATCGGCATCCATGACGCTCGCAATGCGCTGGGCGATGATGAGCACGGTCGTATTGGGAATCCGAGCGATGTGCTCGCGAATCTTAGCGTCGGTCGCCATATCGACCGCGCTGGTTGAGTCATCAAAAATGAGCACGCGCGGATGCTTGAGCAGCGTGCGCGCAATGCACAGGCGTTGCTTCTGGCCGCCCGAAACACCGGCGCCGCCTTGGCCCAACTCGCCGTCCAGCCCGCCGATGCGATCCAGGAACTCGTCCACGCATGCCGCCCGGCAGGCCGCGAGGAGCTCATCGTCCGACGCCTGCGGATTGCCCCACTGCAGGTTCTCGCGCACGGTACCCGTAAACAGCACGTTCTTTTGCAGCACGATACCCACGGCGTCGCGCAAGGTAGCCAAGTCGTAGTCGCGCACGTCGTGTCCGCCCACAAGCACGGTGCCCTCGGTGGCGTCGTACAAGCGCGCAATCAGCTGCACAAGCGAACTCTTGCCCGAGCCCGTGCCGCCGAGCACGCCCACCGTGGAGCCTGCTTCAATGCAAAGGTCAATATGCTCGAGCACATCCTCGGCTGCATCCGCGCGGTATTTAAAGGAAACGTCGCGAAACTCGATGCTTCCGTCGGCCACCTCGTGCACGGCAGCGGCAGCGTCGGGCGCCTGGATAAGCGAACGCTCGTCGAGCACCCGCGAGATGCGTTCCACGCTGGCAAGTGCGCGCGTGAGCAGCAAAAACACGTTGGAAATCATCATGAGCGAGTTCATGATCAGCAGCACATAGCTCATAAAGCCCGTGAGCGAGCCCACGCCCAAGCGACCTTCGATGATCATGCGGCCGCCAATCCACAAGATCGAGAGCGCAGCCACGTACATCGAAAGCTGGAACACCGGCAGGTTGAGCACGGCGTTGCCAAAGGTCTTCGTCGCGGTGCGCGCAAGCTCGGTATTGACGGCATCGAACTTGGCCTCCTCGTGCTCGGCACGCACGTACGCCTTGACGGCGCGCACGGCGGTGAGGTCCTCCTGCACCACACCGTTGAGATGGTCCATCGAGGTCTGCAGCTGGCGGTAGAGCGGACTGACGCGATAGGTGATAACGCCCAGCACGATCGCCAGCACCGGCAGGATGATCGCGAAAACGGTGGCGAGCGGACACGACAGCACCAGCGCATAGACCAAGCCGACGATGAGCGTCACGGGGCCGCGCACCATGGGGCGAAAGCCGTTGCCGATGGCGTTTTGGATGACGGTGATATCGGTGGTCATGCGCGTGACGAGCGAGCTGGCATCGTAGTTGTCCAGATTGCCAAAGGCGAGCGTCTGAATCTTGCGATACTCCGCCTCGCGCAGGTTAGCGCCCAGCCCCGAGGCAACGCGGGCAGACGTGCGCGCATAGCCCAAGCCAAGTACCAGCGAAAATGCAGCGCATATCAACATATACGTGCCCTGCAACAGCATATAGTTGATGTCGCCCGCGGGCACGCCCACGTCGATGATATTTGCCATGATGACCGGGATAAACAGCTCGAGCGCCGTCTCGGCCGTCACAAAGAGCACGCCGAGCATGGCATCGCGGCGGTATGCCCCCAGATAGGAAAACAAAATCTTGAGATTGCGCACGCAGGTTCATCCCCCATCAAACGTTGTTCGCAAACCCACGTATTATGGCGCGCCGTGCAGCGGTGTCAAGTGTTCCGAAATCGATTTCTGTAAGGCTAGTGCAGGCACCAAGCTCGCAGGACGCGCCCCTGTATTCAATTGGAAATGAACGCGAGCGTGACTTTTTCGCCCCGCCGCCAACACAAACCTTGACTCTACAATCGTTGTAGGGTTTTCACTACACTGGTACGCAAACAGACCAAGCCAGAAAGCCCCGCCCATGGAACACGACCTCACACGCGGCAATGTCCTTAAGACCATCGCGGTCTTTGCCCTGCCCTATATGCTCTCGTACTTTTTGCAGATGCTCTACGGCATGGCCGACCTGTACATGATGGGGCAGTTTAGCGGCGCCGCCGGCATCACCGCCGTGGGCAACGGCGCGCAGACGCTCTATATCATTACCGTGACGCTCGTGGGCCTGGCCATGGGAACGACGGTCATCGTCGGCCACGCCGTGGGTTCGCGCCGCTTCGACCGCGCCGAGACCGCCATCGGCAACACCATCACGCTCTTTATGGGTGTCTCGGTGGTGCTGGCCGCTATCTTGCTCGCACTGTGCCCGCAGATCGTGGCGCTCATTGGCACGCCGGCCGAGGCGGTCGAAGGCACCGCCGCCTACCTGCGCATTTGCTTTATGGGCATTCCGTTTATCGCCGCATACAACATTCTTTCGGCCATCTTTCGCGGGCTGGGCGATTCGCGCTCGCCCATGTACGTGATTGGCGTGGCATGTATCATCAACATCGCGCTTGATTTTCTGTTTATCGGCCACATGGGGCTCGGCCCCGTGGGCGCGGCGCTCGGCACGGTGACCGCGCAGACGGCGAGCGTGGCCCTCGCGCTCGTGTGGCTCAAGAGCCGTCGCACAAACATCCACGTTAAGCGCAGCGACCTGCGCCCCCAGCCCGAGGTGCTCGGCAGCATTCTTAAGATCGGCGTGCCCGTGGCCGTGCAGGACGGCTGCATCCAGGTGGCGTTTATGTTCATCACCGTCATCGCCAACCACCGCGGCCTGGTCGACGCCGCCGCCGTGGGCCTGGTCGAAAAGATGATCAGCTTTTTGTTTATCGTGCCGAGTTCTATGGGCGCTACCGTCAGCGCGCTCACGGCGCAAAACGCCGGCGCGGGCAAGGGCGACCGCGCGCGTCAGGTGCTCAAGGATGCCATGACGATCTCGGTGGTGTACGGCTGCCTGATCACGGTGCTGATGTGGCTGGTGGCGCCGGTGTTTATCGGCTTTTTTGCCAAGGACGCTGCAGTGGTCACGGCGGGTGCCGGCTATATGCGCAGCTATATTTTCGACGCAATCTTTGCCGGCATCCACATTTGCTTTAGTGGCTTTTTCGCCGCGTATGGCAAGAGCTACATCGGCTTTGCGCACAACGTGCTGGCCGTGGCGCTCATTCGCGTGCCGGGCGCGTGGCTGCTGTCGAACGCCTATTCCGACACGCTGTTCCCCATGGGCATCGCCTCGCCGTGCGGGTCGATTCTGTCGGCGGCCATCTGCGTGATTGCATTTACCGTGCTCAACCGCCGCGGAACTTTTGACAAGCTGATGGCGTAGCGGGGCAACGCAGGCCTAGCGCCTCTCCCCTGTTTTACCGAAAGGAGCGGTCCTGTGACCGACATGCCAAGCGAACACACCGAGGGCCTGCTCCGCATTGGCGAGGTGGCGCGCTTGCTCAATTTGAGCGTGGGCACACTGCGCCATTACGAACAGATGGGGCTATTGGAACCGGCATATGTCGATCCGACGAGTGGGTACCGCTACTACGGATCGCGGCAGCTCTCCACCCTCAACACCATCAGCCACCTGCGTGTTCTCAACTTGCCGCTCGCACAAATCCGCGAGTTTGTGACAACGCGCGATGTGAACCTCATGCAGCGGCAGCTGGCTCAGCAGCAGGAGCTCATCGAGCGCAAGCGCAGCGAGCTGGAGCGCGTGTCGCGCAAGATCGATAACCGACTTGCCCTGCTGCACGATGCCCTAAACACCGAGCTCGATACCATTTGCACAATCGATGCGCCCGAGCTTCACTGCGCCGTGCTGAGCGAACGCGTCAACCCTACCGACGCATATGCGCTGGAATGGCAGATTCGTCAGCTGCAGAAGGGTCAGCACGAGACCTTTGTCTTTCTGGGCAACTTGGGCGTCGGGATCGCGCCCGAACGCCTTGCCGCCGGCGACTTTGATGGCTACGACGAGGTTTTTCTGCTGCTGGATGGCACGGACGATTACCTGGGCGATGTCGAAGTACGTCCCGCCGCGCGGTGTCTGACGGTCAGCTTCCGCGGCACGCACGGTTAGGCGGCCCCGCGCTATGGGCGCTTACTCGATTACATGCACGAGCGCGACCTGTCCCCCGCCGGTCCCTCGCGCGAAATCGCCCTCATCGACGACATCATCAGCGACGATCCGGGAGCGTATGTGACGAGGATCGCGATACCGGTCCGCTAATCACTACCATTTATCGAGCAATTCCATCCATTTACCTTAATCCGAATTAGATTGTATTTTGTAGCAAATAAAATGACAGCATATTGCCCCCCATAGGCAGGAGACATTATGCCCAGAGTTCAATCACGTCGCTCGTTTCTTCTCGGCCTAGCCTCGATCATTGGCTTATCCGCGTCACGCCCAACAAGAGTATTCGCTGCCGACTCAAACTCATCCGTCGCTTTTACATCAGACCTAGCACAAGACTACGCGCTTTCCCTGTTGCCCATCGTCGACGGATCCGCGAACTTAGAGATCGAGCAAATCGTTCCCGTATGCCAACAAATCGGCCTTATCTGTGGCTATGAAATCAGTGTCACAAGGGAAGGAAGCCCTTACGGTTATTTAATACTTGACGCATCATATCCTGGGCTTCTGAAGGAGATAACCCTCGGCGATACCATTCTTCCGATTTCAGCTTCTCTATCAAACGCCATTTCAACTTATTCCGGCCAACAGGCCACAAACCCAACCGTACTAATTTCGTACAACGATATTGAATATGGAACTTTGGTGCCAGGAACTAGAGACTGTGTAACCAACTATAACAATATACGGTCTGTCCCGATTGTCACCGAAAAGGGTATAGCACCTCAAAGCAATAACCCAACTTCATGGGATGCAGTCATTATCAATGAAGATGACTTGATGTTGCATTTCCAAATAGACGATTTAAACGGAATACCGTTCCGAGGAGTCTCGGAATCATTAGTTGAAGCCCGCACTAATAAGTATGCATGCGTCGTTTCTGCCTTGTACGCTGTATCAATGCATTACGGTCTCACCAGTTCAAACGCTAATCAATTTAATCCCGATTATTATAAAGAAATATGGAACGTCACTGGCACAACAACGTATAAGACCAATGATCAGGGCGTCGAGTACGGAAGAACGATCATCCCAGATGGAATTGTTCCGTTTAAAAGTCTTGCCGCTCAAAAGGGTAGAGCACTTAATACTCAATTTTTCGGTTATCAGCCTCAATTCGCTCAGTACAGAGCAACTATCGATCAAGGGAATATCGGCTTGTATCATATGTGGATCAACAGCCGAAACAGTGAAGGATCCGTCGAGCTATCAGGTCATACAGTCACGGTAACTGGCTATTTTACTGGGCGTAATGGAAGCTCTGGCATCGAACTGCAGTGGCTCGAAGTATTCGACGGATGGAACACTTATCCCCGAGCGATTAACTATGCAACGCCCAATATGGTCAAATTGAACGGAACAGTCTTTTGGTAGACCGGATGGCACCATCAAAATGCTATGGCACCACGGCCTTTGCTCTGGTTACGATATTGGTGATTTTCGCTATGTTTGCATCCGTTTCTTCATGCACAGATAGAGCCCGCTATAGCGGAGGAGATGATTACCTTGTCTTTGGAGCCGGCAGCGTTCATTCTATTGAGGGAACGGAACTCGTAATCCAAACAGACAACAGTCCCCGCTACACCGACGCTGGAAAGCAAACCCGGATTACATTCCCCTCATCTGGCCGAATCAAAGACAAGCTTTCCCAAATCAAAGTTGGGACAAGAGTTTCCTACTCACGCTTTGACTCGGTAGACGCATCTGGATCATACGAGGGAAACGATATCGAAATTGAACAGGCAAACACTATAAGGAGATGTTGAGGAACTGAGCCTCTGCGCAGTTCCTCAACAAATCATTATGCCTCCGGGACCCTACCCGTCGCCAAAATCTGTTCAAGTGCCGCCTCGTCCAGCACGGGTACGCCCAGCTGCTCGGCTTTGGTGAGCTTGGAGCCCGCTTTGGGACCGGCGACCAGATAGCTCGTCTTCTTCGACACGCTGCCCGAAACCTTGGCGCCGAGCACCTTGAGCGCCGCGCCCGCCTCATCGCGCGTGCGGTTGACGAGCGTGCCGGTGAGCACGAAGGTCAGACCCGCGAGTGGCTGTGCGTCGGCGAGCTCGCCTGCCACGCCAGCGTCGGCTGCGGCCTGCGCGTGCGCGGCGCCCAAGTCGACCTCGAGCGAAAGGCCCGCTTGGCGCAGGCGCTCCAGCACGGCAAGGTTCTCGGGCACGGCCAGGAACTGCTTGACGCTCGCCGCAATCTTGGGACCGATGCCCTCGCACTCGGCGATGTCCTCTTCGCTCGCCAAGATGAGCTTGTCAATCGACAGGAATCGCTCGGCGATGACCTCGCCCACACTCTTGCCCACATGGCGGATGCCCAGGGCAAACAGCACGCGACCGAGCGGCTGGCTCTTGGACTTGTTGAGCTCGGCGATGATTTTCTCGGCCGTCTTGAGGCCCACCGGAATGGGGTCGCCCTTCTTGACGCCCTTTTTGCTGTTGGAGCTGGCATAGGTGCGCCCCGTGTCCAGGCCGGCGATGTCGTCGACCGTGAGCTGGTAGAAGTCCGCGACGTCGTGAATCAGCCCGGCGGCGATCATCTTGTCGACGATCTCGTCGCCCAGGCCGTCGACGTCCATGCAGCCGCGGCTCACCCAGTGGAGCAAGCGCTCCTTGAGCTGCGCGGGACAGTCGATGGAGACGCAACGGTAGGCGACCTCGCCATCCTCGTGAACCACGGGGCTGCCGCACACGGGGCAGGCCTCGGGCATGTGCCAGTCAACCGAATCAACCGGGCGCTTATCGAGCACCGGGCCCACGACCTCGGGGATCACGTCACCCGCCTTGTGCACGATGATGGTGTCGCCCTCGCGCACGTTTTTGCGGCGGATCTCGTCGATGTTGTGCAGCGTGGCGCGCGCGATGGTGGAGCCGGCGACCGTCACCGGGTCGAACTCGGCGACCGGCGTGAGCACACCGGTGCGGCCCACCTGAATGCGAATCTCGCGCAGGACGGTCTGCTTTTCCTCGGGCGGGAACTTAAAGGCGATGGCCCAGCGCGGTGCGCGGGCAGTAAAGCCCAGGTCAAGCTGCTGCTGAAAGCTGTCGACCTTTACGACCACGCCGTCGATGTCGTAGTTCAGGTCGCCGCGATGCTCGAGCGCCTGAGCGCAGAACTCGTGAACTTCGGCCGGCGTGGCGCAACGGGCCACGTTGGGGTTGACGCTAAAGCCGGCGCTACGCAGCCAGTCGAGGAACTCGCGCTGGCTGTGGACGTGCAGCGGGTCGGTATCGGCAATGGCGTAGATAAAGGTGGCCAGGTCGCGGCGCGCCGTGACCTTGGGATCCTTTTGGCGCAGGCTGCCGGCGGCGGCGTTGCGCGGGTTGGCAAAGGGGTCGCGGCCCTCGGCATCGGCCTCTTCATTCAGGCGTACAAAGCTGCCCTTGGGCATGTAGACCTCGCCGCGTACCTCGATGGTACGCTCGCGGTCGGCGCCCATGTGGGCGAGCGCCGGCTCGGACAGGTGCATGGGCACATCCTTGATGGTGCGCACGTTGAGCGACACGTCCTCGCCCGTGGTGCCATCGCCGCGCGTGGCCGCGCGCACGAAGGTGCCGTTTTGGTAGGTAAGTGCCACGCCCAGACCGTCAATCTTAAGCTCGCAGGTATAGGTGACGCTACCAGCACCGAGCGCATCCTCGGCGCGCTGGAGCCACGCGTCAAGTTCGTCCAGATCCATGGCATCGTCCATGGAATACATGCGCGCCATGTGCGTGACCGGCGTAAACTGCTCGCTCACGTAGCCGCCCACGCGTTGGGTGTAGCTGTCGGGCGTCACCAAATCGGGGTAGGTCGCCTCGATTTCCTGCAGCTCAACGAGCATTTTGTCGAAGGCGGCGTCCGTGATCTCGGGCGCATCGAGCATGTAGTAGCGATAGGCGTGGTAATCGAGCTCGTGGCGCAGCTCGGCCGCGCGCGCTGCCGCCTGGGCACGGGCATCGGCCGGTGCAGCGGTATCCGCGCTCGCGGGCGTTTCGGTATCGATGTCCACGCCGTCACCAAACAGGCTCGATTGCTCCATAGCGGCACTCCTTCGCTCGATTTCAAACGGATACTAGAGTACCACCGGTCGCAACGGGGCCGAATAGCCCTTTCGAACCGCACCGAATCGGCAGCCACCAAACCGGGCGGATCGCGCGATCAAACCATGCTCTTATCAGCTCTAAATGATCCGTTTTCCTCCGTCCCCAACGGATCAATAAGAAGAGAGGGGCTGTCCCGCGTTGATGGGACAGCCCCTCTGGCTTCGGTATGTGCGATACGGCTCGTTAGTAACCCTGGCCGTAGCCCTGACCCTGGCCCTGCTGGCCCAGCAGCTCCTCCAGATACTGGCGCAACTGCTCGTCGGTAATACCGCCGTTGCCGGTGTCGGTCGCACTGTCGTCCTGTTGCTGGTTCTGCAACTCCTCGTCGGAGCCCAGCTCGACCGTGACCTTCTTCTCTTCCTTGCCGCGCACGAGCGTGATCTCGACCTTCTCGCCCACCTCGTGGCTGCGCAGCGCGATGATCAGGCCATCGGCGCTCGTAATCTCATCGTCGCCCAGCTTGGTAATGACATCGCCCTCTTGGATGCCAGCCTTGGCGGCAGGACCGTCCTCGACGACGCTTGCCACATACGCGCCGCTATCGGTGCTCAGCTTGTTGGTGCGGGCGTTAAGCGCATTGACGCTCGAAAGCGTAGCGCCCATGTACGGATGTACCGGCGTCTTGCCGTCGATAATCTGGTCGGCAATGTTCTTGGCGTAGTTAACGGGAATAGCAAAGCCCACGCCCGAGCTGGAGCCCGAATAGCTCTCGATGAGCGAGTTGATGCCCACGAGCTCGCCGTTATCGTTAACGAGCGCGCCGCCGGAGTTGCCCGGGTTGATGGCGGCATCGGTCTGGATCATGTTGGCGTAGATGGTGTTGCCGCTGGTAGAGCTCATGGCCGTGGAGCGATAGAGCGCCGAGACGATACCCGTGGAGACAGACTGCTCGTTGCCGAACGGCGAACCGATCGCCATGACCCACTCGCCCACGTTGAGCTTGGAGGAGTCACCGATCTCGATCGGCGTGAGCTTGGAGGCGTCGGCGTCCTTGAGCTTGATAACGGCCAGGTCGCTCGAGGCGTCGTTGCCCACGAACTCGGCCTCATAGGTGGTGCCGTCGTCCATGGTCACCACGTACTGGTCGTAACCATCGACCACGTGGTTGTTGGTGAGGATGTGGCCCTCGGTATCGAGCACCACGCCCGAACCGACGCTGCCCGAGCTATCCGACTCATCAGCAGACTGCGAAAGCGAGCCATTCTGGCTGCCGCTCGAAGTGGCGGTGATGGAAACGACGGAGGGCAACGCCTTGGCAGAGACGGCCTCGGCCAGCGTGGTGTCCTCGGAGTCAATCGTGATCTTTTGCGTCGAAGAACCCGAAGCACCCGCCGTCACGGCATTCTTTCCGCCGCCAATATTGAGCGTGCCGCTCATAATGAGCGCAATGACCAGCAGGGCTCCGCAGGCACAGCCGGCGAGTGCCGTAATAAAGATCGGCAGCTTTTTGGTCTTGGTCTTGACCACCGTGTGCTTGTTTACAACCTGCTGACCGCCCAGCGGCTGGCCGGTCTGTGTATCGTAAGCCTGCACGTAGGGAATGTTGCCGTCGGCAGGCGTCGACTCCACCTGCACGCGCGGTTGCTGCTGCGTCTCGCCGGCGTGGCCCGCATCCTGGGGACGCTGAGAATCGTTCTCGCTCATAGCTGCGATCCTTTCGTCAAATAACCAAAGGCCCGCCAAACATGTGGCGGGCCATCATTGTTCACGTTGAGTTGTACCCCAATATGCGGGTGCACGTGTATGAGAACGCAATCTTTTAGGAAGGCTTAAGTTCTGTTGCAGGCCCAAAAGGACCCGGCCTGCGGCAAAACCACCACAAAGGTGCCTGTCCCCTTTGTGGTGAAAAGCTAGTCCTTAAACAGATAGCCCACGCCGCGGACGGTGGTGATATGTGCCGCAATCTGCGGGCCCACCTTGGAGCGGATGCGTCGGATGTGCACGTCGACGGTGCGCGTGCCGCCGCAGTACTCAAAGCCCCACACGCGGTGCAGCAGCACCTCGCGGCTGTAGGCGCGGTTGGGATGCGTCGCCAAAAAGCTCAGCAGCGAGTACTCCATCAGCGTCAGGTCGATGGGCTCGTTATCGAGTGTCACCTGGTAGGTAGCCAGGTTAATCTCGAGGTTATCGATGTTGAGCACATCGTCGGCGGTGACAGTCTCCTCCTCGCCCATCAGGCGCTGCGCGCGAGCCTTGAGCTCGTTGGGCGTCGCCGTGGGGCATACAAAGTCGGCATGCGCGTGATTCGGCAGGCGCAGGGTGCCGAGCGCCTCGTCGTCAACGATCACCAACATGGGGACGCCGCCGCGATCGTCAAGCCACTTGGCAATCTGATCGATGCGGTCGCTGCGGATGCCATCGGAATCGAGGATCAGCAGGTCAAAGTCGTGCGCCGCAGTCGGCGAATCGGGGGTTGCCAGGCTCACCTCGACACCCAGGGTGGTCGTCAAACTGCGGGCAAACTCGTGGAAGCGCGTCGTGCGCGCCATGAACAGGGCACTCTTTTCGGACATATCGGCCTCCAAGGAAATGAGCTCAATCGTACTGGAACAAGTCAGCGCGATTAGGAGTTCGCCAGGTAGTGCTTAATCTCCCACTCGGTGATCGTAGACTCAAACTTATGCCACTCGTCGCGCTTCTTTTTGAGGAAGAAGCTGTGGATGTGCTCGCCGAGGGCATCCTTCATAAACTGCGAGTCCTCAAACACGTCGAGCGCCTCTTTGAGCGAACGCGGCAGCGGCGTGTAGCCGGCCTCGACCATCTGGCGGTCGGTAAGCTTGAGCGTCTCGGCCGTGGCCTCGGGCGGCAGCTCCAGCTTGCGCTCGATGCCGTCCAGACCAGCCGCCAGCGTGACGGCGTTGACCAGGTACGGATTGGCCATGGGATCGGGGCTGCGAAGCTCGATGCGCGTGGACAGCTGCTTGCCGGGCTTGTAGACCGGGATGCGGACCATACTCGCACGGTTGCGCAGGCCCCACGTGGCGTACTGCGGCACGGAATCGCCACCCGTGGTGATGCGCTTGTACGAGTTGACCGTGGGGTTGGTGATGGCGCTGATCTCGCGCGCGTGTGCCAGGATGCCGGCCATGTAGTGCTTGGCGACGTCGGAGAGATGGTACTTCTCGTCGTCCTCGCCCCAAAAGACGTTGTTGCCGTCGTGGTCGAATAGCGACTGGCACAGGAACATAGCACTGCCGTCCTCGCCTGCCAACGGCTTGGGCATAAAGGAGGCGTGGCAACCGCTCTCGTAGGCCTGCTGCTTAATGATGAGTTTGGCCGTGGTGATGGCGTCGGACATGCTCAGGGCCTCGGCGTGGCGCAGGCTCATGCCGTGCTGCGAGCGGCCGGCGGCGTGGAAGGTGTACTCCACGGGCACGGACATCTTCTCGAGCGTGAGGACCGTGTTGCGACGCAGGTCGCGAGCGGCATCGCTCACCGAAAGATCGAAGTAGCCCACGTTGTCGAGCGGCTCGGGGGTGTGCTCGTCGGGGAAGTAGTAATACTCCAGCTCGGCACCCACGTTGAGCAGATAGCCGGCCTTCTCGGCCTTATAGAACATACGGCGCAGGGCGTCGCGCGGGTCGCCGGCAAAGGGCTTGCAATCGGGAGTGCACACATCGCAGAACACGCGGGCGACGCCGTTATGGCTCGGACGCCACGGCAGAATCTGGAAGGTCGAAGCATCGGGGAATGCGAGCATGTCGGCTTCCTCGGGCGTGGCAAAGCCCTCGATGGCGGAGCCGTCAAAGCCAATACCCTCCTCAAAAGCGACCTCGAGGTCCTCGGGGCTAATGGCAAAGTTCTTGAGGCGGCCGAGAATGTCGACAAACCACAGACGCACAAAGCGGATATCACGCTGCTCTACGGAGCGGAGTACGTAATCGATGTTCTGCTGGTTCATGTCGCTCCCCTTTCTTTCGGGCGGGTTTCGACTGGTCTATATCGCAGATACTATCGCAGAAAAATGTTTCCGCAGGGTTAAAGCGTATCAAGCGCTCAAAAAACGTGTGCGAACAGGCAGTTGCGAACGAGCGGTTAGCGCGAGGTTGATGCGCGGTGTTCGATGTGACCGAGAACCTCGATGCGTTTGGGCGCCAGCTTTGCGGCCTCGCCCACCGTGGTGGTGACAACGTCGATGCGCTCGGACAGGCGCTCGACCACGCGCTCGGCAATGGTGAGGGTGTCCTGCGCGGCCGTGGTCACGCCACCAAAGAGCACATGGTTCCAGGGGTAGTCGTCAAACGTCGCGATCCTGAGCCCCGCCGGCAGCGAGGGTCCCAGCTGCGCTAGCGCCTCGGTCAGACGCAGGAAAACCAGGCCGTTGACGGCAATGAGGCCGAGCTTTTTGCCGGCATAGTCACGCATGGTCTCGTCCAAGCGACCAACGCCCGTGGCACCGCCATCGGCCAAGGTGACGACCTCGCCGGCAAGGCCGCGTCGCGAAAGCTCGTCGGCAAAGGCCTCGGCGCGCTCACGACGCACGGGGCTGTCGTCGCTTGCCTCGGTGAGCAGGCACAGGCGCTCACAGCCCGCAGCGGCGAGCTCGTCTACCAAGCCGGCGACCAGCTCACGGTTGTTCGATGTCACCAGATCGATGCCACCGTCGGCAACATCGCGGTCGAGCAGTACAACGGGTAGGCGCCCCGCGGCCGCGGCGATCGCCTCGTCATTGCCTCCGCAGGTGTTGACGACCAGGCCGTCCACGCCGGCATCGATAAGCCTGGTGAGCGACTCTGTCTCCTTGGCGGGGTCGTTGCCGCTAATGGCCGTCATAAGCGAGCAGCCGCGCGCGGCGGCACTGGCGGAAAGTCCTTCGAGCATGGCGCTGGAGAACGGGTTGGCGATGTCGGCCAAGATCACGCCGATGAGGTTGGTGCGTGAGCTGCGCAGATTGCGCGCGGCGGCACGTGGGCGATAGCCGGTGCGCTCGATAACCGCCGCAATGCGAGCACGGGTTTCCTCGGTCATCTGCCCGGGGTGGTTGTTGAGATAGCGCGAGACCGTGGCCGGACTCACGCCCGCCTCGGCGGCAATGTCCTTAATCCTCATCTGCGCCATAGCGCACCCCGTTTCCCAATTGTCAGCAGTCTGAGCCATTTTAGGCATTTTTAATAATCTCGGTTGCAAAACGCTGTAAGTGAGCAGCATCGTTTTTGCGTCTCGAGCAGATGCGATAATGGGCTAGATAGCCGAGTCTTTAGACAGCTCAAAATAGTCGGGATGCAAGGCGATAACCGGACCTTGCTCTTCGGGCATCAGGTGCAAATGCGTCTCTGCCAGATAGCTCGCCGCGTCGGTATCACCCCTCTTAATGGCCTCGAGAATCCGGCGATGCTGCCGACGAATCGGCTCCCAATCCAAATCCTGCGACACCATACGCAACCAGTTGTATCGCTCAAAATGCGTATTGACGCTCTTCATCCAATCCCACAGCATGTGACGACCAGCAATCTCAAAACACGTCTCATGGAACAGGTTGTCCAGGTCAAAAAAACGACGCGTTTCGCTATGGTCGAGCGACTCGGACTCGGCAAGAATCTGCTCAAGCCGATGCTTTTGCTCGGGCGTGGCAGCAGAGCAGCATTTAATAAGCACGCTTCTCTCGAGTTTCTCGCGCAAGAAACAAGCGTTCTCGGCGCGCCCCATGCTGATTTTTGAGACATAGGTGCCGCTTTTGGGACGCGTTTCCACCAGCTCCTGCTCGCGCAGGCGCACAAAGGACTCGCGAATGGGCGTGCGCCCGATTCCCGTCTCCTTTTCCAGACCAATCGCCGAAAGGCGCGTGCCGGGCCTGAGCTCGGCATAGATGATCTTGGAGCGCAATGCGTTGTATGCCTGATCTTGCAGGCTCTGATAATGCTGGTGTTGTTCCATAAAGCCCTCGGATGAAGCCCACGGTTTGTCGAATATCACCCGTAATACTATCGCATCCCCTATCTCCTCAGTTGCGGTGAAATAGGGCGCGCTCGCGTCGCCAGGATCACGAGAGCAAGCGGCGGCATCCCGAAATCCGGGACGCCGCCGCTGTTTTGCTATCGGATGGCGCAGAGACACCTGTCCCCCACGCACAAAGGGTTGACTAGAGCTCGCAGGCAACCTTGTAGCCATCGCCGATGGCGTCGCGAATGTTGCCACACTTCTGGGCATCGCCCAGCACGTGGACAGCAACGCCAGCAGCGGCAAGGTCGTCGGCCAGCTTGGTATTGGGACGATAGCCCATGGCAAGCACCAGCGTATCGGCATCGGCGATGGTGTGGACCTCGCCGTCCTTCTCGTAACTGATAGTGTCCTCGGTAATCTCGGTCACCTTGGCCTCGGTCAGCACGTGAACGCCCTTGGAGAGCATGCGCGTGATGAGCACCGCGCGGCCGGCACCGCCCTCGTTGGCAGCGAGCGTCTTGGTCATCTCGATAACGGTGACGTCGCGGTTGGCCGGCGAGAGGTCATTGACCAACGGGGCCAGGTAATCGGCCGTCTCGCAGCCAACGGTGCCGCCGCCCACAATGACGATCTTCTTGCCCGGGAAAGCCTTGCCGCCCAGCAGGTCGTCGGCCGTCATAACCTGCTTAAAGCCCTGCATGAAGGCCGGAGCGATGGGCTCGGCGCCATAAGCCAGGACAACCTCGTAGCCTGCGTAGTCGCGTTGAATGTCCTCGGCAGTAAGCTCGGTGCCAAATACGCACTTCACGCCGGCCTCGGCCAGGCGACGGTACTGATACTTGATCACGCGGGTGAGCTCCTGCTTTGCCGGCGGAACGGCTGCGATGCGCATCTCGCCGCCCGGCTCATCCTGCTTATCCACGAGCACCACATTGTGGCCGCGCTTGGCGGCAATGTAGGCTGCCTCCATGCCCGCAGGACCAGCACCCACAACGAGCACGTTCTTGGCCTCGGAGGCAGGCTCGTAGCCAGCCTCGTCGCGCTCCACGTCCGGGTTGACGGTGCAGGAGATGCGCTTGCCAAACATAATGCCGTTCAGGCAGCGCAGGCAGCCGATGCAGGGGCGGATGTCGTCGGCGTTGCCGGCAGCGGCCTTGTTGCAGAACTCGGCATCGCACAGATTGGCGCGGCCCATCATGCAGATGTCGGCAGCGCCGTCCTCGATCAGCTCCTCGGCAATCCAGGCCTCGTTGATGCGTCCAACGGTGGCGACGGGAATGTTGACGTGCTTCTTGATCTCGCGCGAGCAGGCGGCGTGCGAGGCCTGCTGGGTACCGGCGGCGGGAATCGCGGAGCCGCGCTTGATGGTGGTGCCGCCCGACACATGAATCATGTCGACGCCGGCCTTCTCCAGGCGACGCGAAACATAAATCATGTCGTTGAGGGTCAGGCCGCCATCAGTGTACTCATCGCCCGAGATGCGGACGTCGATGATAAAGTCCTTGCCGCAGCGCTCGCGAATCTCGGCGATGACCTCGAGCAGGAAGCGCATGCGGGCGTCGAGCGAGCCACCGTACTCGTCGGTACGCTTGTTATAGAGCGGGGTCAAAAAGCCGCCGAGCATGCCGTGGGCGTGTGCCGCGTGGACCTCGACGCCATCGACGCCAGCCCTCTGCATACGCACGGCAGCGTCGCCAAACTGATGCGTAAGCTCGTGAATCTCATCGACCGTAATGGGGCGCGGCGCCTCGCGGGCATAGGACGGACCCACAAAGGACGGAGCGATCAGACGCGGCGTGCCCGGAATGTTAAAGGCCATGTAGGCGGGGTGGAAGAGCTGCGGCATGATCTTGCAGCCGTACTCGTGGACGGCCGCGGCGAGCTTTTCCCAGCCAGGGATAAACGTGTCGTCGTAGCAGCACATGTCACCCGGCAGATAGGTATAGGTAGGCTCGACCGTCACGACCTCGGTGATGATCAGGCCAACGCCGCCCTTGGCACGGGCACGGTAATGATCGACCAAGTCGTCGGTCACATAGCCATGATCGGCCAGGTTCGTGGACACCGGCGGCATAAAGACGCGGTTCTTGACCTCGGTCGTACCGACCTTGATCGGGCTAAAGAGCATCGGGTAGGCGGATGACTCCATACAGGCTTCCTTTCGTTTAAGCCGCTCGGCGGCACTTGCAGACACCCCTATCGTATCAGTACCCGCCGCATTCGCGCTCGCTCGCACTCCCCACCTTCAATCCCGACCCTCAAAAAAAGTTGCGGTGGAATACGGAGTAGATGAGGCTTTTAACAGCCAAAACAGTCCGTATTTCACCGCAACTGATGAGCGGGGTGGAATTGAGGACTCAGATAGTCAGTCATGCCCTCATCCGCCACTCCTTCACCTACAGCGCACCGTCCAGCATAAGGTTCACCTTGAGCACGTTGACCGTGGGCTCGCCGAAGACGCCCAGGAATCGGCCCTTGGTGCACGCGGCGATGATGTCGCGCACCTCGTCCTCACTTTTGCCCGTGGCTTTGGCAAGGCGCGGGACCTGGTACTCAGCGGCATCCGGAGAGATCTCCGGGTCGAGGCCGGACCCCGAACACGTCACCAGGTCGACGGGCACAGCGTCCATATCGGCATCGGGGTTAGCGGCGCGAATCTTCTCGACGCGCGCGTCCACAAGCTGCCGGTACTCCTCACTCGCCGGGGACAGGTTGGACGGGGCACCATACGCCACGAGCTCGCCGTCTTCGCCTTCGACAATTGACACGTTCTGGATGCGGCCCCACATGTGGTCCTCGTCCTCGAAGTTCTGGCCGATGAGCTCGGAGCCCACAACCTTGCCGTCGACCGTAATGAGCGAACCGTTCGCCTGATACGGGAACGCAACCTGGGCGATGCCGGTCACGACGAGCGTATAGCCCAGGCCGCAGACAACGGTAAACAGCGCGAACACGCCAAGTGCGCGCGATGCAACACCTTTGAACATACAAACCTCCACTTACATAATGCCGCAGAACGCGAGCAGCATGTCGATGAGCTTGATGAATACGAACGGGGCAACAATGCCGCCCAGACCCCACACGAGTAGGTTGTGGGTCAGCAGCTGTCCAGACGGGACCTCGCGGTACTTAACGCCCTTCAGCGCGGCCGGGATCAGCGCGACGATAACGAGCGCGTTATAGATGATGGCCGAAAGAACCGCGGACAGTGGGCTTGCCAGACCGAGGATGTTGAGCGCGCCAAGGCCCGGGTAGATCGGCGAGAACAGGGCCGGGATGATAGCGAAGTACTTCGCCATGTCGTTAGCCACCGAGAAGGTCGTGAGCGAACCGCGGGTCATGAGCAGCTGCTTGCCAATACGCACGACCTCGATGAGCTTGGTGGGGCTGGAGTCGAGGTCGACCATGTTGCCGGCCTCCTTGGCAGCCTGGGTTCCGGTGTTCATGGCCACGGCGACGTCCGCCTGGGCGAGCGCCGGCGCGTCGTTGGTGCCGTCGCCGGTCATGGCGACCAGGTGACCCTCACGCTGGAACTCGCGGATCTTCTCGAGTTTGCCCTCGGGGGTGGCCTCGGCCAGGAAGTCGTCAACGCCGGCCTCGGCGGCGATTGCCGCGGCGGTGAGCGGATTGTCGCCCGTCACCATGATGGTCTTGATGCCCATCTTGCGCAGGTCGGCGAACTTCTCCTTAACGCCGGACTTGATGATGTCCTTGAGGTACACAACGCCCAGCACGCGGCAGTTCTTGGTCACGACCAGCGGGGTGCCGCCGGCCTTGGCGATGCGTTCGACGGCCTCGTCGCACTCCTGGGAGAACACGCCGCCGGCTGCCTCCACATAGGTGCGCACGGAATCGGCAGCGCCCTTGCGGATCTCATTGCCCTCGTAGTTCACACCGGACATGCGAGTCGCCGCGGTGAAGGGGATGAACTCCATGCCCTTATCCTCGAGTGTGCGGCCGCGCAGCCCAAACTGCTCCTTGGCGAGCACGACGATGGAACGACCCTCGGGGGTCTCGTCGGCCAGCGAGGAAAGCTGAGCGGCATCGGCCAGCTCCGCGGGATCGACGCCGTCGACCGGGATGAACTCGGCGGCTTGGCGGTTACCCAGGGTGATGGTGCCGGTCTTGTCGAGCATGAGGATGTCGACGTCGCCGGCGGCCTCGATGGCGCGGCCGGACATGGCCAGCACGTTGGCCTCGTTCAGACGGCTCATGCCGGCGATGCCGATGGCGGACAGAAGGGCGCCGATGGTAGTGGGAGCCAAGCACACGAGCAGTGCCACGAGCGTGGTCACGGCCGTGGGGTTGACCATGTCGTTAAGACCGGCCGAGAAGCAGGAATAACAATACAGGGCCAGCGTGACCAGGATAAAGACGATGGAAAGGGCCACCAGGAAGATCTCCAGAGCGATCTCGTTAGGGGTCTTCTTGCGCGCGGCACCCTCGACCATCGCGATCATCTTGTCCAGGAAGCTCTGGCCGGGCTCACTGGAGATCTTGACGATGATCCAGTCGGACAGCACCGTGGTACCGCCGGTAACGGCAGAGCGGTCGCCGCCGGCCTCGCGGACCACGGGGGCGGACTCGCCGGTGATGGCGGACTCGTCAACGGAGGCAGCGCCCTCGATGACGTCGCCATCGCCGGGAATCTGCTCGCCGGCGCGTACGATCACCAGGTCGCCGCGCGTGAGCTCGGTGCCGGGAACGACGGTGAAGTGCTCCTTGTCCTCAACGGACTCGATACGATGGGCCTCGACATCCTTCTTGGCCGCACGCAGGGAATCGGCCTGAGCCTTACCGCGGCCCTCGGCAAGCGCCTCGGCGAAGTTCGAGAACAGGTCGGTGAGCCACAGGATGACCGCGATGGTGACCACATAGTAGGTGGGCACACCCGCGTCCTGCACACCGAAGATGGAAGCGACGGCCAGGACGGAGGTCATGACGGCGGAAAGCCACACCAGGAACATGACCGGGTTTTGAATCTGGACGCGAGGATCCAGTTTGGCAAACGAGTCGCGGACCGCGCGGCCCATCATGTCTTTTTGCATAGCCATAAATCTGCGTCCTCCTTTACGCAATCATCTGGAAGAACTCGGCAACGGGGCCAAGCGCCAGGGCCGGGAAGAAGCTCAGGGCACCGATCAGCAGAACGATGAACACGAGCAGGAATACGAACATGCCGTTGGCGGTAGACAGGGTACCGGCGCTCTCGGCGACCCTACCCTTCTTGGCCAGCGAGCCGGCGATAGCCAGCGTACCGATGATGGGCATGAAGCGGGCAAACAGCATCTCGAGGCCGAGCATGACGTTGATCCAGGGATTGTTGCAGTTCATGCCTGCAAACGCCGAGCCGTTGTTGCCACCGCATGAGGTGAAGGCATACAGCACCTCGGAGAAGCCGTGCGCGCCACCATTGTTGAGCTGGTCGGCAAGACCGGGCACCATGCAGGCGATGGCCGAGCACACCAGAATGGCAAACGGAGTTGCCAGGCACAGGACAACTGCCCAGCGCATCTCGCCCGGCTCGATCTTCTTGCCCAGGAACTCAGGCGTGCGTCCGACCATAAGGCCGGCGATGAACACTGTGAGGATGGCGAAGCCGATCATGCCGTACAGGCCGCAGCCCACGCCGCCGAAGACGACCTCGCCCAGAGCCATCTGGAGCATCTGGACAAACCCGCCGAGCGGGGTGTAGGAGTCGTGCATGGAGTTGACCGAGCCATTGGAAGCAGCCGTCGTGAAAGCGGACCAGGTGGAAGAGGAGGCGATGCCAAAGCGGCTCTCCTTGCCCTCCATATTGCCGCCCGCCTGGCCATCGGTCATCTCGATGTTGACCGCGCCGCCATCGGCCAGCTGCGGCGTACCCATATGCTCGTTAACGGCGATGATGCCGGTAAAGACCACGAGCAGGATAAGCATCGCCGCGAAGATGGCCTTGCCCTGCTTGGTGTTCTTGACGCCGATACCGAAGGTGAAGCAGCAGGCGGCCGGGATCAGCAGCAGGCTGGTCATCTCGATGATGTTGGTGAAGGCACTGGGATTCTCATACGGATGGGCGGAGTTCACACCGAAGAAGCCGCCGCCGTTGGTGCCGGACTGCTTGATGGCGACCTGAGGAGCCGCGGGCCCCTGGGGCAGGAACTGCTCGGTGACCACGCGCGCGCCCTCGACAACCTTGCCGTCGACCTTGACCGTGTCGCCCTCGATCTGGGCGCCGTCGATGACGCTCCAGCCGCCGTCTGCATTAGGCTGGACAGCGACGGGCTCTACGAGCTCAGCCTTCTGAGCCGGCTGGAAGTTGGAGATGACGCCACCGGCAGCCAGGCAGATGCCGAACACGAGGTTCAGCGGGATGAGCACATACAGGACGGTGCGGGTGAGGTCGACCCAGAAGGAACCCAGACCCTGCTCCTTGATCTGACGGAAGCCGCGGATCAGCGCGAACATGACCGCGATACCGGTACCAGCGGAAACGAAGTTCTGCACGGTGAGGCCCATGAACTGCACGAAGTAGGACAGGGTGGTCTCACCGGAGTAGGACTGCCAGTTGGTGTTGGTTATGAAGGAAGCAGCCGTATTGAACGACAGGTCCCATGGCACACCCGGCAGGTGCTGGGGATTGCCTGGCAAGAAGGACTGAAGCGCCTGGAGTGCCACAAGAGCCACGAGGCCGATCCCCGAAAAGGCCAGCACGCTTGCCAGATAGCGCCTACACCCCATCTGCTCTGCCGCGTCGATGCGAAGCAGACGATAGACGCCACGCTCCACAGGAGCAATCACAGGCGACAGGAACGTATGCTCACCATCCATGATATGGGCCATGAACCGACCGAGCGGAACGGCCAGGACGACGAGCACGGCAAAGTACAAGATGTACTGAATCGCAGCGTCCATAGTTTACGAATCACTCCTCATCAGAATGTAGATGTAATAGATAAGGAGTCCAATGCAGACGACTCCGATGATGGGAATGAGGATGTCCATTTACCGCCCCTTTCACGCGCGGTCCGATGTCTCGGACGCCTGCCCTCGCAAGCGTCTGGGGACAGTAAACGCTTCTAGGTGTTAAAGAGGCGTGAGGGCTGGGGCTCACGACCTTAAGATGCCGTAAAGATGCAGGTAGAAAGCACTATTGCGGCTGCAGTGCGCCTATACTCGACCTCGCGAGCATACAGTGGCGTCCTCACCGCGTATGCACGCATGGACAACGCTTCAGAAAGGCTACGCTATGCAGCGCGACGCATCGGACACTCGCGTCAATCCAGACCTCATCCTCAAGGCAATTGAGAAAGACGAGGCCGCCGATGACGCTCGAACCAGCCGGGGACACCTCAAAATTTTCTTTGGCTACGCTGCTGGCGCAGGCAAAACCTATGCGATGCTTCAAGCCGCCCACGCCGCCAAGCGGCGAGGTGTCGACGTCGTCGCGGGATACATCGAGCCGCACGAACGTCCGGCAACTGCCCATCTTGCACAAGGGCTTGAGAACGTGCCCTGTAAACTCATCGAGCACAACGGCATTGCGCTCAGCGAGTTCGATCTAGATGTGGCTATCGAGCGCGCCCCTCAGCTCATCCTTGTCGACGAGCTCGCCCATACGAATGCGCCGGGGTCTCGCCACGACAAACGCTATCAAGACGTCGAGGAACTTCTACATGCGGGCATCGACGTCTATACGACCGTAAACGTTCAGCATATCGAGAGCCTAAACGACATGGTTGCATCCATCACCGGCGTTGTCGTGAGCGAACGAATCCCCGACCGTATCTTCGATGATGCCGACCAGGTCGAGCTCGTCGACATAGAGCCCGAAGACCTACTTGAGCGCCTTCGCGCCGGCCTCGTCTACCGTCCCGCACAAGCCGACCGAGCGCAACAGCATTTTTTTACCGTCGAAAACCTCACCGCACTCCGAGAAATCGCGCTGCGCCGCTGCGCCGATCGCACCGGCCACCTCACAGACGCCGCACGCGTGCTGGGAAACCGTGACTACTACACCAAGGAGCGTATCTTAGTCTGTGTCTCCCCGGCGCCGACCAATCCCCGCATCGTCCGTGCCGCCGCACGCATGGCGAAAGCGTTTCGCAGCGAGCTCGTCGCCCTGTTCGTAGAAAGCCCGCGCACGCAAGCCATGAGCGATGATGAGCGCGCCAAGCTTGCAGCCAATATCGCCCTAGCCGAGCAGCTCGGAGCACATATGGAAACCGTCTATGGCGACGACGTCGCGTTTCAGATCTCCGAGTTCGCGCGCCTGTCGGGTATTTCGAAGATCGTCATGGGGCGCACGGGCGAGCACAGCAGCGTCCGTCAGGCCCTCTTTGGCCGCAAATCTCTCGTAGAACAGCTCATAGCATTCGCCCCGAACCTCGACATTTACATCATTCCAGACCAGTCGACTCCGCCCTCCCGACCCAAAGGACGCCGCCATGCGCTCGCTCTGCAGCCGCCCAGCAGCCGAAACGTGCTTCGCACGCTGGCCCTCTCTCTTGTCGCCACGGCGATCGGCACGGCTTTCCGCCATCTGGGATTTGCCGATTCCAGCATCATATCCCTCTATATCCTCACGGCCCTGCTGACCGCCGTCACCACGACGGGGCGTATCTGCACGATCGTATCGAGCGTGCTCTCTGTAGTGCTTTACAACTTCTGCTTCGTCACGCCCCTGTTTTCGCTCGCCAGCTACGACCGAAGCTATCTGGTCACGTTCGGCATCATGTTCGCTACCGCTATGGTCGCCGGCGAGTTAACTGCGCGCATCGCCGACAATGCCCGTACCTCCGCCGAGAACGCATTCAAAACGCGCGTACTCCTCGAAACGAACCAGCTCTTACAGCAAGCCCATAGCGCGGAGGAGTGCGCCCGCGTCGCCATGAACCAACTCGTCAAACTGCTAAAACTCGACGTGGTCTTCTACCCCGCCGAACACGGCACGCTCGGCAAGGCGCTCTATGAGTCCGCTGGCACCGAAAACCGATCCGCGTCGCTGCTCACCGACTACGAGCGCGCCGTTGCAACCTGGACCTTCACCA
Source organism: Collinsella sp. (assembly GCA_048486575.1). GTDB lineage: Bacteria > Actinomycetota > Coriobacteriia > Coriobacteriales > Coriobacteriaceae > Collinsella. Next base: position 22,406 of record DBFVZT010000014.1, on the reverse strand, counting down.
ACAACAAGCGCGCGGGCGCAAGCACGCGGACCCTGCCTGAGGCGCGCTGTCTCTACCTCGCGGTTCGCACCGGCGACAAGGTATTCGGTGTCATCGGCATCGCCCTGGAGGGGCGCGAGACCGAAGCCTTCGAGCATTCGATCGTCCTATCTATCGTAGGTGAATGCGCCTTGGCGCTCGAAAGTGACCGAGCGGCGCAAGAGCGCGAAGAGGCTGCGGTCTTGGCGAAAAACGAGCAGCTGCGCGCCAACCTTTTGCGCTCCATCGGCCACGATTTGAGGACACCCCTCACGGCTATATCCGGATCTGCGGCAATCCTTCGGAAGAGCGACGAGAGGCTCAGCCTCGAACAGCGCTGCGATCTTGCCGATGCCATCTACGATGACTCCCTCTGGCTTATTGATACCGTGGAGAACCTCCTCGCCATCACACGCGTCGAGGACGGCACCATTCACCTCAACTTCACATCCGAGCTCATCGACGAGGTCATCGAGGCCGCCCTCAGCCATGCCGCCCAAGCATCGCATGGACGTACCGTCACCATCGAGCACACTGACGACATCCTGCTGGTACGCATTGACGTCCATCTCATCATGCAGGTGCTTACGAATCTCATCATGAACGCCTTCAAATACACGCCCGAGGACTCGACTGTCACCATCAGCGCACGTCGCGAGGGTGCGTTCGTCGTGGTGGACGTCGCAGACGATGGGCCGGGTGTGGCAGACTGCGACAAGCCTCATATCTTTGAGCGCTTCTTCACCTCAAGCAATACGCGGCCCGTGGATTCGCGTCGAAGCATCGGCCTTGGGCTGTCGCTCTGCCGCTCCATCGTGGAGGCGCATGGCGGCGTCATCGAAGTTCGCGACAACCACCCCCATGGGGCCGTCTTCCGTTTTACCCTGCCCGCTGAGGAGATCGAGATTCATGAATAATGCCGCTAAGCCACGCATCCTCCTGGTCGAAGATGACCTGACCGTTCAAAACCTCGTTTCGACCGCGCTTGACCTCCACGGCTATGTCGTGAGCAAGGTTTGCGACGGCCAGGCCGCCATCATGGATGCGGTGTCGCACGGCCCCAGCCTCATCATGCTCGACCTCGGCCTTCCCGACATTGACGGTATCGAGGTCATCACGAAGATCCGAAGCTGGTCGGCAGTCCCCATTATCGTCATTTCGGCGCGCACCGAAGATTCCGACAAGATTGCAGCACTTGACGCAAGGGCAGACGACTACCTCACCAAGCCCTTTTCTGTGGATGAGTTGCTCGCGCGCGTCCGTGCGAATTTGAGGCGCTCCTCGATGGCGTCGAGCGAGTCGACAGAAGCGAGCACGTTCGACAACGGTCCGCTGCATATCGACTACGCCGCGGGATACGCGACGAAAGACGGACGCGAGCTCTCGCTCACCCCAACCGAGTACAAATTGCTCGTCCTTCTGGCGAAAAACGTCGACAAGGTGCTCACCCACACCTTCATCACCCGCGAGATATGGGGCACGAGCTGGGACAGCGATCTGGCGAGCCTGCGCGTGTTCATGCGCACCCTGCGCAAGAAGATCGAGGCAGACCCCTCTCACCCCAAGATGATTCAGACGCACATGGGCGTCGGGTACCGCATGCAGCGTCTCTAGCCCACCCCACAAAAAGTTGCGGTGGAATACGGAGTAGATAAGGCCTTTGACAGCCAAAACAGTCCGCATTTCACCGCAACTGATTTAACGATGCCCAAAATTACTCTTCAACTCGCCGCGCTCGCGTCCAAATGCGCAAAGCGCCCCGCGAACGAATGCTCGCGGGGCGCTTTGATGTCCGGGCCTTATTTGATCCCGCGGCCCAAGTCTTCGGCGATTTTGTCCACGCCCTTAAGTGCGGCGCACGTCTTTTTGTTGGAGCAATGCCCCGTGCAAACGCCACCCTGGGCGCAGTCGGCGCAGGTGCCCTTTCGGTAGATACGCACACACACGGCGACAAACGCAATGCCGATAACAGCCAACACAACAATATCGATAGGTGCCATAGTAAGCCTCCTCTAGTTAACCACCACTTACTTTACCCCATCTTCCACCTGCCAAAAAGGGACAGGTTTGTTTTGGTCGGTTTTATCTGCGGAAACGCCACATCTTACTTCTGGAGCAAAGCAATCTGTCCCCCATTGCACCAAAAAGCCCGAGTGTCACTGGGACACCCGGGCTCGTGGAAAGGGGCTAATCCTTATTTGGACTTAAGCGGAAACTGCGGCGGAAGAGGTGTTGGTCTCGTCCTCGTCGGTCCAAGCATGCTTGGGCATGGGACGGAAGATCTGGAAGAGCATCGCAGCCAGCAGCACGATGGCCACAACCGTCCAGATACCAAACTGCCCAAGAACAAGCAGGTTATAGAACTGGTTGATGAACAGGCCGATGACCCAAGCAAAGGCACACTCGTAGCCGATGGCAATCGCGGTCCACTTACCGGAGTTCATCTGGTTACGGATGGTGCCGATAGCGGCAAAGCACGGAGCGCACAGCAGGTTGAAGGCACCAAAGGCGACGCAAGCGCCCATGGTCGGGAACATAGCCGCAAACGCGGTCCACAGGCTCGGGTCGGTCTCGCCGGCGTCGGCAACGGACAGCAGCGAGCCGGCGGTGGCGACAACGTTCTCCTTGGCAACGAGACCCGAGACGGTCAGTGCGGTGGCCTGCCAGGTGCTAAAGCCGAGCGGGGCGAAGATCCAAGCGACCAGGTTGCCGAACATGGCAAGCACGGAGTAATCCATGAACTCCTCGGGGATGCCCTCCATGGAAGGCAGGTAGCCAAAGGCGCCGTTGTAGCTACCAAAGTTGGAGAGGAACCAAACGACGACGGTGGACGCAAAGATGACCGTGCCGGCCTTCTTGATAAAGGCCCAGCAGCGCTCCCATACATGCAGCGCCCAAGAGCGGATTGCCGGGAAGTGATAGGCGGGAAGCTCCATAACGAACGGCGTCGGGCGACCGGCGAAGAGCTTGGTCTTCTTGAGCATGAGGCCCGAGGCGATGACGGCAAAGACGCCCAAGAAGTAGAACAGCGGGCTGATCCATGCGGCGGTGGTGGAAGAATCGCCGATGATGGAACCCATGAGCAGGGCGATGATCGGCAGCTTGGCACCGCAGGGAATAAACGTGGTGGTCATGACCGTCATGCGGCGGTCCTTCTCGTTCTCGATGGTCTTGGTGGCCATGACGCCGGGGACGCCGCAGCCCGAGGACACGAGCATGGGGATAAAGGACTTACCGGACAGGCCAAAGCGGCGGAACACGCGGTCCATGATGAAGGCGACGCGGGCCATGTAGCCGCAGTCCTCCAGGAAGGACAGCATCACAAAGAGCAGGAACATCTGCGGGACGAAGCCCATGATGGCGCCGATGCCAGCCACGATGCCGTCGCAGACCAGCGAATCGACGAGGCCACCGTCCTCGGTACCGCCCGCCACGAGAGCGTCATGCACCGCGGTGGTGATACCCGGGACATAGGGGCCGTACTGTGCTGGATCGACCGAGTCGGCGTTGTCGCCCGCAGCCTCAACAGCTGCGTCATAGGCGTCGCGACCCTGACCGAGCACGTACCAGCCGTCGGTGCCGAAGAGCTGGTCGTTGGTGAAGTCGGTCACCGTGCCGCCCAGGGTGGAAACGGCGATGTAGTACACGCAGAACATGATGACCACAAAGATCGGCAGGCCCAGGATACGGTTGGTAACCACGCGGTCGATCTTCTCGGAGGTGCTCATCTTGGCCGGAGCCTTGGTCATGCACTCGTCGATAATGTGGGCAATCACGCCATAGCGCTCGCCGGTGATGATGGACTCGGCGTCGTCGTCGCAATCCTGCTCGCACTGGGCGACCAGCTGCTCGACGCGAGCGGCCTTCTCCTTGGTGAGGTTGATGAGCTTGCAGGCGTCCGCGTCGCGCTCAAACAGCTTGACAGCGTAGTAGCGACGCTTGTTGGCGGGAACGCTCGCCGGCAGGTTGTTCTCGATGTGGTCCAGAACGTCCTCGATGGAGGAATCGAACTTGTGCTCCGGCACCTGGCCCTTGGAAGCAGCAGACTTCTTGACCTGCTCGAACAGCTCCTTGATACCCTTGTTTTTAAGGGCCGAGATCATCATGACCGGGCAACCGAGCTTCTTGGAAAGCTTGTCCGTGTCGATCTTGTCGCCGTTCTTCTCGACCAGGTCGGCCATGTTGAGGGCGACGACCACGGGCAGGCCGGTCTCGATAACCTGAAGCGCCAGGTACAGGTTGCGCTCGAGGTTGGTGGCATCGACCACCTGGACAACGACATCGGGCTCGCCGCTCATGAGGTAGTCGCGCGAGCACTGCTCCTCGGGGCTGTAGGGGGAAAGCGAGTAGATGCCGGGGAGGTCTGTAATCGTGACGTTCTTGTCACTCAGGAGCTTGGCTTCCTTTTTCTCAACCGTGACGCCGGGCCAGTTGCCAACGTAGCCGTTGGCGCCGGTGATCAGGTTGAAAAGCGTGGTCTTGCCGCAGTTGGGGTTACCCGCCAGCGCGACATGGATCTGAGAATCCGCCATTCAATCCTTCTTCCTTGTGTGCCCGCGCTGCTTTCTCCGCACGGGCTGGATAATGTGCTTCAACATTGCAAGTTTAAGTTAGAAAAACCTAACTTTATCTGCATAAATAGTTGCCGCGGGCCCTTACTGGACCTCGACGACGGCAGCCTCCTCCTTGCGGATGGAAAGCTCGTAGCCGCGCACGTTGATCTCGACCGGATCTCCGAGCGGTGCAACCTTAACGACCTTGAACGAAGTGCCCTTGATGAGGCCCAGGTCCATAAGGTGACGGCGAAGCGCGCCCTCGCCGTGAAGCTTGACGATGGTAGAGCTCTCGCCCACCTTAACGTCACCCAACGTCTTCATCCTCTTGTCCCCCTTTCGGTTTTTATGAAATGCTGCGGACTAACCGACGGTCATGATGTGCATGGCAACCTTGGAATCGATGCCAAAGCGTGCGCCCAGCACCGTGACGATGATATTGGCGCCACTCGAGCTCACCACGTGGATTTCGTTGCCCTCGACAAAGCCGAGGTCCTTGAGGTGGTGCTTCATGTCCTCATTGCCCTTTACACGAGACACGCGCACGGTTTCGCCCGCTTTTACCATTGAAAGCGGCATGGCCGGCATCTGCGGTCCGCAAGACATGAGTGGCTCCTAACGTCAGTTCGTCCTCAACATCGACGCGATAAAAGTTAACCACGTCTATGTTCGCTTTAGTAAACTAGCACGTGGTTAACTTTTTGGAAAGGGTCCCCATTCAGATTTCGAAAAAGTTTCCTATACGAAACAAAAAGGCGCGGCAAAGAACCATCCTTTACCGCGCCCTATCATGCTTAGAGCGAGAGATTTCTGATCGATGTGACACAGGAGGCCTCATCCACGCCCGAAACGCGGAACACGATGTCCTCGCCACATTCGCCACAGAGTGCCATGAGCCCTATAACGTCGCGGCCATCGACATGACGATTGCCAATCGAAACCGACACGTCACTACGATGCTTGGCGATAATGTCATAAAGCAGCGCAACCGGGCGGGCATGCAATCCCAACGGATCTTTAATCGTCTTTGTAAACTCGACCATGTCCCCTCCCGCGGCATCGCACATTCGGCCGGCAAACCCAGCCACGTGGTAGTTATTGTAGCGTTAGATGCCTGCCGAGGGCCCCTCCGGATACCCCGTGGGCAAAAAGTGGCAAATATGAGTACTGTCACCAATTTAGTAGCAGCAAAATCGAGAGCAAATTGCCTAATTTGAGCGATTCGAAGAGGTTGAAAGCCGTCAAACGCCCTTTAAAGGGGGTTAGATAAATTGATTTAGAGCCCATTTTCGCTCAGAGCAGGCCGAAAAATATGACACCTCTCTTGCAACAGTACTCATATTTGGCATTTTTTGCCCACAGAGTCCAAAATCCATGCCCCAAAACACAAAAGGAGGGGCCTCGTAAGGCCCCTCCCTAGAAAAGGGAATCGATTTATTCCACAGCCGTAGATTAATCCTAGCCGCTACTCCATCATGTCGAGGACGGAGGGGCGAAGCTCGTTCTCGGCGGCCTCGGGATCGGTCTCGCGCAGGCGGTTAATGTAGCGGTTGTACCACATCACGGCAAGGCCCAGGAAGACAACCACGCCGCCAACGTTGTAGACCAGCGTCAGCCACAGCGGCTGATCGAGCGGAATGGTGCCGCAGATAAGCACGAAGCAGAAGACCACAAGCAGGAATGCGGCAACGACCAGGCCAAAGCTGCGCGAGCCCATGCGGAAGCCACGGGGAGCAGCATCGAAGTTCTTGCGCAGCATAAAGTAGGCAAGCAGAATCAGCAGCGGCGGGAGCAGAGCGGTGGCAGCCGTCATGTTGGTGACAATCATGAGCAGGTCGTCGAGGTTACCAGAGCCCAGGGCCGGGATGATCAGGATGGGGACGACGATGGCGAACTGCAGCCAGGCAGCGCGGGCAGGAATGCCGTGCTCGTTGAGCTCGACGATCTTGCTACCAAAGACGCCCTTGGGGATCTCGGTGAAGAAGACCTTGATGGGAGCGGAGGTCCACATCATGAGGGAACCCAGCGTAGCGGCGAGAAGGATCAAGCCGATGACGCGCGTGGACACTTCCATAGGAATGCCAAAGTGGGCAAAGACAGCGCCGAACACGTCGAAGATGCCGGTGGAGATGGCAACGCCGCCCTCGGGGATGAACAGGTTAACCAGCAGCGAAGCGCCTGCATACAGAAGGCCGATGGTCAGGCCGGCGATAACGACGGTGCGCACGAAGGCCTTGACGCCACCCTTAAGGTCGTTAAGGAACACGCCGACAGACTCAGCGCCGCCAACGCCCTGGATGATCCAGGCAAGCGTACCGAAGAAGCCCCACGCAGTTGCGAAGTTGCTCATGTCGGGAGCCATGTTGGCGGGAGTAGGAGCCGTAGCGAACTCAACGCCGCCAAAGGCAGCAGCCAGGGACAGCAGGATGAACACGGCGGTCAGGCCGAGAGCCGCGGTCGAACCGAAGGAGGAAATGGAGCCGATCCACTTAGCGCCCTTGGTCGAAACCCACGTGGCGATAGCAAAGACGACGATCTCGATAATGGTGATCCACAGCTGCGAAAGCTCGGCGTTGGCACCAAAGAACACGTAGCTCGCGTAGATGATGACGTTGGGCAGGACGGACGCAAAGAAGAACAGGTTAACGAACCAGTAGCTAAATGCCGTCAGGAACGCCCAGCGACCACCCATCGAGGTCTTAACCCATGCGTACACGCCAGACTCGGAGTCCTTGTTGAGGCCGACGAACTCGGCGGTAACCAAGGTATAGGGGACAAAGTACAAAAGCGTGGCGAAGAAGAACGACGGCGCAGCTGCCAAGCCGATGGCCGCGTTGTTGTTGATGATGTTCTTGATACCGAACACGGCGGCGACCGTCATGCCCAGCAGAGCGAACGAACCAATCGTTCCTCGTTTTTCAGAGCTCATAAGCCCTCCCAATCATCTATTAAATGTCATCTAAACCCGTCCGAGCTGCAAGTGCAAACACGGACGGTGCACCTGCTAAGGGGAATGGGGAAAAGGGAGTCAACAAAGCCATCCCCCTTAACGGCGCGAAGCAAACGTCCAGGCGGACGAATACTACTTGTTGGGGAAGGAATATCCTTCAACCGTCACGTGCAGTACCACGACGCGGGGATCCGCGGCATCAGCCACGACACGGTAGGCCTCGTCGATCTCGACGACAGCAACGCCGCCGGCGGGAATCGTCACAGTCTCCCCCGTACCCTCAAAGCGCTCGCGATCATCGATATCGCTGTAGGCGCGGGTGCAGGTGAGGCCTGCCTTGGGGGCAACCTCGACAGTCAGGTCGCCGTCGAGCGGGGCGAGCACGGCATGATAGCGACGGTGACCGACCAGATCGGCGGTAGCGGCCTCGCGGGCATAAACCCACCAGTACACCAACGAGTCGCCGATGGAGTAAGCCACGTCGTGCTGCAGGTCAGCAACACCATCGAGCGCCTGGCCGGTGCGCATCCACTTCTTGACGGACTTCATCTGAGCGTCGAAATCGGCACGCGAGTTAAAGACATGCATGGCTTATGCCTCCTTAATGGGTGCCAGCGCCTGAGCCAGATCGGCAGACGTCAGCGGTCGCAGGGACACCTCAAAGCTGAAGCTCTCAAAACGGGTGCGGTAGGAATCGAGCACCTCGGAACCCCAAGAGTTCGAACCAAGGCCGAGCAACTGGTCGTTGATGTTGACCGTGACCGTGTCGCCCGGAACAAGGTCGTAGACGTGCTTGGCGTTATCGATGGCCTCGCAGCTATAGGGCCATGCCGAGAACGAGAACGGGTTGGAAGCGGCGTCGCTCGGACGTGTCACGACCAGACCGTCACCGTGGCTAGAGCGCAGGGCAACCCAGCGGATACCCTCGCGGTTGGCACAGTCCTGAGGCATAACGTAGGGCGTAAACATGTCGTCGACTGTGGTGCGGTAATGACCGACCGGGTTGGCGCGCAGCGAGTCCGGATAGTTCTCGCCCGGGCCGTGGCCATACCACTCGACGGCACGATCGCAACCGGGGACTTCGAAGGAGATGCCGATGCGCGGGATGATATCCGAGTAATCGCCATAGGGCTCGCCGGAAACCTTGAGGTCGACACGACCGCTCGGAAGCACGGTGTAGACGAGCTCGACGCGCATGCCGAACGCGCGGACGGGAGGAGCGATACGCTGGCTCACGGTCACGACGACCGCATTGCCATCCTGCTTCCAAGAAACCTTGCGGGTAGACGTCTGCATCACATCGATGAAGTTGTCCTTCCACAGTGAGTCATACTCCTGCGCATGGTTATCGACGAGCGGATGCCAAAAACCAACCTGGGGACCAGAGGCCATGACGTCGCGGCCGGATGCCTTCCACTCGCTCACGGTACCGTTGACCTTGCTGAAGGTCAGCTCACCGTTGAGGGAGTGAATGCGGATTTCCTGCTCGGTCTCCTCGACCGTAAGCTCAGGACGAGCGGGGGCGGCGATGGCCGGTGCCGGGTGGTTGGCGATGGCAAACTGGCTTGCGCCCAACTGGAACATCGGCTCGCACCAGGCGTGAGCCGCCATGGTGTAGGCATGCACGGTCAGCAGGGTCTCGCCCACTGCAGCCTCGCGAATTACCAGTGGCAGCTGGACGGACTCGCCGGGGGCAACCTCGCCGGGCATGAGCGTCTTGCGGCAGACCACGTCGCCGTCCACCAGGGTCTCCGCCGACAGGCAGACATCCTCAAGGGTGGTAAACCAACGCTTGTTGGTGACGGTCAGCTCGCCCGCCTCGGCATCGTAAGCCATGCGAACCGGGCAGATGACCTGACCATACTCAGTGAGGCCCGGGCTCGGCTGCTGCCAAGGGAACACCATGCCATCGATGCAGAAGTTACTGTTGTTGGGGTAATCGCCGTTGTCGCCACCATACATATCGTAGGCAACGCCGTCCTCGGTCACAGCAGCCAGACCGTGGTCGCACCATTCCCAGATAAACTGGCCTTGGATGCAATCCCAGCGATCGAAGACCTCCTGATACTCGGACAGGCCTCCGGGGCCGTTGCCCATGGAGTGACCGTACTCGCAGTTGATGCGCGGCTTGGGGAATGGATGCTCACCAAAGTCGTTCATCTGCGACACGCGGGAGTACATGGTGGAGATAACGTCGACGGTATCGGCGTTGCGGTCCTCCTCGTAATGGACCGGGCGACCATCGAGCTCGTGAGCCTTGGCGTACATCGCGCGGATGTTGCAGCCATAGCCGCTCTCGTTGCCCATCGACCACATAATGATGCAGGCGTGGTTGCGCTCCTGCATCACCAGGCGCTCGATGCGGTCGACGTAGGCCGGCTCCCATGCCGGGTCGTCGGTGACCAGGGCGATATTGCCGATATTCTCGAAGCCGTGGCTCTCCATATCGGTCTCGGCGACCAGCATGATGCCATACTCGTCGCACAGCTCGTAAAAGCGCGGGTCGTTGGCGTAATGGGACGTGCGCACCGCGTTGATGTTGTGCTGCTTCATGAGCTCCAGGTCGCGGCGCATGCGATCGAGGCCCACGGCGCGGCCCTTGTGATCGTCGTGATCGTGGCGGTTGACGCCATGCATCTTAAAGTAAGTGCCGTTGAGGTAGATATGATTGCCCTCGACCGTCACCTCGGCAAGACCCTGGCGATGCGGGACGTACTCGCTGACCTGGTCACCGTCGTAGACCTCAAACGTAAGGTCATAGAGGAAGGGGTCCTCGGGATTCCAGAAGTGGGCATCGGTCACGCTGCACTCGGCATGGCCGTCGACGCACTCGCCCGTAGCCACCACGTTCTCGCCATCGCTGAGCGTAAACACGACGCGGGAAGCGCCCTCGGCCACCGTATCGAGCGTAATCAGAGCGGCATCGCCCTCGCGGTGCGTGCGGAACCTAAAGTCGACCAGGTGTGCGGCGGGACGCTGCATAAGGTACACATCGCGGAAGATGCCCGATGCCCACCACATGTCTTGGTCCTCGATATAGCTACCATCGCTGTACTGCAGAACCTTGACCGCAAACAGGTTGTCGCCCTCGACAAGCGCGTCGGTCACGTCGAACTCGGCAGACAGGCGCGAGCCCTTGGTCATGCCGATAAACTTGCCGTTGACGTACAGCTCGCCATAGCTCTCGATGCCGTCAAAGCGAATGATCTCGCGAGCGCCGGCAGGCACGGCGGGAAGATTGACGATGCGCTGGTACACGCCCGTGGGATCGTCAGAGGGAACGAACGGCTGATCCACCGGGAACGGGAAACCCTCGTCGGTGTAGGCAAGGTTGCCATAACCATCCACCTGCCACAGGTGCGGAACCTCCACGTGATCCCACTCGGGCTCGTACGTGGAAAGCTCCTCGTTAGAGACGGCAGCAGGCCCCTCAAAGAGGCGGAACTGCCACGAGCCGGACAGCTGGACAAACCCGCGCGACAGCTCGCGGCTGTACGTAGCGGCGAGATCGGCGGTCTCGTAACCCATGAAGTACGCATGGGGTGCCAGGCGGTTCCTGTGGGTGAGCGCTTGGTTTTCCCAATCGTTAATGGCGTCCATGGTGATGCTCCTTCGTCATCGTAGTGATTCTTGTGCAACCGGTTGTCCTTATCTTACGGTCGATGCAAAAAACTGTGCAACCGGTTGTCCGCTGAACGGTCGATTTGGTCGGGTTAACGGTGCAGCCGGTTGTACAACCGGGACACTTATGTCACCCTGAGTATCGACACTCAGCGCAAGACATCGTTCTTAAGCTCGTAGGCAACCACCACGCCCGCTGATATCTCACCCACACGAGACGTATTCGATTGTGGCTTGGTTGCAAAACGACACCGGTCACCGGATACCATGAACGCTGTTCAGGCGCACTATAGTAAGCTGTATCCGCACCAACCCGTATCAGCGACAACATCGACCGCATTCTCCAGGAGACGCCATGACCCAACCAGTTCGCACCGCACCTACGCTTGCCGAGGTTGCCGCAGCTGCCGGCGTGTCGCGCTCCACGGCATCGCGCGCTCTCAACGATTCGCCCCGCATTAGCGAGGAAACCAAAAAGCGCGTCCGCGCGGCGGCCAAGGAAGTCAATTTTGTCCCCAACGCTCGTGGCCGAGCGCTCGCTGTCGGGCGCACGGAAATCATCGCCGTGCTCGTGACCGAGCCCCTGAGTGAACTCTTCAGCGACCCCACCTATAGCGAGTTTTTGAGCGGCATTACCGAGGAACTGTCGGAGTCGTCCTATCTGCCCGTTATCTTGCAGGCGTCTTCTACGCATGAGCGCAACCGCGCACGCGAGCACTTTGAGCGCCGCTCGTTCGACGCCGTGATCGACGTCTCCCCCTACAAGGGCAGCGAGCTGCTCGAGGTGCTGCGCGAGCTGGGCGTACCTACCGTGTTGTGCGGCCAGCTCGAGGGTCACCCCTATCGCGATGTGTTCTCGACGGTCTACTCTGACGACGAAGAGGGCGGACGCTTTGCAGCGCTCGCTATGAAGGAGCGAGGGCGCAAAGATATCGTCGCCGTGTTGGGACCGCAAGACAACCCCGCCGTTGTCGACCGCCTGCGCGGCTACCGCGCCGTCTTGGGCGAAGACCTCCCAGACGCAAACGTTATCTATACCGGCTGGAACAACGGAGACGGCTATCAGGCCATGCACCAGATCCTCGCGCGCGAGATTGCTTTCGATGGCGTGCTCTGCGGATCGGACCGTATCGCGGCTGGCGTCATCACCGCACTCAACGAGGCAGGCCTATCCGTTCCGGCGGATATTTCTGTCGTCGGCTTCGACGATCACGAGATTGCGACGCGCTGCGTCCCCGCGCTCACGACCGTCCGCCAGCCCCTGCGCGAAGAAGGCCACATGGCCGCCAACATTGCGCTCGACATGATCAAGGGTGCCGAGCCCACCACCTCCGTGATGCACATGCAGCTGATCCAGAGAGACTCGCTATAAGAAACTGGGGCAGGCTTTCCGCCAGACAGTTGTTACGGAAAGCCTGCCCCGTTTTGAGCGCTCATTCTGGGGCACAGTTTCCGTTAGACAGCTCAACCGGAAACTGTGCCCCATTATTTTGCCGAATTCTGGGTCGCGCTTTCCCAGAGGACCCCTTTGGGAAAGCGCGACCCATTCCGGACGCAGATTCCGGGACGCGCTTTCCGCGACGCCTGGTCATCCCATGCCCTCACGATCTCGGCGTATAAAAAACGAGGGAAGGCACGCGTCCTTCCCTCGTTGCAAGCAATATATAGCCGCTCGCCTACATCAGGCGCAGGCTGACGTCCTTGAGCTGGGCGCCGGAAACGGCACTCGGAGCACCCGACATAAGGTCGGAGCCGCTGGCCGTCTTGGGGAACGCCATGACGTCGCGGATGGAGTCGGAACCGGTGAGCAGCATGCACACGCGGTCCAGGCCCAGAGCAAAACCGCCCATCGGGGGCGCACCAAACTTGAGCGCCTCCATGAGGAAGCCGAACTGCGACTCGGCGCGCTCCTCGGTAAAGCCCAGGAGCTTGAGCATGGACATCTGCATCTCGGCGTTGTGGATACGCATACCGCCGCCGCCGGCCTCAAAGCCATCCATGACAAAGTCGTAGGTGCACGAGCCGGCTGCCAGGGGATCGGCCTCGATCTTGGCGATGTCGGTCTCGGTCGGCAGGGTGAAGGGCTGGTGCTCGGCAGCGTAAGCCTTGCGGTCCTCATCCCAGTGGAACAGCGGGAAGTTGACGACCCACAGGAAGTCGTGGCCCTCGCGCTTAATCTCGAGGGCGTTGGCCATGTGCGAGCGCATGCCGCCCAGGATCTCGTCAGAGAGCAGGCGCGGACCGGCGGCGAACATCACAAGGTCGCCGGGCTCGACGTCCATACGCTCACGCAGAGCGGCCATCTCCTCGTCCGAGAAGAACTTGACGATGGGGCTGTTGATGGAGCCGTCCTCGCGGAAGGCGATCCAGGCCAGGCCCTTGGCGCCAAACGTGGAGGCCACGCCGGCGAGCTTATCGATCTTGGCACGTGCCCAGGCACCGGCGCCCTTGGCGTTGATGGCCTTGACGACGGAGCCCTCCTCGTTTGCGGCAGTCGCAAAGACCTTGAACTTGGAGTTGGCAAAGATGTCGGTCAGGTCGACCAGGTGCATGCCATAGCGGGTATCGGGCTTGTCGGAGCCATAGGTGTCCATGGCCTCCCAGTAGTTCATGCGACGCAGCGGCGTGGGCATCTCGACACCCATGCGGCCGAAGGCATCGGACAGGACCTCTTCGAGCGCACTCATGACGTCGTTCTGGTCCACGAAGGACATCTCGATATCGACCTGGGTGAACTCGGGCTGACGGTCGGCGCGCAGGTCCTCGTCGCGGAAGCACTTGGCGACCTGGTAGTAGCGCTCGACGCCACCGACCATGAGCAGCTGCTTCAGGAGCTGCGGGGACTGCGGCAGGGCGTAGAAGTTGCCCGGCTGGATGCGGCTGGGGACGATGAAGTCGCGAGCGCCCTCGGGCGTGGACTTGAACAGGGAGGGCGTCTCGACCTCCATGAACTCACGGTTGTGCAGCGCCTCGCGGATAGCGAAGGTAAAGTCGGAGCGCAGCTTGAGGTTGGCCATCATCTCGGGACGGCGGAGGTCCAGATAGCGATAGCGCAGACGGGTGTCCTCGCTGGTCTCGATGCCGTCCTCGATCTGGAACGGCGGGGTGACGGAGGTGTTGAGCACCTCGGCGTGATCGGTCAGAACCTCGATCTCGCCGGTCGCGAGCTTGGCGTTAGTGGTCTCCTCGCCACGGGCGCGCACGACGCCGTGGATCTTGATGGGCCACTCGGGACGCATGGTCTCGGCGATCTTAAAGGCATCGCCGTCGGAGTGCTCGGGGTCGAAGGTGAGCTGCGTAATGCCCTCGCGGTCACGAAGGTCGCAGAAGATGAGGCCGCCGTGATCGCGGCGACGGCTCACCCAACCGGTGAGGGTAACCTCTTCGCCCACGTTCTCGCGGCGAAGCTCGCCGCAGGTACGGGTGTGCATGGAATGCTCGTCGATGGGACGGGTCTGGCTCATACCAGTGATCCTCCTTTATGGATCTGTGCCGCCCCGTGTCGTTCCGGGCGGCGTCGTACAGATTTGCCCAGCCTGCGTAAACCGCGCAGCCAGACATGGCGTTCTATCTTATCGCACCTGTGCCGATGTACCGCGAAAAAGTAGCTCCTGCCCAAAGACTTGACGGAGACGAAACAATTGACGCACTGCGGCACCCGCCCGTACGCGTCACGTGCGACAATATGCCCCAATAAAACAGCACCCGGAAAGGCCCGTCATGACTGCACGCCTCATCGTTATGGATATCGACTCCACGCTCATCAACCAGGAAGTCATCGACCTGTTGGGCGAGGAAGCCGGCGTGGGAGAGCAAGTAGCGCAGATCACCGAGCGTGCCATGCGCGGCGAGCTCGACTTTAAGCAGGCGCTTGAGGAGCGCGTGGGGCTGCTTGCCGGCTTGGATGAGAGCGTGTTCGAACGCACCTTTGAGCGCGTGACGTTTACCCCCGGCGCGCTGGAGCTTGTGCGCTCGGCGCACAGCAAGGGCTGGAAGGTCGGCGTGGTAAGCGGCGGCTTTCACGAGGTCGCTGACAAGATCGTGGCCGCCGCGGGCATCGACTTTTGCCTCGCTAACCACCTGGAGGTCGTGGACGGCAAGCTCACCGGCAAGCTGGCGGCAAACATTGTGACCAAGGAATCCAAGCTCATCCAGCTGCTGGATTGGGCAGTTGAGTGCGGTGTCGACATGGCCCACACCGTCGCGATCGGCGACGGCGCCAACGACATCCCCATGATTCAGGCCGCGGGTACGGGCATCGCGTTTTGCGCCAAGCCCAAGACGCGCGAAGCCGCCCCGTTTGTCATCGACGAGCGCAACCTGATGCTCGCCATGGACATCATCCTGCGCGACTAGCAAGTTCGCCCAACAATTGAATCAGTCTGTCCTATAGTTTCCGAACAATTTTGTCTTAGTGTTCGGAAACATACCCTTTGAGTGCTAGACTTTGCGCCGTCGAAGGGAACATATATGGATAAGCGAGATCTAGAGCAGCTGCTGAGCGATGTTGCCGGCGGAGCAGTCACCCCGGCAGTCGCCCTCACGCGCATCCAGACGGCTCCGACCGCCGATTTGGGCTTTGCGCAGCTCGATCTTTCGCGCGGAGTGCGCCAGGGAGCCGGCGAGGTTGTCTACGGCGCCGGTAAAACCGCCGAGCAAATTGCCGCCATTATCAAAGCATTACTCGATGCCGGCCAGGAGCGCATCCTGGTCACGCGCCTGGATACCGAAAAAGCCGCGCGCACCGCTGAGCTTCTCGACAACGACATCGACCTGGGATATGTCCCGGACGCCCAGCTCGCCCTGGTGGGTGGCAAGCCCTCCCCCACCGGCAACGGACGCGTTGTCGTCGCCTGCGCCGGCACGAGCGACCTGCCCGTCGCCGAAGAGGCGGCACTGACGGCCGAGTTCTACGGCAACGAGGTCGATCGCCTCTACGACGTGGGTGTCGCCGGCCTGCACCGCCTGCTCGCTCATGCTGAGGAACTTGCCCAGGCGCAGGTGGTCATCGCCATCGCCGGCATGGAAGGCGCCCTGGCGAGCGTAATCGGAGGCCTTGTGAGCTGTCCGGTCATCGCCGTCCCCACCAGCGTGGGCTATGGTGCGAGCTTTGGCGGCGTAGCCGCGCTACTCGCCATGCTCAACTCCTGCGCCAGCGGCGTTTCGGTCGTCAACATCGACAACGGCTTTGGAGCCGCCTACCAGGCAAGTCTTATCAATCATCTGAGCGCCGGCACGTCCTGCGCCCGCTAAGGAGCATTTCATGTCCAACCATCAGCACGCGCTTATCATCGACGGCACCTCGGGCATCAGCGGCGACATGACCGTCGCGGCCCTGCTCGACCTGGGCGCCAGCGAGGAGCATCTACGCGAGCAGCTCGCCACGCTTCCGGTCGACGGCTTTGAGATTGCCGTGACGCGCGTGAGCAAGCACGGCATCGATGCTTGTGACTTCGATGTTCAGCTCGCCAGCGAACTTGAGAATCACGACCACGACATGGCCTGGCTCTATGGCAATGAAGCTACTGCCGAGCACACGCACGAGCATGAGCACCACCATCATGATCATGACGAGCACGAACGCAAGCACTGCCACGAGCATGACCATGAGGGCCACGCCCATGAGCACGAGGATCATCACCACACCCACCACCATCATCACCGCTCGCTAGCCGACGTCATCGCCATCATCGATGGCTCGCAGCTAAGCGATGGCGCCAAGCGTCGCGCGCTCGCCATCTTTACCACGCTCGCCGCCGCCGAGGCCAAGGCCCACGGCAAAACGCTCGAGACCGTCATGTTCCACGAGGTAGGCGCCGTCGACTCCATCGTCGACGTCTGCTCGGTCGCCATCTGTCTCGATGACCTGGGTATCGAGGACATTGTCGTCGAGTCGCTCTCCGAGGGTCACGGCACCATCCACTGTGCCCACGGCCTTATGCCCATCCCGGTGCCCGCCGTCGTCAACCTATGCCAAGCAGGCAATATCGCCCTCACGCCCGCACCGGTCGCCGGCGAGCTCGTGACGCCCACGGGCGCCGCCATCGTCGCCGCACTGCGCACGTCCGAGCACCTACCGGCCCGCTACCGCATCAAAGCCGTCGGCTACGGCGCCGGCAAACGCCCCTACGAGGGTTGCTCCGGTACGCTCCGCTGCCTGCTTGTTCACGCGGACGCATAGCCATGGACGCCCGCAAGACAAAAAGCCGCGCCGCCATCGTCGCGGCGTTCTCCGAACTCCTACGCGAAGAGGACTACGGCAAGATTACCGTCGGCGACATCATCGCGCGCGCTCACGTAGGCCGCGCGACATTCTACGGCCTCTTTAAGAGCAAAGACGACCTACTGTCCGAGCTCGTGAGCAACATCTGCACCCACGCCCTCGACGACGATGGTACGCCGCTCGACGACTCACTCGTGCAGGTCGAGCATATCCTCAACAACCTCTGGGAGCGCCGCCAAGGCGTTCGAGCCCTCGTAGCCGGCGCCGGCTCACGCGTCTTCGCCGACTGCCTCCGCAAGACCATCATGTCGCGCGCAGCCGAAACCGTCCCCGTCGACCCCGCAGGCCCCGCCGCCACCATGGACCGCAGCTTCTTACTACACCACATAGCCTCAAGCTTCGTAGGAATGGTCCAATGGTGGGCCTGGCACAACTTCCAAGCAGCCAAAGCCGACGTAGCCAAAGACTACCTATCAGCCATTAAGCCTCTCTTCAACTGAGTAAACCCCTCATCCCAAAGTTCCGACCTCATCTCAAAGCGCCGTCCCAACCCAAAGCACAATCCATCCCAAAGTGTCGACAGAAGCCCAACGCCCCTACCAGCAACAAGCCCCTCCCATCCAAATTCAGATATATATTGGGTTGCATGTCCGAGGACGCGCTGGGAAGTTACCCCATGCGGCCAGCGGACAACTATGTAGCCTCAGACTAGAACATGCCCAAGAAACCGTGCACAAACAGCGCGGCCAGAGCGGCACCGACAAACGGAGCAATGCCAGGAACGAGCAGGCCGTACTTCCAGTTGTTGTCAGCCTTGTTCTTGATCGGCAGCACCTGATAGGCCATGCGAGGACCAAGGTCACGGGCCTGGTTCATGGCGAAGCCGGTGATGCCGCCCATGCCCATGCCAACAGCCCAAACGATCAGGCCGACGCAGATAGCGAGCATCAGGACGTTCTCGCCGGCGCGGCTAGCGGCAGCGAGAATGGCGCTGATGAACACAAAGGTGCAGATAGCCTCACAGAAGAAGTTGCGGGCATAGTTCGTGCCCTCGGTGGTGGGGTTGGTCGAGAAGATGTTGCGCTGGGCAATGGGATCGACGACGCCCTCGGAAGCCTTGAACTCATCGGCATACATCAACCACGCGATCACGGCGCCCACAAAGCCGCCGAGCATATCGGCAATCATGAAGGGGATGCAGCTGCTCCACGGCACCAGGCCGACGATGCACTGGGCAAGCACCATAGCCGGGTTCATGCACACGGCGCCGCCAAAGACAAACAGGCAGACCGAGATGCCAAAAGACCAAGTGGTAATGGCAAACATATGGCCGGAGCCCTGATACTTGGTGCCCTTGAGCACGGTATCGCAGTGCACGCCCACGCCAAAGATGATCATGAGGGCCGTTGCGCCGAATTCGCAGAGGAGTTTGGTAAGCATAAAACCTTATCTTTCTTGTCGGTTATAAACGATTCGTTTAGGCCGCGTACTAGTGCTGAGCGACGACAACGCCCAGGCCATCGGGAATGACGGCCACCCTGGCATCGGCACCCTTCATCTCAAAGGCGAGCTTGAGCGCCTCATCGAGAGTGTTGACCGGCGTCATGTGCATATCCTTGATCATCTGGTGATCGCACAGGTCGGTAACCATGATCACAGGGTGATGCGCCAGGATGCGGGCAAAGATCTGGCTCGTCCACTGGTCGGGCAGGGTCTCGTCCTTAGGACGGTCGATGCAGGCGCGCTCAAACTCTGCCGGATCATTGTCGGCGATGTTGTGATAGAAGCCCTCGCCACCGTGACCGTCGGCACAGCCGGCGACGTCGATGATTACACCGCCCTCGGGAAGCGTAGCCTCGGCAGAGCACATGCCCTTCACGGCCTGGTAGATGTTCTGGTCGAGCGGGTAGCCGCCGTTGGTGGTGATGGCAATCTCACACTCAACGGGCTCAACGCCGGCAAGGCTCTTCACGAACTCACAGCCGGCCTCGTGCGCCTTGTGAATGTCGCCGGCAAAGGAGCCGATGACCTCGTGCTTGCCGTTGAGCACCACGTTAAGCACAAAGGCAAGGTGAGCCATCTCGGCGGCAGCAAACATGTCCTCGCTCACATGGTTGTGGCACAGGTTGCCGGCACGCGAGTGAGAATCATTCACAAACTGACCGTTGTGGTTGTACATGATGGTCTTGTAGCTGGCGATGCCGGGCAGCACGGACTTGCGGCTGCCGGAAAAACCGGCAAAGAAGTGCGGCTCGATAAAGCCCTCGGCAAGCAACAGATCGCAATCGGCGGCAATCTTGTTGATGATGCACTCGCCACCAGAAGGCAGGGTGCCGATCTTTTTCATCATGCTGTCGTCAGTCGCGACGTGCATAACGATTTCCTCGTTGGCAACGATTTCCTCGCCGTACTTGTTGACAAGCTCCTCGTGCGTCGAGGGGCGATGCATGCCGGTCGCGACCAGGATGCGCACACGTGCCTCAGGAGCGGCAGCGTGGATGTGATGCAGCAGAATAGGCATCGTCACACGCGAGGGAACGGGACGCGTATGGTCGGAGCTAATGATGACGATATCCTTCTTGCCAGCACAAAGCTCCTCGAGCGAAGGCGAGCCATAAGGGTTGGCAAGTGACTCCTCTACCAGCTCTTCCTGAGATTTTGTAGTCTTAAACTCGTTTTGATGACCTTCCATCACACCCGCGAAGTTCTTATCCTCGAGCTCCAGATGCAACGTCTTGTGGTCAAACGGCAGTTCACATTCAAACAATGACGAGCGCCCTCTTCCTTTCAACTGACACACTAGATAAACCGTTGGAAGGATACGCCGCTCACCGAAAAACACCACCGTTCACCGACTCATTAACACAACGTTCATATTTGACCCTCAACAAAACGGCCGCGATCCCGCTTGGGACCGCGGCCGCTACAGTCGTAAGGCGGGAAGCGCCAAATGCATCTCAATCCCGACCGATGAGGCGCGAGGCACGAAGCGCCAAACGCGCCGCCGGGACAGACCCCATCCAAAACGCGCGAAGCGCGCCATTATTCCCCCAGCAGTAATCCACTGAAGACCGGACATCGCAGGGCCCGCCATTAGTTTACTTTTAGGCACACTCCGCAGGACGCAAGAAGCCCTCGCCGCACGAAGTGCGCAGCGAGGGCTTCTTGCATGTCCGAGGACGTGCCTAAAAGTAAACTGATGGCGGGCCCGGACGACTACAGGGCTATCGATTACCCCGTGTTCTGCAGTCCTGCCGAAACTCCAGTCACAGTCGAAAGAATCAGGCTCATGTACTCGGCCTTCTTCTCCTCGGCCATCTCGTCCTGGTTCATACGCACCTCGCGAAGGGCGCGGACCTGGGCGATGGACAGGGCGTCGACGTAGGGGTTACGCACGCGAACGGCGCAGCCGAGCACGCGACGACGCTGCAGCGGCCATTCATCACCGACGATGGCAAGGACCCACTTACGGGTGAGCTGCATCTCGGTAAAGACCTTCTTGGACAGATCATCGCGGTCGCCCAGATGCAGATACATCTTGGCGATGCGCTGATCGGTCTTAGCAATCGACATCTCGATGTTGTCGATAAAGGTGCGGAAGAACGGCCACTCCTGGTAGGCAGCCTTGAGCTGGTCAAGATCGCCAAGCTGCTCGCAGGCGGTGCCCAGACCGTACCAAGCGGCCAGGTTAATGCGCGCCTGGCTCCAGCTGAAGATCCACGGGATGGTACGCAGGTCATCGAGCGACTTGGCGCCCAGACCGCGCTTGGCGGGACGCGAGCCGATCGGCAGCAGACCGACCTCGGTCAGCGGCGTCACGGTCGAGAACCACGGTGTAAAGTCCTCGGTGTTCAGCAGGTCCAGATAGCGTTCGTGGCTTGCAGTGTTGAGCTTCTCGGCCATATCCCAGAACTTCTGCGTGGTCTCGGTGTTGGTCTTCTCGACACTCGGGGCCGACTGCAAAAGCGTTGCGGCGGCAACGGACTCAACATGGCGCTGAGCCAGCGTGCGGTTGCCGTAACGGGCAAAGATGACTTCGCCCTGCTCGGTAAGCTTAAAGAAGCAGTTGACCGAACCCTTGGGCTGCGCCAGCACGGCCTTGTTGGCCGGGCCGCCGCCACGGCCCACGGCACCGCCGCGACCGTGCATGAGCACCAGGTCGATATCGTTCTTCTCTGCCCACTTGGCGATGCGCTCCTGCGCGGAGTGCAGCGCGAGCATGGCCGTGGTAGGACCGGCATCCTTGGAAGAGTCGGAATAGCCCAGCATGACCTCCATGCGGCGGTTGGTCTGGGCAAGGCGCTTTTGCACCACGGGCAGCGTAAGCATCTGATCGAGCACGTCGACGCAGCCCTCGAGGTCCTCGAGCTGCTCGAACAACGGGATCACGTCGAGCTCGGGGACATCCTCCTCGTGTGCAAAGGACAGGTGCGCCAGCTCAAAGACGTCGGCCACATGCTGAGCGCTCTTGGTAAACGAGATGATGTAGCGGTGCGCCATCTTCTTGCCGTAGCGCTTTTGGATGGAGCCGATAGCGCGGAAGGTATCGATGACCTCGCGCGTCATGGGCTGCAGGTCGCCATGGATACCGTTCTCGTGGATATCCTTAAGGGCGCGGGCATGCACCACGGAGTGCTGACGGAACTCCATCTCGACCATATGGAAGCCGAAGGACTCGACCTGCCAGATGATGGTTTGGACCGGGCCGTAGGCAGCACGGACGGCACCGCAGGCGGCCAGCGAACGCTGGACGACGCGCAGGTCATCCAGGAACTCGTCGGCGCTGTGGTACATGGTGTCGGTGATACGACGGACGGTGGCGTTCAGGCGGTCGGCCATGACGAGCATGACGGCGCGATGCGGCTCGTGCTCGGAGATCAGCTCGGCGCGGGCCGTGTAACGAGGGCTCATCTCGACCTGATGGTTCCACAGGTTAATGAGCTCGGCCGACGGCTTGCTGTAGGTAGCCTCGAGCGTGAGGTTGCGGCCGATGTGGCGGCACTTGTCCTCGAGCTTGAGCACCATGTGCGTAAAGTACTTG
>DBFVZT010000013.1:0-27405 GCA_048486575.1 Collinsella sp. | reverse complement strand
CCCGCCGGTTCGACCGGCGCGCCACGGGTCAAGATGCACTAGGCCTGGACGAAGTCCGGGCCCGCGCCTTTAGACGCGAGCCCGGGGCCCGTGGGTTATACCCTAAGAGCAAACCACCCTTTTTAAGGGTGGTTCTGATTGAGTGGTCGGGACGAGCGTTCAAAATCGCTCATGTTTGTTCTAGAATGTTCGTATAGTCACATTTACGAACAGGAGTGAACATGCATATCTATTCTGTCAACGATCCCGAGTTCAAATCCTATGGCAACGTTTGGGATGACGTTCCGTCCGAGCTCACGTCGCCCGTGCTCGAGGCGCTCTCTGCCACGCCCATTCCCGAGGGCAGCAAGTACGTAGCAAGTGCGCCGGAGCTCGAGGGCGTCAAGGATGCCGATAAGCTGGGCTTTCTCATGTACGGCGGCCGTCCCTTCCAGCTGGGCTGGTGCAACGGCCACAACACGCGCCTCAACTGCCTGGAGTATCACCGCGCCAGCGAATTCAACCTGGGCGCCCGCGACTTCATCCTGCTTGTGGCGCATCGCTGGGAGATCGAGGACGGCAAGCTCGACACCGCGTGCGTCAAGGCGTTCCGCGTGCCGGCGGGTACGGTCGTCGAAGTCTTCAACACCACGCTTCACTACACGCCCTGCATGGTCGACGACGGCGGCTTCCAGGTGATGGTGGCGCTGCCGGCGGGCACCAACGGCCCGCGCCCCGAGGCTGCGGCCGACATGCCTACCGCCGGTGACAGCTACTGCTATTGGAAGGCCGACAAATGGGTTCTCTGCCACGCCGACAGCCCCAAGGCCGCCGAGGGCGGCTACGTGGGCCTCATCGGCAAGAACCTCGACATCGCCTGTGACTAGCATCTTCCGTCTCGATTTGTAACATCTAGCGGGCTAAATCGTCTCTACCTGTTACAGATTTAGACAAACTGCGGGGGGCTGCCCGAAAATCTCGATCTGTAACACCAAGCCCGGTTTTGGCTGCCTACCTGTTACAGATCGAGACAAACCGCCCCAAACCACCACAAAGGTGCCTGTCCCCTTTGTGGTGGTTTGGGGCGGCGGTATCAGGAAGTGTCAGGCAGGGGCGGCTGCCGGGCCGCCGTGTGCGAAAAGAAGTGTCGGCCTGCGTCGTTGCCGTTGAGTAGCGCGCTGCTTACGGGGATACTGAAACCACGACAAACAGCGTGTGAAAGGATTGATGCATGGCTTTCCGTAAAGACTTCCTGTGGGGCGGCGCGACGGCTGCCAACCAGTGCGAGGGCGCTTACGACGTGGATGGCCGCGGCCTGGCCAACGTGGACGTGGCGCCGCACGGCCCCGAGCGCTATGCGGTGGTCTCCGGCCAGCGCAAGATGCTCGACTTCGAGGACGGCTATTACTACCCCGCGCAGACCGGCATCGATTTCTATCACCACTACAAGGAGGACATCGCCCTCTTTGCCGAGATGGGCTTTAAGACCTTCCGCATGAGCCTGGCCTGGACCCGCATCTTCCCCAACGGCGACGAGACTGAGCCCAACGAGGCCGGCCTGGCCTTCTACGAGGACGTGTTCCGCGAGTGTCAGGCGCACGGCATTGAGCCGCTCGTGACCATCACGCACTTCGACTGCCCGATTCACCTCATCAAGGAGTACGGCGGCTGGCGCAACCGCAAGCTCATCGACTTCTACAAGAACCTCGCGACCACGATCTTCACCCGCTACAAGGGCCTGGTAAAGTACTGGCTTACCTTCAACGAGATCAATATGATCTTGCACCTGCCGTTTATGGGTGCCGGTCTGGTCTTTGAGGAGGGCGAGAACAAGGAGGCCGTCGAGTACCTGGCCGCCCACAACGAGCTCGTCGCCAGCGCTTGGGCAACCAAGATCGCTCACGAGATCGACCCTGAGGTCAAGATCGGTTGCATGCTTGCCGCAGGTAGCTACTACCCCTACAGCTGCCGTCCGGGCGATGTGCGCCAGGCGCAGATTGACAACCAGAGCAACTATTTCTTCGTCGACGTCCAGAGCCGCGGCTACTACCCGGCTTATGCCATCAAGAAGCTTGAGCGCCTAGGCATCGATGTGGGCATGACCGACGAGGATCGCGAGGTCCTGGCCGCCAACACCGTCGACTTCATCAGCTTTAGCTACTACAGCACCCGCTGCTCTGCCGGTGCCGACAACCCCGATGTCGAGAAGACCCAGGGCAACGCCTTCGCCGGCGCCAAGAACCCCTACCTGCAGCAGAGCCAGTGGGGCTGGGCCATCGATCCGCTGGGCTTCCGCATCACCCTCAACGATCTGTACGACCGCTATCAGAAGCCGCTGTTTGTGGTCGAGAACGGCCTGGGCGCCAAGGATGTTGTCGAGGAGGATGGCTCCATCAACGACGACTACCGCATCGACTACCTGCGCCAGCACATCGCCGCTATGCGCGATGCGGTGACCGAGGACGGCGTAGACCTTTTGGGCTACACCACCTGGGGCCCGATCGACCTGGTATCTGCCGGCACGGGCGAGATGTCCAAGCGCTACGGCTTTATCTATGTCGACCGCGATGATGCGGGCAACGGCACCCTCAAACGTTCCAAAAAGAAGAGCTTCGACTGGTACAAACACGTCATCGAGACGAACGGCGAGGACCTGGCCTAAGGCTTCCCAACGACCATAGCCTCCTAACCAAAACGCCCGGCGAGCAGTTAATGCCCGCCGGGCGTTTTGTTAAGAAGTGAAAGCACTCATTGGGGACGCACTTAAATGAGTACCCGCAGAATGAGAGTGGATAATCTCCCGTTTTTAGCCTGTTTGTGGGCTCAAAGTGGGAGATTATCCACTCTCGCCATTTGGGCGTCCAAAAATCCTCGCTCGTTTTGTCTTAGTCATTGGGGACGTTCTTAAACGACTAGTCGCTGGCGACGTCCCTCGCCGTCGGCGGATTTTGGGACATGTGGCACGCTTTTTGGGCCCGCCTGTCGGTACACTAAAAGCACTATGGGTACCTGCGAGCGACATATCGGCCACGCGGCCGCCCGATCCGCACCCGTGGCGGATCCCAGGGGCGGCAGGCTCTTCGCCATGCCGCGATTCCTTGTTGGCATATCGCATGGCGTGTATCGCCGCCGCGTCTTTGTTATCGCCGGCGCCATTACCGTGCTGTTCCTTATGCTTTTGGCAGTCTTGCCGGCGTTGTTCGCCTCCGACCCCAAACTTTCCAACACCGTGCCCGCCTATAGCGAGGTGTCCGAAGAGGTCGTGGATGCGCTCGTCCACTCGAGCTCTCTCCCGTTGCTTGTCGCCGCAATTATATTTTCGATCTGGGGCGTATCGGTCTATCTGCGCTGTTTGGACTATGTGTTGCGCCGCCGCCTTGTTGCCGTCGCCACCATCTGCGCCCTCTGGATGATTGAGGTCATCCTCAAATACAAGTCGTTCACACCGGTCTACGCCACGATCCTGTGGTACCTGTACTACGTGCCCATGACGCTCATTCCGCTGCTCTACCAGCTGTGCGGCCTGCGCCTTGCGGGGCTGGAACAACACCGTGCGGGCCGTCGCTATCGCAGCATCCTGTGGGTCGTGGCCATCCTACTTATCGGTTTTGTGCTCACCAACGATTTCCACCGGCAGGTATTCCACTTTGACCGTGCAAGCGACACCTGGAGCAACGATTACACATATGGCTGGGGCTATTTTGCTGTCTTGGTGTGGACGGCCTTTAACTTCGCGGCCTTTTTTATCCTGGTGGGTCGGTCCTCGTCCTTTCGCATTCAGCGCTTTTCGGGCACGGCGGCGCTTGTTTTGTTGGGTGCCGCGTTCTTTGCCATCTCGTATGCTCTGCGCGTGCCCTGGGCATGGAGGCTCAACTTCTCGCTCGTCTATTGCGTCTTGTGCGTGGTGGCGATGGAAATCTGTCTTGATTGCGGTGTCATTCCGTCATATCACGACATTGCTGGCATCTTCGACACCTTGCCGCTCGACCTCAAAGTTCTAACGCGCGACCTGCAGGAAGTCTATGCCACACCGGTGTCGAAGCCAATGCCGGCGGGCGTGTGCGAAGAGCTTCGGGCCCAGGAGCACGGCCGCGCCCATGCCTTTGCCGTGGCGTCCGATCCCGATGTGATGTACCGTGCCTTTCCACTGCTGGGCGGATCGGCCCTGCTTGCCCAAAACGTGTCGGAGCTCAACGAGCTTAACCGTGAACTGGCACATCGTCGCATGGAACTGCAGCGTCAAAACGAGCTGCTCGCCGCCGACTACGACCTTAAGACGCACCTGGCAGATCAAGAGGCCGAGACCTTGCTGGTCCAAGACGTGGACCAAGCGCTTGCCCGTGCGCTCGAAGGGATGTACGACCTGCTGAGCTCGCTGCCGCCGTTGACCGATGAGGCATCTTCGCACGAGCGTTACCGCATGCTGCAGCGCGCCAAGATGCTCGTCGCCTATTGCAAACGCAAGGGGTCGCTCACGTTGGCACAGCACGGGGAGAGCGGTTTTGACCGCGACCGCATTCAGCTCATCGCCAACGAGCTCGCAAGTGACCTGCGCACCATCGATGTCGATTGCGCCTCGATTATCGCCATACGGCGCCCGATGCACGCCAGTACGGTAAGCGCCCTGTACGACTGCGTGTATGACTTTGCGTTTTTTGCCTACACCACCGACCATCCGGCGCTTATGTATCACTTGGGCGACCATGACCGGTGCAGTGTCGAGCTGCGCGCCACGCTTTTTTCCAACGATGATGAAGATCTTTCGCAGACGCCCGCTGCGCAAGAGCTCGAAAGCGCTCTGCAAGGGCGCAACGTGGCATACCGCCTTGAGGGCGAGCCCGGCCAGCTGCGCATGATCGTCTTGATGCCGAGGGCGGGTGAGTGACGATGCAGATTTCGCTCATCCTTCCCCAAATCGTTGCGCTCGATGTTGTCTTTGCCCTGGCTGCGTGTCTGCAGACGATCCACGTCCCGCTCATCGCATCGCGCCGCTCGTCCTATAACCGTAAGGTGATTTGTGCCTACGAGACGAGCCTTGTGCTTCACCTGATGATTTCGGCGCTCATCTTATTCGCGTCGTCTGGCTCGTATCTGGTGGCGCCGCTTGACGTTTGCGCCAGGGCAATGGGCGGAGTGCTGTGGCTCAATGCCGCGATCTTTGCCTATGGCGTGGTGCTTATGGTGCACTATCGTCGCCCCGTCATGCTGGCCGAGCTGCTACTCATTGCCGCCGTTACACCGCCGGTGGTTTTTGCCATGGGCTCGGCGTGGGCCGTTGTCCTTGTCGCAGAGGGTGCGTTTTTCCTGTTCCGCTCCATCGCGGCGCTCTTGATGGACGTCCGTAACCGCCAAGAGGACATCACCGCGTTCTCGACGATTGAAACCATCAACGTGATTCCCGTGGGCATCCTGTATCTGGACTCGAGGGGCCGTCCACTGCTCATGAACCGCTGCATGCGCAAAAACCTGGTGGAGCTTCATATGCCCACCGACCTAGGCGATATGAGCGGTACATGGAACGACCTGCGCAAGCTCAGCATGCAAATGCCCGAAGGCGGTAAGAACTGCGTGCGGATCAGCCTGGACCGCTTTGGTGAGGCGCGTGCGGTGGTCGAGGTTTCTCCCGCCGAGATTCGCCTGTTTGTGTGCGATGGCGTTATGGTCTCGGGCCGTTCGTTCGAGCGCATAATCGGTCTGGACGTGACAGAGTATGCGCATGCGCATGACCGCCTGGCGCAGGCCAACCACCTGCTTGAGCTTGCGGGCCAAGAGCTCCAGGCCCAGATCGAAGAAGTCAAAAAAGTTGCCGACAATGCGGCCTATCTGCGCATGCGCGCCCGCGTTCACGATGTGATCGGCCAGCGCCTATCAATCCTTCATCGCTATTTGGAGGAGGGGCGCTTGGACGACGAGTCGCTCGAGCAGATCGACCCGCTGCTGCGCTCAATCGCTGCCGATCTGCGCAGCGGGGGCGACACCGAACCGGCAGAGCAACTGGGCGATATCGTCCATGCTTTTGGCCTGGTGAGCGTGCAGATCGATGTTGAGGGTGCGCTGCCTGAGGACGCGCGTGTCGCCGCTGCCTTTTTGCAGATTATCCGCGAGGCCTCGACCAACGCCACCAAGCATGCGCAGGCGCATCGGGTCCATGTGCGCTTGTGGCAGGAGAGGACGGATGCTGACGCCGTCGCGCACATGACGATTTCTAACGACGGGTCCCCGGCCCCCGTATCGTATCGCGAGGGAACGGGAATCCCAGGTATGAGGCATGTCGCACAGAATCTGGGCGGCAGCCTGGAAGTCCACGCCGCCCCGCCCTTTACGCTTGCGGTGTCCATCCCGCTCGCCTCCAACGACACGTCCCAAAGGAGAAACTCATGATCCGCGTGTTAATTGTCGAAGATCAGGCCATCCTGCGCGAGAGCCTGGCGCGCTCCGTTGGCGACCAGCCCGATATGACCGTCGTTGCCGCGATCGCCGATGCCTCCGAGGCCTTGGGTGTCGCGCTCAAGGAGCGCCCGGACATGATACTGATGGACGTGTGCACCGAACACGATTCAAACGGCATCGTGGCGGCGGCACGCATCAAGGAGCAGCTGCCCGAGTGTCGCATCATTATCATGACAGGCATGCCCGAGATCACCTTTGTCGATCAGGCCCGCGAGGCGGGCGTCGATAGCTTTGTGTACAAGAACGTCGGTATCGACGAGCTGTTCGCCGTGATGCGCTCCACGCTGGCGGGTTACTGCACGTTTCCCAAGCCGCCCGAGAGCATCTTCTCGGGCACGGCGGCCCTCGACGATGTCGAGCTGTCGATCTTGCGCCTTGCCTGCGAGGGTAAAAGCCGCCGCGAGATTGCGGCCGAGCTGTTTATGAGCGAGGGCACCATCAAGCGCCGCATCTCGGAGATCCTGAGCAAGACCGGCTACGACAACATCATGCGCCTGGCCGTGCATGCGGTGACCGAGGGCAGCATCGTTCCCAACATGGAGCGCCCGTAATCGACGCGCTCACCCGTGTTCCGGCGCCGCAAAGATAGGCCGCCCACCGTTTCGCATCTAAAAACGGCGGGCGGCCTGCTTGTATGGGCAGTGCTGTCGGCATACAAGCGACGGGGCCGCAGGATCATTTCCTGCGGCCCCGCCTGGTACCCGCGGATATGTCCGCCAATCCGCGGCTGTCGATGTCTGTCACCTACGCGATAGTTACGCTGTAGGAGGCGACGTCCTCGTAGGAATCGGTCAGATAGGCGTCGATGCCGATGGTCGTGTTGACCAGGTCGTCAAGGCTGTCGAGCTCGCCGCTCGAGAACGTGAATTCCTCGGTGGCGTTGGTGCCGGGCATCAGGTGAGCCGAGAACCAAGGTTCCTTCATGGTACCGTTGACGTTGGTCTTGCCGCTGGGGGCGTAGAAGGTCAGGTCCTTGTCGCTCTTGTTGGTGATGTTGACGACAAAGCCGATGTCGCCCCACTCGTCCTTGAACTTCTCGGTGACGGTGATGGTGCACAGGTCGTCATCGGCGACGGTGACGGCGGGGGAGATTTCAATGTTCTCGGTATCGTCGTCTTCGACGGCCTCATCGATCTCCTCTTCCTTCTCGGCGGCCTCGCGATCCTTCTTCACCGTGCCGGACAGGTCCTTGTCGGACTTGCTAAAGACAAGATTGCCGTCATCCTCTTCGAGGATGAGCTTGCCGTCCTTGAGCTTCATGTCATGCGACTCGTCTTCGGCGGTGATGGTTACGGTGGTGGCGTCCTTTGCCTCCCATTTAAGGTCGACGACTTCAAGGAACAGGTCGAGGGCACCTGTACCATCCTCATCGAGAATCAGGACGCAGTGCACACCCCAATCCTCGAGCATCTTCATGTACTCATCGGTCAGTTCTTCGCCCTCCAGGGTTCCACCCGAGAGTTCCCAGCTGCCGACGAAGTTGGCCTTGGGGTCTTTGCCGCCGCCGCTGCAGCCCGTCAGGGCAAAGGCGAGCGCAAGGACGCATGTCAGAAATGCGAGTACGGACTTTTTGAACGTTGTCTTCATGGTGTCCTCCTTTATCGAACGAAACCCATAGAAGCAAATGCGGGGGTGGCGGATCCCCCGCCAATTACCAGATAGAGGGGCTAGGGCCTGGGCGTTCCGCAGTTGCTGCAGAACTTGCCGCCGTTTTCGCTGCCGCAGTTGGGGCAGAACCACTTGGCCGGTGCCGGGGCGGGTGCGGGACTGCCGCACTCGGAGCAGAACTTGCCGGTGTTGGTGGCGCCGCAGCTGCAGGTCCATGTGCCGGCCGCGGGGGCAGCGGCAGGAGCCGGTGCGGGAGCGGGTGCCGGAGCCGGCTGCGGGGCGGCCTGCTGCTGTGCCTGGCCGGCGGCGAACAGCTGGCTGGCGTTCATGCCGCCCATGCCACCTGCCATGCCCATGCCCATAAAGCCTGCCATCGCGCCGTTGGGATTGGCGGCTGCCGCGCGCATTGCGTCGCTCTGGGCGCTGGCAATGTTGGCTGCCGCCATAGTGGGATCGCGCATGACGGCGGCTTTCTGCAGGTCCTTAATCATCTGCTCGTCCTCTTGCGAGGCAGCGATGGAGTTGACGCCAAAGCTCACGATCTCGACACCGCGCAGGTCACGCCAGTCGGCAGAGAGGACCTCGTTGAGCGCGCGGGCGAGCTCGGTGGTGTGGCCGGGGATGGCGCTGTAGCGGATGCCCATCTCCGAGATCTTGGCAAAGGCGGGCTGCAGGGCGGTGAGTAGCTCGGACTTAAGCTGGCTGTCGATCTTGTCGCGCGTGTAGCTATCGGTCACGTTGCCGCATACGTTGGTGTAGAACAGCAGCGGGTTGGTGATGCGGTACGAATACTCGCCGTTGCAGCGCACGGAGATGTCGACGTCCAAGCCGATGTTGTTGTCGACCACGCGGAAGGGCACGGGCGAGGCGGTGCCGTACTTGTTGCCAATGATCTCTTTCGTGTTGATGAAGTAGACGCGCTGGTCTTTGCCCGCGTCGCCGCCAAAAGTAAAGCGGCTGCCGATATTGGCGAAGGTCTCCTTGATGGAATCGCCCAGGTTGCCGCTAAAGACGCTCGGCTCGCTGCCGGTATCGAAGACGAACTCACCAGGCTCCAGCGCGACTTCGATGATCTTGCCGTTTTGCACCACGAGCATGCCCTGGCCGTCGTTGACGGCGATGACGGAGCCGTTGGAGATGACGTTGTCCTCGCCGCGCGTGTTGGAGCTGCGGCCACCGGTGCGCTTGCTGCCCTTGCAGGCCAAGACGTCAGCAGGCATCGATTCGCAATAGATAAATTCCTTCCACTGGTCGGCCATGACGCCGCCGGCAGCACCCAATCCAGCTTTCAAGAGTCCCATGGTGGTCTTCCTTTCTCGTCAAAGGCCGGGTGGTATTGGTTGGATTGCTTAGTCGTCCTTGTCGTCTTTCATGACAACGGTGGTCTCGGTGTGGCTGAAGGTGTCGTGCTTCTCGGTCAGGTCGAGCTCGCCGCAGTACTCGTCGGCGTGGGTGGCCTCGTTGGCCGTCTTGAGCTGGCCTACCAGTAGCACG
Source organism: Collinsella sp. (assembly GCA_048486575.1). Classification (GTDB taxonomy): domain Bacteria; phylum Actinomycetota; class Coriobacteriia; order Coriobacteriales; family Coriobacteriaceae; genus Collinsella. The sequence continues at coordinate 17,874 of DBFVZT010000013.1, read as the reverse complement.
TCTCCGATAATCACGATGATCAGCGGCGCGATGATGTTGATGAGGATGCCCTCGATATCAAAGGCGAGGTAATCCGGATCGAAGGCGTTCTCGCCCATAAAGAGAATCTGGGAGAGGACAAATCCGATCACAAAGAACAGCACCGAGGCAATAGCGAGCTTGGGCTTGGAGCAGGGGAGCTCGCCGACCAAGCGGCCGGTCTGGCCGTTCATGGCAAACAGGTAGCTCTTGCCGTTCCACGAGGTGGAGAGCATCCAGACGGGGAACAGGGCGTAGTCGCTGTCTTCCCAGGTGTAGTCGAGCTGCTTGCTTTCGACCGTGGCATCGTCGTATTCGTCGACGACGGTCTCGCGCAGGGCCGAGATCGTGCTTTCTTCCATACGGCGCTCGGCGCGCGCCTTGCAGGTCTCGCAGTCCTCGTCGTAACGGTTGGCGATGTAGCCGGGCATATATGCGACCGAGAACGGACGCAGCGCGTCGTAGTCAAACGGCTCGATGGCGTCCATGTGGCCGTCGGGCATCTTGGACGATCCGTCGACGGGCACGCGCTTAAACGAGATATTGCCCTTGCGATAGGCATCGTAGTGGTCGGTGGTCGTGACGGTGCGGTCGGATTCCTCGGTCACGGTCTCGTTGGTCGCGTCAAAGTACACTTCGCCGTCCACGCGGGCGCCGTAGAGCCAAAACGGCACGTAGACACCTTGGACCTCGTCGATGTGGTTGCCGGTGACAAAGCTCTTGGGCAGCAGGATCTTGCCCTTGTAGTGCTCCTTGAGCGCGGCCAAGACATCGTCGCGCCCGAGCTTAAACGGAATCACCAGGTCGGGGGAGAAGTCGCCCGAGAGCTGGCCGGGCGCCACGGCGGGATTGCCGCAGTATGGGCAGGTGGAGACGGCGACGGTGCCGTCCGAGATCAGCTCGGCGCCACACGACGAGCAGATATAGCCGGCGTTTTGGGCCAGTTCCTGCACCGCATCGTCGGATGCGGGCTTGGATGTTGCGGCCGCCGCATCGGCTTTGGCATCTGCCTTGTCCTGGCGCTCGCGATAGAGAGCCTCGACCTCTTCGACTTCAAAGCGCGAGTCGCAGTAGTCACAGACGAGCTTTTGCTCGGCGCTGGCAAAATGCAGCGGGCCGCCACACGCGGGGCACTGATAGTTAACGCTTTCGAAGGCCATGATCGGTCCTTTCCGTGCCGAGGGCTATGCGCCGATGGCGCCGCCGCAGTATTCGCAGCGCCCACTGGCATCGGGAATGGTGGTGGCGCCGCAGAAGGGGCAGGTCACCGCGGTCTTGGGGGCCTTGGCGGCAACGACGCTATCGCGCGTCTCCTGACGCAGCTGCACCAGCGCGTCGCGAACCTCGGTTGCCTGACGTTTGGCCTCGCGGTACTCGATGGATCCGCGCTGCTCGATGGTGGAGTCGTTCACGCGCAGGTCGATCTCGGTAAAGTACGGCGTGTTGACGTGGATGGTCAGGTTGAAGTCGTAATCCAGGTCGTAGCGCGGCGGGTCATAACTCTCACGCTCGCCGTCCTTGGTCTCGCGATAGATCTCGGTGCGGTGCTCATCGATGTCCATGTCGCAGCCGAGTACCTGCGAAAACTCGATGATGTCGGGATTGGCGTCGCGCCAGCGCGTCTGCGAGGTAATGATCAGCAGGCCCGCGTCCTCGTCGAGCATAATATTGGTGCGCCCGGCCGAGAGCGTGCGCGTGGGGTTGAACGATGCCAGGCGCTCGGCATTGGCCTCGCGATAGGCGAGCTGCTCGCGAATGTCGTCCGCGGTGCTAGAGCGATAGCCTCCAAAGAAGGGAGAGAGCTTGCCGACGCATTCTTTGCACAGGTAGCCTTCATTGATCTTGGTTTTACCTAGAAGTCCCAGCTCGGTACCGCAAATCGCGCACTCTTTCTTCTCGAACATCTTGTCAAAGAAGCCCATGGTTGCCTCCCATCAACAGGTAGCGTGTGTCACTTTTGATGATGGGGGAGCGCGCGATCTTTCACGATACCCAGACGGCTCAAGAGGTCTCCACAACTGGGACACATGGCCCATTTTTCATCCCCAACTAACTTGCGGTGAAATAGTTCCTAAATGGCGGCCTCAGAAGGCCAAACAGGAACTATTCCACCGCAACTTCTGGGTAGTCATCGGGGACGTTCTTAAACGACTAGTCGTTGGGGGCAGTCTTCGGCCACTCATTGGGGACGTACTTAAATGAGTGGCGGTTGGGGACACTCCGTGCCGAATGTGGGTGCCGCCGCTTGCTACGCGACGGTGATGGCGACCTGGGCGTAGCGGGTGCAGGGGCGCTCGGTGCGGGTTTTAACGCTGAGGGTGAGCACGAAGCGGTCACCGGGCTGCGCGTCGGCGGGTACGGTGAACGTGGCGTCCGTCGCGCATTCCTGCCATAGCGACAGATCTTGAGCGCCTGCATAGCGCGACGGTCCCATGGTGACATTCCAATGAGCATCGAAGCCCCTGCCATCGGGGTCGACGATGGTCGCTGCAAGAGCAACGCGCTCGCCGGCCGCGGCGCTCATGTCGCCCGTGACCTCGGCAACATACGCCGGATGCGAGCAGGCCGCGGGCTCATGGGCGCACCACTGCGCGCGAGCGGCGAAGTCTTCCTGGTAGGCGCGCAGATAGGGGTTGGGGTTGCCGTCCACCGGCGTACCTATGGCAGCAAAACCGGCAGGCGCATCTGAGTCGGGATGCCCGTCAAGGAACATGCGGCCGAGCAACGTGTCAAAGTCGCGGTTATCGATGCCGCGCAGGCCAAACGGCAGCAGCGGAATATAGGTCATCGAGTCGCCCTCGGCCATAAAATCGCCGCGCTCAAATTGCATCGCGGGCATGCCTTCTAAGCCCCAATCCAAGCGGGCATGCTTGCCAAACTGGAACCTCTCGGGCTCGTTTTCGTACACCTTGCCATCGCCATAGAGCATATAGCGCGCCATAAGGGGACCGTTGCCCTGCGTGAGATTTTGCTCGGGCCAGGGAGCCTGAAAGAGCGGCAGCGTATCGGGCTGAGCCATCTTGGCATCGACATAGCCGCCATACATATAGGGCACACACCAAAAGATGAGATCGGGGAAGAGCTCATGCCCATGGTCGAGCCAAGAATTGTCCTGCCCCACACCATCGGCAACGCCCATCACGCGTACCTTCTGATAGACACACTGTTGCACAGAAGGCCATTCGGGTGTGGCGCGATAGCGCTCGGCAATGCTCATCAGGGCGCGAACGATCGTATTCATACCGCCCCAACTGAGCAGCCAAAGCGTGCGCGGGTCATCATCCAAAATCGCCTGAGCAATCACGCGCGAACCCTCAGACTCCTCACGCACATCGCCTTCAAAGGCAACATTGCCCACAAACGTACGCTCAATCATCTGAGCAGGCGAGGGAAACGGAGACTCGCCGGCAGCGGCCGCATTAGCCTGCAGCTGAGGCCAGGCCTGGGCATACTCATTGCTCCAGAGGCTCTCGATCCAATGCTCAGGAAACGGTCGATACTCACGAAGCTCCCCAGCAAGCGGATCAGGCTCATGAGGCACCACATCCCACTCATAGGAACGGTGACCCTTGGTACGCCAATGCGGATTCACCTCGCCAAGCGAATGCACGCCATCCCCAAGAAAATGATACTGCGAAGCCGTGTACACCACAGCCTGAACATCGAGCAAGTTGAGATACAGAGCCAAATGAACGAGCGAGTTCATATCATCGACTTCCATATCAGTAGTAACAATCACCCGAGTTAAATCGCGAGTCATAAGAAAGCTCCAACCAAAATCATTTCAGTCAGTCACGCGCAAGGCAAGACGGGACCCCCGCCCTCATCGTCGTCAACCCGGCGGCCCGCCGGAAGCGCTCGCCCAGGGTCAACAGCAACGTCAACGCAGCGGGGCCGAGGGCTTACCTCTGAAAATATTCCGCAGGGGGCGGCCCGGTTGCACAGCGCGAAGCGCGTGGTGCAACCGGGCCGCATGCCCGAGGACATTTTCAGAGGTAAGCCCTCGGTCCCGCGATGGGACGGATTACCTATCGACCCTGGCCGACCACTCCCAGCAGCCCACCGGCTCGCCGTCGATAAGTACGTTGCCCCCGTCGAAGTCTTGATAACACATGTCGTTGAATTGGTGGATCCACACGCCGTGGTTGAACGTCTTCTTGGCCGAGCCGTCGGCCTCGCGATACACGCCGGTCAGGTCCTCGACATGGCTAAAGTAGGTGAGGTGCACGTTGGCGCCGGCATCGCGCAGGCGCGCCGTGAGCGGCAGCACGGTCTGTTGCGGTGACACAAGCTCGTCGCCCTTGGAGTGCGTAAACCACAGCGGCGTCTTGGCGAGCGCGGCCACGTCCTCGTCCGTGGCGTTGTACCACGGGGCGCAGCAGGGAAGGCCCGCGGCGAAGAAATCGGGGTAGTCGGCGCACAGGCGCAGGGTCATAAAGCCGCCGTTGGAAAGACCGGCGACCACGATGCGGTCGGTGTCGATGCGGTCGACATGCTCGGCGACAAACTCGTCGATAAGCGCCTTGAGCACGGAGGAGTAGATGCTCTGGTTGGAGCGACCGAGTTGCTCGACGCCGTTGTCCATCCAAAACGTGGGCGACTGCGGCACGAGCACCCAGGCAAAGCCGCCAAAGTAGCGCTGGATTTGCGCCTGGCTAATGGCAGTCACACGGTTGCCGATATAGGCGCGCGCGGGGCCCTCGCCCTGCGTGGAACCCTTGCCTTCGCCGGCGCCGTGCAGGTACACCACGAGCGGGGCCTTTTGGGGCACGACCGTGTCCCCAGGCGCAAAGGGATTGAAGCAGGCCGAGTCCTCTGCCTTAAAGCTGGGCTCAAAGAAGCCGTATTCGAGCGCGATGCCATTGACGGCGGTCTTTTGTACGGCATTGCTCCAGCCCTTGAGTGCGGGGCAGATATTGCCACGACAGGTATCGAAGACCAAGCCGCAGGTGGGGTCGTCGCCGTCGTTGCCGGGAAGAGCCGCGAGCTGCGTGACGTGCAGCTGGTCATCGAGCATGCGCGAGCCCAGGACGCTGCCTTCGATCTTTTTGGTCAGGCGCTGCTCGGCAACCTCGAGTGCCACATGGGTGCCCACGGCGAGCTTGCGGCCGTTCTCGTCGCACGGATACGCGGCGAGAACGTCGATGTAACCCACGGAGGGCGCGGCATGGTCGGCGCCGTGCTCCTTGCGCATCAGGACCTCGCCCGTGCGCTCGTGACGCTCTACATATATATGGAAACTGTTCGCATCGATATCGTTGGCGCGCACGGTGCAGGGCAGGTCGAGAACGACCCTGCTGATCCAGGGGCCAAAGTCGCCCAAGGTGGTGACGGTTGCGTAGGTACACGATTTGAGTTCCATGAGCTGCCTCCTTTGTGCCGCAAATACTAAACAATCGCGGCAATACAATCTAAACATGTTTAGTGTAAAGCAGAATTAGAGAATAAGCAGATGAACTCGGTAAACGGTCAAATCAAACACTCAATGAACTACTAAACACTCGTTTACTACTATCTAGCAGGGCTTTTGTTGATGAGTCAACAAGGAATTTGGGTGATAGATTATATAAAATCCCACGTAGACGGCCATTTATAAATAAACGGTACTATATGTAATGCCTTGGCATTCAATTACGTTCACCCCCGATTTCCTACCGTTCACCGGACTGCAAACGGCAAAACTGCCACAAATTCAACGCTGCGTGTAAACTAAGCGCTGTAAACGTTCAGTAAACAGATTGTTTACGACAGCGTATCCAAGGGTTCGGTAACCGTAAGGGGTTATAGTCACCGGGCCAAAGGCGTGCCTGCGCCCAAGCGATTAGGCACACGATGATATGGGGAGGGGTCCCATGGCAGTAGATAACAAGCAGATTGCCACCGATGTCCTCGAGCTCGTGGGCGGTGCGGAAAATGTCACCGTCGCCACCAACTGCATGACGCGCCTGCGTCTGACGCTCAAGGACAACAGCAAGGCCGACGTGGAGAAGATCAAGAAGGTCAAGGGTGTTCTGGGTTGCCAGTTCGCCGGCAGCCAGCTCCAGGTCATCATCGGCCAGAACGTGCCCAAGGTGCTCGCCGAGTTCGTCGCCATGTCCGGCGTCAAGCAGGGTGCCGCGGTCGACGAGAACCTCGACGCTCCTAAGGAGAAGTTCGAGCTCAAGAACCTGCCCAACATCATCCTCGACTATCTGTCGGGCTCCATGACCCAGCTGATTCCGCTGCTCATGGCCGGCGGTCTGTTCCGCACCATCGCTGCGATTCTTGGTCCCACGATGCTCGGCGTTATCTCCGACGCCGATCCGACCTACACGTTCCTCTATACCACCCTGTACGAGGCAACCTTCACCTTTATCCCCATCTACCTGGGCTATGCCGCCGCTAAGAAGCTCGGCGCCAGCCCGGTGCTCGGCATGCTCCTCGGCGGCGCCCTTATGGCCCCGTCTGTCGTGAGCGTCGCTACCCAGGAGGGTGGCGGAATCATCTCCGTCTATGGCATCCAGATCGCTGCCGCCAACTATCAGCAGTCCGTCCTGCCGATCATCCTTTCGGTGCCGGTCCTCTACTTTATCGAGAAGTTCTTTAAGAAGGTCATGCCCGATGTGCTGTCCACGGTCTTTACGCCGTTCTGCACCATGATCGTCACCATTCCTATCGCTTTCATCGTCCTCGCTCCCATCGGCAACGAGATCGGCAACGTCATCGCCAACGCCCTCTTTGGTCTTGCTGACCTTGGCGGCATCGGTATCCTGATCGTCATGGCCATCCTCGGCGCCTTCTGGCAGCTTTTCGTGGTCTGCGGCATGCACATGCCCGTCATCCTGCTCGCCCAGGTTCAGATCATCGCCGCCGGCTACGATCCCTTCGTCTTCGTTTCCACCAACTGCGCTATGGCAGCTGTCTGGGGCTGCGCCTTCGGTGCCTTCCTCAAGATGAAGAACCCTGACGAGAAGGGTCTTGCTCTGGGCTACGTCATCTCCGCCATCGCCGGCGGTGTTACCGAGCCCGCGCTCTTCGGTATCCTCATGCGCTTCCGTCGCACCATGCTCGGTATGTTTATCGGCGGTGCCATCGGCGCCGTGTTCTCCGGCCTCATGGGTGTTACCTACTACCTGGCCGGCGGCGCTGCTAACTTCCTGGTTTTCACCAACTACCTGCAGGGTGGCCAGATGAATACCGTCTGGGCCATCGTCGGTATGGCGATCTCCTTCGTCATCGCCGCTGCCGTCGTCTTTGCCACTGGCTTCTCCAAGGAGGAGCTCGCCGAGATGGAGGCCTAAGGCCAAACCATTCGGTCGTCTATGACCTTACCTACACGACAGGGCCCCGTCAGGCGCAAGCCCGGCGGGGCCTTTCCTGCAAGGTAGACTGATTGGGGGCGCGTGGCGCCTACTCGCCGGGGCTTGCTAAGCGCCAGGGGCTTTTGCGCGGGGTTACCGCGAAAGAATCTGCCGGTTCGCAACTCCTTTATCAAACGAAAGGACATGCAGATGAGTTTGGGAAAGCTGACCGTCAACGGTCGTCAGGACGGCTTTTTGTGCGAGGGCAGGCCGTTCTTTTGGTTTGCCGATACGTGCTGGAGTGCGTTTACGAGCATTACCGAGGCCGATTGGGACTACTATCTGACCCGCCGCGCCGAGCAGGGCATGAACGTGCTGCAGATCAACACGCTGCCGCAGTGGGATCGCTGCTGCCCCGATCTGGGCATTTGGCCCTATGCCAGCGAGGACGGCGTGCATTTTGATTGGTCCCGTCCCAACCAGGCGTACTGGGATCGCGCCGCCGCCATGTGTCGCGCTGCCGTCGAGCACGGCATTCGTCCGGCACTTGCGCTTATGTGGTGCAACTACGTGCCCGGTACCTGGGGCGCCAAGATTGCCGAGCTTTGCGGTGCCGAGACTATGCCGCGCGAGGAGGTCCGCGCCCACGTTGCCCGCGTCGTTGAGAACCTGGGCGAGTTCGACCCCGTCTACGTGGTGACGGGCGATACCGACTTTACCAGCGACGAGGCGATCGCCTATTACGAGGATGCCCTCGACGAGGTCATCAAGCGCGCGCCCGAGGCGTTGCGCACCATGCATATCAACCGCGGCAACCGCACCATTCCGTCGCAGTACCTGGACCGTCTGGACTTCTACATGTTCCAGCCCGGTCACAACTACGAGGGCCAGCCCGAGGCCTGGCGCCTGCCGCAGGACTTTATCGCCAACTATCCCAAAAAGCCGATGGTCAACTCCGAGCCCTGCTACGAGCAGATGGGTGCGTCGCGCAACGTCTACTGGCGTTTTACCGCGCAGGATTGCCGCGCGAGCGTATGGTCGTCGATTCTTGCCGGCGCCAGTGCCGGCGTGACTTACGGCGCACACGGCGTTTGGAACTGGCAGACATCGCGCAGTCAAGGTTCGGTGCTGGGCGAGGGCTTCGACATGCCGTTCCGCTGGCAAGAGTGCCTGCAGTTTGCGGGCGTGTGGGACTTTGGCGCGATTGAGCATGTGCTTGCCGGCCTGGGTGCCACGGCTGCCGACGACGCGCTTGCCGTGGTTCCGGCGCAGGAGCTCCTCGATGACGCGCGCGAGGCCATTCGTGTGGCGCGCGTTGGCGATCGCGTCGTCACGTACCTGCCGCGCACCACGGCGCTCAAGTTTAAGCTCGACGGCGCGCGCGGCTGGACGGCGACGGCCCTCGACATGGAGGACAAGCACATCGCCAAGCTGCCCGTCCGCGATAACGGTGACGGCACCGTGCGCGTGGCTCAGCATCCCTTTGAGCACGACGCGCTGGTGATCCTGGCCCCCGGGCGCTAACGGCTCTTCTCCAACATTTACAACCCAGTCCCTTTCATTAGGCTGCGACGGAATGGCCCCTGCATGACGGCTTTAAGCTGCCAAGGGGAGCCATTCCGTCGCACTCTTTGTTTACTCATTGGGTACTCATTGGGGACGTACTTAAATGAGTGGTCTCGTGAGTTTGTGGGCGAGGCGGGCGCTCGATACAAGGTGCGTGTCGTGGACACATGAGGCATGACGGAGGAGGAGCTTCCCGGAACCTTTGAGGGCAAGTTCCGCATCGATCTCCCAAGTAAGCAGTATATGATGCTTCGCCTGACCAAATTAGAGGCGTAAAACAGAGATAATCGGCTCCGGGTGTGACTTGCTGCACGACCATCGCAGGGGGGTGGCCCCTGTGATGGTCGCGGCGATGCGCGTCCGGGGCTACGCTTGTAAGGAGTGAACATGCAGGAGTTTTTTGGAATCGATGTGGGCGGTACGGCCGTTAAATGGGCTGTGCTGGGCGAGGATTTTTCCATCCGCGAGCGCGGAAGCCTGCCGACGGGCTTTACCACGGCTGATGAGACGGTCGCGGCGCTGATCTCGCTCGTCGAGCCGTATCGCGAGCGCGTGAGCGCCGTGGGCGTGAGTGCGCCCGGCGGCATCTACGAGGGAGATGTCACAGGAACGATCCATCGCGGTGGTGCGCTCACGTTTATGGATGGCTGTCCGCTCGGAAAGCTCATGCGCGAGGCTCTGGGGGTGCCGATTGCCGTCAATAACGACGGTAGGTGCTGTGCACTCGGTGAGTATGCGGCTGGCGCTCTGCGCGGGACGCGTTTTGGCGTGGTGCTCGCTATCGGCACGGGCATCGGCGGCGGTATCGTCATCGACGGCAAGGTCCTGCGCGGCGCGCACTGCTTTGCAGGCGAGTTTAGCTTCTTGCGCAACGATGTCACGACTGCTGCGAGCATGGAAAACTCCTTTGCGGGTTCGGGCGGTTGGCGTGCGCTCCGCGATGCCGCCGTTGCCGAGAAGGGCCTGCCTGCGGATTCTCCGGTGGACGGCCGCCGCGTCTTTGAGTGGATCGCGGATGGCGACATGGCGGGGCAGCGCGCGCTCGACCGCTACGCTCGCGCATTTGACGGACAGCTCATCAACCTGCAGGCCGTGCTCGACCCCGAGGTCTTTGTGATCGCAGGCGGCATCTCGTGCCATCCCGAGCTCGTCGATGCCCTGCGTGCGCAGATGCCGCTGGCCCTCTCGAGTTACGAAGGGACCCTTGCCGGCATTCCTGTGCCGCAGATAAAGGCGGCCGAGCTCGGCAACGACGCCAACCTTTACGGTGCTGTCCAGGAGGCCATGCGCCTGGTGTAGCGCATTGGACATAATCATTGGGGACGTTCTTGTTTGACTAGTCGTTTAAGAACGTCCCCAATGGCTACCCACAGAATGAGAGTGGATAATCTCCCGTTTTTGGCCTGCATACAGGCTCAAAGTGGGAGATTATCCGCTCTCGTCATTTGATTGGCACTTGCGGCACTTGCACTCATTGGGGACGTACTTAAATGAGTGGCAGTTGGGGACACTCCTTGCCGAGCTGCAAGCCGTGCGCGCCCCTTCTGGGCCTTGCGGCTCAAAATCGGTTTACGCCGTGGGCTGTTGGGGTCAAATTAGCGACATTTTGAGGATAGGTTCGATATTAGGACTGGTTCTCTAATAGAATGAGTTTGCAGGCCATTAAGCGACTGCGGGGGGGGGGTATTCATGAAAGGTATGGGAGACACAACAGCGTATTTGCGTTGGGGCATTCGGGAGATTATATGCCTGGCGCTGTTCTATTTTACGTTTTTGGCTGGCGAGTACCTCTTCGACATGCGCGTGGCCGAGTTTGTGCCGCCGAGCGAGGTTGCTACCTACGAGACCCTCATCGTCGGTGCGAGCGTAATCGGCTTTTTTGTGCGTCCTATTCTGTACTATCGCCGCCCCCGCGCGATCGATACGACGAGCGACATCACGGGCGTGCTGCTGGTGTCGGCATTGCTGCTGATGATTATGGCGGTTCGGTTTGAGGTGGTAATTGCCGGCGGTTTGATGGCGTGTTGCACGCTGGGCTACTGCGGATCGACCGCTCACGCCAACTTTGCGCGGCGCTTTGCGCGGACGCCGTACTTGGCGCGCGCGGCGGCGCTTTCATATGCTCTGGGCGTCCTGCTTCAGGTGTTCAGCCACATGGTGATACCCGCGGGGATTCCGCAGCAGTTTGTTTTTGTTGCCTGTGCGGTCGCGCAGGTGGCGCTCCTCCACGGCGTCCGCCGTGCCAAGCTGCGCGGCGAATCTGAGTTTGGGCCTGAACCCGATATCTCCGAGCTTTCGGTGGATGCATCGGAGTTTGGCGCCAAATGGCGAAACGATCCCGAGTCAACGGCGGCTTTTCGGCGCGCCGTGGTGCGTCTGACGATTGCAACCGCCTGCCTTACCGGGGTGTTTGCCGCCCTCAATGCGGGGCTCACGATCTCGCACGCCGCCGGGTCCGTTGACTTGGGCGATTGGTCGCGCTTGCTGATGGGCGTGAGCGCTCTGCTCGCCGGCGCCCTATTTGACCTGCGCGGGCGCTCGTGTATGAACATCATCATGACCTGCGCCGCCATGTTGTCCACGCTCTCATTCGCTGTGCTTATCACCGATGCCAACGGCGCCAACATACTTGCCGCCACCGTCATCTTCTATCTGGGTGCGGGCTTCTTCGTGGTGTTTTTCACGGCGAAGTTTGCCGCCATTTCGGTGTATGCGCATTGGTCGTATCTGTGGCCGTGCATGGGCCGCGTCATCAATAACGTTTGCGCGATGCTCGTGACGGCACCGGCGGTGGCGATTGTCTCGAGCCAGAACGTGCTGTTGGCAGTGGGCGTGGGGCTTGTACTGCTTGTGGGCATTGCGATCTCGCTGCTGGGACAGTCTGGGCATCAGGTCTATGACGTTGAAGTGCGCGGCGACCTGGCGTTTGCTGCTAGCGACCTTGGCACGGATCCCGTATCCGCCCAGAGCGAGCCCGCCCCCGCAGAGGTGCCGGAGTCCACACTCGACGAGCGTCTCGATACCTTCGCCGTCGCCTTTGAGCTTGCGCAGCGCGAGCGCGATATTTTGGAGGCCTTGGTCGCATCGCGCGAGAGTGTTCAAGACATCGCCGCAACGCTCTTCCTTTCGCGCTCCACGCTTTACCGTCATATCGCCTCGATCAACAAAAAGACCGGCGCCTCCTCACGTGTGGCCCTCATCAACTTTTTCTGGTCCTGGGCGCCCAAGGACTAGCCCATTTGGGACGGGGCTTTTTTAGCTGTTTTGGGCAGCCACTGCCAGCGCGAACCACCACAAAGGGGACAGGCACCTTTGTGGTGGTTTTGACGGGAGCGCCTGTGGAGTTACGGCAGTTCGCCGTGGCGGGCGATGTAGCGGCGCTTGGCCAGCTGGGTGAGTGCGATGTAGGCGGCGACGATGCTGACGAGCAGCGCGAAGAAGCTCGGCGGCAGCGGCATGAGGTCTAGCGCATCGGCGATGGGGCTTGCCGGCAGCCAGGTGACGAGTACCAGACCCAGCACGGTGAGAGCGCACAGTGCCGGCGCGGCGTGGTCGCGCGCGCTCGGCAGGCGCGGGGAGCGCAGCATGTGGATCACGAGCGTCTGCGACCACATGGACTCGACAAACCAACCGCTCTGGAAGAGCGCCGTAAAGGCCGCCATGCCTGCGACGTCGCCTACAGCGGCAAGCTCTGCCCAGCTTGAGCCCACGGCGGCGGGGCACACCACAAAGAAGAGCACGGCGAAAGTCACGATATCAAACAGTGAGCTCACGGGACCCAACTCGAGCATAAAGCCCTTAATGGACGCGGCATCCCAGGCGCGCGGACGGGCGGTCCAGGCGTCGTCGACGGTGTCCCACGGCAGCGCGATGCACACGATCTCGTAGACCAGCGACAGCAGCACCAACTGCAGAGCGCTCATGGGCAAGAACGGCAAGAACAGGCTCGCGACGGTCACGGATAGCACGTTGCCAAAGTTGGAGCTCACCGTGGTCTTGAGGTACTTGAGTAGGTTGCCGTAGGTGCGGCGGCCTTCGATGATGCCGCGCTCGAGCACGCCCAGGTCCTTCTGGAGCAAGATGATATCGGCAGATTCCTTGGCAATGTCGACGGCCGAATCGACCGAGATGCCGCAATCGCTTGCACGCATGGCGGCGGCGTCGTTGATGCCATCGCCCATAAAGCCCACGGTGTGGCCGAGCAGCTCGCGCATGACACGCACCAGACGCGCCTTCTGCAGCGGCGAGAGCTTGGCGAAGAGGTGGGTGTTCTCGGCGCGCTCGGCAAGTTCGGCGTCATCGAGCGCATCGATCTCGGAGCCCAGCAAGACGTTGCTCGCGTCGATACCGATCTGTTCGCAGACGGTGGCCGCGACGCGGTCGTTGTCGCCGGTCAGGACCTTGACTGCCACGCCCTTGGCCTCGAGGGTGGCGATGGCGCCCACGGCACTTGCTTTGGGCGGATCGAGGAAGGCCAAAAAGCCCATCAGCACCATGTCGCACTCGTCGGCAATGCCAAACTCGCCCACGCAGCGCGGATTGGTCTTCTGCGCCACGGCAATCACGCGCAGGCCCTCGGCATTGAGCCCGGCGACCTGCTGGCGAATCTGGGCGAGCTTATCTTCGGTGAGCGGCTGGGCGGCACCATCGACTTCGACAAAGGAGCAGATCTCGAGCATTTCCTCGGCAGCTCCTTTGGTAACCATCTGGGTTTTACCCTGGGCGTCGGCGACAACTACGCTCAGGCGACGGCGCGAGAAATCGAAGGGCACCTCGTCCACCTTGGTATAGCGGTCGCGCAGGCTCTGGCCCAGCATGGAATCGGGTGCTGCTGCCGAGGGCGTCACATCGGCGCGGTCGATGACGGCCAGGTCGATAAGGTTCTTGAGGCCAGTCTGGAAGAAGCTGTTCAAAAACGCATGGCGCAGTACGCGCACGTCCTCGTTGCCGTCGGTGTTGAGGTAGCGCTCGAGCACGATGCGGTCTTCGGTGAGGGTGCCGGTCTTGTCGCAGCACAGGACGTCCATCGCGCCGAGGTTTTGGATCGCCGGCAGCTCCTTGACGATAACCTGGCGACGGGCGAGGTCCTTGGCGCCCTGCGACAGGCTCGTGGTCACGATGACGGGGAGCATCTGCGGCGTGATGCCCACAGCCACGCTCGTGGCGAACAACAGCGCGTCGATGACATTGCCTTTGGTGGCGGCGTTGATGGCAAAGACGGCCGGCGCCATAACGAGCATGAGGCGTACGAGCAGCACGGAAACGCTCGAGACGCCGCGGTCAAACGCGCTCTTCTCGCCGCGCCCGTTGAGCATCTTGGCGATGCCGCCCAGGTAGGTGTCCGAGCCGGTGGCAACGACAAGCGCCATGGCGGTGCCGTTTTGCACGGAGGTGCCGGTAAAGACGATGTTCTTGCAGGCAGAGAGCGGCAGCGCGGAGCTGTCGGCGCCCTCGACGATCGTTGTGGCAGCGGTCTTCTCGACGGCCTCGCTCTCGCCGGTGAGTGCGGACTCGATCACAAACAGATCGCGCGCGGTGATGATGCGGGCATCTGCCGGCACCATGTCGCCGGCAGAGAGGCGGATTACATCGCCGGGGACGAGCTCGTCGAAGGGGATCTCGACGCGCTCGCCGTCGCGCAGGGCACAGCAGGTGTTGGAGACCAGGTCCTTAAGGGCCTCGGCCGCATTGCCGCTGCGGGCTTCCTGGATAAACTTCATGCCGCCCGATACCAGCAGCATGATGCCGATGACGATGACCGTGGAGGGGTCACGCTGCAGCTCGGGCACGGCGAGCACGTCGATGTAGAGCGAGACCAGTGCGAGGGCGGCGAGGATGCCAGCGAAGGGTTCGACGAACGCGTCGGCGATGCGGCGGGCGAGCGTCTTGGTCGGCGCTTCGATGGTGTTGGGGCCGACGGCGCTCAGGCGCTCGGCGGCGTGCTCGGCGGTGAGGCCGTCGGCTGTGGCGTCGAGCAGCACGAGGGCATCCTCGGCGCTATGGGTGGCGGCGAATATGGTGTTCTTGGACATGCCGGTATGAGCGGCGGGGCGCGCCGTGCGGCGGCGCTTGGAGATGGCTTCGAGTACCGTGGCGGTTTTGAGCATCAGCATAGGGTCCTCCTTGTTGAAGGGAGTTAGCGTACGTGTCGTATGTGCTTCAAAAAACCTAGATGTCGCTCACGTCATGCTTTCGAACCACCACAAAGGGACAGGCACCTTTGTGGTGGTTTTGACGATCGGCTGTTGGCGCTTATGCGTGCGCGGAATCCTCGCGGCGTGCCGAGGGCGACATGCAGGTTTTTCGACTATGACTGCCTTCCATGGCACACCTCCTTAAGGCCGGGCGCGGCGCGCTTTGGGTATCTCGTACCCGTTACAATCCGCCCGTATTCTTGATGAGGGGGTTTGCCGTGTCAACCCCAATGTTTGGAAAACCATTGCCCCTGACAAAGCCTTTACAGAATGCCGAGGCCCCAAAGCGCGCCCGCAACGCGCCCTGCCTGCGCTAAACTGGAAGGCACGTACGCGATTACGAGAGGAGCCCGCATGGAGGCTTACAAGCAAGAGTTCATCAAGTTCATGGTTGAGTCCGACGTTCTTAAGTTCGGCAGCTTTACGCTCAAGAGCGGCCGTCAGTCCCCGTTCTTTATGAATGCTGGCGCTTACGTGACGGGCTACCAGCTCAAGAAGCTGGGCGAGTATTACGCCCAGGCAATCCACGATAACTTTGGCGACGACTTTGACGTGCTGTTTGGACCGGCCTACAAGGGTATTCCGCTGGCCGTCGTGACCGCAATTGCCTACCACGAGTTGTACGGCAAGGAGGTCAAGTACTGCTGCGATCGCAAGGAGGCCAAGGACCACGGCGCTGACAAGGGCAACCTGCTGGGCTACGAGCCCCAGGACGGCGACCGCGTGGTCATGGTCGAGGACGTCACCACCAGCGGTAAGTCCATCGACGAGACCTATCCCAAGGTCAAGGCTGCTGCCGATGTCGAGATCAAGGGCCTGATTGTGTCCCTCAACCGCATGGAGGTCGGCAAGGGTGGCGTGACCACCGCGCAGAAGGAGATCGAGGCCAAGTACGGTTTCCCCGTCGCGAGCATCGTCTCCATGGCTGAGGTCGTCGAGACCCTCTACAACCACGAGATCGACGGCAAAGTCGTCATCGACGACGAGCTCAAGACCGCCATCGACGCCTACTACGAGCAGTACGGCGTCAAGTAGGTTCCGCCTCCGTTAGTTACGCGGTTTTACCAAACCGCGTAACGGCTCGACGCTGCGCGCCGCCCAGAGCGACAATTTGTCATTCAAAAGGCAAGGCATGACCAGAAGGTCTATGCCTTGCCTTTTTCATGCCAACTTGTTCGCTCTGGACGTCGCTCGCTGTCCGTCCTCTACCTGCGGCGTTGTCTTGCCCCGGATGCGGCAGTAGTCATTGGGTGTTCCTATAGTTTTGTCAACCGTCGGGGCTACTCCCGGTAGGGCACCCGGTCGCGCATCACGGCGTATATCGCCCTGAGCCGCTTCCTCGCGACGGCCTTGAGCGCCCGCCCGTGCCCCATGCCCCGCGCCCTGCAGGCCCGGTAGTACTCGCCGTGGATTGGCTACACTGATGTGGACAGTTCCGGGAGGGGCGCAGGAGACGGGAGGGCCGTATATGAGGGACCCCAGGCACCCGAGGCATTTCACCGACGAGTTCAAGAGGCAGATAGTCGACCTCTACAACGCCGGCAAGCCCAAGCGCGAGATCATGGACGAGTACGACCTCGGCAAGAGCACCGTGGAGAGGTGGATCAAGTCGATAAACGCGACCGGCTCGCCGCGCGCCGCGTGCAACCGCACGCCCGAGCAGAACCGGATCCTGGAGCTCGAGCGCGAGAACCGCAGGCTCCGGATGGAGGTCGACGTCTTAAAACAAGCGGCGCTGATATACGCTCGAAAGTGAGGGCCATAGCGGCCAACGAGGGCCGCTACCCCATATCAGCGCAGTGCAGGCTCCTCGGCGTCGCGAGGTCGACGTACTACTCCATGCGCTCGCGGGCCGACCGGCCCGCCGCGCCGGACCCCGCCGCGCCGGCCGTGGTCGCGGCCCACGCCGCCAGCAAGGGCCGGTACGGCTCGCGCAAGATAAAGGCGTCGCTCGAGAGGTCGGGCGTCACCGTCAGCCGGCGCCGGGTCTGCCGCATCATGAGGGAGAACGGCCTGGTCAGCGCATACGGCAGGAAGAGGTTCAAGGTGCACCCCGGGGCGGTCAACGAGGCCGACGTGCCCAACGTCGTCGCGCGCGGCTTCGGCGGCAGGGCGCCGCGCACCCATATATGCAGCGACCTGACCTACGTGCGCGTCGGGGCCTCGTGGAACTACGTCTGCCTGCTCGTCGACCTCTACAACAGGGAGATCGTCGGCCACTCCGCCGGGCCCAGGAAGGACGCCCGGCTGGTCAAGTCGGCGTTCGCGACGCTCTCCTTCCCCATCTCGGACATCGAGGTCTTCCACACGGACCGCGGCAGCGAGTTCGACAACGCCGAGATCGACCTGATGCTCGAGGCCTTCGGCATTGAGAGGTCGCTGTCGGCCAAGGGCTGCCCCTACGACAACGCCGTCGACGAGTCGACCAACAGGATACTGAAGGCCGAGCTCGTCCACCGCGAGACGTTCGGCACG
Source organism: Collinsella sp. (assembly GCA_048486575.1). Lineage (GTDB taxonomy): Bacteria > Actinomycetota > Coriobacteriia > Coriobacteriales > Coriobacteriaceae > Collinsella. The sequence goes on along the minus strand of DBFVZT010000013.1, from coordinate 341 downwards.
ACGCGCGAGCTCCGGGCCAAGCTCTCGGACTACGTGCACTGGTACAACAACTTCAGGATCCACTCGACGCTGGGCTACATGTCTCCGGTCGAGTTCAGGGAGGCGGGGCTGTCCCTCCCGGAATCGTCCAAATAGGTGTTGCCAATCCAAACCAGGCCGCGCCCGCCGCCGTGAGCGCGGCGAACGCGAGCGCGCTGACCGCAAGGCCCGCCAGCGTGAGCATGCCGTCCGCCGCGAGCGCCCCGCCGAGCGCCATGTCCGCCGCGAGTGGCTCGCCGCTCGGCAGCACGGGGATGAAGCTCGTGGGGATGACCATGCTCGCCGACGGCGGAAAGAGCTGC
>DBFVZT010000012.1:0-58238 GCA_048486575.1 Collinsella sp. | reverse complement strand
TCCCGCCGGTTCGACCGGCGCGCCACGGGTCAAGATGCACTAGGCCTGGACGAAGTCCGGGCCCGCGCCTTTAGACGCGAGCCCGGGGCCCGTGGGTTATACCCTAAGAGCAAACCACCCTTTTTAAGGGTGGTTCTGATTTACCTGGCTGATTCGGCTAGCCTTCGAGCAGGTCCTCGATAAAGCCGACGCGGTAGTTCTTGAAGATGACCTCGCCGCCGTCTTGCGTGGCGTCCAGATCGACATCGCCCATGATGCCAAAGTCGTGGTCGCCATCCTCGTCGGCAAAAATCTGGTGCACGTGCCACACGTGATCGGTCTTCTCGTCGCTCTCGTCGATGGTAAACATCGCCGAGCTGCGAGCATCGCCGTCGGTGAGGATTTCTTCGTGCTGCTCGTGATAGGCGTCGAGCGCCTTTTGCCAGCGGACCTCGCTCATACCCCAGTCCTCATCGAGCTCGCCCAGGTCGCGGACGTGCCCGCGGGCCGCAAGGGTCACGCGGCGGAAGAGTGCGTTGCGCACCAGCAGGGTACAGCCGCGGCGGTCCGCCACGACCTCGTCGATGCCCTGGGGTGGTGCGGCGTCGAGTGCGGCCGGGTTGCCGGCGTTCTCCCACTCGTCAACCAGGCTCGAGTCGACCGAGCGCACCACAAAGCCGAGCCACGAGATGATGTCGCGCAGACGCTCGTCGCGCTTTTCGATCGGTACGGTGCGGTCGAGCGAGCGGTAGGCCTCGGCCAGATAGCGCAGCAGGATACCCTCGGAGCGGGCGATGCCGAGCTTTTGGATATAGCCCTTAAAATCACTCGCGCTCTCCAACATGTCGCGCAGGACGCTCTTGGGCGAGAGCTGGTAGTCGTTGGCCCAAGGCACTTCTTGGCAGTACTTGTCGAAGGCGGCATCGAGCAAGTCCTCGAGCGGCTTTTCGTAGGTGACATCTTGGATGCGCTCCAAGCGCTCTTCGTACTCGACGCCGTCGGCCTTCATTTCGGCCATGGCGCGGTCGCGCGCGGCGCGTTCCTGTGCGCGCAGCACCTGCTTGGGGTCCTCGAGCGTTGCCTCGACCATCGAGATAAGGTCCATGGTATAGGTCTCGCTCTCGGGGTCGAGCAGCTCCAGCGCGGCGAGCAAAAACGGCGAAAGCGGCTGGTCGAGCGCAAAGTCCTCAGGCAGGTCGACCGTCAGCGCATAGTCGATGTCGGGCGCGGCGTCGGCCGGAGCGTCGGGCGTGGGTGGCACTTCGGTGCGCACGACGACGCCGGAGTCGATGAGCGTGGCGAAGATCTCGTCGGCGCGAACCTCGAGCTTCGCTTTTTCCTCAGGCGTTTGCAGGCTTGTCTCGATGAGGTCGTGTACGCGGGCGCGGGCGTCGCCGCCCTGCTCGACCACGCTAATCACCATGGAGTGCGTGATGCGCAGACGCGGCTTGAGTGTCTCGGGCTGCGTCTCGATCAGGCGCTCAAAGGTCTGCTTGTTCCAGGTGACAAAGCCCTCGGGAGCCTTCTTCTTTTTAATCTTGCGGAGCTTTTTGGGGTCGTCGCCCGCCTTGGCCATGAGCTTGGCGTTCTCGATCTCGTGCTCCGGGGCCTCGGCGATGACCATGCCCTCGGTGTCAAAGCCCGAGCGGCCGGCGCGGCCGGCGATCTGATGGAACTCGCGGGCGCGCAGACGACGCATCTTGTAGCCGTCGAACTTGGTGAGTGCGGTGAGCACCACGGTGTGGATGGGCACGTTGATGCCGACGCCAAGCGTGTCGGTGCCGCAGATGACGGGCAGCAGACCCTGCTGCGCCAGGCGCTCGACCAGTAAGCGATAGCGCGGCAGCATGCCGGCGTGGTGCACGCCGACGCCGCAGCCGAGCAGGCGCTTGAGAATCTTGCCGAAGGCGGTCGAGAAACTCGTGCCCTTGGCAGCTTCCTTGATGGCCTCGCGCTGCTCTTTGCTGGCGATGCCAAAGTTGGCGAGGGATTGTGCCGTTGCGAGTGCGGCATCCTGGCTAAAGTGCACGATGTAGAGCGGTGCCTCGCCACGGCGCATCGCGAGCTCAACGGTGCCCTCGAGCGAGGTCGTCACGTAGTCGTAGCTCAGCGGCACGGGGCGCGGGGCGTCGACGACCAGGTCGCAGGTGGCGCCGGTGTGCTCCTCGAGCGAGGCGGCGATCGCGGTGACATCGCCAAGTGTGGCGCTCATGAGCATGAATTGTGTGTGGGGCAGGGTGAGCAGCGGTACCTGCCATGCCCAGCCGCGATCGGGGTCGGCGAAGTAGTGGAACTCGTCCATGGCGACGCAGCCCACATCGGCATCCTCGCCCTCGCGCAGTGCGTCGTTGGCAAGGATCTCGGCTGTGCAGCAAATGACGGGCGCCTTGGTGTTGATATGCGTGTCGCCGGTGATCATGCCGACGTTATCGCGGCCGAGCACCTGCACCAGGTCAAAGAACTTCTCGCTGACTAGGGCCTTGATGGGGGCCGTGTAGTAGCAGCGCTTGCCCTGCGCCATGCCCATAAAGAGCATGCCCAGCGCGACAAGCGACTTGCCCGATCCGGTTGGCGTGCCCAAAATGACGTGATCGCCGGCGGCTAGGTCCATCAGGGCTTCTTCTTGGTGATCCCACAGCTCAATGCCGCGGTCGCTTGTCCATTCAAAGAAGCGCTCGAAGGCCTGGTCGGGCGTGAGCCATGGCTCGGGCTCGCTGCCGTCCTCGGGCTCCCACCAGGTGGGGGAGAGCGCTCCGAGCGAGCCGAACTCAGCCTCGGTGCCCGTGCCGCCCGAGAACGAGCTGGCGGCGCCGGCGCCGGAAACGGTGCTGGCGGAAGTATCTGTCGTGGTCTGTGCCATGTGGCTTGCTTTCTCTCGCGTTTGTCCGCCATCCATTATGGCGTAGCTGCGGCACGGGGCGCCAGTGAGCGAGAAAATGCAGGAAATGGGCGTGTGATGCTAGCGGCCGTTAGCGTTCTTGCGGCAGGCGCTTCTTGCCCTTGCGGGCGCGGTTCTTAAAGTTCTCGACGGCCTCTTCCATGCCGAGGGGCACGTAGGTGAGCTCATCGAGGTCGTCGGGCAGATAGCAGGTGAGGCTCTGCTCCTGCGCCCTGCCTGCCGCGAGCTGCTCTTCGGCGGGCAGGGCGCCGGGTGTAGCACAAATGCCGTAGACGACGGCGCCCATCTCGCGCGTGCGGCGCTCGTACTCGGTCTCGGGATGCTCGGGATGGTCGCGGCGGACGTCGTCGCTTACCCAAAGCGTATCGTAGCCGGCCGCGGCAAACTGTCCCAGGGCGTAATCGCGCAACGGCTTGCTATCGGTGCGCAGTGTGACGGTAGCGCCGGCTGAAAAGAGCGGGCGGTAGAGCATCAGATGGTCGACATGGACGAGTCGTTTTTTAGCGTACTTGGCCTTGGGCTGCGGCGTGGGAAAGTTAATGGTGATGGCATCGAGCTCGCCTGCGGCAAACAGCTGTGGCAGCGATGCGGCGCCTCGGGGCAGGACGAGTGCGTTGGATAGCCCCTGTTCGCAGATTTTCTGCGCGGCATAGGCGATGCAGATGGGCTCCTGGTCCATGCCGATAAAGAGGGTGTCGGGCTCGCGGTGGGCGCGCTCGACCAGATAGGTTCCCTTGCCACAGCCCAGATCCAGATGAAGGTGTTCGAAGGGCTTGCTGCCTGCGGGCGCACAGGCCTTGCGCCAATCTCCGACATAGGCCTCGGGGTTCGTCTCAATCGCATCGGCGTAGCGCTCCAGGCGCTCCTCGAGCACAAAGTTCTTAGGCGTGCGAACGTGGACGGCTCCCATGAGGCTCCTTGGTCATAAGTATGGAACGCATAGCTGCGCGTTCCGGCAATGGGTTGGAAGAGGGCGGGCACAATGTGCCCGAAAGTTGCGGTGCGGCTCAGCGGCGAGTCGCTTGGTCCTACAGACGCTTAAGAATCACGTAGCGGTTGAGTTCGCCGCTGCGACCGTCGGCATGGAAGCGCTCAAGCTCGCGCACGGGGACCTTGCCGCTCTTGTAGAACGTACGGACGCCGCGCACCAGGTCGGTGATCTGCTGATCGTCAAAGTGATGACAATAGCGGTAGGCGTGGCGGTCGTTTTGCCAGCCAATGAGGTGGTCGCCGGCTTCAAACTGCGCGGAATCGTAACCCTCAAACGGCGGGGTGAGCTCGGCGCGGGCCTCGGCGCGAACGGCCTTGCGCGCCATGCGCTCGTCGTTCATAAACTCCCAAAAGCTGATGGCGATGATGCCGCCTGGGCGCGTCTGGCGCACCAGGGCGTCGAGCACGCGTACGCGGTACTCGCACGACGGCACGTGGTGCATAAAGCCAAAGCAGACTGAGATGTCGGCGAGCGGGGCGTCGAAAAGCACGTCGGGTGTCTCGGCGGGGTTGAGCTTCATAAGGGCATCGAGCACGTCGAGTTCCTGGAAGTGCAGGTTGGGAATGCGCAGGGCGTGACCGTGCGCATCGATAGCCAAATCCTGACACGAGTCAACACCATAGAACTCAAACGGGCAGCTGGCATCTGCCGAGGGGTTTGCGCCGTCGACGCCCTTGGCGGCAAGTGCGCCGCCGGCGGCAAAATTCTCGAATCGCATATTGCCGCAGGCAAGATCAAAGACGCGGACGGGATGCTCGATCGTGGCGACGTCGAGCTGCCCGAGCGCGATGTCCATGGTGCGCACCCAGCCGGGCCACGGGGCCTGGCGCGTATCGGAGAAGGAGGCGGAGTGCTCGCGATAGAACGTGTTGTTGAGCTGGATGAGCGATGAGGCGAAATCGCGGTTCACGGCGCGGAACTCCCTCCGTTGGCGGTGCGGAATTAACAATACGACCATACTACCGTTAACGCCGCAACGGGGACAACCGAGCTGCGGGTCATTGCTTTGTTTGGACACATTTCCGCAGCTCATATGCACCCGCAACCGCCGGTTGTCAAAAATCTCACTAGAATAGGTGGCATGCTTTTGGCGGTGGCGGATAGATTTTTAACTGTGCAAGGCGCCTTAAGAACAAAAACGGTCCGGCGGCACGGCTGGCATCACATAGGAGGAACCATGAATGTAGAAACTGCGCAGCGGCTCGCCGACCTTCGCCGAAGCAAAGGCTTTAGCCAAGAAGGGCTGGCACGAAAGCTGGGACTGTCGCGCCAAGCAGTCAGTAAATGGGAGCGCGCGGAGAGCTCGCCCGATACCGAGAACCTGATCTCGCTCGCCAAGCTCTATGGCGTGAGCTTGGACGAGCTGCTCAATCCGAGCGATGAGATCGAGGACGATATCGAGTTTGAGAACGAGGACCGCGCTCGTCAGCGCGAGGCCGAGGCAGCAGAGCGTGCTCGCACCCATGAGGCGGCGGCGCGCGCTACCGAGGCGGCAACACAGGCGAGTGACGCCGCCGCCAAGGCGGCGCAAGCGGCAAGCTGGAGTGCGCAGGCCGCCAATGCCGCTACGGCGCAGGCGACGAGTGGCAGCGCAGTTGGCTCGACTCCGGTGAAGGGCCCGTTCCAGTCGTTCCCGTATTGGGCCGTGTGCTGGCTGCTGTTCTTTTTGCTGATGTTCCTGTTTGGTGCCGGCCCCTTTGCCGCACTGATCTTCTTTACGATTCCCATCTATCACTGGGTGGCGCGTGCGCTCGATGGCGATTGGGCGCGCGGGGATATTCAGGTTGGTTCGGCGTCGGTGGCGGTCAAGGCCCAGGGGAAGGATACTTCTGCGGAATCTGATGCTGACGTGGCTACCGCGACTACCGCTGAGCCGATTGCCAAAGAGAGTGATGAATGATGAAGCTTTCGCATGAATCCAAGGTGCGCTTGGGCGTTGGCATCGGAGCGTTCGTGCTCATCATCGGGCTTGTCTTTGGCATTTCGCGGACATTGATTCATTTTGATGGTCCGTGGGATCTCGACGATGTTGTATCCGGCTTCTCTGGTATGGACGATGCGGTTGACGAGGACGATCTTTTGGATGGCGGTAACTATTCCGCTCAGTCTCGGCAGCTTTCGAGCGAAACGTTTGATGCCGACTCATTCCAGTCCCTTGACCTGGATGTGACATCGGGTGAGGTTGAGATCAAGTGCGTTTCCGGCGGGCAGGTGCGTGTCATCGAGAGCGGTCGTGTTGCAAAGGGGGTAGCTACCTACGATGCTGCCACTCAGAATCTGGCCGAGGTCAAGGGTTCTACACTCACGATTAGCCAGTTCGACTGCGATGACGAGCGCGCTATCGATCGTTCGGTCACCATCGAGCTGCCGCGGGATGTTGCGGATAACCTGGTCGGCATTACGGCGAGGGTGGAGTCGGGAGAACTGACGGTCGCGGACATTGCATGTCACGACTTCGAATTGACGTTGGACTCGGGAGACGTTGAGTTTGCGGGCACCGTAACCGACACCTTGGATGCCGAGGTCGGTTCGGGCGATGTGGCGTTCGAGCTCTACCAGGCCCCCGCGAAGTCGATGGACGTAAGCGTGGGCTCGGGCGATGTGGAGATGACGGTTCCGAACTCTACGGGCTTTAAGGCGAGCCTCACCGTGGGCAGCGGTGACTTTGAGAGCGATTTCCTTCCGCTTGGCTACGATGGCGAGACCATATTGAATGCTGAATTCGACAACGGTGACAAGTCTGCAACGTATCGTTTTAAGGTCGGTTCGGGCGACATGTCGTTCGAATCGGTGTGACATGCGGTTTTCGGAGATCGGTGCATATAGGCATGCTCTTTGATGGAGGCGCCGGGGCCGTGACTGGCTCCGGCGCCTTTGCCTTTACAATGGGGGCATGGAACAGATTATTTTGAACATACTCGAGGCTCTGCGTCGCGGTGAGACCGTGGACGACAAGGCGCTCGTCAAACTGATACATGCCGAGGCGCGCCGTGAGGGTGCCGACAAACGAGATCTGGCCAAGCGCCGTCTGCTGCCGTTCTACCAGCGGGTTAAACGTGAGAAGCCGGCTCGTTGGGCTGGATGGAATGTCGATGCCGAGCTGGAGCGTCAGCTGCTGCAGGTGCTGCGCATGAAGCCGCGCCGCACGGCTTCGGGCGTGGCGACCATTACCGTCATCACCAAGCCGTGGCCCTGCTCGGGCGATTGCCTGTTTTGCCCCAACGATCTGCGCATGCCCAAAAGCTATCTGCATGCCGAGCCGGCATGCGCCCGTGCGGAGCAAAACTGCTTTGACCCGTATTTGCAGGTGAGCGCTCGCCTGACCGCACTTTCGCAGATGGGGCATGCGACCGACAAGATCGAGCTTATCGTGCTCGGTGGCACCTGGAGCGACTATCCGCAAGGGTATCAGACGTGGTTTATGTCCGAGCTTTTCCGTGCGCTCAATGACGATGCCGTCGCCGGCGTGGCGGCAAACCCCATGTTGGCGCGTCCGGGCATCAGCCGTGCCGAGGCGGGGCGCCTGCTCGATGACGCTCCCGCCGATGCCCTGCCGCCGGTGGTAACAGAGCGCCGCGAGTGCTATCGGGCTGCCGGCATTGCGACAGACGAGGCCAAGCTCGCTGCCGGCGTTGCCGACGAGCAGGAGCGTGTGGATGCTGCCGTGGGCGGCTATAACCGCGCGGTGCGTCGTCTGTACGGCCCCGGTACGCCGTGGGGCGAGGTCACCGAGTGGCAGACGGCAACGATGGAGGAGCTCGAGCGTCAGCAGCGCATCAACGAGACGGCGAAGCATCGCGTGGTGGGACTCGTTATCGAGACGCGCCCCGATGCTGTAACGCCGCAGGCGCTTACGCTCATCCGCCGTCTGGGCTGCACCAAGATACAGATGGGCATCCAAAGCCTTGACCAGCATCTACTCGATATCAACGAGCGTCGCATTTCGGTGGCGCAGATTGAGCGGGCGTTTTCGCTTGCGCGCCTGTTTGGCTTTAAGATCCATGCGCATTTTATGCTCAACTTGCTGGGCGCCACACCCGAGGGGGACAAGCGCGACTACGAGCGCTTTATGACCGAGGGGGCCTTTATGCCCGACGAGGTCAAAGTCTACCCGTGTGCGCTCATCGAGGGCTCGCGCCTGGTGGGCTGCTACGAGCGCGGCGAGTGGCGCCCCTATACCGAGGAAGAACTGCTCGATGTGTTGGCCGATGACATCGTGGTGACGCCGGCATTCTGCCGCATCAGCCGCATGATTCGCGACTTTAGTTCCGATGACATCATGGTGGGCAACAAGAAGCCCAACCTGCGTCAGCTCGTCGAGAACCGCCTGGCTGCTCGGGGTGACGGTGCGACGGTGCGTGAGATTCGCTATCGCGAGATCAGCACGGCGGGTGCCGACCTGGATGAGCTATCTCTTGATGAGGAAGTAGCGTACGAGACGCCGGTGACTAACGAGCGCTTTTTGCAGTGGGTGACGCCGCGGGGCAAGATCGCGGGCTTTTTGCGGTTGTCGCTGCCCGATCGCGCTTTTGTTGCCGCACATGCGGACGAGCTGCCGACGATGCCGGACGAGGCGATGATTCGTGAGGTGCACGTGTATGGCATGGCGGCGCGCGTGGGCGATCAGGGCCAGGCAGCGCAGCACCATGGATTGGGACGTTTGCTCGTGGAGCGTGCGTGCCAGATAGCTCGGGACGCTGGCTATACGTACATCAACGTGATCAGCGCGATCGGTACGCGCGAGTACTATCGCCATCTTGGATTTTATGACCATGGCCTTTATCTGCAAAAGGAGCTCTAGATGAACAAGCCGAGTGTTTCTGCCGGCGTCGTTGCCGGCGTTGCTCTGGGAGCCGCGGCGCTTGGTGCGGCCGCTGTCGCTGTTCGTGCTGCCTGTCTGCAGGTCGCGAGGACCCGCAATGGGCTGGCACGTGTGAAGCGCGTGCACGATGAGGGCGGCGACGAAGTTCGCGTATTGGTGCAAGGCGGCGTCTACCAAAGCGCGAGCTATGTTGGCGATCGTTGGGCGGAGCCAGTCTTTGCGTACTATCGTGCATTTGACGATGTGTTTGAGGCCGAGGACGCAATGCGTGATGCTTACGGGCATGGTATCGACCGTATGCTCATGCTGGGCGGCGGCGGGTTTGCCTATCCCAAGTTTGCGCTGATGTCGCACGAGGGCCTGCGCATGGACGTCATCGAGTATGACGGAGAGATAACGCGCTTGGCGCGCCGTTGGTTCTATCTGGATGAACTGGAGCACGCGGTGGGCGATCGCCTGCGGGTGATTACCGCTGAGGCTCGCTCGTATCTGGGTGTGACGAGCGTGGGCCATCGTCGCTACGACGTGGTCGTGAGCGATTGCTTTGGCGGTGCCGAGCCCGTGCGCGAGCTGGCGACCGTTGAGGCGCTGCGCCTGGTGCGGGGCAGCCTGAACCCCGGGGGTATCTACGTGGCCAATATCGTGAGCGCAAACGAGGGGAGCGATGTGACGTTCCTTCGCGACTGCGCTGCCGCGGCACTCGAGGTATTCGTCCACGCCTGGGTGGTCCCATGTGGCGATGCGAAGTTCAGCGGCGAGGAAAACTACCTGCTCATCGCCAGCGACGGCGACTACGCCTTTGCCGAAGCCGTGCCCTTCGACACCGACTTCCTCGGCGCCGTCCTTCACGACAAGTAAGTCTCCCCGTCCCAAAAAAGACTGGTCTTAGGCGTGGTCGCGCCAGCCGTGAACGCGCTGCTTCATACCCTCTATGTCGAGCACGCCTTCGGCAAAGCCCTTGCGCACAAGCTCTTCGGGAACAAACTCGTCGTAGCGGTCAAAGTAAGGCACCTCGCCAGGATAGACGAGCTCGATGGGATCGAAGTCCTTTTCGGCCTCGGCGGCGAGCACCTCAAAGAACGTCTCCTCGTCGGCCTTCATCTTAAACTGCATAAAGTACGGGCGTGACGGGTCGAGTCCGCGAAGGCCCAGCTCAGCGGCGCATTTGATTTTAAGCATGCGCTCGAGTGCTAGGAAGGCGTAGCTGCCCAACCAGGGGAAGAGCACCCAGGTGTCGCCACCCAGGTTGATGAGCGGCTTAGTTCCTGCGCCCGAAATCTCGGCGGTATGACGAGCCTGCGCCAAGCGAGCCCGTGCGTTACCCATAAGGTACGGATATGCTGCGTGCTCAGTGAGCGCTTGGCGCATGCGCTCGAGCACATGCGTGTTAATGTCGCCGGGGCAGTCGCCAAAGTAGGCCGGCACCCGGCCCTTGACCTGCGTGGCAAAGACAGTGTGGCGCTTCCAGTCCACTTCCTCGACAATCCAGCAGTGTCCGGCGATGGCGATGCGCTCACCGGGCGGGGGCGGATTAACGATCGTGCCCAGCTCAGCCGATTCGCTCCGGACGGTAAACTCCTCGTTTTCCTGGAACACGGCGTAGAACTTAAAGTTGTTGATGATGCGCTCGCCCGCGAGACCCACGATGAGCCCGCCACCTTCGGTGACCTGGATATGGTCGATCTTAATGAGGTGACGTAGCAGCACACGGTAATCGTCTGCCGAGACGCGGTGGAAATAGCTGAGCGTGAGCACACGCTGAGCAAGCTCGGCCGGTGTGAGTTCGCCGGTGCTGGCGAGCGTCGACATGGTCTGGTGATAGAGCAAACTGTAGGGGAGTCGATCGAGCTCGGGCGGCTCGACCCACTTTTCTTCGCGATAGAGTTGTATGAGTGCGATGCCCTGCAGGAGCTTCCAGGGTATCGTTTCGGGCATCATCGTGCGCGGCTCGGGCTCCTCCTCGCGCATGACAAACCACATCTCGGGCGGAAGATCGCGGCGGCCTGTGCGCCCCATGCGCTGCAAAAAGGAGCTGACGGTAAACGGTGCATCGATTTGGAACGCGCGCTCCAGGCGACCGATATCAATGCCGAGTTCCAGCGTGGAGGTGGTGACGGTTGTCTGCGCCTGCTCCTCGTCGCGCATGAGCTCCTCGGCGGTCTCGCGTAGCGATGCCGAGAGGTTGCCATGATGGATCAGGAAGCGGTCGGGTTCGTGCCGGTTCTCACAGTAGCTGCGCAGCATGGAGCACACGGCTTCTGCCTCTTCGCGCGAGTTGGCAAAGACCAGGCACTTGCGGCCGCGGGTGTGTTCAAAGATATAGCCCATGCCGGGATCGGCGTTGTCGGGTGCAGTATCGGTGGGGTTGAGCAGCGCCTGCTCGGTCGCTTGGGGGATGTCGACTTCGCCTTCGGGGGCTGAGGAGGTGCGACGGTCCTTGGAGGCAGCCTTACCCCGTGCTTGCTCGCGACGTTGGCGGCGTTCTTCCTGTGTAAGTTGTCCACTATGACGCATATCTTGGGTGCTGACGGGCAGTGCTGCGGGTGCTGCCGCCTCAATGCGCTCGCATGCAAGTACCTCGGCTTCCTGCGGGCCCGTGCTCACAAATCCTCGCTGCTGCGCCTGCGGGCCCGAGTTGTAGAAGTGCTCCATGGAGATACGCCACACGCGGCGCGGCTCCTCAAAGCGGGGGATGACGCAGTCGCGTCCTGTTCCCTGCGAGAGAAAGGCGCCCGTGCGCTCGGGGTCGCCGATGGTGGCCGAAAGGCCAATGCGGCGGGGCTGCACGCCTGCCATGCGTGAGAGGCGCTCGATAAGACAGAGCGTCTGCCCGCCGCGGTCGCCGCGCATGAGCGAATGGACTTCGTCGATAACCACATAGCGCAGGTCGCAAAACATACGAGGGATCGCCATGTGCTTATGGATCAGGAGCGCCTCGAGCGACTCGGGCGTAATCTGTAGGATGCCGCTCGGTTTTTTGATGAGTTTGGCCTTGTGTGATTGCGAGACATCGCCATGCCAGTGCCAGACGGGGATATCGGCTTCTTCGCACAGGTCGTTGAGGCGGACGAATTGGTCGTTGATGAGCGCCTTGAGGGGGCCAATGTAGAGGGCGCCCACGCTTGCGGGCGGGTTCTCCCAAAACTCGGTCAGGATGGGAAAGAAGGCTGCCTCGGTTTTGCCGGAAGCCGTGGATGCCGTCAGGAGCACATTGTCCTGTGTGTTGAAGATGGAATCTGCCGCCGCAACCTGGATAGAGCGCAAGCTCTCCCAATCGTGGGAGTAGATGAAGTCTTGGATAAACGGGGCGTAGCGGTCAAAGGCGTTCACGGGGCCTCCTTTCAACAACGAATCTCTCAACGCGGCTGGCAACGGCTTGCTGCATTACTGCTTCAACGTTTGCCCAGATAAAACCTGCCAAAATAAACCTGTCCCTTTTTGGTAGGTTAGATGGTGAACTCGGCGAAGTTGCGGTCGCCGCCTGCGGTGCCGGTGTCGCCTGTTGCGGCTGCCGGCGCCAGCGCGTCGCCGCCGACGCTTTGCAGCAGCTCGGCCACATTTGCATCGGGGTTCTGACACAGGATATCGAGCAGCTCGATAAAGTCACGGATAACCTCACGCGGCGTCAAGTGCGTATCGGCTCCCACGCGGCCGAACTCAATCTTGAGAAAGTCCACCAAGTCGTTTTCGGCAAGCGTGGGCGTCCAGCCAAAGTAGCCGGCATGGATCTGCATGAGTTTTTCGATGAGCACCAGTAGCTCCTCGTAGGTGAGTGGCTGCAGGCGGATGATGGGCGCGAGCATGTCCTTAAGGTCTTCGCGCGCAAAGCGGCCCTGAGCGAGTCGGCTGCGCAGGGCCTCGTAGGAGAACACGCCGCGGCGGCGGTCTTCGATGGAGGTTGGCGTGCCGCCCATGATCATGCCCAGGTACTGCGCCTTGCCCTGGAGCGTGTCGTTGTACATGGTCAGGATCTTCTCGTAGTTGTATTGGCGCGTGATGGCGTTGGGAATCTTATACAGATTCACGAGCTCGTCGATGAGCACCAGCATGCCCTTGTAGCCACTGCAAACCAAAAAGCGCGCAATGAGCTTAACGTAGTCGTACCAGTCGTCATCGCTGATGATGGTCGAGGAGCCCAGCTCGGCGCGTGCCTCGCTCTTGGTGCGGTATTCGCCGCGAATCCATTTGGTCACGCGGCTCATGGTCTCTTCGTCGCCCCCGGATGCGGCCATGCGATAGCGGCGGAGCATGCGGGTGAAGTCGAAGCCGTGGACCATCTCTTCGAGCGGGGCCAGTTGGGCATTGACGACCGACTCGTCGACGTCGGCACACGAGGCGACCCAGCGATCCAGAATAAGGTTGAGCGCACCGCCCTCGGGGCGCGTCTTGGTCGATATATTGCGGATGAGCTCGCGGTAGGTGGCCAGGCCCTGTCCCTGACCGCCCTGCAGGCGGCGCTCGGGCGACAGGTCGGCATCAGCGACGACGAATCCCTCGCCCATGGCGTGCGTGCGGATAGTCTGGAGCAAAAAGCTCTTGCCGGCGCCGTAACGACCAACCAGAAAGCGGAAGCTCGCGCCACCGTCGGCGATGAGACTCAGATCGGTGAGCAGGGCGCGGATCTCAACCTCGCGCCCTACGGTGATGTAAGGAAGGCCGATGCGCGGGACCACGCCGCCCTTGAGCGAGTTGAGAATGACGGCAGCGACGCGCTTGGGCACGCGAGGTGCTGCGGATGCGGTATCACTCATGGTCTAGGTATCCTCTCACGTCTGCTTCGTAGTCCTCGATAATCTGCGGCCCTGCCGCGCTAAATTCAATTACGGTGTCGCCCACCAGGTCAAAGAGCGCTTCGTTGATGCTATCGACGAGCATATCTTCGCTTTGGTCCGACCGCGCCACAGCCGATGCTGCCTGCGCCGCGTTCTGCTCGAGCAACGCACGAAGGTAGCCTTCTGCGGCGGGGACGAGTGCGGACGCGGTGTCGGCGGACATGGCCGTCGCGGGTGCGGGCGCTGGCGCGAGGAGCGGGGCTACGACGCCAAACTGCTCGGTTGAGATGGTCGGCTCGTCAGCCTCGTCCTGTTCCATGGGCGCCGCGACCGGCTCGACAATCATGTTGGCCACGGGTTCGGCTTCCGGTTGCCCAGAGTCCGCTTCCTCGACATCCGCGGTCGTGTCGTCCTCGCGTTCCTCGTCGATCAAAAGCGCCTCGCGCGTCTGCGCGGCGGCACTTCGGATATGCCCCAGCTGGCTCAGGTCGATATCGATCTTGACGGGCTGGTGTGTGGCGTTCCACGAAAGCCATGCCACGATCTCGTCATCGATGATCTTGGCCAAATACTTGGGAACCTTTTCTTCCTTCAGGGGATGGCTGGGGTCCAACGCCAAGCGCAGGCGCTGGTCGCAGGCGCGCATTATCTCACCGAGCTTACTACTCTTTTGTCTGCTGCCGTGGATGCGCATACACTCCCAAAAGCCGTTTTGGCAACGGTAGATATGGATGGGGTCCAGACGGTATTCGCAGTCCTCGTGGCGCTCGGGCGCAAAGAATACGGCCGAGGCAAACATGGTGTAGGGCATGGCCGTCTCCTCCCCAAATAAACTTGCCACGATGCCGGTCTTTCGGTGCGTGTCATAGTAGCGCGCCATGCGGACATACACGGCGCACGCCACGTGGCGCAGATCGCGGTGGTGGCTGCGGTCGAGCCGCGAGCTACTTAGGTTGTACGTGGAGAGGGCGTTGATGGCGGCCATGAGTCGCTCCTCGCGCACCTCATCGGGCGGAAGGGGGAGCGTGGGCTCGGAGGTTTTGCGACGCTTAGGGGTCTGGCCGGACGGTGCCGGTACAAGGTCTCGTGCCGCGCGCCGCAGTTCGATAAGGGCGTTATCGAACATGACGGTTTTAGAGTCGCGAAGCAGCTTGGGGTCGAGCCCGTGGAACACGGCGTAATCTTGCAGCCACACGCGCGCAAACCGGTCGATGCTGGGCTCGAAGGCGCGATAGACATCCCAAAAAGCCTTGATCTTGTTAAAACCATCGAGTGGATTATCTACGCCAATGCCGCAGATCAGCTCATAGAGATACAGAAAGGCAAAGGACGTAGACGTTTTCTCGACGGTTCCGCGGCGCACTTGGGCACGCCAGGTAAAGTAGCCGCGCAGCTGCCGGTCGCTCATGGCGTTGTAGGTGGGAAAGTACGACTTAAAGGTGCCGTTGTAGGGACAGTCGTCCTCAAAGTCGGCCATCAGCAGGCCCTGGCGGTAAAAAAGCTCGGCTTCCGAAAGCCAGCGGCCCGCACCGCCCTTGGGGTCATCCTGCCAGCGCGATATCTCGCGCATTTTACGGTACTGGTCGGGGAGGAAATTCTGCATCTGTCGGCCGGTTTTGAGAATCGGCTCGTCTGCGTAGGTTTCGTTTGAGAAGCGGGCGGACTGATGGGTCCGGGCCTCGGCCATAATGCGCTCGATGAGCATCTTGATGTCCTGGTCGGCCACCGCTCCTCCTCTCGAACGCAGCTACGGTGACCTCATATCATAGCACAGCATCAAACAGATGTTCGAGATACCGCTGCGTTGATAGATTTAGAACAGGAGGGCGTATATGACGGCGATGACGACGGAGGGAAGCATATTGGCCGTGCGGAAGGTCTGAGGACGGATGAGGTTGACGCCGACGCAGAAGATGAGCATGGAGCCTACGAGCGAAAGGCTGTTGAGGGCTGCTGTGGTCATGATGGGGGAGAGCGCGCCGGCAAACAACGTGATCGTCCCCTGGAACACGGCGACGGGCAGGGCGGAGAAGATGCAGCCGCGGCCAAGCGAGGCCGTCATGGTGCAGACGATGATGCAGTCCAGTGCGCCCTTGAGGGCAAGCGTTGACCAGTCGCCGAGCAGGCCGTCCTGGATCGATCCCACAATGGCCATGGCGCCGATGCACACGGTGAGTGAAGTCGAGACAAAAGCGTTGGTGAACTCGTTATCGCCCTCACTGCCAGTCTTGCGCTTGAGCCATTCGCCAAGGTTCTCGATGGCGGCCTCCAAGTTGATGGCCTCGCCGATGAGCGAACCGAGCGCAAATGAGACGATGAGCATGGTGGTACCGGTGGTCGCTAGCGCCTTTCCATCGATGATGAGCATCTTTTGCATGGTGCCGCCCAGGCCGATAAACAGGACGCACAGCCCCGATGCTTTCATGAGCGTGTCTTGGATGCGCGGTGTAATGAAGCGGCCGCCCGCTAATCCCAAAAGACCGCCCGCAACTAAAAGCGCAACGTTGATGATTGTTCCCAAGCCTGGCATGAGCCCTCCTGTATTGATGCCAACGTGGCAATCGTAGCAGAACGAAATGCGAGGCACATCGCGACTCATCTAATACGTTATATAAGTGGTATTAGGAATGATGCGCAGCATTTAAGCCTCAGGTGGTTGTCGGGACATAGGGATAGTAGTCAAAGCGCAGTGTCATAAGCCGCTGTGGGGATTCAATAGCCGCGGCGATGATATTGGCATCGCGGGCACGATCAAACCCTTCGAGTTCGATCTGATACGAGACGTCTTGCATAATGTCCAGACGGCGCCAGGCTAGAAGTGTGTCGCCATCGAATTCCAAGGTCTTGCCTCCGTCTGGGGCAACGGCGTATAGACGCAGTTTAGCGGTGGTTGCAGGGTCGACAACCGTGACCTTTTTAATTTCGTTTCGAGTATTCTTGGCGCCCAACAAGGTGAGCAGTGTTGGGGCCACGACCTCGCCCGATGGCAAAAAGACGACTTCGATGGATTCGGGAAATGCGATGATGGCCGACTTGCGGACGGGCTGATTGGCGGCGGCAACTTCGATGTTTGCAGCATCGATGACCTCTGTGTGGTCGAGGGCGGCAAGCACGCAACAGTTACCTTCATCGATCTCCTGAGGATCAGCAAGCCCCAGACTGTCCGCGAGCTCGGGATCGTTTGGACCGGTAGCGGGCTCATTCGGTGCTTCGAAAGAAGTTGGGACGCTGTTTGTCGGCGACGGCGTGTCGCCCGCACCTGCTTCTTTGTCCGTGCTCTCTTCTTGTATGGTTGCGTTGATGGGTTCGTCGTTTGAGGGGAGCGTCTTGGCGTCAAGCGCGGAGGGGAGAATTCCGATGGCTCCGGATCCGTTCCACTCCATTTCGAGAAGCGCCGGGTCGGCAAGAATGCGTTGCCTGCTTTGCGCGTGGGCATCGATTTCAATAGGGCCTGCCTCTGTCCCTCGTGTAAGGCTGAGCGATCCGGCCGGCTTCTCGAAATGAATGTCTGTGTCTTTGGTGCTGACGGCGTAGAACAGCAGGGACGCTTCTCCCGCCGCGATGGCATCGGTACCGGCTTTGGTCAGCCGCAACGATGCCGTGAATGAGAGGGTGGGCTGCGTGTCGTCTGCATTCGCGGCGGCGCAGCCCAGACATATACCGCCTCCTTTCTCGAAAAACGCACCGTCGAAGGCGACCTTCGCTCCGTTCGCCGAGTCATCGACCGAAGCGATGTCGATGCGCAGCTCTAAATTGCATGGATCGCCATCTGCATCGAGCACAACCGAGCGCCATGTGCAGACAGCGCACCCCGCCTGGGAGCCGTTTGCCTTGTTCGAACGATTGATATCCACGACTATCGAGCCGTCCGTATTACGACGAAGGCATCCCGAGGTTGAGATTGCGGCCTGTGCGATCGAAAAACGCTTGCACGCAATGGCGCTCGACGGATTTGGTGCGGAGCTTAGGGCTGCTGGTAAGGAGTCTGCCATGACGGGAGTCGCCCAAGCGGCGACAGGCGTTCCGGTTGCGAGCGCGCCGCAGAGTGCGACGACGGGCAAAAGGTTCTTCGATGCCATGGGGTCTCCTTAGCTAATTTAGTGCGGCCTGTCCGTGTTTCGTTTCTGGCTGCGTTTGATGTGCAGACCGAGGCCGGCGGTTCCCGCGCCTGCTGCCGTGGCGCCTGTTGCCAAGAGCCATCGTCTGTCGTCTGTCTGTGCCAACGGTTCCTCGCGGTTGCCGCGGTCGAGCTCCGAGAGGTCGACCGTCACTTGCGTGGCGGCCTGCGCCTGTTCTTGCTGGGCAAAGGCCATGGCTGGCGCAAACGCTAGGATACTGACGGCGGCGGCCAGGGCGACGGCCTTATGCCGTGTGCGCACCGGGCTCGACCGTCCAGGTGATCGTTGCAACCTGATCGCCTTCGCCGGTTGCGTGGAAGATGTCGCGCGTGACACGGGCGACGTTTCCGCTTGTCTTGAGCTTAATTTTGTCCGTGCCGCCGGCAATGCCCTGGTAGCCCATGTCGAAGGCTGCATTCTTGGAAAGATCGAGGCCCGTCCCCTGCATTGCGGCGCTGGCGTTCTGGAGTGCGCCGTCGGGGCCGACCTTAAAGTCGATGGAGTTCTGCGCGGTTCCGGCCTTGGCATCGGCGGCAATGGTCCAGGTGTTCATGGCGTCGATCTTCATGTTGGTGACATGGATGCCGTAGGCCGAATGATTGTCGATGGTGGTCGCGTCTTCTGAGGGGCCCTGAAGCGTGCCGTCGGCCTTGGCGACGAAGGGAATAACCGTCGGAACTTTGAACTCAACGTTGTCGATCTCGGTCCTGACCATTACTTTCGTTGTTCCAGCGCGCCCGGCTGCCATAGCTGGCGTCGGGGCGGCGCCCATTGCGAGCGCGAGCGCGAGCCCTGCGCCCACGACGAGCGCTCTGGCTCCGTTCATGTTCCTGGTGATGTCCATGGTCGTTCCTTTCTATTCGCCGCGGGACGTCCCCGCGATGATTGGACGAATGCTGATGAATTGCGCGCGGTGCCGCGTCGGCTGAAAAAGCTAGTTCTCGGTTTGCTCAACCCGTACCTTGACACGTGTCGGATTGCCGTGGCTGTCGAGGGTCTTGGCATCGAGTGCCTGAATCTCGATGTATGCCTCGCCTTCTTTGATGTCGCCGGCGGGGCACGTCTCGATTGTCTTGCCGGTCTCGACCACACCGGATTCGTACATGGTCTCGTCGTTTTGGATGACGCGGAATCGCTGGGGAAATTTATTGTCTTGGACGTTTTGCACGTTGACGCGCAGCTTGCCGTCCTCCTGTAGCTGAGCGACCGGCGCGACCGAAATCGTCATCATGTTGTCGCGGACGATGGCATCGAGCTCATCTTGGATTTCTTGTCGCGATTTACCCTCTGCCGTCGTGACTGAGGCGCCCGCTTCGGGCACGGGCTGCGACTGCCAGGCGTATAGCCCTACGGCGATGAGGGCGCAGACGATAGCCAGGCAGACAACGACGAGTTTCTTGCGACGCCCCAGTCCTGCGAGGCGGGGCGGCTTCTTCGCACTCATGCGGCGTCCTTGGTGGTGTAGACACGTGCGAACGTGGACGGGTCCGCTCCAAAGAGCATGTGAAGCATCAGGCGGCGCGAGTAGATGAGCTCGTCAAAGTCGTGAGGGAGCTCGATGTCGTGGATACGCGCGATGTGGTGGGCGAGCGCCGAGAACGACTCGGGGTCGCAGATAACATCGGTGGTGACGTGGTAGACCGCCGTATCGGGGAACGCCTCTTCGTCGAAAGGCAGGAGATAGGGATCGTCGTCGACCTCGATGGCGACGCCGTACTGGGGCCAGTAATATGCCATGGGAACCTCCCTGCTTCTGGGGCCAAAACTTCTATCGGTTTTGGCTGTCGACGCCGACCGTATCAGCCGCTACTTGACCAATTTCTGACCAAATGCTTGACGGATTGACATCTCCGCAGGTAAAAGGTGGAAAAAATTACTTCAACTTTTTTCGAGCGACAATCGAGCGGTCGGCGACGGCGGGGCGATATGTGTCAAAAGCATCGTCTGCCGAGGAAGCCTTGCCGTTCGCCGAATTGCACAAACGTAAAAATCGCCAATTATGGAGACGGTCTCGAACACGTCGACGAAACGATGCGGTAACATCTCCCTGCAAACACTGTAGTTAGCTAAAGGGGGAGTTCGCGTGTCTGCAACCATTAAACCCTTCACCGATGAGTTCGAAGAGTATGGCCGCGATGAATCTCGTGCATCGGGCGAAGCATCGAGCATCTCGTTTCCGACAACGGAAGACGAGGTCCGTGCCATTTTGGAAACGCTCCATGCCGAGCGTGTCCCGGTAACGGTTCAGGGCGCCCGAACCGGCCTTGCCGCCGGTGCCGTGCCCCACGGTGGGCATATCCTCAATACTTCCCGTATGAATCGCTACTTGGGCCTTCGCCGCGATGAACAAGGCCAATTTCTGCTGCGCGTGGAGCCGGGCGTTGTGCTCTCGGAGCTGCGTAAGCAGCTGAGCAAGAAGGTACTGCCGACCGCTGGTTGGGACCAGGCATCGCTTGAGGCCTACGAGGAGTTCCAAGAGTCCCCCGAGCAGTTCTTTCCCACCGATCCCACCGAGGCATCTGCCTGTCTGGGTGGCATGGCGGCATGCAACGCCTCCGGCGCCCGCAGCTACGCTTACGGCCCCATGCGCCCGCATATCACGGGACTCCACGTCGCACTGGCTGATGGCGATTTGCTTGAGCTTCAGCGCGGCGAGGCTTTTGCCCAGGGCCGCCACCTGTCGCTCGTGACGGCAGAGGGTCATACATTCGAGCTTGATCTTCCTGACTACACCATGCCCAAGACCAAAAATGCCTCGGGGTTTTTTGTTGCGGACGATATGGACGCCATCGATCTTTTTATCGGTGCGTGCGGCACGCTCGGCGTCATTACCGAGCTCGAGATCGCCCTGCAGGCGGCACCTTCGGTCGTATGGGGTGTGAGTTGCTTTTTCGATAGCGAAGACAAGGCCGTGTCCTTTACCGATTCCGTGCGTCCCGTGCTGTCCCATGCCGCCGCTATTGAGTATTTCGATGCTGGCGCCCTGGATATCCTGCGTCGCCAGCGCGAGCAGTCGACGGCGTTTGCCTCGCTGCCGGCGCTCGACGACGAGGCAAAGGTCTGTGTCTACGTGGAGCTCGACTGCGATGACGAGGCGCAGGCGACCGAGGAGCTGTGCCACCTGGGATGGATGCTGGAGCTTGCGGGCGGCCGCGACGATGCGACATGGGTCGCCCGCACCGAAGTCGATCGCGAGTGCCAGCGGTTCTTCCGCCACGCGGTCCCCGAGAGTGTCAATATGCTCATTGACGAGCGTCGCCGCATCGACCCCACCATTACCAAGCTGGGATCGGATATGTCGGTGCCCAATGCACGCCTTGCCGATGTCATGGCCCTCTATCGCCGCACGCTGGCCGAAAGCGGGCTTGAGTCTGCTGCCTGGGGACACATCGGGAACAACCATCTGCATGTGAACATCCTGCCGCGCGATGCGCAAGACTACCGTCGTGGTGGAGAACTCTTTGCCCAGTGGGCTTCCGAGGTCACGGCCATGGGCGGTGCCGTTTCTGCCGAGCACGGCGTCGGCAAGATCAAGGCGGGCTTCTTGGAGACGATGTACGGCCACGAGGCCATGGTCGAGTCGGCGCGCCTCAAACTCCAGCTCGATCCCGACGGGCAGCTGGGTCGCGGCAACCTGTTTGCGGAGAAGCTCTTGGATGAGCTCGTCCAGAAAGGGGGCGCGTGAAGATGAGTGATTTCCATATGGTGGTGTGCATCAAGGCGGTGCCCGGAAGCACCGAGGTCAAGATGGACCCCAAGACCAATACTATCGTGCGTGATGGCAAGCAGGCGGTCATTAATCCCTTCGATGCAAGTGCCCTCGAATGTGCGCTAGCGCTGAAGGACGACTTTATCGGCTTTGGCATGGACGTGCGCGTAACGGTGGTGTCGATGGGCATCCCCGCGACCGAGTCGCTGCTGCGCGACTGCATCGCCCGCGGTGCCGACGACGCGCTGCTGCTGACCGACCGAGCCTTTGCGGGCGCCGATACCCTAGCCACCACCTATGCCCTCAAATGCGGCATCGAGGCACTCGATGGGGACTTTGACCTGCTCATCTGCGGCAAGATGGCAGTGGACGGCGATACGGCCCAGATCGGCCCCGAGCTGGCCGGCGCCTTTGGGGTCCCCTGCGTGACCGACGTGAGCTGTGTGCAGAGCGCGGGATTTACGACGTGTGGCTCGCTTGCGCTCGTCCACGGCTGCGATGCCGGCGAGGAGACGGTGTACCTGGAGATGCCGTGTGCGATGACGACCGCCAAGGAGATTGGCCAGCTGCGCATGCCGAGTATTGCCGGTATTCGCGCGGCCGAGGATGCAGACGTGCGTGTGGCCAGCGCTGCCGACGTAAACGCCGATCCCTCGCGTTGCGGCCTTGCCGGATCACCGACGCAGGTCGTGCGCTCGTTTGTGCCCGACCGTGACCAAACGTGCGAGGCCGTTGAGGGAACGGCGTCCGAGCAGGCGGTAAAACTTGCCAAGATTATCGAGGGGATGGCATAGATGAGCGGGCTGATTATCGATAGCGAAGCCTGTATCGGCTGCGGTCGCTGCGTTCGCGCCTGCGCCTCGGGCGGCATTGTGGTGGAGGGTGAGCGCCCCAATCGCTGTGCCCGCGTAACCGACGGCTGTATCCTGTGCGGTGGGTGCGTCGACGCCTGCCCCGTCAACGCCATCTCGATTGAGCGCGACGAGGCCGCCGGCGCGGCAGACCTTGACGCATATCGAGACATCTGGATCTTCGTGCAGACTGACGAGCACGATGCCGTGGCATCCGTGGCCTTCGAGCTCATGGGCAAGGGGCGCGAGCTTGCCGATGCCCGCGGCTGCCGTCTGGTGGCACTGGTCGGCATGAGCCCCGAGGGCTCACTCGGGGACCTGGAGCATCTGATTTGCGCCGGTGCGGACGAAGTTCTGGTCTGTCGTGACGAGCGCCTGCGTCAGAACGACGCGGAGGTCTACGCTCGTTTGATCTGCGATTTGGTAGCCGAGCGCAAGCCCGAGGCCATTCTGTACGGCGCGACCGCCTTTGGTCGCGAGCTGGCGCCCGGTGTGGCCGTGCGCTTGCAGACGGGTCTTACGGCCGATTGCACGGTGCTTTCTATGGATACGGAGACGGGTCTGCTGCAGCAGACGCGCCCGGCGTTTGGCGGCAACCTGATGGCCACCATTATCTGCCCCAACCACCGTCCTCAGATGGCAACGGTGCGCCCCGGCATCTTTAAGGCGCCCGAGTTTGACTATAGCCGCTCCGGCACGATTACCCAGGTAGTGCTTGCGGATGACGTTAAGGCCCGCGTCGAGATCTCGATTCCCGCCGAGGAGTGGGGACAGCAGGCCTCAATTGCCGATGCCGAGCGTCTGGTCGTGGTGGGCCGCGGCATCGGCTCCAAGAAGAATCTGCCCCTGATGCGAAAGCTCGCCGATGCCCTGGGTGCCGAGCTTGGTTGCACGCGTCCCATTGTGGAGGCAGGCTGGTTGGAGTATCGCCACCAAATTGGCCAGACGGGTGTATCGGTCTCGCCCAAGCTCCTCGTGAGCATCGGTGTCTCGGGCGCTATCCAGCATCTCGCCGGCATCGGTGGGGCGGAGTGCATTGTCGCCATCAATGAGGACCCGGATGCCCCCATCTTTGGTGCCGCCCAGTACAAGGTCGTCGGCGATGCCGTTGAGATCGTTGAGGAGCTGCTGGCTCAGCTTGAGCGCTAAGCGCGCGTCAGCCAGTCGCGCATCTCGTCCTTTAGGCGGCTCCAGGTTGCCTGCGCGGCGGGGTCGGTAAAGGGCCGCGTAATGCCAAAGGGCGCGTCGAGCAGGCGGTGGATATCGCCCTGTTCGCGCGCCAGCGCGCGGCTCGCTGGATAGACGAGCTCAAACATAAAGCAGATGAGTCCCACCAGGTAGTCTGCGGGCTCATCGCGCTCATCGCGTGCGACGCAGCGGTGCTCGTCAAAGGCGGTAAGCGCCGGTGCCGAGAAGTGGCTGGCGAGAAATGCGTCCTCATCCACCTTGAGGATGGTCTCGACGGTGCTGTCGGCGATGGTGCGCATAATGTCGATCTTGTCACCATCGCGCACGATATCGCAGAAGCTCCGCGTACGCTCGTCGAGCTGCGCGGGTAGACGAAAATCGCTGTGATAGGCAATGCTCGCTCGGATGAGCTCATCTTCTGCCGGGTCATCGATAAAGTCGCGGATGCTCGTTACGGCGGGTGCATCGGCGGGATTCTCGCCAAAGAGGACCTCGATGCCCAGCGCTGCATGGCTCATGCTCTCGGCGTCCTTAAAGGTGTCCCAGCGCCGCAACTGCTCAAAGCGGCCCATATCGTGCAGCAGGCCGCAAAGCCACGCCAGGTCAATATCCTGCAGCGACCAGTTCTGCTCGCGCGCCACGGCATCGCACGCTTCCGCCACGTGATAGGTGTGCTCGATCTTGAGCGCGATGCGCGGATTGGCGGCGTCGTAAGCATCGGTATAGCGTTTGAAGGCCGCGGTCGCCCGGCCTCGATCGATAGCTGTCATAATGACTTCCTAAAAAGTTTGCGTCTTTCGATCCGGTGGCAATTGTAGGTGAACTCGGTTGCCGTCGGACGATAATTCTGCCGCATCGTTGCATGAGGCTCGGAGACCTTGTCGGGATAAGGAACGTTATGGTGCTCAAAATCGTTAAAACTGTCTGGCCGGTGATGCTTACCTATGTTGCGATAGGCGCGCCGTGCGGAATGATTATGGCGCAGACGGGGATGGAGCCCTGGATGGTCTTTGCCCTGAGTAGCACGTTCGTGACAGGCAGCGGGCAGTTCATGATCTGCAACCTGTGGCTGGCGGGCGTGCCGGCGGCATCGATTGTCGCAAGCGTCGCCGCCATCTCATCGCGCTTTGCGCTTTATTCGGCGTCGATCGCACCGTATCTGACGGGTGCCTCGAAGCGTCAAACGCTGGCGGTTGCTGCGACGCTCACCGAAGAGGCGTACGGCATCTCGCTAGCCAAGTTGGTCGAGGGGGATGACTGGGGCCCGCGCGAGTCCTTTGTGCTCAACGTGATCCTCATCGCAACGTGGGGCGTCTCATGCACGATGGGCGCCGTTGTCGGCGCCGTCATCGATGTTCCCACCGCAATTGCAGGTTTTGTCTGCACCTCGCTCTTTATCTGCCTGCTCTTTTCGCAGCGATTGTCGCGCGGCAATGTCGTGGCCGCCGTTTTGGCTGCTGTATCCGTCGCTATATGCAAGTTCTTTGGGTGGACGAATGTCGCTGTGCCGGTGAGCGTGCTCGTCGGTGTTGCCGTGGCGCTCGTGTGCGATGCCCTTACGGATGGAAGGGGTGCCCGCGATGCCCGTTAACGAGTTCTTGGTCCTGTGGCTGTCGTCATGGGCTGCCATCGCGTTCTTCCGCATCGCGCCGGCGTTCGCCTTGCGCGGGCGGACCCTGTCGCCCCGCGTCACCGAGGCCCTGGGCTATATTCCTCCCGCTGCCTTTGCCGCGCTGGTCGCCAACGACTTGGTAAGCCCCGGGGCCTTCGATGCAGGGCTGTGGCCGGCCTTGGTTCCCTGGATTGCGGCTGCCGGCGTCGTGGCGGTGGCAATCAAGACAAAGTCGATGTTGTGGTGCTGTGTCTCGGGCGTTGTGCTGTATATCGTTTTGAGCCTCGTGTAAGAGCAAGGCGCGCTTGCCGCCTTGGCCTAGCGAATCGAATTTCTCATCGAGCCGGTCTGCTTCTTCTGGTACCATGGTCAGACTTTACTGTAGCAAAGCATGACGTGGGCTTTTGTTCTCCGTCAGCGGAAATGGGGTTTCATGGCACAGGAAGCAACCGCCAACGAGCAAAAGAAATTCAAGGTCCCGCGCATCCCGGGCGACATCATGATCTACCCGATGATCGTCGGCCTTTTGCTCAACACCTTCTGCCCGCAGGTCTTTGAGGTCGGCGGCTTCTTTACGGCCGCCTGCCGCGGTGGTTCCAATACCATCGTTGCGGCGATCCTGCTCTTCGTGGGCGCCGGTATCAGCTTTAAGTCCACGCCGGGCGCCATCAAGACCGGTATCGTCGTGCTGATTCCCAAGCTTGTCGTCGCGGCGGCCCTCGGTTTGGGCGTGGCGTATTTCTTTAACGACAATTTCCTGGGCCTGAGCTCCGTGTCCATCATCGGCGGCATCACGTTCTGCAACATGGCGCTCTATACGGGCATCATGGGTGAGTTCGGCGATGAGTCCGAGCAGGGCGCCGTCGGCATCCTGTTCTTTACGGCCGGTCCCGCCGTCACGATGATCATCCTCGGTGTCTCGGGTCTCGCTAACATTCCGCTGGGCACTATCGTTGGCTCCATCCTGCCGCTCGTTATCGGCATGGTTTTGGGCAACCTGTTCCCGTTCATCAAGAACCTGTTGGTCCCCGGCACCAATCCAGCAATTGCCGTCATCGGTTTTCAGCTCGGTGCGTCCATGAGCCTGTCGAGCTTCATCACCGGCGGCATCTCGGGCATCCTGCTGGGCCTCATCACGCTTTTTATCGTCGGTCCCATCACCTTTGCCTTTGAGCGCCTGTGCGGCGGCAACGGTAAGGCTGCTGTTGCCTGTTCCACCATCGCCGGTACGGCCATGACCACGCCGGTCGCCCTTGCCGAGGTTGCGCCGCGCTATGCCGAGCTTGCGCCCACCGCGTACGCCCAGATCGCCACCGCCGTTATCATTACGGCGATCATGGCCCCGATTCTGACCGGCTGGGTCGACAAGAAGTTCTGCCACGGCAAGGAAGACCTGTCGGTTGCCGGTGTCGAGACTATCGAGGAGGCTGTCGCGACCGATATCGACGGCGAGTAGTCGTCTCTTTGAATCAATGAAACGGCGCGTGCAATTCGCGCCATCAGAGCGCCCGTACGGCACCTGTTATTCGGTGTCATTCGGGCGCTCTGTTATTATTCCCTTTACCCCTGCGGTGTAAGGGGTGTTTGTTGCCCGAGCGAATTTCGGGCGATTTTGGCCACTTGGATATAGAGGGGATGGAACCTAGTGGTTAAGGCGCTCAAGATCGAGATTTTTATGCTGTGCATGATTATTCTTATCGGGCTTGCCGTGCGAAGCCGTCGCTCCTTGTTCTCGAGCACTCAGCAGCTTTTGTTTAGCATGCTGGGCTACACGTCTGCTGCCTACATTTTCTTCGATATGATCTGGACGCTCTCGGACGGCGTGAGCACTCCTGTAGGCATCACGGCCAACTGGATTTCCAACGCGGTTTCGTTTTCGCTGTTCGCCATCGCGTGCCTCATTTGGTTTTTCTATTCCGAGACGATGCAGGGCTCACGGCTCCTGACCACGCCCTATAGGGTGGTACTTTTAACGTTGCCAACCGCATTGGTGGTCGTTCTGGCATTTACCAGCTACTGGACGCACGCTATGTTCTATATCGATGCGCGGGGCGTATATCGTCGCGGAGCGCTTTATATGATTCAGCCTATCGTTAGCTACTGCTACGTCATATATACGTCCTTGCATGCCTTTATTCAGGCTCGAAAAGTCGAAAGCCTGCAAAAGAAGGCCATTTATCGCACCCTCGCCTTTTTTGCGGTTCCCGCTCTGGTGGGCGGTACCTTTCAGATCGTATACTCGGTGCCTGGCCTTTGTGTCGGCATAATGATTAGCATGTTGCTGCTCTATATCATCTGTCAGGAGCAGCTGATCTCGACCGACCCGTTGACTGGCCTTAACAATCGCAACCGTTTTGAGACCTATATGCTGTCGCTGTTCTCGGGTGCTGATCAGGCCGATGATGTGTATCTGCTTATGATGGACGCCGACGGCTTTAAGCTGATTAACGATCGCTATGGACATGTGGAGGGCGACCATGCTCTCCAGGTCATATCTGCTACGCTCAAAGAGGTCTGCTCGGCGTCTGGTGGTTTTATCGCACGTTATGGCGGCGATGAGTTCGTGGTGCTCCAGAAGGCTGCGGCGGAACAGGACATCATAGACCTGTGTTCGGCGATTAACGACGAGCTCGCTCGTGCCGAGGTGCCGTATGCATTGCGGATGTCCATCGGTTACGCGCGGGTCGGCGATAGTGTTGATACCTGGCAAGACTTACTTCGCGCTGCCGATGCGGAGCTCTACCGCGTCAAGGCCGAGAAAAAGAAAGCCGGCGTCCAGATACGCTAGGAAAAGGGGTGCACGCTTGCGTGCGTGGCGGCCCTCAGCTCACTGATGTACTCCATTAAGCTAAAGTATGTGAATCCTCTCTGCTAAATAAGGGTAGCTCGCTAGGCTTTTTTGGGTTTGTTGACGATGATGATGCCGCCGCAGACCAATAGCAGGGCAACGATGACGGTAACGGGGCTCGTGCCAGCACCCTCGCCGAGCAGTAGCGCGCTCAGCAGCACACCAAAGACGGGGTTCATAAACCCAAAGACCGAGACGCGGCTGACGGGGTTGACGGCAAGCAGGCGCGACCACAGCGAGTAGGCGACCGCGGAGATAAGCGCCATGTAGATGATGAGCGTGATGGCGGGGGCAATCGCCGTGGGGGAGAGCGCGCCACCCATCAAAAAGCCGATGGCGGTGAGGGCCAGGCCGCCGACCAAGAACTGCCACCCGGCAAGCAAGACGCCGTCGTGCTCGCGCGAGAAGATGCCGATCAGGCAGGTCGAAAGGGCACCCGCGACGGTGGAGGCCAGGATAAAACCCTCGCCGTCGAGCGTAAAGCCAAAGGTGCCGTCCGCGCCCGAAAGGTTGACGAGCGCGACGCCGGCAAAGCCAAGTACGCAGCCGAGCACCTTGGCCGTATTGAGCTTCTCGGTGCGAAACGCCAGAGCGGCAAAGAGGATGGCTAGGAAGTTGGCGCTGGCCTCGATGATGGAACTCGACATGGCACTGGCGCGCGAGAGTCCCAGGTAGAAAAAGAAGTACTGCCCGATAGTCTGGAAGAGCGACAGGATACATATGGGCTTGATATCACGCGCTTGCGGAACGAGCGGACGGCGCTGGGCCACGCTCATGCCAACAATGACCAGCATGCCGGCAAGGGTGAAGCGCAGACCGGCGAAGAGCAGCTGCGAGGCGCTGTCGTGCGCCGGGATGCCAAAGAGGCCGTAGCCGATTTTGATGCAGGGGAAAGCCGACCCCCAGAGCGCGCAGCAAACGAGGCAGCCCAGGATGAGTCCGGGCAGGGTGGCGAGATACGGCTTGCGGCTTTCCATGATGTTCTTCTCCTATACGCGCGAAGCAAAAAAGAACCCGCCACCGGGCGTGCCGGTGGCGGGTGTTGTTACCCGAGGGGATTGTACCCGATGGGAACGTATTAAGCGAAGTAGGCTACGCCGCTCTCAAAGATCGGCATGAATTTGTCGCCGGGGACATGCTCGGGCACGTTGCAGTACAGGTTGTCGCCGCGACGCTCGGCATGGCCCATCTTGCCCAGGACACGGCCGTCGGGGCTCGTGATGCCCTCGATGGCGAGTGCGGAGCCGTTGGGGTTGACGGAAAGGTCCATGCTGGGTTTGCCGTTCTCGCCCACGTACTGCGTGGCGACCTGGCCGTTGGCGATCAGCTGGGCGAGCACTTCGTCATTGGCGACAAAGCGGCCCTCGCCGTGGCTGATGGCGACGGTATAGGGGTCGTCCAGGCTGCACTGCGACAGCCACGGGGACAAGTTGGACGAGATGCGGGTGCGCACCAGACGGCTCTGGTGGCGACCGATGGTGTTGAACGTCAACGTGGGCGCATCGGGCGTGGCGTCGACGATGTCGCCGTAGGGCACCAGGCCGAGCTTGATCAGGGCCTGGAAGCCGTTGCAGATGCCCAGCATCAGGCCATCGCGGGCCTTGAGCAGGTCGCGGACTGCCTCGGTGACCTCGGGAGCGCGGAAGAACGCCGTGATGAACTTGGCAGAGCCGTCGGGCTCGTCGCCGCCCGAGAAGCCGCCGGGGATCATAACGATCTGGCTTGCACGGATGCGGCGGGCAAGCTCGTGGGTGCTCTCGGCGACGGCCTCGGGCGTGAGGTTGTTGATCACGAAGGTGTCGGCCTCGGCACCGGCGGCACGGAAGGCGCGGGCGCTGTCGTACTCGCAGTTGTTGCCGGGGAACACGGGGATGATCACGCGCGGGCGGGCGATCTTGGCGCCGCCGTACACGTGGATATCCTTGGCGCGGAAGTCGATGGTCTCGACCTCGGGGGTCTCGCCGGCGCTGCGGTAGGCGAAGACGCCCTCGATGCCGCTCTCCCAGGCCTCCTGGAGCTCGGCGAGCTCGATGACCTCGGAGCCGGTGTCGATGACATAGCCCTCGACGGTGGTGCCCAGGGGCTCGACGACAACGCCGTCGGCGACCTCGGGCAGCTCGGCGTCCTCGGCGAGCTCGACGATAAAACTGCCGTAGAGCGGGGTGAAGAGGCTCTCCACGTCTACATCCTCGGCAAGCTCGATACCGATCTGGTTACCGACGCACATCTTAAAGAGGCTCTCGGCGCCGCAGCCGTAGCCGGGCGTGGATATGGCCAGGGCGTTGCCGGTAGCAGTGAGCGCCTCGACGGCGTCAAACGCGGCGAGCAACTGCTGGGCGTCGGGACGGTAGTCCTCGCCATAGGTGGCGGGGGCGATGCGGACGACGCGGTGCGTGAGGCCCTTGAACTCGGGCGAGACGGCGCGGGCGGCCTTGCCCACGGCGACGGCGAAGCTGATCAGGGTCGGCGGAACGTTGAGCTCGCCGGTCTCGTCCTCAAACGAACCGCTCATGGAGTCCTTGCCGCCGATGGCGCCGGCACCCAGGTCGACTTGGGCCATGAGGGCGCCCAGGACGGCTGCCGTGGGCTTGCCCCAGCGCTCGGCCTCGGTGCGCAGACGCTCGAAGTACTCCTGGAAGGAGAGATAGGCGCGCTTGTGCTCAAAGCCGGCAGCCACGAGCTTGGCGATGGACTCGACCACGGACAGGTAGGCGCCCGCAAACTGGTCGGCCTCCATCAGATAGGGGTTGAAGCCCCATGCCATGGCACTCGCCGTGGTGGTCTCGCCGCCCACGGGGAACTTGGCGACCATGGCCGAGCTGGGGGTGAGCTGCGTCTTGCCGCCAAAGGGCATGAGCACGGTCGCGGCGCCGATGGTGGAGTCGAAGCGCTCGGAAAGGCCCTTGTTGGAAGCGACGTTGAGGTCGGTGACGAGCGAGGTCATGCGCTCGGCGAGCGTGGTGCCGGCCCAGCTGGGCTGCCACACGCTACGGGCGCACACGTGGGCGACCTGGTGCTTGGGTGCGCCGTTGGAGTTGAGGAACTCGCGGGACAGGTCGACGATAGCGACGCCGTTCCAGGCCATGCGCATGCGCGGCTCAGCGGTAACCTCGGCGATAACGGTCGCCTCCAGGTTCTCCTCGGCGGCGTAGCCCATGAACTCCTCGACGTCACCGTCGGCGACGGCGCAGGCCATGCGCTCCTGGGACTCAGAGATAGCGAGCTCGGTGCCGTCCAGGCCGTCGTACTTCTTGGTCACGGTGTCCAGGTCGACATACAGGCCGTCGGCAAGCTCGCCCACGGCGACCGAGACGCCGCCGGCGCCAAAGTCGTTGCAGCGCTTGATCAGACGGCAGGCGTCGCCGCGGCGGAACAGACGCTGCAGCTTGCGCTCGACAGGGGCGTTGCCCTTCTGGACCTCGGCACCCGAGGTCTCGATGGACTCGGTGTTCTGGGTCTTGGAGGAGCCGGTGGCGCCACCGATGCCATCGCGGCCGGTGCGGCCGCCCAGCAGGATGATCTTGTCGGTGGGGGCGGGGCACTCGCGACGAACGTGGTTTGCCGGGGTAGCGCCCACGACGGCGCCAACCTCCATGCGCTTGGCCACGTAACCGGGGTGATAGAGTTCGTTGACCTGACCGGTGGCAAGGCCGATCTGGTTGCCGTAGCTGGAGTAGCCGGCGGCGGCAGTGGTCACGAGCTTGCGCTGCGGCAGCTTGCCCTCGAGCGTCTCGGAAACCGGGACGGTGGGGTCACCGGCGCCGGTGACACGCATGGCCTGGTACACGTAGCTGCGGCCCGAGAGCGGGTCGCGGATGGCGCCGCCCACGCAGGTGGCGGCACCGCCGAAGGGCTCGATCTCGGTCGGGTGGTTGTGGGTCTCGTTCTTAAACAGGAACAGCCAGTCCTGGTCCTCGCCGTCGACATCGACCTTCACCTTGACGGTGCAGGCGTTGATCTCCTCGGACTCGTCGACATCGGTCATGACGCCGGTCTTCTTAAGGTACTTGGCGCCGATGGTGCCCATGTCCATGAGGCAGACGGGCTTGGCGTCGCGGCCGAGTTCGTGGCGCATCTCCATGTAGCGGTCGAAGGCTTGCTGCACCACGGCGTCGTCGATCGTCACGTCGTCCAGGACGGTGCCGAAGGTGGTGTGGCGGCAGTGGTCGGACCAGTAGGTGTCGATCACGCGGATCTCGGTGATGGTGGGGTCGCGGTCCTCATCGCGGAAGTACTGCTGGCAGAAGGCGATGTCTGCCTCGTCCATGGCAAGGCCGCGATCGGCGATAAAGGCGGCAAGGCCGGCCTCGTCGAGCTTGCGGAAGCCGTCGAGCACCTCGACGGGCTGGGGCTCGGGAGTCTCCATGTACAGCGTCTCGGGCAGGTCGAGCGAGGCGATGCGCGCCTCGACGGGGTTCACCACGTAGTGCTTGATGGCATCGATGGCGGCCTCGTCCAGAGCGCCCGAGATCATATAGACCTTGGCGGAGCGCACGGCGGGGCGCTCGCCCTGGCTGATGAGCTGCACGCACTCGCTGGCGGAGTCGGCGCGCTGGTCAAACTGGCCAGGCAGGAATTCGACGGCAAAGACGGCGCCATCGCTTGCGGGGAGTTCGTCGTAGGTCACATCGACCTGGGGCTCGCTAAAGACGGTCGGCACGCAGGAGCGGAAAAGCTCCTCGTCGATGCCCTCGACGTCGTAGCGGTTGATGATCCTCAGGGCCTCGATGCCCTTGATGCCGAGAATTTCGGTCAGCTCGCCCTTGAGCTGCTGAGCCTCGACGTCGAACCCGGGTTTCTTCTCCACGTAGATACGAGAGACCATTGGTTCCTGCCTTCCTGATCGGTTGGGCGTACGGTACGGTATGCGGCAGCGGTCGGTTTACGGGACAAGCCTCGCGGTCGCCTTGAGCCACATGTTTGTAAACCTCACTATGATACGACAGCTCGCGGCGCGTTGAGGACGGCGAGGGTGCTACAGTGAAGCGCAAACAAGAGAAAGGCATCACATGGCATTCGTTTCGCTCGCCATCATCGCACTCGTGGCCTTTGCGAGTCCTTTTATCGCCTCGGCGATTCCCGGAAAACCCGTTCCCGAGACGGTCTTTTTGCTCGTGCTCGGCGCGGTGCTGGGACCCCATATGCTCGGCGTCATCCATGTAGATGCCGAGGTCTCGCTTGTGTCCGAGCTGGGCCTGGCCTTCTTGTTCCTGCTTGCCGGCTTTGAGATCGACCCCAAGAGCATCACGGGCGTCGAGGGGCGCTACGGCTTGGCGACGTGGGTCGTCACGTTTGGTATCGCCTGGCTTGCCGTACGCTTTACCCCGTGGTTCTCGGTCAGTCATTTCGACGGTATCGCCGTGACGCTTGCCCTCACTTCGACGGCGCTCGGTACGCTCGTGCCCATCATGCGTGAGCGCTCGCTCACCGGCACGCGCGTGGGCGACTCGATTCTCGCGTATGGCACTTGGGGTGAGCTCGGCCCTGTGCTTGCCATGTCGGTGCTGCTGTCTGCCCGCACCGGCATCCAAACGCTTGTGATCCTTGGCTTGTTTGCGGTGGTCTGCGTGTTGCTGGCCGTGGTCCCGAGCCGCTCCAAGCGCGTCGGCAGCCGCTTCTTTGCGTTTGTCGAGGAACGTGCCGATACCACGTCGCAGACCTTCGTGCGCCTGACGGTGCTCATCCTGGTCACACTCGTGGCGTTCTCGGCTGTCTTTGATCTCGACATCGTGTTGGGTTCTTTTGCCGCCGGCTTTGTCCTGCGCTACATCATCCCCGAGGGCAACCATACGCTCGAGACCAAGCTCGACGGCCTGGCCTACGGCTTTTTGATTCCGGTATTCTTTACCGTATCGGGCGCAAAGATCAATCTGACGGCCGTGGCGTCGCGCCCGGGTCTGCTCGTGGGCTTTATCGTGGCGTTGTTGATTATTCGTGCCGTTCCCATTCTCATCTCTATGAGCATTTGTCCTGCGACGCGCGATGTGTCGGCGTATGGTCGCATTACCGTGGCCCTGTACTGCACCACGGCCCTGCCGATCATCGTTGCCGTGACAAGCGTTGCCGTCAACGCGGGCGCGCTGTCGCAAGATATTGCGTCGGTCATGGTTGCCGCCGGTGCCATCACGGTGTTCTTGATGCCGTTGCTCGCGCAGCTCTTCTACCGCGTGGTCGACGCCGCGCCGGTCGCCGCCGTGGCAGAAGTTGCCGAGCATCCATCCGATGCGCTCGACATCCTGCGCGCCCATCACGATTTGGCGAGCCTGCTCGCACGTGAGCACGAGCTGCTGACTTCGCATGGCCATGGTCGCGTATTCGAGGGCTTGCCTACGCTCGATACGATTGCCGAGCGTCTTTCCGCCGAGGCGGCGAGCGGCCATATCGATGCCCGTATTGTGGACGCGGCACATCTTCTTGCCGATAAGACCTATGGAGACGAGGTCGACCCGTCCGAGCTGACTCCGCGCGAGCGTCGCCGCCTGGAGCGCGCCAAGCTCGCCGTGCGCGAATACCGCCGCCGCATGCTGGAGCTCTATGCAAGAGAAGAAGCCGAGGACGACGACGGCAAGTAGTCGATACTCTCTCGGGGAAGCCGCGTCCTGCTTTGAAGGCTCGGAACGGGATGTGGTTTCCGAAACGGGGGCCGTTGGGAAACTGTGTCCCGGAATGGGCGCTCAGAGTGGGATGCAGTTTCCGCGAGAGACCCGTTGCGGAAACGGTATCCCAGAATCGGCGTTCAAAACGGGGCGCTCTTTCCGAAACATGGCCCTGAGGGAAGCTGCGTCCCGGTCTGAGTCGGAATTCCGGGACACAGCTTCCCTTTCAAACAGAAGAAGGCGCGCTGCCTGCAGTTGATGCAGACGGCGCGCCTTCTTTGTTGGACTATGTTGAGGCTGGGAGCTGAGGCTTGTGGTCCCTTAAGAGCGGGCGGCTCCGTCGACGGGGAGCACGGCGCCCGTGACATAGGAGGACATGTCGCTCGCTAGGAAAACGAAGGCGTTGGCGACGTCCTCGGGCTCGCCCATGCGGCCGAGCGGAATGGTGGCGATGATGGGCTTGATGACCTCTTCGGGAAGGTTGGCGACCATATCGGTCTTGGTCACGCCGGGAGCGACAGCGTTGACGCGAATGCCCATGGGGGCGAGCTCGCGCGAGAGCGACTGGACCATACCGTTGACGGCGAACTTGGACGTGGGATAGCCAACGCCGGAGGGCTGACCGTACTTGGCGACCATCGAGCTCGTGGTGGTGATGGTGCCGCCGTGGCCTGCCTCGGCCATAATCTTGGCAGCGGCTTGGTGGCCGTTAAAGACGGCGACGACGTTGAGGTCCATGACCTTGGCGAACTCTTCGGCCGTGTACTCCAGAAGCGGCGAGCGCTGGGAGATGCCGGCGTTGTTAACGACCGTGTCCAGGCCACCCATGTCGGCGGCTGCCTCGGTAAAGGCCTCGGTTACGGCCTCGAGCGAGGTGAGGTCGCAGGTGCGGCCCCAGACCTTGGCCTCGGGATAGGCTGCGGCCAGCTTTTCAACGGCGGCGTCGGCAGTCTCCTGACGCGAGCCAAAGACCGTGACGGCGGCGCCCTCCTCGATAAAGCGACAGGCGATGGCATAGCCGATACCGCGCGTGCCTCCGGTGATGATTGCTTTCTTGCCCTCGAGCAACATGGTGCTTCCTCTCATCGCGGGCGGACATTCGCAGCACAGCGTAGCGGTAGCCGGAATCGGTCGCGTCTGCATATCGGTGAACGGTAGCCCGCGTTACCGATGAGCGGTTCGCGCAAATGTACTCTGCCGTTGTGCTTGGGGCAGGAGACAAAAGGGCTCCCGTCCCACATCGGACGGGAGCCCTCAAAGCGTGTATTGCTAGGCAAGCGTTGGATTAGTTGGCCATAACACCTTCGGTCCAGGCCTCGACGTCCTCGATACGCAGGACGTTGGCGACCTCGGCCACGCAGTCGACACTGGCAAGCTCGGCGGCGGCAGCCTGGACGTCCTTCTCGAGTGCGCGGTGCGTCAGGAAGATGACCGAGCAGGCATCGCTGACGCCCGACTTGCCGTCCTCGACCTGGTTGATGAGCGAGATCGAGATGTTGTGCTTGGCAAAGATGTCGACCGTCTCGGACAGGGCGCCCACGCGGTCGGCGACCTTCAGACGCACATAGTACTTGGTCTGGAGTTCGTCCATGGGCTTAAAGGCGAGGTTGTGACCATAGGGCTCAATCTCGGGAAGCGGAGCCACGCCGCGGCTGATCTGCTCGGAGAGCGACAGGATATCGCCCACGACGGCGCTTGCGGTGGGGAAGGAGCCTGCGCCGGCACCGTAGAACATGGTTTCGCCCACGGCGTCACCCACCACGTAGACGGCGTTCATGGCGCCGTTGACCTTGGCGAGCATGTGGTCGGCGGGGATCAGCGTGGGATGCACGCGGACGTCGACGCCGGCGTCGGTGTTGCGGGCGATGCCGAGCAGCTTAATGGTGTAGCCGAGTTCGCGTGCCTGGGCGATGTCCTCGGCGCCGATGGTACGGATGCCCTGCTGGTATACGTCGTCGGTGGTCACACGGGTGCCAAAGCCGATGGAGGCGAGGATCGCCGTTTTGCTGGCGGCGTCGAAGCCGTCGACGTCGGCGGACGGGTCGGCCTCGGCATAGCCCTTGGCCTGCGCGTCGGCGAGCACGTCGGCGTAATCGGCACCCTCGGCGTCCATGCGCGACAGGATGTAGTTGGTGGTACCGTTGAGAATACCGGCGATGGTCAGGATCTTGTTGCCCACCAGGTCGTGCTCAAGCGTGCTCACGATGGGGATGCCGCCGCCGCAGCTGGCCTCGCACTTAATCTGCACGCCGCACGCGCGTGCCTTCTCGGCAAGCGTCTCGACGTGACGGCCCAGTAGGGCTTTGTTGGCAGAGACGACGTGCTTGCCGTGCTCAAAGGCAGTGGTGAAGATCTCGGTTGCGGGATGCTCACCGCCGATCAGCTCGACGACGATGTCGACGGCGGGGTCGCTGACGACGTCGTGCCAGTCACTCGTAAAGGCCTCGCGCTCAATGCCTGCCGCCTCGGCCTGCTCCCAAGCAAGCGCGCAGGCGCGGGTCAGCTTAAGGTCGATGCCGTAGGCTGCCAGGTACTCATCGTGGTGGCTCTTGATCAGACGGGCCACGCCGCCGCCGACGGTTCCCAGACCGATCAGACCGACGTTCACGGTGCGCAGGGGTTCGCTCATAGATAGCTCCTTCGTGCATCTTATGGATGGATTAACCGCTTAAAGGTTGAGTGCATTCTAGCGTGAACCGAGGGCGCGTGCTCGCCAGGCAACAGGAGTCGCACAAAACGGCACCCCCGAAACGCTGCGGAAACATTGGAAACATGCTCGCTACAAACGGAACTCCGTAACAAACTGTCAACGTTTGCACCATGAGGTTTGCCCCGTACCGCAAGACGGCCGCACTGCGGCCAGCGAAGAGGGGGGCACCATGCTTAGCATCAACAACGTACTTAACCGCAGGAGTTTCCTTGTCGGAGCCACGCTTATTTTTGCCCCGATCTATTTCACCCCAGCGTCCGTTTTGCTCAAGAACGCCAAGGACATGAGCTACGACATGACACTAATGGGTGCCGACGGCATGGACAGCCTATGTAATCCAGGACGGCAAGTACATCTCCGCCTAAGTGCATATAACGAGACCGGTGAGGCCGTTTTATTCAGGGCAAGGGCGCTTGTAACAGAACAGAAACATTACTTTCACATAATAAAGTGGCTAAACTGCATAAACTGATAGAAATACGCATAAAAATGGATAAATGGACAAAGCAAAAGAAAAGTTGAAATAATCGCCACTTTTCTCAACTAAAGCGTCTACTATTTTGCGAACGCCGAACACGGCGAAGGATGGCCTGTCGGGTAACCGAAACCCGACGAGATTTGAGAGGAGAGCCGCATGTCGAGCCTCACCGGTAAGTCATTGAACCCTGTTATGAATCGCAGGAGCGTTATCGCGAGCGCAGCAGGTCTGGGGGCGATGTCCATTCTAGCTGGCTGCTCCTCCAACGGCGGCGACAGCGGTTCCGCTTCGAGCGACGCTTCGTTTAAGATCGGCACCATCGGCCCGCTGACCGGCGCCAACGCGTCCTACGGCAAGTCCGTTACCCAGGGTGTCGAGCTTGGCTGCAAGGATTTTTCGACCAAGGAGCTGCCGCTTGCCAGCAAGGCCGAGGATGACCAGGCCGATGGCGAGAAGGCCGTCAACGCCTTCAACACCCTGCTCGACTGGGGCATGCAGGCCCTCGTCGGCCCGACTACCACGGGTGCGTCGGTTGCCGTTGCCGCAGAGTGTGGTAACGACCCCAAGACGTTCATGATCACCCCGTCCGCGTCCTCCGAGGACGTCACCGACGGCAAGGATTGCGTCTTCCAGGTTTGCTTCACCGACCCCAACCAGGGTGTCAACGCTGCCAAGTTCCTGGCGCAGAAGTATGCGGACGAGAAGTTCGTGCTGTTCTATAACTCCGGCGACGCCTATTCTTCGGGCATCGCAGATTCCTTTAAGGCCCAGGCCGCTGAGTCCAAGCTCGAGATTGTTGACGAGGAGACCTTTAAGGACGACTCCGCCACGAGCTTTACGAACCAGCTGACCAAGGCCAAGCAGGCCGGCGCCACCATGATCTTTGCGCCGATCTACTACACGCCGGCGTCCGTCCTGCTCAAGAACGCCAAGGACATGGGCTACGACGTCAAGATGATGGGCTGCGACGGCATGGACGGCATCCTGGGCGTTGAGGGCTTCGATACCTCTCTTGCCGAGGGTCTGCTGCTCATGACCCCGTTCTCCGCCGACGACGAGAAGAACGCCGACTTCGTCAACGCTTACAAGGATAAGTACGGCGATACCCCCGACCAGTTTGCCGCCGACGCCTACGACGGCGTGCACGCGGTGGCCGAGGCCCTCAAGGAGGCCGGTCTTGGTGTCGACGCCGACCCGACCGAGGCCGCCGAGAAGCTGTCCAAGGCTATGCTCAAGATTACCGTTGACGGTCTGACCGGCAAGCTCACCTGGAACGATAAGGGCCAGGTCCAGAAGGAGCCCACGGCGTACGTCATCACCGACGGCAAGTACGTACAGGCCTAATTGGCCGCCTTACATAGAGCGGTTTTGATCCCAAGCAGGGGAGGTTTTGGCCTTCCCTGCTTGCTTGGTATCTAGGGACGATGTAACGTCCCTGTTTCATACATCAACTGGAAACCTATTCGAAAGGGGGATGTGGAACATGACGGTCTTTATCCAATACCTGGTCAACGGCCTGTCCATGGGCAGCGTCTACGCCATCATCGCGTTGGGCTACACCATGGTCTACGGTATCGCCAAGATGCTGAACTTCGCTCACGGCGACGTTATCATGGTCGGTGCCTATGTCTCGTTCTGCGCCACGTCGTATCTCGGCCTCCCGGGCTGGGCATCTGTAGTTCTCTCTTGTGTGGTCTGTACCGTTCTCGGTGTTCTCATCGAGGGTCTGGCATACAAGCCGCTGCGTCAGGCGGGCCCGCTGGCCGTTCTGATCACGGCTATCGGCGTGTCTTACTTCCTGCAGAACGCCGCGCAGCTTCTGTGGGGCGCCACGCCCAAGAACTTCACTTCGCTCGTCACCTTCCAGGTGCCGGAGTTCTTGGCCAAGTTCAACGTAAGCGCCGTCTCGCTCGTCACCATCGTCGCCTGCCTGGTTATCATGGCCGGCCTGATGTTCTTTACAGGTAAGACCAAGATGGGTAAGGCCATGCGTGCCGTGTCCGAGGACAAGGCCGCCGCTCAGCTCATGGGCATCAACGTCAACCGCACCATCTCGATGACGTTTGCCATCGGCTCTGCCCTTGCCGCCATCGCCGGCGTGCTGCTGTGCTCCTACTCGCCGGTGCTGCAGCCTACGACGGGCGCCATGCCTGGCATCAAGGCCTTCGACGCCGCCGTCTTCGGTGGCATCGGTTCCATCCCCGGCGCCTTTGTCGGTGGCATTCTCATCGGCATCATCGAGGCGATGGCGCAGGCCTACATTTCCACGAGCCTTGCCAACTCCATCGTCTTTGGTGTTTTGATCATCGTCCTGCTCGTCAAGCCTGCCGGCCTCTTGGGCAAGTACGTCCCCGAGAAGGTGTAGGTGAGCGTTATGAAGTTTCTTAAAGATAAGCAGACGCGTCACGACTTTGTTACGTATGCCATGTGCATCGTGGCCTTCGCCATCGTGTTCTTTATGCAGTCGAACCACATGATTCCGCGCATGATCGCCGGTCAGTTGGTTCCCATTACGGCCTACATCGTCATGGCCATTTCCCTCAACCTTGTCGTCGGCATCGCGGGCGACCTGTCGCTGGGCCATGCGGGCTTTATGAGCGTCGGCGCCTATACGGGAATCGTCACCGCGGTCGCCCTCGAGAGCGCCGTTCCCTCCGATCCGGTGCGCCTTGTCATCAGCATCGTGGTCGGCGCTATCGCCGCTGCCGTCTTGGGCTTCTTGATCGGTATCCCGGTCCTGCGCCTGAGCGGCGACTATCTGGCCATCGTGACCCTGGCTTTTGGCGAGATCATCAAAGAGATCGTCACTTGCCTTATCGTGGGTGTCGACTCGCGCGGCCTGCACGTGATCTTTAACATCACGGGCAACTCTACGATCGACGACCTGCACCTGCTCGAGGACGGCACCGCCATCATCAAGGGCGCCCAGGGCGCCTCGGGCGTGTCGACGTACTCGACCTTCCTCGCCGGTGCCATCCTGGTCATGGTCGCACTCGTGATCGTGCTCAACCTGGTTCGCAGCCGTACCGGCCGTGCCATTATGGCCGTGCGCGATAACAAGATTGCAGCCGAGTCCGTAGGCATCTCCGTCACCGAGTACCGCATGATCGCCTTCGTGGTTTCCGCTGCCCTCGCCGGTGCTGCCGGAGCCCTCTTCGGCGGTAACTTCTCGCAGCTCTCCGCCACCAAGTTCGACTTCAACACGTCCATCCTCATTCTGGTGTTCGTGGTCCTGGGCGGTCTGGGCAATATGCGCGGCTCCGTCATCGCGGCGGCGCTGCTCACGGTGCTTCCCGAGCTGCTCCGTCAGTTCTCGGACTACCGTATGCTCATTTACGCTATCGTGCTGATCCTGGTCATGATCTTTACCAACAACCCGCAGCTCAAGGCGTTCTTCGCACGCATTAAGGATCGCTTTGCTTCCAAGAAGGAGGTGGCAGCCGATGCCCAGTAAATTTGAGTTCAAGAAGGGCAAGATGGTCCCGTATCCTTCTGGCGCCATCGTTCCCGATCGTGACCTGGGCGAGCGCCCTGCACTCGAGTGCATCCACCTGGGCATTGAGTTCGGTGGCCTTAAGGCAGTCGACGACTTTAGCCTGACTATCGGCAAGACCGAGATCGCCGGTCTGATCG
This sequence comes from Collinsella sp., assembly GCA_048486575.1. GTDB lineage: Bacteria > Actinomycetota > Coriobacteriia > Coriobacteriales > Coriobacteriaceae > Collinsella. Next base: position 17,032 of record DBFVZT010000012.1, on the reverse strand, counting down.
GCCCCAACGGTGCCGGTAAGACCACGGTCTTCAACCTGCTCACCAAGGTGTATCAGCCCACGCACGGCACCATCCTGCTCGACGGAGAGGATACCTCGGGCAAGTCGGTCTATCAGGTCAACCGCATGGGTATTGCCCGTACCTTCCAGAACATTCGCCTGTTCAACACCATGACGGTGGAGGATAACGTTAAGGTCGGTCTGCATAACCAGGAGCGTTACTCCGGCTTTGAGGGCGTGCTGCGCCTGCCGACGTATTGGAAGCACGAGAAGGCCGCCCACGAGCGCGCCATGGAGCTGCTGTCCATCTTTGATATGGAGCATCTGGCAAACGAGCAGGCCGGATCGCTGCCTTACGGCGCTCAGCGTCGTCTGGAGATCGTCCGCGCGCTTGCCACCAACCCCAAACTGCTGCTGCTCGACGAGCCTGCCGCCGGCATGAACCCGTCCGAGACCGCGGAACTCATGGAGAACATCGTTAAGATTCGCGACACCTTTGGTATCGCCATCATGCTTATCGAGCACGACATGTCGCTCGTCATGAATATTTGCGAGGGTATCTGCGTGCTCAACTTTGGTAAGGTCATCGCCAAGGGCACGGCAGAGGAAATCCAGAACAACGACGCCGTTATCGAGGCATATCTGGGCAAGCAGGATAAGGGGGAGAACTAAATGGCAGAGCCGATGCTTTCCGTCTACAACATCAACGTCTGGTACGGCGCCATCCACGCCATCAAGGACATCTCCTTTAACGTCAACGAGGGCGAGATCGTGGCTCTGATCGGTGCGAACGGTGCCGGCAAGTCCACAACGCTCAAGACCGTCTCGGGCCTGCTGCGCTCCAAGACCGGCTCCATCATGTTTATGGGCGAGGACATTACTCATACGCCCGCCGATAAGCTGGTTGGTAAGGGCCTGGCCCAGGTGCCCGAGGGCCGTCGCGCCTTTTTGCAGATGACGGTCGAGGAGAACCTGGAGATGGGCGCCTACACGCAGCCCAAGTCCACGGTTGCTCCGGGCCTTGAGCGCGTCTACGAGCAGTTCCCGCGCCTGAAGGAGCGCCGTCGCCAGGTCGCCGGCACCCTTTCGGGCGGCGAGCAGCAGATGCTCGTTATGGGCCGCGCCCTTATGAGTAATCCCAAGCTGCTCATGCTCGACGAACCTTCCATGGGTCTGGCACCGATTCTGATCGAACAGATCTTCCAGATTGTCGAGGACCTGCACAAGGCCGGCACCACGGTGCTTCTGGTCGAGCAAAACGCGCAGATGGCGCTTTCCATCGCCACACGCGGTTACGTGCTCGAGACCGGCAAGATCACCATGACCGGCACCGGCCAAGAGCTCCTGCATGACGACAACGTCCGCAAAGCCTACCTCGGAGGCTAACCCACCTAACAAAAGGGGCGCTGACTATCTCAGTCAGCGCCCCTTTTTAAGTTGCGGTGAAATAGGGACTGAATACGGGCTCCAGAGGCCAAAAGAGTCCCTATTCCACCGCAACTTCATGGGGATGTGTGACAATGCCCGTCGGAAAACATCTGCTGTCTTTGGGGGTCTATCTATGCTGTACGAGTTTTGTGCCGAGAACTTTGAGCGGGTGCCGGCGGCTATCGATGCCGGTGCAAGGCGTATCGAGCTGTGCGACAACCTTGCCGTTGGTGGCACCACGCCTTCGGCCGGCGTTATCAGCGCTACGACCAACTATGTCCACGAGCACGATGCACGGGTGATGTGCATGATTCGCCCGCGTGGCGGCGACTTTCACTACGACCAGGACGAGCTGCGTATGATGGAGATGGACCTGGGCCTTGCCGTAAGCGCCGGCGTTGACGGCTTGGTCTTTGGCTGCTGCAAGCCCTGCGCTGGCGGATGGGCGCTCGACGAACTTACGCTTGGCGCCCTCGTGATGGCTGCGGGCTGCGCGACCGAGGAATGTAAGCGTGAGCCCATCGACATCACCTTCCACATGGCATTTGACCAGCTCTCGCCCGAGGCTCAGCTCGATGCGATTGATACACTTGCCGACTGCGGCGTTACGCGCATCCTCACGCATGGCGGCGCTGCCGGTACGTCGATCGAGGATAATTTCGATCACCTGGCTCGTTTAATCGAGTATGCGGGTGATCGTTTGACCATCCTTCCCGGCGGCGGCATCACTACGGCAAATCGCGACGCGGTCGCGGCGGCGCTAGACGTCTCCGAGCTCCATGGCACCAAGATCGTGCCGCTGGAGGTATAACCCGTGGCGCTGGTATTCGATGTTCAGCAGGCGAGCGGCAAGCCCGACGACAACCGTCGCCCCGGTACCGCGTGTCCCTTTTGCAACACGGAGGGGCTCACCAACATCATCCAGCGCGACGGTGACTGCATCTGGCTCGAGAATAAGTTCAAGACCCTGCGCGCCACCCGTCAAACCGTGCTGATCGAGTCGGCCGATCACGATGCCGACCTGGTGACCTATAAGCCGGATGAACTCCACCATGTGATGAGGTTTGCTCTGGATTGCTGGCAGCAGATGATCGATTCGCAGCAGTATCGAAGCGTGCTCATGTACAAGAACAAGGGTCCGCTTTCGGGCGGCAGCCTCGTCCATCCACACATGCAGATTGTGGGCTTGGAACAGGAGGACGGCTATGCGGCGCTGACCTCAGCCAACTTTGAAGGCATCGATGTTTGGCAGAGGGGAAGGGTTGCGGTCAACATCTCAACCGAACCGATTATGGGGTTCTTTGAGGTCAATGTTTCAGCCCCGCAGGGAATCGCCGCCAGCGATGGCGCGCGAGACCAAGCCGAGACGGACCTCTTCGCCGATGCGATTCAGGTAGCTCTGCGCTATATCCTGAACGAGCACCATGGTGGTCGCGCAGAGTCGTACAACTTGTTCTTCTACCACATGGACGGCCGGACCATTGCCAAGGCGCTTCCGCGCTGGGTGGTTTCACCCTACTTTGTCGGGTATCGGCTGGCTCAGGTCAATGCTGAGACCACGCTCGATGTCGATGCGGAGCGATTCCGCGCACATCTGGAGGCGCTCACATCGTAAAGTGAGCGCCCGCACACTGCGGACGGTTTAGCGCGCCATTGCATCGCGGCCGGCCTCGACCCGCTTGCGCTGGGCGGCGCGCTCCTCGCCGGTCAGACGCTCAAAGAAGTGTCCGATAAGCGAGGCGAGCACCTGCTGAAACAACGTTCCACACATGACGGGAAACACAACTTCGCCCGGAAAGTATTGCGTGGCGATGACGGCGCCCGAAGAGATATTGCGCATGCCGCAGGTAAAGCACATGGTGGTCGTTTCGCTATATGGCAGATGCAGCGCGCGGGCGACCAGAATGCCGACGACAAAGCCGCTGATGGCGAAGACCAAAATAAAGAGGGCGACTTCCAAGCGCACCGCGTTCATGTGCAGCACGTACTCGCTCATGGCGGTGGAGTTGGAGGCGATAACGCCCATCATCATGAACTTGCAGGCGGGCGAGAGCGCGGGGGAGAGTTTCTCGTGCCCCCAGCCGCGCGTGAGCTCGTTGATCACGATGCCGAGCACAGCGGGGATGGCGATCATAAAGGCCATGTTCTGCATCATGCTCGGCACGTCGATCGAGACGGTGGCGCCCAGCAGGAGCTTGAGCGTAAGCGGAATCGTCACAGGGGAGATGACCGAGGACGTCAGGATGATGGTGAGCGCGAGCGGGCCGTTGCCGCCGAACATGCTGATCCACATAAAAGCGGTGACTGCCACGGGCACACTGTATTCGAGCACGATGCCGCAGACAAGGTTGGGGTTGGAACCAAAGAACAACGATCCCATGGCATAGGCCGCGATGGGAATAAGCGCCGCCGAGACCAACAACGCCAGAATCAGGTGCAGCGGACGGTGGAACACCTCGGCTACCTGGTGAAAGGTGTTGCTGAGCGCACCCTGAAACGTCATAAAGGCGAAGAGGGCGGGAACAATGGGCTTGAGAACGCCGATCTGTTGAGGAAAGAGCACGCCGAGCGCCACACAAATCGGAACGATGATCTGCATGTGCCCCGCGAGGAACTTCCCCAGTCCAGCCCATTGCTTCATATGCCCCGCGACTCCCTTTATCCGCGAACTTGTTTGTATGGATATGCTAGACGCTCGTATGTGTCCGTGCGGCTGAAACGCTCGATTGTTTCGAGGGCATTACCGCCATCGTTTGCCGAAACCGCGGCGCACCGCGGCGTTTTGCGTCCGCGCTGCACGGTATAATAAATCCGTTCAACAGATCTGCCTGCCGAAGCGGGCATACACAGAGGACTCATCGCTATGAACCGTGAGAGGTATCGCGGCGACCTGCCCCTATCGGGGGTGGGTGCCTATGTCATCGCTTAAGACGACGCATCGCTGGGCGGTCGCTCAGCAAAATCCCGAGCTCGAAAAGGAACTTTCGGCTGGTCTGGGCATTCCTGGGCTGGTGGCGCGCATTATGGTCGCGCACGGCATTGGCTCCATCAAAGAGGGCCAATTGTTTTTGACGCCTTCGCTCGATCGCGACTGGGCCGACCCACTCATTATCCCGGGCATGTCGGTCGTTGCCGACCGCGTTGAGCGCGCTATTCGCAACCACGAGCACATTGCAGTCTTTGGCGATTTTGACGTTGACGGCATTACGTCGACCTGCCTGTTGACCGAGGCGCTGCGCACGTTTGGCGCCGATGTCACGCCGTTTATTCCGCATCGCTTTGATGAGGGCTACGGTCTTTCGCGCGCGGCACTCGACCGCGTTAACGAGCTCGCTCGCCCCCAGCTGATCGTGACCGTCGATAACGGCATTGCCGCCAAGGAAGAGGTTTCCTATCTGGAGAGCCTGGGGATCGAATTGGTGGTCACGGACCATCACGAGCCGTCCGACCAGGTGCCGCAGGGCGTGCCCCTGACCGACCCAAAGCTCGAGGACGAGGGTCCCTCGCGCGAGCTTGCCGGTGCCGGTGTGGCGCTCAAGCTGGTGCAGGTCCTGGGCGAGCGTCTGGGCAAGCCGTCGTATTGGCGTTCGCTGATCGAGGTCGCGGCGCTGGGTACCGTGTCCGACATGATGCCGCTGACGCCCGAGAACCGCGCGCTGGTCGCCGAGGGCATCCAGCAGATGCGCGTGACCGCTCGCCCCGGCTATATCGCGCTGGCCGCGCTCGCCAAGGCCGACCTCTCTAGTATTACGGCCGATGGCCTGTCGTTTTCGCTCATTCCCCGCTTGAACGCCGCCGGCCGCATGGCCGATCCCAAGCTGGCGCTCGACCTGCTGCTTGCCCGCGATCCCATCGAGGCAAGCGCGCTGGCGGCCGAGCTCGAGGAGATTAACCGTCAGCGTCGCGAGATCGAGGCGGAGCTCACGCGCGATGCCATGGCAAAGGTCGAGGAGACCTATGATGGCGGTCGCGCAATCGTCGTGGGTGGCGAGGGCTGGCACGAGGGCGTCAAGGGTATCGTAGCGAGCCGCCTGACCAACCGTTATCACGTGCCGGCGCTGCTGTTCTCGATCGAAGACGGTATCGCTCGCGGTTCGGGTCGCTCGGTGGGCAAGGTCAACCTGTTCGACGCTGTCGAGCGCTGCTCGGATCTGCTGATTCGTCGCGGCGGGCATGCGGGTGCGGTGGGCGTGACCATCGAGGCGTCCAAGCTCGACGAGTTCCGCCGTCGCCTTTCCGCCGTGCTGTCCGAGCTTCCCGCCGAGGACTTTGAGGACACCGACGAGGTTGCCGCCACCGTTGACCTCTCCGAGCTAAATATCGAGACCATCGAGCAAATCTCCCGTCTTGAGCCGTTTGGCCAGGGCAACAAGGTGCCGCTGTTGGCGGCCGAGGGCGTGACAATGTGCGATCGCGCCGTGGTGGGCAAAACCGGCGAGCACATGCGCTTCGTGGCGACCGATGGCGCTGCGAGTGTGCCGGCCATTATGTTCCGCGTGCCGCAGATCGATAAGCTCATCAATTGCGATAGCGCCGTCGACCTGGTGTTCGAGGCAGTGGCCGAGCATTGGCAGGGACGTGTGAAGCCCAAGCTCATGATCAAAGATGTCTTGGTGCGCGATACCGCGGCGCCCAATATCGACGATCCGGCATGTGAGCTTCGCCGCGGCGTGCAGCCGGCGGATTCTGGCCTGCGTCTGGAGTCGCGTAAACGCGAGACGCTCGCCCAGCTTTCTTATACCGAGCTCACGCGCTCGCTTATCCATAGCTTTATCGGCTCGAACCAGCCACATCGCGCGCAGGTCGAGGCACTCGACGCCCTCGCCGACCACCAGAGCGTTTTGGCTGTTATGGGGACGGGGCGTGGCAAGTCGCTCATCTTCCATGTGCACGCCGCGCGCGAGGCGGTCCTTCGTGGGCGTGCGAGCATCTTTGTCTATCCGCTGCGTGCGCTCGTTGCTGACCAGGCCTATCACCTCTCGTCGACGATGGCTGCGCTCGGCATTGGCGTGGGCGTGTTGACCGGCGAGACCGTGGAGGCGGCGCGCGATGACGTGTTTGCCGGCTTGGCTTCGGGCCGCACCGGCATCGTGCTCACGACGCCTGAGTTCCTGTCTATTCACCGTGATCGCTTTGCGCGCTCGGGGCGTATCGGGTTTGTCGTTATCGATGAGGCGCATCATGCCGGTCTTGCCAAGGGCGGCGACCGCAGTGCCTATCTCGACATGCCCGATATCCTCAAGGCCCTGGGTGACCCGGTCGTTCTGGCCGCGACTGCCACCGCAACGGCTCCGGTTGTGGCCGAGCTCGCCCGCGTGCTACCGATTACCCGTACAGTGGTCGACGAGACGGTGCGCGAGAACTTGCGGCTCGAGGATGACCGGGACCTTGCGAGCCGCGAGAACCGCCTGGTGTCAATCGTGGCTACGGGGGAGAAGACCGTCATCTACGTCAACTCGCGCGACCAGTCCGTGGCGCTTGCTAAGACGCTGCGCAAGCGGGTACCCGATTGCGCGACCCGCATCGCATTCTATAACGCGGGGCTTGCGCGCTCCGATCGTCGCCGCGTGGAGGAAGCGTTTCGTGACGGAAGCCTCAGTTGCATCGTTTCGACCTCTGCCTTTGGTGAGGGCGTGAACCTGCCCGATATCCGCCATGTCGTGCTCTATCACATGCCGTTTGGCAGCATTGAGTTCAACCAGATGAGCGGACGCGCCGGTCGCGACGGGCAACCTGCCGTGATTCACCTGCTCTATTCGTCGCGTGACGCTCGCATTAACGAGCGCCTGCTCGACTGCTACGCGCCCGAGCGCGACGAGCTCGTCACGCTCTATCGCGCGCTGCAGACTATGTGGCGCTCCAACCGCGGCAAGACCGGAGCCGACTCATTTAGTGCGAGCGATATCGACATCGCGCAGATGTGCCTTGCCATCGATGCCCGCACGCCGGTTGACGAGCGCTCGGTGGCAAGCGGTCTGGGAATCTTCGAAGAGCTTGGCTTCTGTCGCGTTTCGGGGTTTGATGACACCCGTCGCATTGCGATGGCCGAAAACCCCGGCCGTGTGCAATTGAGCAGGTCAATCCGCTATTTGGAGGGCTTGCGCTCGCGCATGGAGTTCTCGGCTTTCCGGAGTTGGGCGCTTGATTCGTGCGCTTCTGATATGCTAGCCAAAGTTAACCGCCCGATCGTACCGCGGGCCTAGGGGAAGGGGACCTCGATGGATGCCGCAGCCCGTACCGCCCATGATTCCACCCTCCAACCGTTCTCGGAGATGGAGCACTATAAGCATGCCGATGAGCTGCCGCCCGAGATTATGGCGGACAGCTACGACAAGCTGGAGCGCCTGTGCCTCAAATATATGAATGAGGACGACTTCTCCAAGGTGGAGCAGGCCTATTGCTTTGCTGCCGAGAAGCACTGCAACCAAAAGCGCCGTTCGGGTGAGATGTACATCAACCATCCCGTCGAGGTGGCCATCATTTTGGCCGATCTCAAGATGGACTGCGATGTGGTGTGCGCCGCGCTGCTGCACGATACCGTCGAGGATACCGAGACCTCGCTCGCCGATGTGTCCGGCCTGTTTGGCGATACGGTTGCCGAGCTCGTCGATGGCGTGACCAAGCTCACCAACATCGAAGTCGATAGCATGGACGAGAAGCAGGCGCTTACGCTGCGCAAGATGTTCCTCGCCATGTCCAAGGACATCCGCGTCATTATCGTCAAACTTGCCGACCGTCTGCACAACATGCGCACCCTTGCAGCCCTGCGTGAGGACCGTCGCCTGTTTAAGGCTCGCGAGACCATGGACGTGTATGCGCCCCTGGCCGACCGTCTGGGCATGAGCTCTATTAAGTGGGAGCTCGAGGACCTGTCCTTCTTCTACCTTGAGCCCGACGCCTACCAGCGCATCGCGCGCATGGTGGCGGAGTCTCGTGAGGTCCGTGAGCGCTATCTGGCCGAGACCATCAAGACACTCACCGACGAGCTCAACCGCATTGGCCTGGAGGACTTTCAGATCAACGGCCGTTCCAAGCACTACTGGTCCATCTACCAAAAGATGAAGCGCAAGGGCAAGGAGTTCTCCGAGATCTACGACCTGGTGGCACTGCGCGTCATCACGCATTCGGTGCGCGATTGCTACTCCACGCTCGGCGCGGTGCATACGCTGTGGCACCCCATGCCTGGTCGCTTTAAAGACTATATCGCCATGCCCAAGGTCAATAACTACCAGTCGCTCCATACGACGGTTATCGGCCCCACAGCCCGCCCGCTCGAGATTCAGATTCGAACCTATGAGATGCATGAGCAGGCCGAGTACGGCATTGCCGCCCACTGGCTCTATAAGAAGTCGGGCGGTTCGTCTGCGTCTAAGACCAATGATGCCCAGCGTCTGGACGACCAGATTAACTGGCTCAAACATTCGCTCGATTGGGCTGCGTCTGATGAGATCACCGACGCCAAGGAATACCTGCATTCGCTGAAGGTCGACCTCTTCGATCAGGAGATCTTCGTCTTTACGCCCAAGGGCGAGGTCATGGCGCTCCGTGCCGGCTCCACGCCGCTCGACTTTGCCTACGCCGTTCATACCGAGGTGGGAAACCACTGCGTCGGCGCTAAAATCAACGGTGCGGTGGCCCCGCTCACGCACGAGATCAAGACGGGCGACCGCGTTGAAATCCTGACCAACAAGAGTTCCAAGCCGTCGCGTGATTGGCTCAAGATCGTTAAGACGCCTTCCGCCAAGTCAAAGATCCGCCGCTATTTTGCCGCCGCGACCAAGGACGACGACGCTGCCGCCGGTCGCGATATACTGGCCAAGGACCTGCGCAAGCGTGGCTATGGCATTTCTACACCGCGTTCGACGCGTGCGCTCAACGCCGTGGCGGAGCAGTTTAACTACAAGCAGCTCGAGGACTTGTTTGCCGCCGTCGGCGCCGGCAAAGTTGCCCCGCGCGCTGTGGGTAACAAGGTCGAGCAGATTTTGGACCCCAAGCCCGAGGAGCAGCTCACCAAGGCCGATGCTATCGCCGAGGTCGTGAAGCAGCCGGCCCGAGGCTCCAACCGCAAGCCGCAAAAGCGCGGCAAGAGCGCCAGCAACGGCATTATCGTCAAGGGCGAGAGCAACAGCGGCCTGCTGGTTCGTCTGGCCCATTGCTGCAATCCCGTGACGGGCGACGACATCGTCGGCTTCATCACGCGCGGTCGTGGCGTTTCGGTGCATCGCGCCAACTGCCCCAACGTCAAGGGTCTTATGGAGCATCCCGAGCGCATGATCGATGTGGAGTGGGACGGTGCTGCCGACACTCTCTTCCAGGTCGAGATCGTGGTCGAGTGCCTGGACCGCATGGGCCTGCTCAAGGATGTCACCATTGCCATTGGCGATGCGGGCGGCAATATCCTTTCTGCCGCCACGTCGACCAACCGCGAGGGTATTGCAACCCTGCGCTTTATGGTCGAGATCTCGGACGCGAGTGGTCTGGATCCGCTGCTGGCCTCTATCAGCGGCGTTGACTCGGTCTACGACGCACGCCGCCTGATGCCCGGCGAGGGTGGAGCCCAGCTTAAGCGCCGCGTTTAGTCGCGACGAACGTGCCACATTATCAATATTCGCTACACTCGAGGCATCGTTTGATGCCTCGAGTTCTATAGAGAGGAGAGGGACATGAGTGCTATGTCCTTGGATGTAACTCCCAAGGGGTCGGTCGAGATCGAGACGCTCGTAAACGGTCCCATTCAGACCAATAGCTATGCTGTTATTTCGGACAATGAGTGTGTGATTATCGACCCCGCATGGGAAGGCGAGCGCTTGGTAGAGCATATTCGAGCCAAGCATCCCGGCGTACGCATGCTTGGCGTCGTGTGCACTCATGGCCATGCCGATCATGTTGGTGGTGTTGCCGGCGTGCGAACCACCGTTGGCGAGGGCTGTCAGTATGAGCTGTGTTCTAAGGATGTGGCGGTGCCGCATGCGAACATCGAGGAACAGCGAGCTATGTGGGGCATTGAGACGTCCGACCCTGGGGAGCCGACGCGTCTGCTCGCCGAGGGCGATACTCTCAAGGTGGGCGATATCTGCCTGCAGGTGATCGAGACGCCAGGGCATACGCCGGGCGGGATCGTCTTGTTTGCTGCCACCGAGCAGGGGAACATTGCCTTTGTGGGCGACACCCTGTTTCCGGGTGGGCACGGCCGCACCGATCTTGCCGGTGGCGACGAGGCGGCGATTCTGCGCTCGCTCTCCAAGCTCGCCCGGCTTCTTCCGCCCGATACCGTTTGCCTAACCGGCCATGGCGATTCGACCACCATGGCACGCGAGCTCATGCAGAACCCTTTCATGCAGGTGTAGCTTTATAGTCAGCTTCTAAAGCACGAGAAGCGTCCAAACGTCAAGCTATTTTTCCCCAACGGGTCAATTTCGTAGGGCAAACGGTCAAAAAAGTCTGTTTGGACGATATTCGTGAACAAACGAACGTTTATGCTCGGGTGCGCCGTGGTAAAATCAGAGGCGTTATCGGAGCAACCTTACAGGAGGTTTCTTTTATGCTCGTCAACGCAGCAGACATGCTCAAGAAGGCCGAGGCCGGCAAGTACGCTCTCGGTGCCTTCAACACCAACAACCTCGAGTGGACCCTGGCTATTCTCCAGGCCGCCGAGGAGGCCAAGTCTCCGCTGATCCTTCAGTGCACCGCTGGTGCCGCTAAGTGGATGGGCGGTTTCAAGGTCTGCGCCGACATGGTCAAGGCTGCCGTCGAGGCCACGGGCGTTACCGTTCCCGTCGCCCTTCACCTCGATCACGGTTCTTACGAGGACTGCTTCAAGTGCATCGAGGCCGGCTTCACGTCCATCATGTATGACGGCTCTCACGAGGAGACCTTCCAGCTTAACCTCGACCGCACCAAGGAGCTCGTTGAGCTTGCCCACTCCAAGGGCATGTCCATCGAGGCCGAGGTCGGCGGCATCGGCGGCACCGAGGACGGCGTGACCTCCAACGGCGAGCTCGCTGACCCCGCTGAGTGCAAGCAGATTGCTGACCTGGGCGTCGACTTCCTCGCCTGCGGCATCGGCAACATCCACGGCGTGTACCCCGCCGACTGGGCTGGTCTTTCCTTCGAGCGTCTGGGCGAGATTAAGGCCCAGACCGGTGACCTGCCCCTCGTTCTGCACGGTGGCACCGGCATCCCCGAGGATCAGATCAAGAAGGCCATCTCCCTGGGCATCTCCAAGATCAACGTCAACACTGACCTGCAGCTCGTCTTCGCCAAGGGCGTCCGCGAGTACATCGAGGCTGGCAAGGATCAGCAGGGCAAGGGCTTTGACCCCCGCAAGCTCCTCAAGCCTGGTCGCGACAACATCGTTGCCCGCACCAAGGAGCTCATGGAGGAGTTTGGCTCCGTCAACAAGGCGTAAGCGTCGCTAAACTTCCCGCCGGAAGCCCCGTCCCCCTACACTGTTTCCTTTGCGCTCACCTGGCTTTGCCAGAAGTCGCGCCAAGAAAACAGCTCCGGGGGACGGGGCTTCCTTCGTTTAACGCCGCAGGGTTACGAGGCTGAATTATTTATTTGACTACCGTTCAGCGGTGTTGATGGCTCCCTTGTTGGGGCTTTCTTTTTATCTCGCTACAATGGGCTTCAAGCGTTCTAGTGACTTGGAGTTTTGGTATGGCTGTTATTAATGTGCTGCCTTCGGATGGGAAGGTTATTGATGAGGGTCCAGTTGGTTGCTCTGTTGATGTTTGCTGTGATGACTTTCGTCATCTCGATATTGGACTGCCGCCTGAGATTCTTCGTCTTAAGGATGCCGGGTATTTGACGCAGGCTGTTGCTGCCTGCGATCGCCTTCTGGAGCAGAGTCCTGAGCCTTCGCTGGCTGCTTGTATTCGTGCCGAGCGGTATCGCATGCTCGAGACGCCGCTTCATTTTTCGGTGTCGCGCGATCAGGCTATTGCGATGATTCGCGAGGAGTGGCCAAAGTTTACCGAAGAGCAGTTTGATGACCTGATTAATCGTAAGCGTATTGACTGGCGCTTTATCGATGGCGAGCTGTTCGTTCTCGACAACTTCCTCGATTCGCTTCGCGTGTACCCTAAGGAGGTTCCGGGCCTGCGTCCCGATTCTACGGACGGCATTGCGCTGCGTAACCAGATGCTCAGGGAGATGGAGTCGCAAAACGGGTTGACTCGCGTCATCACGCTTAAGGCATCCGTGTCTGTCCCCGGGGCTCTGGAGGGAGAGGCCGTTCGCGCGTGGCTTCCCGTTGCCGCCGCCTGTCGTCAACAGTCTCAAATCGAGGTTCTCGATATGACGTCGGAGGGTACCGTTGCCTCTGAAAACGTTTCGGCTCGTACTGCCTCTTGGATATCTTCGACTGAACATTCATTCTCGGTGACCTATCGCTATCACATCGATGCTGCCTATTGCGATATCTATGGTGGCGCGCTCCCATCGCATGCGTGCATGGACACGCCGCTGCCCGAGGACACTTCCGAGGACCGTCCGCATATTGCGTTTACGCCGTATCTGCGACAGTTGACGGAGCGTGTCATTGACGGGCTCGAGGATCCGCTCGATCGCGCTCGTGCAATCTATGATTACCTGACACAGCATATCGACTATCGCTATCAGCCACCGTACCTGCTTTTGGAATCTATTGCCGACGACTGTGCACACTCGCTCCGCGGCGATTGCGGCGTTATGGCGCTCACGTTTATCACCATGTGCCGCATTGCGGGCGTTCCTGCCCGTTGGCAGAGCGGCCTGTATGTTGCTCCCGATTCGGTGGGGCCGCACGATTGGGCTGAGTTCTATACGCCACAGACCGGTTGGCTTAACGCCGACGTATCGTTTGGTTCCTCGGCACGCAGGATGGGGGAGGAATGGCGTCGTCGTCACTACTTTGGCAATCTCGACCCGTGGCGTATGGTGGCCAACAACCGATTCCAGGCTGAATTTGTGCCTGCTTTCGATGGTATGCGCGAGGATCCCTATGACAACCAGATGGGCGAGGCCTCGGTTGACGGACGTGGATGTCGTAAGCGGGAGATGTTGCGCAAGGTTGAGCTTATCGAAATGCTCGAAGTTCCATTTTCGGACTAATCAACAGAAAGCTGTGATAAACTAACTCACGCATTACGTGCCCGAGTGGCGGAATTGGCAGACGCAGTGGACTCAAAATCCACCGTTGGCAACAACGTGCGAGTTCGAGTCTCGCCTCGGGCACCATACATGCAAGTGAGCGTTCAAGGGGGTCAAGACCCCCTTTTTCGTGCCGAACTCGCGTGAGCGCGCGGAGCGTTAAGCAAATAGGCCCGTGGCCTGTTTGTAGCGGAGCGTGGCGAGGGCGCCATGCGCCCGAAGCCCGGGGCTTCGCGAAGCGAAGGCCCTTCGAGTCTCGCCTCGGGCACCATACATGCACCTGCGCTTCAAGGGGGTCAAGGCCCCCTTTTTCGTGTACGTAATGTGATAACGCGCGGCACGTGTTATTATTCGCAAGGCGTTGTTCCCGCAATGCCCTAAAGAGGAACCCGAGGGTTCCCACCTTTTGGCGCCAATGAGCAGCTGACTGGTCATACAACTTAGATTCCCTTCCTCATACCGAGGATGTCTATGTGTACGACCTGGTTGCAAAGAAGCGCCGGGTTATTTTTTTTATGAATGGAGGTAGGGAAAATAGCTAAGTCTGATGACACCCGCATCAACGACGAGATCACTGCATCTTCGTGCCGTTTGATTGGCGTCGATGGCTCTCAGCTCGGCCTGTTCGCCATCCGCGATGCCCAGCGCGTCGCCGACGATCAGGGTCTCGACCTGGTCGAGATCGCTCCCAACGCGGAGCCGCCGGTCTGCAAGGTCATGGACTACGGTAAGTTCAAGTACCAGCAGGCCATGAAGGCCAAGGCCGCTCGTAAGAACCAGTCCAAGGTCGAGGTCAAGGAAATGAAGTTCCGACCCAAGATCGACGTTGGCGACTACGAGACCAAGAAGGGCCACGTTCTGCGTTTCCTCAAGAAGGGCGCACGCGTTAAGATCACCATCATGTTCCGCGGCCGTGAGATGGCTCACCCGGAGCAGGGTCTTAACGTTCTCGAGCGTCTCGCCGAGGATCTCAAGCCTTACGCTACGGTCGAGTCCAAGCCTAAGATGGAAGGCCGTAACATGCTTATGCTGCTCGCCCCGATTAAGGGCGCCTTCGATGAGGATAAAGCGGCAAGCGATACCAAGTAACTAGTGTTCTGTAACCGATTAAGGAGTATTTCATGCCTAAGATGAAGTCCCACAGCGGCACCAAGAAGCGTTTCCGCAAGACTGGTACCGGCAAGCTTATGCGCGCCAAGGCTTTCAAGAGCCACATCCTGAGCAAGAAGTCCACCAAGCGTAAGCGTGGCTTCCGTCAGGAGACCGAGATCGCCGCTGCCGACCGCAAGGTCATCAAGTCGCGTCTCGCCTAAGTTCGCGTTCCCGTTTTTCGTTTTACCGTCTAGGAGTTGATAGAACATGGCACGTATTAAGCGCGCTGTTGCCGCCAAGAAGAAGCGCCGTACCGTTATGCACCGTGCGAAGGGTTACTACGGTGCCGCTTCGCGTACTTACAAGCATGCTAAAGAGCAGGTCCAGCACTCCCTGCAGTATCAGTATCGTGATCGCCGCAACAAGAAGCGCGAGATCCGCTCTCTCTGGATCACCCGTATCAACGCTGCTGCTCGCCTGAACGACATCTCTTACTCTCAGTTCATGCACGGCCTGAAGGTTGCTGGCATTGAGCTCGACCGCAAGGTCCTGGCCCAGATGGCTTATGAGGACATCGAGTCCTTCAACGAGCTGGCTGCCATTGCCAAGAAGGCTCTCGAGGCCTAATAGATTCTGTTGAATCGCTAGGGGAGTGTCGCACTGTGCGCGGCACTCCCTCTTTTTTATCGAAAGCGCTGGTTTATATAGCAAAAGCGCGGGTAGATAGACACTTACAGGTGACCGATCTTTATATATCTCTTAACCGAAGGGTCATCATCTGATACGCGCAGTATTTCTGCACCAGCCTTTCTATTACTTATATAGGAAGCGATAAGTTGTGTAGGACTTGTGAAGAGTGGAATTGACGTCCCACATCGCTTCGCGGTCTGGCAATATATCTCCTTGCCGCGCGGCCCGGTCGGACCGGGAACCAGCGCAGGCGTGCACCTTGAGAACCGGATACTGCGAGGATGGACACTTCCGAGTGTCGCATCCGGGCAGACATCGAACCATTTGAAATGGTCTAACTTGGATTTGTTTTTCGCAAGGCCGCCGAGAGGCGGCCCCGAGAAATTCCTTTTCCTATACTAGAACCATATGAATCGAACGGAACCGATCAGCTAATAGTTGTGAGGACCGGACGGGCTCGAAGCCCATATATTTTGGACGGAGAGTTCGATCCTGGCTCAGGATGAACGCTGGCGGCGCGCCTAACACATGCAAGTCGAACGGCACCCCTCTCCGGAGGGAAGCGAGTGGCGAACGGCTGAGTAACACGTGGAGAACCTGCCCCCTCCCCCGGGATAGCCGCCCGAAAGGACGGGTAATACCGGATACCCCGGGGTGCCGCATGGCACCCCGGCTAAAGCCCCGACGGGAGGGGATGGCTCCGCGGCCCATCAGGTAGACGGCGGGGTGACGGCCCACCGTGCCGACAACGGGTAGCCGGGTTGAGAGACCGACCGGCCAGATTGGGACTGAGACACGGCCCAGACTCCTACGGGAGGCAGCAGTGGGGAATCTTGCGCAATGGGGGGAACCCTGACGCAGCGACGCCGCGTGCGGGACGGAGGCCTTCGGGTCGTAAACCGCTTTCAGCAGGGAAGAGTCAAGACTGTACCTGCAGAAGAAGCCCCGGCTAACTACGTGCCAGCAGCCGCGGTAATACGTAGGGGGCGAGCGTTATCCGGATTCATTGGGCGTAAAGCGCGCGTAGGCGGCCCGGCAGGCCGGGGGTCGAAGCGGGGGGCTCAACCCCCCGAAGCCCCCGGAACCTCCGCGGCTTGGGTCCGGTAGGGGAGGGTGGAACACCCGGTGTAGCGGTGGAATGCGCAGATATCGGGTGGAACACCGGTGGCGAAGGCGGCCCTCTGGGCCGAGACCGACGCTGAGGCGCGAAAGCTGGGGGAGCGAACAGGATTAGATACCCTGGTAGTCCCAGCCGTAAACGATGGACGCTAGGTGTGGGGGGACGATCCCCCCGTGCCGCAGCCAACGCATTAAGCGTCCCGCCTGGGGAGTACGGCCGCAAGGCTAAAACTCAAAGGAATTGACGGGGGCCCGCACAAGCAGCGGAGCATGTGGCTTAATTCGAAGCAACGCGAAGAACCTTACCAGGGCTTGACATGCGAGTGAAGCCGCGGAGACGCGGTGGCCGAGAGGAGCTCGCGCAGGTGGTGCATGGCTGTCGTCAGCTCGTGTCGTGAGATGTTGGGTTAAGTCCCGCAACGAGCGCAACCCCCGTCCCGTGTTGCCAGCATTGAGTTGGGGACTCGCGGGAGACTGCCGGCGTCAAGCCGGAGGAAGGTGGGGACGACGTCAAGTCATCATGCCCCTTATGCCCTGGGCTGCACACGTGCTACAATGGCCGGTACAGAGGG
>DBFVZT010000011.1:0-23034 GCA_048486575.1 Collinsella sp. | reverse complement strand
CTCTTCTTGGGGCATCGCCTTTCCTTCCATTCGTCACCTTCATTACTCCAACGACGAATTCTAGGCGGTGTCCCCTCCCTTTCAAGAAAGAGAAGAGGCGGGGCATGCCCCGCCTCTTACACCACATCTCTGCGCGCTACCAAGTTTCAAGTCGAGTTTTGCCGATTTCGACCAAAAATCGCTGCTACTAAAAAGGTAACAGTACTCATATTTGCCCTTTTTTGGCCACAAGCCCTAAAACAAGCCTCGCCAAGGTCGGGAAGCGGGCCAAATCGCCGGCCTCGAGGCTTATTCCACCGTTCCGTAGACGGCGCCCCAGCCGTGGGCGGCCAAGGCGGAGTTGAGCTGGTCGCAGAGTGACTGGCGGTCGTAATAGCCGGGCGGTAGCAGGTTGACGATTTCCATGAGATCGGGCGCCAGGTCCAAGATTTCGGCCTGTACGATCAGGTCCAGGCGGTCGATGGCATGGCGGTCGTAAAACAGCCCGTCGACCAGGCGCTGCAGGTCGCCGAATTCCTCGGCCCTAAACGATCCGTACTCCATAGTGCCTCCTTGGGCGCCCCACGCCGCCATGCGCGGCGATTCGTAATTCATTGCGATGAACTTAATCTATCACGGCTTCATACCGTTGTGGCGGTGGCGGTCTATACTTAGACGAACTGCAACGTACCGCTTCGCGAAAGGTCGCACCCATGCAGACGATCTACCAGAAGATGGAAACCACCGAACTCGATGCCGCCATCGAGGCGCTCAAAGCCGAGGTCGCCGAGGTCAAGGCCAAGGGCCTGGCGCTCGACATGGCCCGCGGCAAGCCGTCGCCCTCCCAGGTGGACATCTCTCGACCTATGCTCGATATCCTCAATGCCGATGCCGATCTGCACGACGGCAACGTCGACTGCTCCAACTACGGCTGCTTTGAGGGCATTCCCTCGGCACGCAAGCTAGCGGGGGAGTTCCTGGGTTGCCCCGCCGAGCAGACGCTCGTGCTGGGTTCGTCGAGTTTGCTGATCGAGCACGATATCGCCGGTATGTTCTGGCGTTGCGGCTCGTGTGGTAGCGACCCTTGGGAGGCTTACGAGGCAGCGCACGACGGCAAGAAGGTCAAGTTCCTGTGCCCCGTTCCCGGCTACGACCGCCACTTTGGCATCACCGCCGATCTGGGTATCGAGAACGTCCCCGTCGCGATGACCGACAACGGCCCCGACATGGACGAGGTCGAGCGCCTCGTCGCCGCCGACGATTCCATCAAGGGTATCTGGTGCGTGCCCAAGTATTCCAACCCCACGGGCATCACCTTTAGCGAGGACACCGTGCGCCGCCTGGTCGAGATGCCCACGGCCGCACCCGATTTCCGCATCTTCTGGGACAACGCCTACTGCGTGCACGACCTGTACGACGAGACCGACGAGCTCGCAAATATCTTTGACCTCGCTCGCGCGGCGGGCACCGAGGATCGCGTGGTGGCCTTTGCCTCGACGTCCAAGATCACCTTCCCGGGCGCCGGCATCGGCTTTATCGGTGCGAGCCCCGCGGTCATCGCCGAGTTCTCCAAGCGCCTGAAGGCCGGCCTCATCAGCGCCGACAAGCTCAACCAGCTGCGTCACGTGCGTTTCCTTCCCACCGTCGAGGCGGTCAAGGAGCACATGAAAAAGCATGCCGAGTTCCTGCGTCCGCGCTTTGAGGCCGTCGAGCGCAAGCTCACCGAGGGCTTGGGCGATACTGGTTGCGCTACCTGGACGCATCCTCGCGGCGGCTACTTTGTGAGCTTCGATGGTCCCGAGGGCTCGGCCCAAAAGGTCGCCGCGCTTTGTGCCGACCTGGGCGTCAAGCTCACGCCGGCCGGTGCTACCTGGCCCTATGGCAAGGATCCGCGCGATACCAACATCCGCATCGCGCCGAGCTATCCCACGGTCGAGGACCTGGAGGCCGCGCTCGATGTGCTGGTGCTGGCCGTCAAGCTCGTCGCTGCCGAGCTTGCGCGTGCCGAGCGCGCCTAACGCGCGGCTTCCCGTACTATCCGCACTTTCGATACGTAAAGGAGCGTATACATGGATTTGGGTATTTCCACCAACCCCACGCCAGAGCTCTACACCATTAAGGTAACCGGCGAGATCGATATCTCTAACGCCGATAGCCTGCGCAATGCCATCGACCTGGCGCTCGAGCAGCCCACTGAGTCCGTTGAGCTCGATTTTGCCCAGGTGAGCTACATCGATTCAACGGGCATTGGCGTGCTCGTGGGCGCCGCACACCACGCGGTCGACCACGGCAAGCGCTTTAGCTGCACCAATGTGCAGCCCCCGGTGATGCGCGTGGTTCAGCTGTTGGGTGTCGACCAGGAGATTTCGATCACCGCTGCATAATCTTTGCGCCCAAAAGGGCGTGCCGTTTGGCATATGTTTGTGATGCGCTCGGACGTTTTGGCGTCCGGGCGCTATACTTGACCGAATGAATAGACGAGTTCCGGCCGAATGGCGCGGTGCGGGCTCGACTCACATCGAGCCTTGGAGGTATGTGTGTTTGGTATTGGAGAGGGTGAGCTCGCGATCATCGTGGTCTTCGGCTTTTTGCTGTTTGGCCCGGATAAGCTCCCACAGATGGGCCGCACGATCGGCCGTGCCATCCGTCAGTTCCGCGAGACGCAGGAAAAGATGACGGCCGTTGTTCAGTCTGAGATTATCGATCCGGTAAGTGAGGCCGCTTCGGCACCGGTCAAGCCCAAGAAGACTGCCGTCGATGACGATTCCGATGCGGACAAGGATGCCGCCGAGACGGCAGCGCCCGCCAAGAAGGAGACCTTTGCCGAGCGCCGTGCCCGCCTTGCTGCCGAGAAGGCCGCGAGCGAGGCTGCCGCCGAGGGCGAGGGTGCTGCTGAGGAGGCCGAGGGTGCCGAGCCTGCCGCTGCCGCCGAGCCTGTCGTCGAGCCCGAGCCTGCTGCAGAACCGGAGCCCGAGCCCGAGCCGGTAGAGCCCACGACGGCCGACCTCTACGCCCGTCGTCCCCGCAAGCGCAAGGCCGTCGTCGACCAGCTCGCCCGCGAGCTCGAGGCCGAGGACGACGCCGCTGCCGCCGACGCCTCGAAGGGAGGCGATGAGTAATGCCTATCGGACCTGCGCGTATGCCGCTCTTCGATCACCTGGGAGAGCTCCGTCGCCGCCTGACCATCGTGGTCGTCTCGGTGTTTGCTGCAGCTATCGTGCTGTATTTCGCCACGCCCGTGGTGCTCGATATCCTGGAAGACCCCATCCGCTCCTTTGTGCCGGACGGTAAGTTCTACATCACCACCACGCTCGGCGGCTTTGGCCTGCGCTTTTCGCTGGCCATCAAGATGGCCGTGGTCATGTGCACGCCCATGATCATCTGGCAGATTCTGGCATTTTTCCTGCCGGCACTGCGTCCCAACGAGCGCAAGTGGGTTGTGCCTACGGTGCTCGCCTCGACGGTGCTGTTCTTCCTGGGCGCAATCTTTTGCTACTTCATCATTATCCCGGCAGGCTTTGAGTGGCTCATCGGCGAGACCTCTGCCGTCGCAACCGCGCTGCCCGACCTGGAGAACTACGTCAACATGGAGCTGCTCTTTATGATCGGCTTTGGTGTGGCGTTTGAGCTGCCGCTCATCATCTTCTACCTGTCCGTCTTCCACATCGTGTCCTACGCGGCCTTCCGCGGCGCCTGGCGCTACGTGTACGTGGGCCTGCTTGTGGGCTCGGCTGTGATTACGCCCGACGGCTCGCCCGTTACGCTGGGCCTCATGTATGGTGCCCTGCTCTCGCTCTACGAGATTTCGCTCGCCATTGCCCGCGTGGTCATTACCGCACGCGAGGGCAAGGAGGGCTTGTTTGTGAGCCGTCTGGACCTGTTCTCGGACGATGAGGACGACGAGGAGTAAATCGGTATGCACGAGGTTGGCATTGTCAACGGCATACTCGATACAGTGATTCGCGCGGCGCGTGGGGCGGGGGCCTCGCGCGCCGTTTTGGTAACGCTGCGTATCGGGGATATGACCGAAGTTGTGCGCGAGGCGCTCGACTTTGCGTGGGAGACATTTCGCGATGAGGACCCGCTCACGCGAGGCTGCGAGCTTGCCGTGGAGGAAGTCCATCCACAAAGCGAGTGTCTGGACTGCGGGGAGGTCTTTGAGCACGATCGCTTCCATTGCCGCTGTCCCCAATGTGGCGGCGCCAACGTGCGTCTGCTGCACGGCCGCGAGCTCGACATCGCAAGTATCGAAATCGAAACCCCCGACGATTAGCCCGCTAGCCATCTGGTGATGGGGTATAAAGGGGCCAAAGTAAGGAGTGCCGAGTATGGCTGAGAAAACGATTGATATCGCGTCGCCGATTCTGTCGCGCAACGAGCGCCTGGCAGATCAGCTGCGACAGCGATTTAAAGAGACAAACACCTATGTGATCAATGTGCTGTCGAGCCCCGGTTCGGGCAAGACCACCACGATCCTGGGCACCAACGAGCGCCTGCGCGACAAGGCTGGCCTGCGCTGTGCCGTCATCGAGGGCGATATTGCCTCGGATGTCGACGCCATCACCATGAAGGAAGCCGGCATGCCCGCCATCCAGATCAACACGGGTGGCCTGTGCCACCTCGAGGGCAACATGATCATGGAGGCCGTTGACGCGTTCGACCAGGCGGTGGGTCTTCAAAATATCGACGTCATCTTTATCGAAAACGTGGGCAACCTGGTCTGCCCGGTCGACTTTGACCTGGGCGAGAACCTGTCCATCATGATTCTCTCGGTGCCCGAGGGCGACGACAAGCCCATCAAGTACCCGGGCATCTTCCAGCACGCCGGCGCGCAGCTGCTCAATAAGGTCGACGTGGCCCCGGCTTTCGATTTTGACATGGATAGGTATACTAGGACACTCGATGACCTCAATCCGCAGGCGCCGCGGTTTGCCGTGAGCGCGCGCAAGGGCGAGGGCATGGATGCCTGGTGCGATTGGCTCATCGGGCAGATCGAGCAAGCAAGGGCGTAAATCGGCCGCCATACGGGCGGGCGTAGCCGCAGAGACACGAGATAGGAGCCTCTTTTGAAGCTCATCATCGCAGAGAAAAACGACGCCGCGCGTCAGATTGCCGAGCGTCTGTCCACGGGTAAACCCAAAAAGGATAAGGTGTACAACACCGCCATCTACCGTTTTGAGTGGAAGGGCGAGGAGTGCGTGACCATCGGCCTGGCCGGTCACATCCTTGCGCCCGATTTTTGCGACAGTGTGCTGTTCGATAAAAAGCTGGGATGGTATTCGGTCACCGAGGACGGCGAGATGCTGCCGGCCGACATGCCCGATGGCCTGGCGCGTCCGCCCTACGACACAAAGCGTAAACCGTTCCTTGCCGATGGCATTTCCATCAAGGGCTGGAAGCTCGAGAGTCTGCCCTATCTCACCTGGGCGCCCGTCATTAAGCTGCCGGCCGAGAAGGAGCTCATTCGCTCGCTCAAGAACCTTGCCAAGAAGTCCGACAGCGTCATCATCGCCACGGACTTCGACCGCGAGGGCGAGCTGATCGGCTCGGACGCTCTCAACAAGGTGCGCGAGGTTGCGCCGGACTTGCCGGTTGCCCGCGCCCAGTACTCTTCGTTTACCAAGGCCGAGATCACGCAGGCCTTCGATAATCTCGTCTCGCTCGACCAGAATCTTGCCGACGCCGGCGAGAGCCGTCAGCACATCGACCTCATTTGGGGCGCGGTGCTCACGCGCTACCTGACGCTCGCCAAGTTTGGCGGCTTTGGCAACGTGCGTTCTGCCGGCCGCGTGCAGACACCGACGCTCGCCCTGGTGGTTGAGCGCGAGCGCGAGCGCATGGCGTTTGTGCCCGAGGACTATTGGCAGATTCGCGGCATGGGCGCCGCGCAGGGTGCTGCCGAGGATGATCGCTTTAAGATCGCTCACAAGACGGCGCGCTTTACCGACAAAGATGCTGCCGAGACGGCGTACGGCCATGTCGACGGCGTTACGACGGCAACCGTCGCCGCGGTGACCAAGCGTTCGCGCAAGCAGCAGCCGCCCACGCCGTTTGCGACCACTTCGCTGCAGGCTGCCGCCGCAGCCGAGGGCATCTCGCCTGCGCGTACCATGCGCATCGCCGAGTCCCTCTACATGGCGGGCCTCATCAGCTACCCGCGTGTCGACAACACCGTGTACCCCGCGACGCTCGACCTGGGCGCCGTGGTGAGCGACCTGGCAAAGATCAATCCGGCGCTGGCACCTGTATGCAAAAAGGTGCTCGCCGGCCCCATGAAGCCCACGCGGGGCAAAGTCGAGACCACCGACCACCCGCCTATCTATCCCACGGGCGAGGGCGATCCGTCCACGCTCGATGGCGGCCAGCGCAAGCTCTACGACCTCATCGCCCGTCGCTTCCTGGCGACGCTTATGGGTCCTGCGACCATTGAGAACACCAAGCTCGAGCTCGACGTCAACGGCGAGCCGTTCGTGGCCTCGGGTGACGTGCTCGTGACCCCTGGCTTCCGCGAGGCCTATCCGTACGGCCTTAAGCGCGATGAGCAGATGCCGCCGCTGGAGCAGGGCGATACGGTCGACGTGTTCGACATTAAACTCGAGGCCAAGCAGACCGAGCCGCCCGCGCGCTACAGCCAGGGCAAGCTTGTGCAGGAGATGGAAAAGCGCGGCCTGGGCACCAAGTCCACGCGCGCGAGCATCATCGAGCGCCTATATGCCGTGCGCTATCTCAAAAACGATCCCGTGGAGCCGAGCCAGCTGGGCATTGCCATCATCGACGCGCTGACGCAGTTTGCCCCGCGCATCACGAGCCCCGATATGACCAGCGAGCTCGATGGCGATATGACCCGTGTGGAGCGCGGCGAGGATACCGAAGAGCATGTCGTGACGCACTCGCGCGCGCTGCTGGCTGGCGTGCTCGATGAGCTGCTCAAGCACACGCAGGAGCTGGGCGACGCCATCAGCGACGCCGTCACGGCCGATGCGCGCGTGGGCGCCTGCCCCAAGTGCGGCAAGGACCTGGTTATGAAGACGAGCGCCAAGACCCGTGGCAGCTTCATTGGCTGCATGGGCTGGCCCGACTGCGACGTGACCTATCCGGTGCCGAGCGGCGTCAAGGTGAGCCCGCTCGAGGGCGAGGCAGCCGTGTGCCCCGAGTGCGGCGCGCCGCGCATTAAGTGCCAGCCGTTCCGCCAGAAGGCCTTTGAGATTTGCGTGAACCCCACGTGCCCCACCAACTACGAGCCTGACCTTAAGGTGGGCGAGTGCAAGGTGTGCGCCGAGGCCGGACGCCATGGCGACCTGATCGCGCACAAGAGCGAGAAGAGCGGCAAGCGCTTTATCCGCTGCACCAACTACGATGACTGCGGCGTGAGCTATCCTCTGCCGGCGCGCGGTAAGCTCGAGGCGACGGGTGAGACCTGCCCCGAGTGCGGCGCCCCCATCGTGGTGGTCAACACGGCGCGCGGCCCGTGGCGCATCTGCGTGAACATGGACTGCCCGACCAAGGAAAAGAAGCCCGCCCGCGGCCGCAAGACCACGACCAAGGCGAGCGCGGCGAAGAAGACGACGGCCAAGAAGACGACCGCTAAGAAGACCACGACCAAGAAGTCGACTGCCAAGAAAGCAACCGCCGACAAATAGCCGAACAGCGACACGCCACAGCAACAGGGGCCGGGTGCGCGAATCCAAACGCGCACCCGGCCCCGCTCATGAGTTGCGGTGAAATAGTTCTTATTTGAGCTTGTAGGGCTCAAAAACCGGAACTATTCCACCGCAACTTCTTGTTGGTTGGGGAGTTTAGTTCACCTCGACAGGCTTGGCGCCGGGATAGCGCTCCTCAAAGTCTAGACGGTACTTATTGTCATTGGTGCCCGCCACGTTGTCGCGTGACAGCGGCGTCACGATCTCATTCTTGTGGTCCGCGGGCTTGGCGTATTTCAGGCTGATCTCCCAGGCATCGCAGATCGCGTCGATGCGGTGATCCAAGTCGTCGTACAGGGCGATGATGTCCTTCCAAGAGCTGTAGTTCTTGGAGCTCGCCGGGACGTCCAGGTCCTCGACGATGTCGTAATACTGCTCGATGGTGTCCTCCGTGCGCTCGGCGACGTCGGCGAGATTCTGACGGGTGGTGCGATCTTCTTCCAGATAGCTGCCGTTGAAGTTCTGCGCGCAGCCGCGGACCTGGCTGTCGAGATCTTCGAGCAGATCGTAGTATTCGCTCAGCCGACGGTAGAGGTTCTGCTCGGAGAGCGTCGCCTCGCCGCCATCCTCATCGTCATCGTCATCATCGTCGTACAGGCTGTTCGGATCGCCGAGGGGCTTTAGGTCATCGTCATCGTCATCGTGGTGCAGCTCGGTTACCTCGGCAGTCGTCTGCGTGGAAGCGCTGTCGAACGGTCTGATTGCAAAGAAGATGACCAGGGCGATGATGATCGCCACCAGCACAACGATAACGGCGATAAGCGGCCCGGTGCCGCTCTTTTTGGGAGCGGGGGTCTGTGGCGAAGCGGGCACGTATGCGGGAGCCGGCTGCTGTTGGGGCGAGCCGCTCGCGACGGGTATGCGCTGCGTGGTCTCGACGGCCTCGGTCCTTGCGGCGGGGTCGGGGCTATAGGCAAGGGAGTCGTCCGCCTTGGCTTGCGGCGTATCAAGGGAGCCGGTCTGCTCAAAAGCGGGCTGGCTATCGCTCGCGGCTGTTTGCTCAACGGGTGCACCGCACGAGGTGCAGAACTTGGCATCATCTGCAAGAAGCTTGCCGCACGAGGCGCAATACCGAGACATTGCCACTCCTTTCGCCACATTTCAATGCAATACGACGATTATACCCAGCATCCAAAATTCCCCATCATATGTTGCGGTGAAATAGGGACTGTTTGGCGGTCTCAGAGCTTCAATCAGCCCCTATTTCACCGCAACTTTGGAAAGGCACCTTTAGCCATTGGGGACGCGCCGAGCACTGGGGTATCATGGCTTGGTTGCTATAACTCGCATTTACGCGCCTTGTAGGAAGGGGCTGCGCCCATGGCTTTTGAGCCTGCTCAACATAGCTTTATCACGCTCGAGGGCGTCGACGGCGCCGGCAAGTCCACGCAGGCGCGCCTGCTTGCCCGCGCGCTCGAACTCGCTGGCTACCAGGTTGTGAGCCTGCGCGAGCCGGGCGGCACCGCCATCAGCGAAAAGATTCGCGCTTTGCTGCTCGACCCCGCCAACACGGCGATGGGAGACACCTGCGAGTTGCTGCTCTACGAGGCGGCGCGCGCCCAGTTGGTGCACGAGGTCATAGCCCCCGCCCTTGCGGCCGGCAAGGTGGTCCTGTGCGATCGCTTCTACGATTCCACGACCTGCTACCAGGCATTTGCCGATGGCCTCGATCGCCAGATGGTGCGCGATGCCAACAGCCTGGCCGTCGCGGGAACGCACCCGGCGCTCACACTCGTCTACCACATCACGCCCGAGCAGGCGGCGCTACGCATGGCAGCCCGTGGCGCGGCGGATCGCATGGAGGCCAAGGGCATGGCATTCCAAGAGCGCGTCTACCAGGGATTTTGCGCCATTGCCGCCGAGGAACCAAACCGCGTAAAGCTCATCGACGCGACCGCGACCGTCGAGGAAGTCTTTGAGAAGACGGTTGAGCAGGTTCGCGCATACGGTCTCGACATCCCACAGGATGCCGTTGCCGCCGCGCTTGCCCAGGAGGCTGAGTAACATGGCCCCCGCTCAGACAAGCCTGCTCGCCAAGCTTGACACTCAAGAACGCGTGCGCGACTTTTTGACCAACGCCGTCGCCAGCGGTCGCGCATCGCACGCCTACCTGTTTTTGGGCGCGCCCGGCGCCGGCAAGCTCGATGCCGCGTGGGCGCTCGCCCAGGCATTCCTGTGCGAGCAGGACGGCTGCGGCTCGTGCGACAGCTGCGTGCGCGTCGCCCGCCATACGCACCCCGACGTGCACTATTACACGCCCGAGAGCGCCACGGGCTATCTCATCGCCCAGACTCGCGAGCTTCTCGACGACGTGCCCCTCGCGCCCATCCGCGCCAAGGCCAAGGTCTACATCATCGACCGTGCCGAGCAGCTGCGCGCCAACACCGCCAACGCGCTGCTCAAAACGCTCGAGGAACCGCCCGAGGGCGTCATGTTCATCCTGTTGGGCACCTCGGCCGACGTGATGCTGCCCACCATCGTGAGCCGCTGCCAGTGCGTACCGTTTCGGCTGGTGTCGCCCACTGTGGCCGCACAGGCCGTGAGCCGCGCCACCGGCCAGGATCCCGCGCGCTGCCGTATGGCCGTCGCTGTGGCGGGAAGCCCCACGCGTGGTATCGAGTTCCTCAAGAGCGCCGAGCGTCAGGACGCCCGTCGCCAGATGGTCCGTGCCATCGACTCGCTCATCGCCGCCGACGAGGCCGATGTGCTCAGTCGCGCCAAGTCGCTCATCGTCGCCGTCAAGGCGCCGCTCGCCGAGGTCAAGTCCACGCAGGAAAAGGTGCTCGAGCAAAATGCCGACTACCTGTCGCGTGGAGCATTGAAGCAGCTTGAGGACCGCAACAAGCGCGAACTCAACGCGCGCGAGCGTTCGGGTATCATGGAAGCGCTGGCGAGCGCGCGGACGCTCATGCGCGACGTGCTGCTGACGCTTCAGGATGAGGCGGCAGACGTTGTGAACGAGGACGTGCGCGACACGATCGGGCGGCTTGCCGCGGCGACGAATGTTGCGGGTGCCACCCGGGCGCTCGAGGCGGTTGCCACCGCCGAGCGCAACATCGCCAGAAACGTTACTCCCCAGCTGGCCATCGAGGTCATGCTGTTCGATATCAGGAAGGCACTGAAATGCCGTTAGTCGTACCCGTTAAGTTTACCTACGCCTCGCGCGACCTGTGGTTCGACCCGCAGGATCTGGATATCCTCGAGGCCGATTATGCTATCTGCTCCACCGAGCGCGGAACCGAGATCGGCCTGGTCACGGCCGATCCCTTCGAGGTGCCGCAAGACGAGATCGGTCAGTCGCTCAAGCCCGTGCTGCGCGTGGCGAGCGACATCGACCTGCAGCTTGCCGATGATCTGGCCATCCAGGGCGACGAGGCCATGGTCGATTTCCGTCGCCTGGTCAAGGAGCTCGACCTCGAGATGAAGCCGGTCGGTGTCGAGTACCTGTTTGGCGGCGAGAAGGCCGTGTTCTATTTTGCGGCCGAGGAGCGCGTCGATTTTCGTCAGCTTGTCAAGGACCTTTCCTCGACGCTGCACATTCGCGTCGACATGCGCCAGATCGGCGTGCGCGACGAGACCCGCTTGGTGGGCGGCTATGCCCAGTGCGGCCAGGAGCTCTGCTGCACGCGCTTTGGCGGACAGTTTGAGCCCGTCTCGATTCGCATGGCAAAAGAGCAGGATCTACCGCTTAACTCGTCCAAGATCAGCGGCGTATGCGGCCGTCTAATGTGCTGCCTGCGCTACGAGTTCGAGGCGTATAAGGACTTTAAGAGCCGCGCACCCAAAAAGAAGACGCTTATCGATACGCCGCTTGGCAAGGCACGTATTCAAGAATATGACACGCCGCGCGAGCAGCTGGTGCTGCGCCTGGAGAACGGCAAGGTCTTTAAGGTCAACCTGGCCGATATGACCTGCTCGGAGGGCTGCAAAAAGAAGGCAGCCGAGCAGGGCTGTAACTGCCGTCCCGACTGCGTGACGCGCGACGTGCTCGAGCGCATCGAGTCGCCCGAGATGCGCCTGGCGCTCATGGAGCTCGATCGCGAGAACGGCGTCGACGTGGGCGATGGCCTGTCGAACGCTGATCGCCTGGCGGGCATATCGATGCCCAAGCGCCGTCGTCGCGATGCCGAATCCGATGCTCGCGCCGGTCAGGGCGAGGGTCGTGGCCGTGGAAAGGGCCGTGGCAAGTCCGAGACGCCCGAGGTCGAGGAGGCAGGCGGCCGTCGCCGCCGCAAGCGTGCGGGCTCTGCCGATACCAGCGAGGCCGCAGTTGCCGGCAAGAACGGCACACACGAGCGCGAGGCTCAGCAGCCTCAACAGCAGAATCGCGGCGGTGGCATGAATCCCACGCGCCGTCGTCGCCGTCATCTGTCGAGCGAGGAGCGCGAGGATGCCTTCCGTGCCGCAGCCGCTCGCGAGGCCGGCGCTGCCCCCAAGGGCGGCTCGGGCGCCGATGCGCCTGCCGATAAGGGCGGCAAGTCGCATGGCGAGGATGAGCGCGCGCCGCGTCCGCGCCGTCGCCACTCGTCGGGCGCGCAGCAGAAGCCCTCGGTGCCCTCCGTGGCCGATCAGGTCTCGGATGGCGAGGTCAAGGTCACGCGCCGTCGTCCTGGAGACGGCGGGGGAGCTGCTGCCAAGGCTTCGCGCAGCGCCGCTCGCGACGAGCGCGAGCCGCGCGAGGATCGCGGTGGCGAGGGCTCGGCCGACCAGGGTCAAAAGCGCCGTCGCCGTCGCCGTTCCCGCAAGCCGCGCCAGGATGGTGGCGAGGGCTCGACCCCGTCTTCGGCCGCACCACAACCGCCCGCCGGCGAATAACGCCCGCGAGCGGATTTAACCCGCCTTACCCCAATCGCGTCGGGGTACCATAGCGCTGAATCAACAACCCTCCCTGCGACCGAACGTAGGGAGGGTTGTGTCTTGAAGAGCCATCTGAACAAATTGAGCCGTCTGCAGGGTGCCGGCGCCCTACCGTTTGCGGACGAATTGCTGCCGTTTGCCGAGCGGGCGGCACGCGAGGCACTCGAGGCATTGTCGCCAACACGATGTGCCGGCTGCGAGCGCGCCGGTGCGCTTATTTGCCAAGACTGCCTGGCCGCGCTCACGCTCATCGACCCACGTCATAGCTGTACCCGATGCGGCGCCCCGTTTGGGGATTTGCTGTGCACTGAGTGTTCGGTCGAGGGCACGTCCTCGGCAATGGCGGAGGCGCTCGACCGCTGCCTGGCGTGCTCCGTCTATGCGCATCCGCTGCCGCGCATCATTAAAGCGTACAAGGACGCGGGCGAGCGACGCCTGGCGCCGTATCTGGCGGAGCTGCTCTACGACACCGCCCTGCATGCCCAGGTCGTAGCGCCCGAACGCTTAGGAGGTGTGCTGTCCGGTGCGGATGCGGTGGTGTTTGTGCCTGCGACGGCGGCAGCGTTTCGGCGGCGTGGCTTTGATCATATGGAGGCCATTGCGCGCCCATTTTGCGAGCTGTCGGGTGTTCCCCTGCTCGATGCTCTCGTCAAGTACGGGCATGGCGACCAGCGCGAACTCGGTCGTGAGGAGCGTCGCGAGCGTGCCCAAGGCATGTACGAGACGGTTGAGGACGTGCACGGCCGCCGCCTACTGCTTATCGATGACGTTATCACCACGGGCGCGACCATGGCAGCAGCCTCGGCGGAGCTCAAGCGCGCCGGCGCTGCGGCAGTCGATGGCCTTGCTATCGCACGTGTTTGGTAGGGGTGGTTTTGTGGCAGTGAAGATTGAGCGGCGCAACGAGCCGACAGGCGAACAGCTAGCGGCTTCCGTAATCCTAACAGGCGCTTCAGCGCTGCGCATGATGCGCGCCGAGCGCCGGCAGATGGGCTATATCAGCTGGAAGGACCTTAATCCCGATGATGAGCGCCGTGTGCTGCGCACGTCGTCGCCCTCGACCGAGGATATCTATCTTCCTGACTTGGTGCGAATTGGAGCCAAAAGTGGCGAGGTGCAAGAAGATCTGTGCTTGCTGGTGGGATCTGCGGCGCAGCGCCGCCGCATGCCTAGCGTAGGCTGGTCCGTGTGTTCCGGGTTGCCCGCCGGCTCGATTCTAGAGGTAGAACCGGGGGTGTACAGTCTATCTCCCGAGGCCCTTTGTGTTGCCGTTGCGCGCGAGGTCGGCTGCATCCAGGCGTTTGCCCTGGCCCAGGAACTATGCTCTAAGATTTCACTGAGCGACCGCGGGAAGTATCTGCCTCCCTACACCTCGCCTGTTACGAATAAACTTGCAAAGGACAAGGACCAGCCAGCAGATGTGGGCTACTTTGAGGTTGAGCCGGTGCTGACGCCCGATCGTCTGGCAGATTACCTCGCGGTATGCAAGGGGAACGCAGCCAAGCAGCTGCAGCGTCTGTGTCCCTATCTTTCGGAAAACCTGCGCTCACCCATGGAGTGCATCATGCTCGCCCTGTTTTCGCTTCCGTTTTCCTATGGCGGATTTGCCTGTGGTCCCTTTAAGACCGACTACAAGATTGAGTTCGATGACCGCGCGCAGGCAATCTCGGGGATGCCGCATGCAGTTTGCGATGCGTATCAGGAAGCAGCCCGGTTTGACCTGGAATACAACGGTGAGCTGGGCCATTCCTCCCGGAGGGGACGTATCCATGATGAAAAGCGCAACACGGGCTTGATTACTATGGGAATCGAGGTCGCGACGGTCAACAACGAAATGCTCTGTGACATGGAAGCGATGGAAGCGCTCGCATGGCGCATCTACCAACGCATGGGCAAGCGCTATCAGAATCGCGTAGAGGCTCGTCGAAAGAAGCAGGATGCGCTGCTGAACACGCTTCGAGCGTGTTTTGGGCTTAAGCTAGCATAAATCTATGGCTTTATAGGGGGCTTGTTATAGGCTCCGTGCAAAAAATGGCAAATATGAGTACTGTTACTAGATTAGTGACAGCGAAAACGAAGAAATCCGATCCTGAAATTGGTATTCATTGAAAAGATAATAAACAAATGTGGAGTATCTTGGCATCAAGCGGGCTATAAAGAGCTCGAAACCGGCGCGTGCGGAGGGAAAACGCTGCTACTAAATTGGTAACAGTACTCATATTTGCCGTTTTTTGCACACGCCACCCTAAGACGGGTGCCCCGGAGCTCCCCGTAGGGGAGCGACGGGGTCGATCAAAGCGCGTGCGGCCCGTCCCGACCTGCGAAATCTGTACTCGCGATGCGAATGATGCCCTTAACCTTAAACATTAGCTTGAACTTAGCTATAATGCGCTTCGTTCCTACCAGGCTGTGGTTGCGGACGGACGAAATGCCCGTCCTAGTCCAAGACAGACGCGGTCAAAGGGATCCACGTAAGCGACCGCGTGCGCGCGGCGCGATCATGGCGCGTCCTAGATGTAAGCCGCACCGTCCGTTCTACTTTCTTTGGGGCAATACCGCCTCGCGGGCGAGCGGGTCAGTCGTGAAGGTGGCTGCGGCCTCCCGAGCAAACACCCCGGTGCGCAAGTGTGGGGTCAAATACCAGGTCAGCTGGTGGGAACAACCTGATATTCCGCGCAACGCACGGATTGTATACGACACAGAAGGCAGGGTAGTGGACATGGTGAGGGGCAGCTTGATGCACGCGGCTCGGTTAGGTGCTGGGACCGCAGCGGTCATCGCCGTTTTGGGCCTGAGCGGATGCGCGTTCAACCCGCTGTCTACGTTCACGACTCCCACGATCGACCAGATCGAGTACGAGACCGTCACGCCGGCGGTGTCGGACGATGCCCTGGTCACTCCCGGAACCCTGACGGTCGCCCTCGATACTTCCGATGCGCCGCAGGCAATGCAGGGCGCCGACGGCGAGCTTACGGGGTATGCGGTCGACGCTGCCCGCGCCCTCGCAAGCCGCATGGGCCTTAAGGTCGCCTTTGTCGATGCGTCCTCGGCAGGTTCCGCGCTCGGCGACAAAAAGGCTGATATCTTTATCGGCGAGATCAACTCCACAGACGGGGACGTTAGCTCGCTCGGCACCTGCCTGTACGATGCCGCTTCTGTGTTCGGTAAAACCAGCGATGGTGGGTCGCTAAGCGTTTCCACCGATACCCTTAACACGTCTACCCTGGGTGTCCAGATGTCCTCGGCCTCGCAGGAGGCGCTTGCTAAGCAGAGCATTACCGCCAACCAAAAGACCTACTCCAACATCAATGAGTGCTTTGAGGCGCTCGAGTCGGGCGAAGTCGATTACGTGATCTGTGATTCCACGGCCGGTGGTTACCTCGCGCGCCTGATGAGCCAGATCTCCTATGTCGGCACGCTCGAGACGCCCTCCACGCTTGGTGTCGCAGGCCTTAGCTCTAACGATGAGCTGTGCCGTGCCGTGAGCGATGCCCTCGATGGTATCACGGTCGATGGCACGCTCGAGGCAGTCCACTGCGTCTGGTACGGCCAGATGCCCTATGACCTTACCGCCAAGACCGTTTCGGGAGCCAATGTGCAGACATCCGACTCCACGTCCAACGAGACTGAGCCCTCCGATGACGACGCCTCCGATAACAACGGCGACAGCCCGTCGTCTAGCCAGGAAGGCGCCATCACCGACGATGACATCAACAAGCTCAATAGCTAGTTATTGGTAGGGGTGGCGTCTGCCATACATTGAACGAGGCGCTTCTTCATGGTTTCAACACGCATAGTCGGGTCTCCCCAATAGGGGAGCCCGGCTTTTCTATTTTGGTAAAAACAGCAGGTAAAAGCTGATTTTCAGGAGAAAAACTAGCTTTGCCGACGCCTTCCTATAGCGCACTTTGCTACAGAAAAGTGCGAGACTTCGGTATGCGGTATCAAGCAATCGTTATTCGGGTCTTTGAGAATCCGGGTGATTAAATGCACGGCAATGGGTACATAGCCAGTACAGTAAGTCCCCGAGGCAGATTGGAGCCACGTATGGATATCAAGGTTTCTGGACGCAAGACGACGGTAACCGATGCTCTGCGTGCGCATGTGGATGAGAAGATCGGTGAGGCGCTCAAGGTTTTCGATATCGAGCCCATGACAGTCGACGTCGTGCTTCGTTATGAGAAGAACCCCTCGAACCCCAACCCGGCAATCGTCGAGGTCACGGTTCGTGCCCGCGGCTCTGTGATCCGCGTTGCCGAGCACGGTGCAGATATGTACGCCGCCATCGACCTCTCCGCCGATAAGGTCACCCGCCAGCTGCGCAAGTTCAAGACCAAGGTCGTGGACAACCGCCAGGGCGGTGCCAGCGCCGCGGATGTCGCGCCGGTCGAGCGCGTCGAGGATCTGGCCGACCTGCTGCTGCCCGAGGAGGAGGACGACCTGCTCGTCCGCGAGAAGGTTATCGACGTCACCCCGATGACTGAGGAGCAGGCGCTGGTGCAGACCGATTTGCTGGGCCACGACTTCTACGTGTTCGAGAACGCGACGACCGGTCTCATCAATGTGGTGTATCACCGTAAGAATGGTGGATATGGCATCATCAAGCCCCGCATCGAAACACTTGACGAGTAAAATACGTTAACTTGCATGAGTTAACGGTTGGCGGCCATCCCATGCGGGTGGCCGCCTTTTTACGTAAGGAGTCGCTTTGATGGACAAGGCCGCATCCGCCGGTCATTCGAACCGTTGCCGCATCGTCGTCGATACCTGCTGCGACTTTAGCCCCGAGGTCGCCGCGAACCTCGATGTCGATATCCTGGGTTTCCCTTTCATTATCGATGGCGAGGAGCGCACAGACGACATCTGGTCGAGCATGAGCCCTAAGGAGTTCTACGACCGCATGCGCGCCGGCGCCCGCGTTTCCACCTCGGCCGTGTCGCTCGGTCGCTATATTGAGTTCTTTACCGAGTGCGCCAAAGAGGGCACGCCCACGGTCTACCTGTGCTTTACCTCGGCGCTGTCGTCGAGCTACAACTCCGCGTGCCAGGCGGCAGATGTCGTGCGCGCCGAGTATCCCAACTTTGAGCTCTACGTGGTCGACAACGCTCTGCCCTGCGCGACCGGTGCGCTCTTGGCGCTCGAGGCCGTGCGCCAGCGTTCGGCGGGACTGACCGCCAAGCAGCTGGTCGATTGGGCAAACGAGGCAAAGACCTACGTGCACGGCTACTTTACGCTCGAGAGCTTCGACGCGCTGGCTGCCGGCGGCCGCATTCCGCCCGCGGCGGCGCAGCTCACGGCAAAGCTCGATGTCAAGCCCGAGCTCTCCTACGACCTTGCCGGCTCGCTGTCGCTGATTGGCGTCAACCGCGGCCGCAAGAAGGCGCTCAAGTCCATCCTCAAGTCGTTCCGCGAGAACTACGTGCCCGACCGCACCATGCCCATCGCCATCATGACGGCCGATGCCGAAAAGGACGGTGACTGGCTCGAAGCCGCCATCCGCAAGGAGGAGGGCTGCGCCGACGTCACGATCATTCGCAGCTCCGTGGGTCCCACCATTGGCTCGCACGTGGGCCCCGGCATGGTGGCCTGCGCGTTTTGGGGCAAGAATCGCGCCGAGAAAGCCTCGCTTTCCGACCGCATCGCGCGCCGCGTGCGAGGCGAGTAGGTAGGCGCTGCGGCTGCAAGTGCCCTCAAGTCACGGCCGAAACGCTGGCACCGAGTATTTTAACCTGGTAACAACACCCAACCCAAAAGGAAAGGTTTCATGGCAAACAAGCTCTCCGTCGCATTCATCGGCACCGGAATCATGGGTGCCCCCATCGCCGGCCACATCCTGGACGCCGGCTACCCCGTCACGGTCAACAACCGCACCAAGTCCAAGGCCGCCGCGCTTATCGAGCGCGGCGCCGTCTGGGCCGATACGCCGGCCGAGGCCGTGGCGAACGCCGATGTCGTCTTTACCATGGTGGGCTATCCCTCCGAGGTCGAGGAGCTCTATCTGGCGGGCAACGGCCTGCTTGCGTGCACCAAGCCGGGCGCGGTCTTGATCGATCTCACCACGAGCTCGCCCGAGCTCGCCCGTGACATTGCCGAGGCCGCCCAGGTTTCTGGTCGCATGGCGTTTGACTGCCCCGTCACCGGCGGCGAGTCGGGTGCCATCGCCGGCACGCTCACGGCTATCGTGGGCGCCACCGAGAACGACATCGCGCCGGTCCGCGACATCCTTTCCACCTTTGCGGCAACCATCTGCTGCTTCGATGGCGCCGGCAAGGGTCAGGCTGCCAAGCTTGCCAACCAGGTGTCGCTGGGCGCCTGCATGGTTGGCATGGCAGACGCCATGGCGTTTGCCGAGCTGAGCGGCCTTGATCTTGAGAAGACCCGTCAGATGATCCTGGGCGGCACCGGCAAGTCCGGCGCCATGGAGAGCCTGGCGCCCAAGGCACTCGACGGCGACTACAAGCCCGGCTTTATGGTCGAGCACTTCATTAAGGACCTGCGCTTGGCGCTCGCCTACGCCGATGACCGCGAGCTTGCGCTGCCCGGCGCCGACGTGGCCTTTACGCTTTACGACATGCTCGATGCCATCGGTGGCGCCAAGCTGGGTACCCAGGCCGTCACGGTCCTCTATAAGGAGGAGGCCGACGCCATCGCCGCCGGTCTGGACTGGTCGCAGTATCGTCCCGAGGAGCATGGTGCTCACGAGGAAGGCTGCGGTTGCGGCGAGCATGGCGACGATCACGAGTGCGGTTGCGACCACCACCATGGCGAGGACCACGAGTGCTGCGGCGGTCACGGTCATGACGACGGCCACGAGTGCTGCTGCGGCCACCATCACGGGGAGTAGTGCCCATGAGCTGGACGTTCGTGGTGCTTGCGCTGGTGCTCTTTCTCTTTGCGATCTACATTGGCTTTTTGTGCGGCCAGTGGGCCTGCGAAAAGCGCGTGATCACCAAGCGCGACTACTGGATTGCCAACTTTGCAGGCGCGGCGGCAGTCGTCCTGCTGACCTGGGTGTTCTCACTGTTCCCGCTGGTGCAGTTT
The DNA here is from genome assembly GCA_048486575.1 of Collinsella sp. Taxonomy (GTDB): domain Bacteria; phylum Actinomycetota; class Coriobacteriia; order Coriobacteriales; family Coriobacteriaceae; genus Collinsella. The sequence goes on along the minus strand of DBFVZT010000011.1, from coordinate 3,457 downwards.
GCGCCGATCGGCTGGCTCGGCGGCTTTATCGCCGGCCTTAAGATGAGCTTTGGCGAGTCCGTCGGTCCGTGGCGCAAGCACGACGAGGTCTTTAACGTCAACAAGGCACACCGCGCCGCCGCCGACGCGGGCGATGCCGAGGAACGCCGCCGTGCGCGTCGTAATGGCGCTGCCGACCGACAGCTCATCTCGGTCACCGATGACAGCAAGGGTGCTGGCAAGCACGCTAAGAAATAGTAAAAAGAGGTAACTATGGCAGAAAACAAAGACGAACAGCTCACCGACGAGGAGCTGGCACAGCTTCAGCTGGCAGAGGAGAACGAGAATGCCGTCGACCGTCTGGTCCAGGAGCTCGGCTGCCCCACGCGCCGCATCCGCCAGTTTGCCGCCCGCGTGCTGCACCTGCTCGCCGAGCGCGATCCGCAGCGCGTCGTGCCCTGCGTCCCCGCGCTGATCGAGGCGCTCGACCGCCCCGAGGCTCAGACCCGCTGGGAGGCCCTCGATGCCCTGACGGCGCTTGCCACCACCTGCCCCGAGCAGCTGGGCGATGCCTTTGAGGGCGCCGAGACCGCGCTGTTCGACGAGATTTCCTCCACGCTGCGCTATGCCGCCTTCCGCCTGCTGTGCGTGTGGGGCGCCACGAGCGTCGAGCGTTCGCGCGAGGCTTGGCCCATTCTGGACGAGGCCATCCAGTGCTACCACGGCGACCTCGAGTATCGCGACATGCTCGGTTGCCTGTACGAGTTTGGCCAGGGCGAGATCGACGCCGAGGTCGCCGAGAAGCTCGCGCTGCGCCTTAAGTTCGATGCCGAGAATGGCAAGGGCAGCTATCTCAAGGCCCGTTCGAGCGAGATTTGCGAAATGCTTGTTAAACGTTTTGGCCTGGATCTCTCCAAAAAGAAGAAGCGTGCTAGCGTTAAAAAAACTGAGGCCGCCGAAGACGAGGAGTAACAGATTATGGCGCACGATGTAGTCCTGATTCCCGGTGACGGTATCGGTCCCGAGATTACGCAGGCCATGCGCCGCGTGGTCGAGGCCACCGGTGTCCAGATCAATTGGAACGTCCAAGAGGCCGGCGCCGGCGTCATGGACGAGTTTGGCACGCCGCTGCCTCAGCATGTGCTCGATGCGGTTGCCGAGACCAAGGTTGCCATCAAGGGCCCCATCACCACGCCGGTCGGTACGGGTTTCCGCAGCGTCAATGTGGCCCTGCGAAAGCACTTCGACCTGTACGCCTGCGTGCGACCCTGCCTGTCGCAGCCGGGCGACGGCTCGCGCTTCCGCGACGTCGACCTGGTCATCGTGCGCGAGAACACCGAGGACCTCTACGCCGGCATTGAGTTCGATGAGGGCGCTGCCGAGGTTGAGGAGCTCGCGCAGCTTGTCGAGCGCTCGGGTCAGAAGACCTTTGCCGCGGATTCCGCCATTTCAATCAAGCCGATCTCCATCGCCAAGAGCCGCCGCATTGTGGAGTATGCCTTTGAGTATGCCCGCCGCTGCGGCCGCAAAAAGGTGACGGCCGTGCATAAGGCCAACATCATGAAGGCGACCGACGGCCTGTTCCTGCGCGTGGCGCGCGAGGTGGCCGCCAACTATCCCGATATCGAGTTTAACGACAAGATCGTCGACGCCACCTGCATGGGCCTGGTCCAGAACCCCAACGACTTCGATGTCCTGGTGCTGCCCAATCTGTACGGTGACATCGTGAGCGACCTGTGCGCCGGCCTGGTGGGTGGCCTGGGAATGGCTCCGGGTTCCAACATCGGTGCCGACTGCGCTATTTTCGAGGCAACGCACGGCTCCGCGCCCGATATCGCTGGTCAGGATATCGCCAACCCCACGGCCGAGATTCTGTCTGCGGCTATGATGCTCGATCACCTGGGCGAGAACGACGCGGCCAATCGCATTCGCGCCGCCGTTTCTGCCACGCTCGACGAGGGCGAGCAGGTTACCGGCGATGTTCGTCGTGCCCAGACCGGCTCCGTTGAGGGCGCTGTGGGCACGCAGGCTTTTGCCGATGCCGTTATCGCGCACCTGGCCTAAGGCATGCAGACTGCAAACGCCTAAATAGTACTTAAGTGTTTGCGTATAACCTAAGAATCAATACGCCCGGCGCTCTGTCGGGCGTATTCTATTGCGGACTATGTTTCCTAACAAGGAGTAACTGATATGGGTCTGATTCAAAAGAAGGACGAGAAGGACGAGATCGACGGCATCCAGATCATCGAGCGCGGCGAAGGCCCCGACGGTGACGAGGATGAGAAGATCGATCTGGTCGCCGGTACGTCTGCCGAGCACATTGCTGCCGGCACGACGGCCGAGGAGGAGGACGCCCGCCTGGAGGCTCAGATTGCCGCGGATGCCGCTGACGAGAATCTGATGCCCGAGGAGCAAGACGAGGACGACGACTCCGACGAAGACGACCATGCATCCAAGCACAAGAAGACGATGATTGCCGCCTTTGTGGTTGCAGTCGTGATTGCTGCCGTGATTGGCTTCTTTATCGGCAACGGTGGTTTTGGCGGCAAGGGCGTCGGCTCGGCGACCCTCACCGAGGACCAGCTCGATTCGACCGTAGCAAGCTACAGCTACAACGGCAAGAAGAGTGACATCACCGCGCGCGAGGCCATCGAGAGCCAGTACAGCCTCGATACCGTCAAGGATGGCGATGGCAACTACACCGCTCCTTCTGCCGACGTCATCCTGTCCTACGTGCGCAACAAGATCCTGCTCGATGCTGCCGAGGACGAGGGCATCACCGTCTCTTCCAAGGAGATGAAGAAGTACGCCGAGGATTCCATCGGCACCTCCGACTACAAGACCATGGCCACGCAGTATGGCGTGTCCAAGGACCAGGCCAAGCAGATCGTCCGTCAGTCCGCTACGCTGCAGAAGCTCTACAAGAAGAAGGTGGGCGACAGCTCCGCAAGCATGCCGACTGCTCCGACCGAGCCTTCTGACGGCAACGAGGAGACCGCGAGCAAGGACTACGCCGATTACATCATCAACCTTGCCGGCGACGAGTGGGATAGCGAGAAAGGCACCTGGAAGGACGCCGATGGCACCTACGCTAAGGCATTCGCCGACGATGCCTTTACGGCCGATAGCGCGACCTATAAGCAGGCCATGACCGCCTATTACACCGCCTACCAGCAGTACTCCTCGCAGGCTTCGAGCGCTAGCTCCAAGTGGACCGAGTACGCCAACGGCCTCTACGCCAAGGCCAACATCAGCATCTACGGCCTGTTTGCGTAAAGGTTTGCCTGAGCTGCTTAGCGCGTAGCCAATCAATCTGATAAAGCCCGCTAGAACGGACTGAACTGCCTCCCATTTCTTGGACATGAGAAATGGGAGGCTTTCTTTATGCGCGTTGATTTGAGGGTGAAGCATGATGTCGAGGCCAGGAAGGCGGCCATAGGGCTCTTCGAGCTCGGACACGGGTATAAACCTGCCGCGA
>DBFVZT010000010.1:0-8534 GCA_048486575.1 Collinsella sp. | reverse complement strand
CTCCGGGCCAAGCTCTCGGACTACGTGCACTGGTACAACAACTTCAGGATCCACTCGACGCTGGGCTACATGTCTCCGGTCGAGTTCAGGGAGGCGGGGCTGTCCCTCCCGGAATCGTCCAAATAGGTGTTGCCAATCCACACTTTCCTATCAGCCGTCGGGGGCGGCGCGTCCCGCGCCGGCAGCACCCAACGGGCCCTCTCGGGGGCAGGGACGTTCGGCCGTGCGCGGGCGCCCGGTCGGCGGCCCGTTCTGGGCGCGCCTCAATCGTAGCCCGAGACGGTCCCGGGCTGACAATTTCGACTGTAATGGACGTTCTTGTTTGACTAGTCGTTTAAGAACGTCCCCAATGACTAGTCAGAGATGAGCGTGGGTAATCTCCCGGTTTTGGCCTGTGTGGGGGCTCAAAGTGGGAGATTATCCACGCTCGTGATTTGAGTGTCCGAAAATCCACGCTCGTTTGGTCGATGCATGTCTACGCAGCGTAGGTTGTCGAGGGCTGTCTTCAAATGGATACTGGCTCTTGAACCGGTTCGCTCCATTCTTCCAATCTGATCGGACATCTCATGAACCAGACACCGCAAAGCAATGTCCCCCATACTTTTTTGGCAGCACATGCCATCAAGCGGCTGCGCGAAGATCGCGGCCTCACCCAGCGCGCCCTGGCGGAAAGCCTTGGCGTGACCGATAAGGCCGTCAGCAAGTGGGAATCCGGTCGCGGCCTTCCCGACATTTCCCTCGTTGAGCCTTTGGCCCAGAGACTCGGCATAAGCGTGGCTGAGCTTTTGGCTGGTGACATTCGGGCCAACGCCAACCGTGCAGGCAATATGCTCAAAGGCGTCTTTTACGTTTGCCCTATCTGCGGAAACGTTGTGCACGCGCTCGGAGAAGGCAGCTTTAGCTGCTGTGGCTCCACGATGTTTCCCCAGGAGGCCGAAGAGCCGGACGCGGACCACGCCTTTTCCATCGAGCGCATCGAGGACGATTGGTGCGTCACGCTCGATCATCCCATGACCAAGGATCACTACATTAGCTTTGTGGCATATGCGACTATGGACGGCATCTGCTTTAAGAAGCTCTATCCAGAGCAATCGGTGCAGCCGCGCTTCCATATTACCGGGCGCGGCAGGATATATCTTTACTGCAACCAACACGGACTCTTTACGTCGCTGACGCCTCGCAAATAACGGCTGTCTTCCGCCCTCCTCATGCGTTCCCAGGGGACCCAAAATGAGCGTGGATAATCTCCCGGGTTTGGCCTGTGTGCGGGCTCAAAGTGGGAGATTATCCACGCTCGTTATCTGAGTGTCCAAAAATCCACACTCGTCGCTACTTGAGTCCGGGCAGGCGGGTGTAGGGGAACGAGCGCTCTAGGAACTCGGAGCAGCGGGCGTAATCTTTGGCAAAGTAGCTGCTATAGAGCGAATCGAGTACGTATTGCACGGCGATATGGCTGGCGAACTGCGTGATGCGGTGCGTCATGCTCTCGTGGTCGCTTACCGTGAGATAGGCGGCAAAGCCGGGGTGAATGCGGGCACAGTACGGCGTGCCGATGACGATGACCGGGACATGTCGACTGCTAAGGATCGGCAAGATCTCCTTGAGGTTGGGGGCAAGGCCGCTGTAGGAGATGACGATTGCCACATGGTCGGGACCCGAGGCGAGCGCCGTGCGCACCTGCGCCTCGACGCTGTCGTGGCACGTCGCGCTTTTGCCGGCGGAAAGCAGGCGATCGCGGAACATTCCCGCTGGATACAGGTTATGCGAGCCCGTGTAGATGTCCACGGTGCCGGCGCGCATGATGAGCTTGGCGGCGTGGTCGAGCTGTGCAGGGTCGAGCAGCTCCTGCGTTTCGGCCAAGGTGGTCTGGTAGAGCCCCTCCATGCGCTCCATCACCTGCGCAGGGGCGGAGGTGGCATCGAAGGGAAAGTTGATATCCACGTCGCGCCGGTTGCCCGCCTCGGTCGCCTGGCGGATGAGCTCGACCTTGAGGTCTTTGAATCCCTCGAGGCCGAGCTTTTTGCAAAAGCGGTGCACGCTCGCGACCGAAACGTTGGCGCACGCGGCAAATTCCTTAATGGAAAGCCCGCGCACATCCTCGCCCATGGCGAGGGCCGTTCGCCCAAGTTGTTGCTCGGTGGGGGTGAGGCTTTTGCCCTGCGTGATCTTTCGCCTGATATCCATATGGCTCCTATGCGTTTGCGTCGCGATAAACCAATCATAGCGATAAATAAAACGTTCGGCTTGGCTGGGAGTTTTGGTCCGCCGGTCTATGAACGACGGACCGCTCGACGCTGTGCGGGCTCAACATAGGGGCGCTGTCCTTGTTGGGCCGTTTGCGCCCGGGGCGTTACCCGAGCACGCGTACGGGCCCCAAGAGACCGCTGGGCTCGGAGGGCTCGGTCATGCCGAACACGTCGGGGACGGCGTGGTCGAGGGTGTTGATGATGTCAATCGTGAGCGCGTGCTCACCGGCTAAAAGTGCGGCGGCCTCAAAGCGGTAAGGCGGGCAGATGCGGGTGCCGAGGGATTTGCCGTCGAGGGTGACGGCTGCGGTCTCAAAGACCTCCCCAAGGTCGATGACAGCGCGGCTGGCCGCTTCGCCCAGGACAAAGGAGGCCTGGTAGCGGAACGTGCCGGCCTTGCCGGGGAACTCGGCCGAGGAAAGGTCGTGCAGGTCTGCAAGCTCAACAGACTCGCCAAAGGCATCGGTACCAGGGGCAGAGAAGGCAACCGCCCAGGGCCCGTCGACGCATGTGGCTTCGTCTCCAGCAGTTGCCGCGCCGGCGGAACCTGTAGCCCCAAGGACCACGATGCAGCTCTCGTAGGGAGCCAGCTCGAGCGTGCCGTCAAAGGCGGCGGGATCGGTGCCGTTGAGCAGGTCGAGGCGCGCGCCTGCAACGGGTATGCCGTCGGCAAGCGCAATCTGAGTGGAGATACCCTGCTTGGGATGCTCGTTGACGAGCATCAGATAGGTCTCGCCCGCCCGCTCGTAGCGCAGTGCGCGCAGCCAGGACTGGGGCTCGGCGCAAACCACGGTCTGCATGCCGGTATTGGCAAGTGTGTCTGCGAGCTCGGTGGTCGCCAGGAGCTTGATGTCGGCGACCGCGGCTGCATCCAGGGAGGCAAAGCCCTCGCGGCCTGCAGTGTCACCGTCGTAGCGCTTGTTCGGCAACTCATCCAGCGCGTACACGGCAACACCTGCGGCTGCGGCACGCGCGGCAAAGTCGAGCACGGCTCCGCCGACAAACTCGGCTCCGGGCATCACCAGGCAGCGGTATGCCTGGCCGTTCACGCTAAAGCCGCTACCGTCTGCGGCAATTTCAACGGCATAGCGCCCTGCGTCCTCAAATGCCTCTGCCGGCACGATGTCAAAGTCGACCTGCGCGCGCAAAAGCTCGGAGGCGGCATGCTGCATAAAGTTCGCCTCGCCTGCCCACTCGGCGTCCGCATGGTAGAGAAGCGCCACCGGGGTCGTTGCGCGCCCGCCGCTCAGCAGGCTCGCCGTACGGTTCATGTAGCTCATGAGCTGCCCAAAGTGTGCAAACTGGGGGTTTTGGCCATGCGCATAGAAATGCGGCGGGCAGTCCCAGTCGGGGAAGGCGGCCATGCTAAAGGCATGCGGCACAAACCAATTGACGCCGCGCACCAAAAAATGATCGGCGATCCACTTCATCTCGCGTAGGCCTTCGTGCCATCCAAATGCGCCAAAGACCTCGGCCATGCAGCGCCCCTGCTTTTTGGGGTCGAGGTGTGCTGCCGAGGAGCCCAGCTTGGGCAGCACGTAGTTATAGAACTCGAGGTCCCACACGCCGCGTCCGTAGCTGTGAAGGCCGCGGTCCATGCCGGGTACCAGCTGGTTGATCACGATGTCGACGCCCGCCATGTCCTGACCGCCCACGGCGCGGAAGTAGTGCCCGGCGCCCACGCCCAGGCGCGCGTGGCAGTCCTTGTCCTCGATAACGTGGCCGATGTACTGCACGCCGCGCGCGCGGCACCAGTCTCCGAGCTGGTCGCAGAAGCACTCCTTATAGAGGGTGCTCGCGATGTCCATATAGACGTGGCGTACGTGCGCGCCGGCCGGCTCGCGGTCCCACAGGTGCGGGAGCTCGGCCAGGTAGCGCTCGCCCAGTGCCGCGCGTAGGCGACGCTCAAGCTCGGCCGACCAGGGTAGGGGCGCGGTGGCCTTGCCGATGAGCGTGTCCGAGATGCCATCGGGGCCCGTGGTGCCCTTCTCGTTGGCAAATCCGGGCTCATCGGAGAAAAAGCCCAGGATCGTCTTGCCAAACTCATCGCCCAGATGCTCAAAATGCGGCTCGTAGACAGCATCGATGAGCTGCGCCACCGAGGCGCGGTCGACCATATTGATGTAGTCCTCGTTGTAGGAGGTCTTGCCGCTCGTGAACATCACGCATGCCTGCGTGAGGCCCGCAGGTGCATCGAAGACCAGGCGGCTGGGGTTGCCGTCTGCATCGTCGATTACTCGGAAAGCGACGTCGACGGGGCTGCCGTCCTGCATAAATGTCACGCCGTAGAAGCGCTCTGTTTTGTCGAGCATGTTGGCGAGCGCGATGCTCGCGGCGGACGTGGGACCCACGATGTCGAACGTGCGGTGCGTGAGCACGATCTTGCGGAGCTCGGGCACGGCCTCCTTGACGGCGCCGTTGGCAAAGCCCGTGGGGAAGTGCGCGTCGTCCAAGATCCAGAGCTTAAGGCCCAGCTGCTTGCACTCGTCAATGACAAAGCGCAAGTCGCGCCACCAGCCCTCGCCGCAAAAATCGGGGTGTGGGCGGCTTTCGAGGCAGACCTCGTGGATGTCGGCGCCGGCGATCTTTTCCAGATACTCGGCAATGGTCTTATGGCTCTCGCCCTTCATCCACAAAAACGGAAGCACGTGGTTGTCGTATGTGCCCTCGAGCACCTGCTGATAGTACGCGGTCATGGATCCTCCTTGGCTCGATCGGTCTGCTGCATAGCACAGATTATGGACGCGTCGGCGCGTTCTGCTAATATCTGAATCACGACGAACTATGACCAAATCAACGATTGGCAAGCCATGGAGATCGACGAGCTCGAGCGTAGGCTCAGCGAACTGAGCACCAGTGAGATCGCTTATAAAGACGGCATGGCATTTGATTGGTCGATTATGACCGAGCATGTCGAAATCGACGGATGCCCAGTGCGCAAGATTGGGCAGCCAGGGTTTGCCTATGCCCAGCCCGGCATGCCGCGTGGCCTGACGATAAGGAAAAACTCGCGCTTTAATGCAGTTCCCGAGCACGTGCATGATTACGTGGAGATGAGCTATGTGTATCGCGGGCGCTGCCCGCAGACGGTGGCGGGGGAGAGGCTCGAGTTGCGCCGCAACGAGGTGCTTTTGCTCGACGCCCTTTGCCCTCATGCCGTGGCGGCGCTCGGCGAGGACGACATCATGCTGAGCATGACCGTTTCACGCTCTTTTTTGCGCCGGAGTCTCGAGTCGAGCCTCTCGCGCGAGAGCGCGGTCTCGCGGTTTCTGTTCAACGCGCTCAACAGCGAGACGGACCATCGGGGCCATGTCCGTTTTTACTGCGGCGAGAGCCGTCGGATTCGGCGCTACATGCAGGAGATGCTCTGCGAGCTGTACGACCCGAGCCCCAACGGTCCCGAGATCGTCTTGCGTCTGTTTCAGCTGTTTTTGGCCGAGCTCATGGATTGCTACGAGCGCGAGCTGGTGCGCGGCGCGGCGGACGGCACGGCGGGGCCCACTGCCCTGGTGACGGGAATGCTTGGCTATATCGATCGCGAATTCGCCGCGTGCTCCCTCGAGGGGATGGCGGCGGAGTTTGGCTTGAGCCCTAATTATGCGACGGCGCTCCTCAAGCGGCATGTGGGCAAGACCTTTAGGCAGCTTGTGCAGGAGCGACGCCTGGTACGTGCGGCCGAGCTTCTGCGCGGCGGCGCCACGGCCGGGGCGGCTGCGCATGCGGTGGGCTATGAAAACATGAGCTTCTTCTACCGTAAGTTTCACGACAAGTATGGCTGCACCCCCGCGGCATACCGCCGGTAAGCGCGGGGCGGATCGTCTTCGCTCCTTCGGTGTCAAAAAGTTTCAGCTGCAGCGCTGTTGCAGCGCGCGTCTGCGAAAAGAAGTGTCCAAATCGGCGCCTTCGCCCTGGCCTGGAGCGACTCGGCGGCATACTCGTTTCATCAGCAACACGCATGAGCGAGGAGGCACTTATGGGATTCCCCGAGGGTTTCTATTGGGGCGGCGCCACGGCCGCCAATCAGTTTGAGGGCGCTTGGAACGTTGACGGCCGCGGTCCGTCGGTCGACGACCACTTCTTGGGTGGCAGCTACAAGGAGCCGCGCCAGATTACGATCGACATCGACCCCAACCGCTTCTACCCCAACCATGACGGCATCGATTTCTACCATCACTACGAGGAGGATATCGCGCTGTTCGCCGAGATGGGCTTTACCATGTTCCGCATGTCCATCTCTTGGAGCCGCATCTTCCCCAACGGCGATGACGCCGAGCCCAACGAGGCCGGCCTCGCCTTCTACGACCGCGTCTTCGACTGCCTGCGCGCTCACAATATCGAGCCGCTCGTGACCCTGTCGCACTACGAGATGCCCTATCACCTGGTCGAGAAGTACAACGGCTGGGCGAGCCGCGAGCTCATCGGCTTCTTTGAGAAGTACTGCCAGACCGTCTTCGACCGCTATCAGGACAAGGTCAAGTTCTGGCTCACCTTCAACGAGATCAACTGCGGCACTCAGGACATGGGCAACCTCTTTGAGACCAGCATGATTCAGGGCTTTGAGGGCCCGGCTTCGGCGGTCCATACTACGCCGCAGGCTCGTATGCAGGCGCTGCATCACCAGTTTGTCGCCAGCGGCCGCGTCGTGCGCTATGCCCACGAGCACTACCCGCAGTTTAAGATGGGCAACATGGACTGCTTCATCCTCTCCTATGCCGCCACGTGCGATCCGGCCGACGTGTTCGCCACGCAGCAGGAGATGAATACCATGAACTGGTACTGCTCCGACGTGCAGGTGCGCGGCAAGTATCCGTTCTATGCCAAGCGCTTCTGGGCCGAGAACGATGTCGAGCTTGTGATGGAGGACGGTGACCTGCAGGATATCGCCGACGGCAAGGTCGATTTCTACACCTTTAGCTACTACATGTCCGGCACCGTGGGCACCCACAAGGATCACGAGATGACCGAGGGCAACATGACCTTTGGCGGCAAGAATCCCTATCTGGAGTCCACCGACTGGGGCTGGCAGATCGATCCGCTGGGTCTGCGCATCGCCCTCAACGAGATTTACGCCCGCTACGAGATTCCGCTGATGGTGGTCGAGAACGGCATGGGCGCCTACGACGAGGTCGAGGAGGACGGCTCCATCCACGACCCGTATCGTATCGCCTACTTGCAGAGCCACGTCAAGGCCATGGGCGAGGCCATTGCCGACGGCGTCGACCTGATCGCCTACACCTGGTGGGGCCCCATCGACCTGGTTTCCGCCGGCACCGGCGAGATGCGCAAGCGCTACGGCTTCATCCATGTCGATAAGTACGACGACGGCACCGGCACCTACGAGCGCCGCCGCAAGGACAGCTTCTTCGCATACCAGAAGATCATCAAGTCCAACGGTGCCGAGGGCCTGGATTAATCGACAATATGAGTGCCACCGGGGAAAAGCGTTGGGATGGGCTCGCGATTCGAGTCCCCACCTTAGCATTTGAACCATTTGGCACTATAATCACCATAGGCATGCGCACAACGTTGCGCTTAATCAAGAGGAGAAAACGTATGGGTCTGTTTGACATGTTCAAGAAGAAGGCTGAGCCCGCGACTGCCGCTGCTCCGTCCTCCATCTCTGCTTCTGCCGGCGCCGACGTGCTGTGCTCGCCCGTCAAGGGCAAGGTCATCAAGATGGCCGACGTGCCCGATCCCGTCTTTGGTGGCGAGGTTCTGGGCAAGGGCTGCGCCGTGTGGCCCGAGGACGATCTGGTCTACGCTCCCTGCGACGGCAAGGTGACCGTCACCATGGGCCACGCCGTGGGTCTGCAGTCCGATAGCGGCATCGAGGTTCTGGTGCATGTTGGCGTCGATACCGTCAACATGAACGGCGATGGCTTCGAGGGCTTCGTCAAGGCCGACGACGTCGTAAAGGCTGGCCAGCCCATGCTCAAGATCGACCGCGCCAAGATCGCCGCTGCCGGCTACAAGGACTGCGTCGTCGTTGCTGTGTCCAACACCGCCGAGTTTGCCGATGTCGAACTCGCCGTCGAGGCCGACTCCGCTGTCGCCGCCGGTGACGCCATCGTTAAGGTCGTCCGCAAGTAAACTGCGGCATCCAAAGGATGTGCAAAGGTGGTCGGGTTTTCCGGCCACCTTTTTTATTTCAAGACTTTAGTCTGCTGGCCGCGCAGCGGCCAGCTTTAAACCACCCGCTACGCGGGTGGAGACAAACGGCTTTACAAAGCCACCCCTCCGACCGATATTGACGATTGTTCAGGCCGTCAAGAATTCGAGTCGAAGGGG
>DBFVZT010000009.1:0-4060 GCA_048486575.1 Collinsella sp. | reverse complement strand
ACCCATCGAAACACATCTCCACCGTTCCTTCAACTGGGAAAACGGCGCCCCCGGGGCCCGGATGGGGCCTCGGGGGCGTTCGGCTAGCTGCGGGAACGGCCTGTCCGCCTAATGTGTTCGGCTGAGATCGGAAATCAACCCGTTTAAACAAATAATGCAACCTTTTACGAATTTAGCTATAATTCCACAAACCAAACAGGTATACTCCTTTCATGTCGTGTAGGAATTACGTAGACAAAAAGGAGGTTATGTGATGGTAAGTATTGTTCTTGCTAGCCACGGGGACTTGGCAGCTGGAATCAAGCAGACGGGCTCGATGGTCTTTGGCGATCAGCCGTCTGTGGCCGTGGTCTCGCTCGAGCCGAGCATGGGCCCCGACGACTTCCGTGCTAAGGTCGAGGAAGCAATCGCTTCCTTCGAGGACCAGGAGCAGGTGCTCTTCCTCGTTGATCTGTGGGGCGGCACGCCGTTCAACCAGATTAGCGGGCTCATCGAGGGCCATGATTCCTGGGCTATCGTCACCGGTGTCAACCTGCCTATGCTCATCGAGGCATATTCGCAGCGCTTTGATGCAAAGAACACTGCACATGCGATCGCAAAACATCTCGTGACTGAGGCTAAGGCTGGCGTGCGCGTCAAGCCCGAGTCTCTGGAGCCCGAGGAGAAGAAGCCGGCTGCGGCCGCCGCTGCTCCTGCAGGCGCCATCCCTCCGGGAACGGTCATCGGCGACGGGCACATCAAGATTGCCCACGTCCGTATCGACACCCGTCTGCTGCATGGCCAGGTGGCCACCACGTGGACCAAGCAGATCAACCCCAACCGCATCATCGTGGTTTCCGACGGCGTTGCTCACGACGAGCTCCGCAAGACCATGATCGAGCAGGCTGCCCCTCCGGGAGTCCATGCCAACGTCGTGCCTATCAAGAAGATGGCCGAGGTCGTCAAGGACACGCGTTTTGGTGACACCAAGGCCATGCTGCTCTTCGAGAACCCGCAGGATCTGCTCAAGGCCATCGAGGCCGGCGTCGACATCAAGGAAGTCAACATCGGTTCCATGGCTCACTCCAAGGGCAAGGTCGTCGTCACCAACGCCGTCGCTATGGGCGATGACGACGTTAAGACCCTCGAGGCCCTCAAGGCCAAGGGCGTCAAGTTCGAGGTCCGCAAGGTTCCTTCGGATGCCTCCGAGGATCTCGACGCCATGTTGAAGAAAGCTAAGGCCGAACTGGCCGCTCAAGCATAGTAAAGGAGGGTCCGATACATGTCTGCAATCACTATTCTGCTTGTTGCGATTGTCGCGTTGCTTGCCGGTATGGAAGGCATTCTGGATGAGTTCCAGTTCCATCAGCCGCTCGTGGCATGCACGCTTATCGGTCTCGTAACCGGTCACCTTCAGGAGGGCATCCTCCTGGGCGGTTCGCTCCAGATGATGGCCCTTGGCTGGGCTAACGTCGGCGCCGCCGTCGCGCCTGACGCCGCTCTGGCCTCGGTCGCTTCTTCGATCATCATGGTGCTCGCCCTCAACGGCGGCGCCACTGATTCGGCCAAGGCCGTTACCGCGGCCATCGCCGTCGCCGTCCCGCTGTCGGTCGCTGGTCTGTTCCTGACCATGATCTGCCGTACCATTGCTACCGCTATCGCTCACGCCATGGACGGTTGCGCCGAGAAGGGCGACTTCTCCGGCATCGAGCGCTGGCAGTACGCTGCCATCCTCATGCAGGGCCTTCGTATCGCCATCCCGGCAGTACTTCTGTGCGTTATCCCGGCCGAGGCTGTTACCAACGCGCTTAACGCTATGCCCGACTGGCTGTCCGGCGGCATGGCCGTCGGCGGCGGCATGGTCGCTTCCGTCGGTTACGCCATGGTCATCAACATGATGGCCACCAAGGAGACCTGGCCGTTCTTCATCCTCGGCTTTGTCCTTGCTGCCATCCCTCAGCTCACGCTGATCGCCCTTGGCCTCATCGGCATCTCCCTTGCCCTCATCTACCTTGGCCTTAAGGATCTGGCTAAGCAGGGTGGCGGCATGGGCGGTGGCTCCGGCGACCCGCTCGGCGACATTCTGAACGATTACGAGTAGGAGGGGAGTGATACATATGGCAGAGAACAAGATTCAGCTCACCAAGGCTGACCGCAAGAAGGTTTGCTTCCGTCATCAGTTCCTTCAGGGCTCGTGGAACTACGAGCGTATGCAGAACGGCGGCTGGTGCTTCGCAATGATCCCTGCGATCAAGAAGCTCTACACCAGCAAGGATGACCAGATTGCCGCTCTTAAGCGCCACCTGGAGTTCTATAACACCCACCCTTATGTTTCCGCCCCCGTCATTGGCGTTACCCTCGCTCTCGAGGAGGAGCGCGCCAACGGTGCTCCGATTGACGACGTCGCCATTCAGGGCGTCAAGGTCGGTATGATGGGCCCGCTCGCCGGCGTCGGCGACCCCGCCTTCTGGTTCACCCTTCGCCCGATTCTGGGCGCTCTGGGCGCTTCCCTGGCCCTGTCCGGCAGCATCGCCGGTCCGCTGCTGTTCTTCTTCGCGTGGAACATCATCCGTTACGCCTTCCTGTGGTACACGCAGGAGTTTGGCTACAAGGTCGGCTCCTCCATTGCCAAGGACCTCTCCGGCGGTCTGATGGGCAAGGTCACCGAGGGTGCTTCCATCCTGGGTATGTTCATCATCGGCGCCCTGGTCGAGCGCTGGGTGTCCATCTCCTTCACCCCGGTCGTCTCCAAGGTCACGCAGTCTGCTGGCGCCTTTATCGACTGGGCTAACCTTCCCTCCGGTTCTGAGGGTGTCAAGGAAGCACTGACGATGTATAACTCCATCGGTGCTAACGCCCTTGATCAGGTGAAGGTCACCACGCTTCAGGCCAACCTCGATCAGCTCATCCCCGGCCTTGCCGCCGTGTGCCTGACCCTGCTGGTCTGCAAGCTCCTCAAGAAGAAGGTCAGCCCGATCGTCATCATCCTGGCTCTCTTCGCCATCGGCATCATCGGTCGCGTCTGCGGCTTCATGTAAGCACGTTTCGGCTTAAGACCGAGAATTGCTAGGCAAGGGCTTTTGAGCCATTGAAACGGACCGCACCCGGTGGGTACACTGGATGCGGTCCGATTGTTTTATTTGGAGGGCGAGGCGCGCATGGCGCAATCTCAGAACAGCACGGTCGATCTGGCGACGCCGGCAACCTGCCTGATGGGGCTTACCAGCCACGGTAACGTGATGGTGGGCAATAAGGCGTTCGAGTATTACAACGAGCGTAATCCCGAGGATTATATTCAAATCCCGTGGGACGAGGTCGACTATATTGCCGCCGAGGTTTTGCGCGGCACCAAGAAGATCACGCGTTTTGCCATCTTCACCAAGGACAACGGTCACTTTACGTTTTCGACGCGCGACGACAAAGAGACGTTGCGCGCGGTCCGCAAGTACGTCGACGAGGACAAGCTCGTGCGTTCGCCCGACTTTATCGATGTGACGGCCAAGGGTGCCAAGAGCATCCCCTCCGTTATCAAAAACCTCTTCCACAAAGGCAACTAGCTCTTCACAAGTTGCGGTGAAATAGTTCCTAAATACGGCTTTAGATGCTTCAGACAGGAACTATTCCACCGCAACTTCGAAGTCTAGTCATGCGACGTATTGCGATGCAGTAAATCTGCTACACTAGTACAACATGCCTCCGTAGCTCAGGGGATAGAGCACCGCTCTCCTAAAGCGGGTGTCGACGGTTCGAATCCGCCCGGGGGCACCAGAGGAATATCGAGCCCGGTACCGCTACGGTGCCGGGCTCTTCTGGTCTAAGGGCGGGATTCGGACCATCGACACCCGCGTCACTCATTTCCCCGCGGGGGGAGTTTTCGAATCCGCCTGGGGGCACCAGAGGAATATCGAGCCCGGTACCGCTACGGTGCCGGGCTCTTCTGGTTCAAGACTTTAGTCTGCTGGCCGCGCAGCGGCCAGCTTTAAACCACCCGCTACGCGGGTGGAGACAAACGGCTTTACAAAGCCACCCCTCCGACCGATATTGACGATTGTTCAGGCCGTCAAGAATTCGAGTCGAAGGG
>DBFVZT010000008.1:0-16055 GCA_048486575.1 Collinsella sp. | reverse complement strand
CTCTTCTTGGGGCATCGCCTTTCCTTCCATTCGTCACCTTCATTACTCCAACGACGAATTCTAGGCGGTGTCCCCTCCCTTTCAAGAAAGAGAAGAGGCGGGGCATGCCCCGCCTCTTACACCACATCTCTGCGCGCTACCTGGAGTCGGCTCGAAAAGAGTGATTTTGGGTTGTTTGCTGCGGGTGTGGGCTTGGAAACAACGTTCGGGGTGGCGAGGCGCCCAGAATTCGGTCGCAAGGAGGGCGTTCCTCGGCTGTGTCAGGAGTGTCCCTGGGTGCCGGCATATAAGGAACGTCCCTAACTGCCGGAGGGGGTGCCTGCCGTGGCAGGCACCCCCTCCGGATGTGGGAAGTTTGCGCTGCAGGTTACTTATCGGTGCCCAGCTTGTGCGGCTTGAGAGCGAGCGCATTGACGAGCGCGTCGGTGGCTGACTTGACGGCCGCCGGCTGCGGATCGTTGACGTGATCCTCGGGATGCACGGGCAGGTCCTTCTTGACTGCATCGTGGATCAAGTTGAGGTACTCAGTCACGCCAGTGGTCGACAGGTGCGTGCCATCGCCATCGAACAGGTCGTTGCGATTGGCACTGTATCCGTACCAGTCGATAACGCGCACGTTCTTGTAGCGCGTGGCGGCGTTGGCGATGGCCTGGTTGGTAGAGCCAACCCACGGCTGCGGGCTGCGCGTGTTCACAAACACCACAATACGCTTATCTCCTGCATCGGTCATGATGGCGTCGATCTGGTCGTCGGTTACCAAGCCGTTGGTGCCCAGTGCAAAGACCACGATCTTGCCGGCAAGGTTCTGTTGGAGATAGCCCTCAAATGTCGCGCGGCCCGCATCAAACTGGCGGCCCTTTTCGGCATCGATATGGCTGTGCGGGAACACGCCGTCAAAGGAATCAACGGCGCGCAGCGACACGGAGTCACCGATCATCAACAGGTCGTAGGAGCCATCGGGGAAGCCGTCGTTGTCCTTGTCGGTGTCGTCGGCCGCCTGCTGGTCGGTGGGCGCGGTGTTTTTGGCTTCCTTGTTGAGGACTTCGGCGCCCTCACCGCTCAGCGCGGAGGTCTCCGGCACAAAGATCAGGCCGCCCAGCGCGATAACAAGCACGATGCCGCAAGTGGCGCACACGGGAATATGCGCGCGCACCCAGTTGGCGGGCGTGGTGGTGCCGTCGCGGAACTCGGATACGGTGCGCCCAAAGGCGCCCTTTCTAAACGGCGTCTCGATAAAGCGATATGAACATTCGGCTACGGCGACCACCAACAACACCTGCAAAATGTACTGCCACCACGGTGTATCGTTGATGTTGGCGACCGGGTTCATGAGCAACAGCAGGGGATAGTGCCACAGGTAGATGCTGTACGAGCGCTTGCCAACCCATACGAGCGGCTCGGCGGACAGCGCGCGGGCAACCATTCCCTGGGGCTGCACGCAGGCCGCGATGACCATGAGCGTGAGGATCGAGCACAGCAGCGTGCCTCCGCGATACTGGAAGGCGGTGTAGCCGTTGGTGAGCGCGACCATGGCGGCAAGGCCAACCAGACCCACGACGCCCAACACATCGATGGATGCGGGCGAGGACCAAAAACGCACGAGGACGCTCGGCTGTGCCGGGGCGGTCTCGGCTGCTTCGTCGGCCTTCTCGCCAGGCTTGCCCTCGGCGTTCTTGCCGTGCTTGGCGGCCCCGACCAAGCGGTCGAGCCCCAAACGATGAACGAGACGCACCGGCGCCAGGTCGCGATCGGGGATAAAGGCCATCCAGGCACCCAGCAGCAGCGAGAACACACGGGTGTCGGTGCCGTAGTACACGCGGCTGGGGTCGGCGGCAGGGTTGTAGAGCACCATCATGGCGATGGCGGAAACCGCAGCCAAGCCCAGAACCACGCGGCGCGTGCTGGGCTTGCTCATGTGCATGGATACCATGGCAAGCAGCAGCGGCGGCCAAACCAGGTAGAACTGTTCCTCGATGGCGAGCGACCAAAAGTGCGTGAGCGGCGAGGGGTCGCCCAAGGCGTTGAAGTACGAGACGTCCTGCGCGATCTGCCACCAGTTGTTGAAGAACAGCAGCGACGGCAGGATGTCGGGACGCATCTTGGTGAGCATCACGTGGTTAAAGATCGTGCACAGCGCGCAGGTAACCACCACGACGGTCACTACGGCGGGGAACAGACGGCGGATGCGGCGAATCCAGAAGCTCTTGAGGTCGATGCGCCCGGTCTTGGCGACTTCGTTGAGCAGCAGGCGCGTGATTAGATAGCCCGAAAGCACAAAGAAGATCGTGACGCCGAGCAGGCCGCCCTGAGCCCACGTAAGATTGAGGTGATAGAGCACCACCGCGACAACGGCGAGCGTGCGCAGGCCGTCGAGGGCGGGAATGTAACGAGATTTGGGACGAGTGGGCGTCTGGTCCGCGGCGGCGGCGCTGGCGTGGTCCGCTTTGTTGGCGGGTGCTCGATGGGGGCTCGGGGTGCGTCGCGGGTCGCCTGCGCGGCGTTCAGTGCGCGGGCGTTCGTGCGGCGCCTGGTTATCGGGCGCGCGGCGCGGGCCGCGTGAGCTCGATTGCGGGAATTGTTCCATAAAACATCATCCAATGACGAGAAAAATCAACGTATTCATTGTAGCTGCCCGCTCCTGTGAATGCTTGCTGCTGGCGCAACCTCAAGCGCGCGTTCACATCAAAGTGAACTAAAGTTATAGAGTGCGAAAGCATACGATTGACGGCCGACGGTGGGCATAAAGCCCGCAGATGAGGAGGTTTCCATGGCAGATCGCGGCATCGTTGCGGTGTTCGGCAGCATGAACATGGACCTTTCGGTGGCGTGTGAGCGCATGCCGCGTGCGGGCGAGACCGTCGGCGGTAGCGGTTTTATCACCAACGCCGGCGGCAAGGGTGCCAACCAGGCTGTGGCCGCCGCGCGCATGGGTGCGCGCACGTGCATGATCGGCGCCGTCGGGCGCGATGCATTTGGCGATGCACTGGTGGCGGGACTCCAAGATGCCGGCGTGGGCGTTGAGTTCGTGGCGCGTCGCGATGACGTGGAGACCGGTACCGCGACTATCATTCGCTGCGAGAGCGACAACCGCATCGTGCTGTCGCCGGGCGCCAACCATGCGCTTGCGGGCGAGGACGTTGCCCGCGCACTGAGGCGCTTGGTGGCCGACGAGCTCGACGGCGATGCCAGCGAGATTGCCCCGGCTGCTGGCGGCGTCTTTATCGCCCAGGGCGAATGTGACCTTGCGGCGACGGCCGGGGCGCTTGCTTGCGCTCACGAGCTGGGGTTCTATACGGTCTTTAACCCTGCGCCCGCCTGCGATTTGCCGGCAGGAGCGTGGCCTGCGGTCGACTTGGTCTGCCCCAACGAGACCGAGTGCCAGATGCTGACGGGCATTCTGCCCACAGATGATGCGAGCTGCGTCGCCGCGCTCAATGCGCTGCTCGACAAGGGCGCCGGCGCCGCGGTCATCACGCTGGGCGGCGCCGGCTCGGTTACGCTCGGCGATGGCGGTGAGCCGCTGCGCATGCCGGCGCTTTCGAGCGCGGTGGTCGATACGACGGCCGCGGGCGATACGTTTATTGGTGCGCTTGCTGCAGCTCGTCTGGAGGGTCTGCCGCTCTTTGAGTGCATGGCCGCGGGTGCTCGCGCCTCGGCGGTGACGGTATCGCGCCTGGGCGCTCAGCAATCAATTCCCACGCGTGCGGAAGTCGAGCACAAGTTTGGTTTAGACGGTTTTGATGTAGACGGAGAAGCGGAGTAGAACAATGGCAACCAAGAAGCTGATCCTTGATCTGGATATGGGCGTAGACGATGCGATGGCGCTCGCCTATGCCATCGCGAGCCCCGAGGTGGAGCTCGTGGGCATTACCACGTGCTTTGGCAACGTGCGCGTAGACCAGTCGGCGCATAACTGCCTGGCCGTGCTCGACCTGCTGGGTCGCCCCGAGGTGCCGGTGTACCTGGGCGCCGACCGACCCATCAAGGCGACCGAGCCCTATACGCCGCCGGCGTCCACCACGCTCATCCATGGTAAAAACGGTATCGGCGGCGCGAGCGTACCCGCATCGCCCTACGAGCCGGTGGGGGCGACATCGGCCGATGGTAACGCGGCGGTCGATTATCTGATCGATGCTGCACGCACCTATGGCCCCGATTTGGTCTACGTGGCGACCGGCCCGCTCTCCAACTTGGCGCTTGCTCTTGAGCGCGATGCGGCGGCGATGATGTCTATCGGCCGCGTGGTCGTGATGGGCGGCGCCCTTACCGTGCCCGGCAACGTGAGCGCGGGCGCCGAGGCCAACATGGCAAGCGACCCCGAGGCCGCCGACGCCGTGCTGCGCTCGGGCCGCAAGCTCACCATGGTTGGTTTGGACGTGACGCATCGCGTGGTGCTGACGCGCCGCGATATCGCCGGCTGGACGGGTTCGGGCACCATGGCGGGCTGCGCATTTGCTAGCATGGTCGAGCACTACATTGGCTCGTACGAGATGAACGCACCCTACCTGGGTGGTTGTGCGCTGCACGATCCGTTGGCCGTTGCCGTGGCGATCGACCCCACGCTCGTAGGTGCACTCGGCTGCAATCTGCGTGTTGATCTGCTGGGCGAGTATCGCGGTCGCACCATTTGCGATGAGCACCGCCTGTCCGATCCGGACAAGAGTGCGCTTGTGGCGCTGACCGTGGATGTCCCGCGCTTCCTGTCCGAGTTCAAGACACGTATGGCCCGTGTCCTTGGCTGATCCGCAAGATTGAGACGGCCTCCCAATCGTTTCAACGCTTCCAAAACCGTTCACGGACGATATGCTACCGTTGGTCGGCTGTGGACGGTGCTCCCCGCGAAGATATGGGCTATCATTCTTTGCTGCGCGGATTGTTACTTCTAGGGAGGCATGCCCGCGCCTCGATACAACGGATTGTTACTGGTAAGGCATGACCGCGATAGCTCGGCTATTTGCAGTCATGCCTTTTCTTTTTGATAATTCCGAAAGGAGGTTCAATAATGCTTGCGATTAAAAAGCTCAACAACAATGCCGTTCTTTGCCGCGACGGGCAGGGGCGCGACGTGATCGCCATGGGCAGGGGCGTCGGGTTTGGGGGAGAATTTCCCCGCGAGCTGCCGCTCTCTAAGATTGAGCATACGTTTTATGACATCGACCCCAAAGGGCAGGACGTCATGCGCGACCTTCCTTCTGAGATCGTGATGTTCACGGCCAAGGTGATGGACATCGTCGCCAACGAGCTGCCCTATGATCTGTCGACCAAGGCGACATTGTTCATGGCCGATCACCTGTCATTTGCGGTGGAGCGCGCGCAAAAGGGTTTTCGTATTGCGATGCCTCTCGCC
Organism: Collinsella sp.; assembly: GCA_048486575.1. Lineage (GTDB taxonomy): Bacteria > Actinomycetota > Coriobacteriia > Coriobacteriales > Coriobacteriaceae > Collinsella. The sequence continues at coordinate 10,708 of DBFVZT010000008.1, read as the reverse complement.
TATGAAGTGCGCGAGACATATCCTAAGGAATACAAAGCGGCGCAGTTTATCGTTATGAGGCTCGAAAAGGAGCTTGGTGAACGACTTCCCAAAGAAGAGATTGCCAGCATTGCCATGAATCTCGTCAATGCGCGGGTTGTTCAGGCCATCGAGACCGCGAGCAAACCCACCAAGCAGTTTGACGATATGCTAGAAGATGTCACTGAGATCGTCGAGAGTGATTTTCGCATCATCGTTGACCGCGATTCCTTTGATTTCACCCGCTTCGCCACGCATCTGCGGTACCTGTTCAAGCGCATTCAAGCCGGCGAGTCGCTGAACAGCGCCAACATGCAGATGTACAAGAACTTTCGTGAGGAGTTTCCGCAGTTGGCAGAGTGCGTGAAGCATATCGGTTCCTATTGTCGTGAAACGTGGGACGCCACGCTCTCCGAGGAGGAGGAACTCTATCTGATGATCCATCTCAACCGGATCATCTCCAAAAAAGGATTGTAACCCGTAGCCATTCGGGGCATGACCTTTGCCGATTCGAACAGTAAGCCAAGATTGTGCAAAGGAGCCAATGATGGCAAATTACAAAAAGGTGGCAGAGCAGATTCTCTCCACTGTGGGCGGGGCGGAAAACGTGGCTTCGGTTACGCATTGCATGACGCGCCTGCGCTTCAACCTCAAGGATGAAAGCCTCTCGAATGATGAGAAGCTTGAGGACATCTCGTCTATCATCAGCGTCGTGCACGCCGGAGGGCAGGTGCAGCTGGTGGTCGGGCCCACGGTCGACAAGGTCTACGACGAGGTTTGTAAGCAGGGCGGATTCGAGGTCACGGTATCGATTGACGAGGAACTCGATGGCCCTCAGCTTAGCTGGAAGGAGCGCTTGGCGCCCAAGCACCTCTTCAATCAGCTGCTCGATGCCGTGAGCGGCGCTATCACCCCGATCCTTCCGATCTTTTGTGTCGCCGGTATCTTCAAGATGCTCGTTATTCTGTTTGGGCCCGAAGGCGCCGGTTTTATGTCCGAAACGAGCGACCTGTATCGGATCCTTTCCCTGGTGGGCGATGCGGCGTATTACTACTTCCCGGTGTTTGCCGCCTATAGCTCGGCTAAGAAGTTCAAAACGAGTCCTGTGCTGGCACTGCTCATCGCTGTTGTGATGATTTATCCCGACATGCTCGCTATTGTTGAGGACGGAAAGCCTTTCAGCGTCTTCGGCATCCCCATGCAGCTCGTCAACTACACCCAGGCTGTTCTTCCGGTCATCTTGATCACCTGGGCCCAGTCCTATGTTGAGCGCTTCTTTAAGAAGATCTCGCCTGATATGTTGCGCATTCTGATCGTACCCGTGGGTACGGTGCTCGTGATGTTGCCGGTCGCGCTGTGCCTCTGCGGCCCTGCCGTCCAATTTGTCATGGGCCTTGTGGCCGATTTCATCATTTGGCTCGCCTCTGTTGCCGGTCCCGCTGCGACCGCGGTTATCGGCGCATTCTGGAATCTGATCATCGCCACCGGCATGCACGTGCCGATCTATACCGCCATATTGCCCGCCGCGCTCCAGAACGGTTACGACGCCATCTTATACCCCGGCACCGCGGTTGTAGCCTACACCACGCTTGCCATCGCGCTCGCCTATGGCCTGCGCGCTAAGGGCAAGGAGAGTCGAGCCACGGGCTGGAACTTGTTCATCACCTATGCCTTCGGTCGCGTGAGTGAGCCCATCATCTACGGCATCCTGTTTCGCGACAAGAAGGCTCTTGCCTGGAACATGATTGGTGGTGCTGTCGGTGGTCTGCTGGTAAGCCTTCTTCATGCCAACGTCTATATCTTCACTGGCGTTGGTTTCCCATGGATGAACGTGCTCATGTTTGCTCAGGATATCATCCCTGGCACCATCGGGTGTCTTGCTGGCGGTGCCGTGACGTTTGCGTTGGCGATGATTTTTGGATTTGAAGGACAGGAGAAGATGCCGTTGAAGTCCAAGAGCGGCGATTCTGAGGCCGTTGAATCCGTCGAGGCATAAGAGGCTACTACACAAATATGCTCCCCAGCCGTTGCGCGGTCCGACCCCTTGGCCGCGCAACGGTACTGTGCTGTTGCGCGGCACTTGCCGAGTCCGTTGCGTTCGACAGTGTGGGCCGGGAATTTGATAGAAAGGACGACACCATAATGTTTAGAGAAGATTTTTTATGGGGCGGGGCTCTGGCTGCAAACCAGTGCGAGGGAGGATGGAACGAAGGCGGTCGCGGTTTAGCCAATTCCGACATGCTGCCGTTTGGCGATCAACGCATGGACGTCATGCGGGGAGACCTTGATCCGCGTGCGTTGGCACCCGACAGCTTCTATCCCGCTCGCAAGGGCATTGATTTTTACCATAGGTACAAGCAGGATATTGAACTGTTTGCCCAGATGGGTTTTAAATGCCTGCGCTTATCAATCGCCTGGAGCCGCATTTTTCCCAAAGGAGACGAAGCCGAGCCCAATGAAGAAGGCCTTGCCTTTTACGAGGATGTTTTTAGGACGTGTCGCGCGCATGACATTGAGCCTTTGGTGACGCTCAACCACTATGATGTCCCCATGCATCTCGTCGATGCGTATGGCGGATGGCGCGATCGCAGGTTGGTCGACCTGTTCGAGCGATATTCGCGTACCGTGTTCGAGCGCTATCGGGGATTGGTCAATTATTGGCTGACCTTTAACGAGATCAACATCATGACGCAGGCGTGCTTTATGGCGGCGGGGATCATCTTCGAGCAAGGGGAGAATCGCTATGCAACGGTTCACACGGCCGTGCACCATGTATTGGTTGCGAGCGCCCGTGCGGTCGGGGCGTGTCATGAACTGTGCCCTGGGGCGAAGATCGGTTGCATGCTCAACGCAGGTGTCTTCTATCCGGCTACATGTGATCCGGACGATGTGCTGGCTGCGCAGGCTGAGAATCGCAGCCATTACATGTTTACCGACGTCCAGGTGCGCGGTGCGTACCCGAGCTATGTTCTCAAGGAATACGCCCGCCATGGTTTTGAGGTGCCCTATCGGGATGATGACCGCGAAGTACTGGCTGCAAACCTGGTCGATTTCGTCTCGTTTTCGTATTACTCGACGCGCGTCGCAAAAGCGCATGCGGAAGGTCAGTTCGATTCGAACCTTCTTCGCTCGGCGCCTAATCCGTATCTAAAACAGGAGCCTTGGGGGAGGTTTATCGACCCCAAAGGGCTGCGCGTCACCATGAATGAAATCTGGGATCGCTATCAAAAGCCGCTGTTCATCGTCGAAAACGGTTTGGGTGCTCCTGATGTGCCGGAAGATTCGGGTGAAATAGAAGACGACTATCGAGTTGAATACCTGCGGGCCCACATCGAGGCGATGAGGGAGACCGTCGAGCTCGACGGGGTGGAACTCATGGGATATACCTGTTGGGGCCCGATCGATTTGGTTTCGGTCGCCACAGGACAGATGCGTAAGCGCTACGGGTTTATCTATGTCGATCGAGACGATAGCGGTGCGGGCTCGTTTGAGAGACGTAAAAAGAAAAGCTTCGAATGGTACCGACGCGTAATAGCAAGCAATGGCGAAGACCTTGCGTAATAACGTTAAGATGGACAAATGCGCCCGTTGGGGGAATAGTCGTGCCACTTCGCTTGACAACAGGCTAAACTAGCTATTAAACATTTACTATTCTGTTTAGATTGAATTTGCGGTCGTTTAGTTGCCGAGCCACGGGGCGGTCAAGCCACGATGCTCGGCCGCGACCGATGCTAGGGGGAACGATGGCTAAAGCAAGCGTCCGCGAGATCAGCCGCATTACCGGCTTTTCGCCCGCAACCGTGTCCAACGCGCTCAACCGCAAGCGCAGCGTGAGCGAGGAGACCGCCAAGGTCATCCTGGAGTGCGCGCAGTCGCTTGGCTATCAGCAGTCGACGCAGCTCGAGAGCATCCAGTTTGTGCTTGCGCGCAAGACGGGCGCCATCCTGGACGAGAGCACCTTCCATCCCGCGGTCATCGAGGGCGTGGAGCGCCAGGCGCGTCGCCACGGCATGAGCACGAGCTTTGTCTCGCTCGACTTTAGCGACCTGGACGCCGTGCGCCCGCAGGTCGAGGGCCTTATCGCCGATCCGTCAGCCGCTATCGTGCTGATGGGTACGGAGCTGGGCGAGGAGGACTACGCCCTGTTCGCCGACGCTGCCGCCCACCTGATCGTGCTCGATGGCTGGAGCGACCGCCAGTACTTCGACGCCGTAGTCATCGCCAATACCGATTCGGTGCTGCGCGCCGTTGACCATCTTATCGAGAAAGGTCACAAGCAGATTGGCTATCTAGCGGGCGACCTGCGTATCCGCAACTTTAAGGACCGTGAGCGCGGCTACCGTCAAGCGCTTGAGGATGCGGGCCTTGAGCCCAATCCGGCATGGCATGTCACCCTGGGCACCACACTCGAGGGCGCTTATCACGACATGGGCGTGTGGCTCGACACCGTCTCGCACGACGACCTGCCGACGGCCTTCTTCGCCGAGAACGACGTACTCGCCGTGGGCGCCATGCGTGCGCTCAACGAGCATGGCGTGCGCGTGCCTGACGACGTGTCGATGATCGGCTTTGACGACCTGTCCGTGGGCGCGTTCTCCAATCCGCCACTCACCACGGTGCACGTTCCCAAACACGAGGTGGGTGAGATCGCGGTGCGCCGCCTGGTGGGCAACATCCGCAACCCCAAGAGCTATACCTGCAAGACGGCCGTCTCGACCTACTTTGTCGAGCGCCAGAGCGTGCGCGAGCTCTAGGCGAAGAAAACGCCGGGGCGCAGGGCGGTAAAGCTCGCTAAGGTAGCCATATCTAACGCTACTAAGAGAGGGTCCTTCGGGGCCCTCTTTTTTGTTCCCCTTGTATGTTCAGATTGTTTACATACCGTTTAGGCTGATTTCTCTACCGTTTACGGGTATTTCGCGTTAAACTTCTAAACAGAAGAGTAAAACATTTAGTAAACAGAACAAAACGAAACATGCGTCTGTTTACTGAACATGTGACTAGGGGAGGACGTACATGGATAAGATCAAGCTCGGTTTTGTGCCCACGCGCCGCAGTATCTTTAGCGCGCCGGACGCGATCAAGTATCGCGGCTTGACGGCTGATCGCCTGCGCGAGATCGGCGTCGACATCGTGGATATCGACGACATCAACGACGAGGGCCTGCTGTTCGACGACAGCCATGTCGAGCCTATCGTCGAGAAGTTCCGCGCCGAGGGCGTCGACGGCATCATGCTGTGCCACGCCAACTTTGGCACCGAGTACGTCTGCGCCCGCCTTGCCCGCGAGCTCGGCCTGCCCGTGCTGCTGTGGGGCCCGCGCGACGAGCGCCCCGAGCCCGACGGCACCCGCCTGCGCGACAGCCAGTGCGGCCTGTTCGCCACTGGCAAGGTCCTGCGCCGCTTCCAGGTCCCCTTCACCTACATGACCAACTGCCGCCTGACCGATCCCGAGTTCGAGCGTGGCGTCTGGGACTTCCTGGCCGTGTGCAACGTCGTCAAGACCTTCAAGCACACCCGCATCCTGCAGATGGCCACCCGTCCGTTCGACTTCTGGTCGACCATGTGCAACGAGGGCGAGCTGCTCGAGAAGTTCAACATCCAGCTTTCGCCTATCCCCATGACCGAGCTTGTCCAGGCCGTGCGCGACGCCCAGGCCGACGAGCAGGCCATGGCCGCCATGCTCGCCCACATCGCCGACAGCTTTGAGATCTGCATCCCCGAGGACAAGGTCCCCGCGGTCGCAGGACTCGCCATCGCCATGAAGCGCCTGGTCGAGAAGTACGGCTGCAACGCCGGCGCCATCCAGTGCTGGAACGCCCTGCAGGACGAGCTGGGCATTATGCCCTGCGCCGCCAACGCCATCCTCAACGAGATGGGCATCCCCGTCGTCTGCGAGACCGACATCCACGGCGCCATCACCGCGCTCATGGTCGAGGCAGCCGATCTTGGCCGTCACCGCGGCATGTTCGCCGACTGGACCGTTCGCCATCCCGACAACGAGAACGGCGAGCTGCTGCAGCACTGCGGCCCCTGGCCCTGCAGCTGCGCGGCGGTCAAGCCCAAGCTCACCTACCCGCTGGCCTTCGATCACCCCGGCGCGCTAACGGCCGAGGCCAAGCACGGCGACCTCACCCTTGCCCGCTTTGACGGCGACAACGGCGAGTACTCGCTGCTGCTGGGCAACGCCCGCGGCATCGACGGCCCTGCCGGTATGGGCACCTACCTGTGGGTCGAGGTCGAGAACCTCAAGCGCCTCGAGGCCAAGATCGTCGAGGGCCCCTACATCCATCACTGCGTGGCCATCCACGCCAACGTGGTGCCGGTGCTCTACGAGGCGTGCAAGTACATCGGCATCGAGCCGGATCTGTACGACCCCATCGAAGAAGACGTCAAAGCCTACCTGCGAGGAGAGTAGAAATGGCAACGATTGAAGAGCTTGAATCCCTGCGTTGGGACCTTCGCCGCGATTGCGTCGATATCATCATGGCTGGCGCCGGCGGGCACATCGGCGGCGACATGTCGGTCATCGATGCGCTGATGACCCTCTACGCCAACCACCTCAACATTTCGCCCGAGACCGTCGACGATCCCAACCGCGATCGCTTCGTACTCTCCAAGGGCCACGCCATGGAGGCCTACTACGCGGTGCTCTGCCACGAGGGCTATCTGGACCTCGACGACGTCAAGGCCCGCTTCTCTAAGTTCGGCAGCCCCTACATCGGCCACCCCAACAACAAGCTCAAGGGCATCGAGATGAACTCGGGCTCGCTGGGTCATGGCCTGCCCGTGGCCGTCGGGATGGCGCTTGCCGGCAAGATGGATGGCCGCGACTACCGCGTCTACACCATCATGGGCGACGGCGAGCTTGCCGAGGGCTCGGTCTGGGAGGGCGCCATGAGCGGCGGCAACTACCAGCTCGATAACCTGTGCGCGCTCGTGGACCGCAACCGCCTGCAGATCAGCGGCAGCACCGAGGACGTCATGAAGCAGGATTCGCAGGAGGAGCGCTGGGCCGCCTTCGGTTGGAACGTGCTGTCCATTCCGGGCAACGACGTCCAGGCCATCGACGCCGCGCTGACGCTGGCCGCCGAGACCAAGGGTAAGCCCACGGTCATCATCCTCAACACGGTGAAGGGCTACGGCTCGCCGGTTATGGAGGACAAGGCCGCCTGGCATCATCACCTGCCCAACGATGAGGAATATGCCCAGATCATCGCCGATTTCGCTGCCCATAAGGAGGCCATCAATGGCTAACAAGATCGCCAATCGCAAGGTTATCTGCGACACGCTGCTCGAGGCCGCGAAGACCGATAAGGACATCGTCGTCCTGTGCTCCGACTCCCGCGGCTCCGCGTCGCTCACGCCGTTCTTTGATCAGTATCCCCAGCAGTCCGTCGAGGTCGGCATTGCCGAGCAGGACCTGGTGAGCATCGCCGCCGGCATGGCTTCGTGCGGCAAGAAGGCCTGGGCCGCCTCGCCGGCGTCCTTTGTGACCACGCGCTCGTATGAGCAGTGCAAGGTCGACGTCTCGTACTCCAACACCAACGTCAAGCTCATCGGCATCTCGGGCGGCGTGTCCTACGGCGCCTTGGGCATGAGCCACCACTCCGCGCAGGATATCGCCGCCATGAGCGCGATTCCCAACATGCGCGTGTATCTGCCGAGCGACCGCTTCCAGACCGCCGAGCTCGTGCGCGCCCTGGTCAACGATAACAAGCCGGCCTACATCCGCGTGGGGCGCAACCCGGTCGAGGACGTGTATACCGAGGACGAGTGCCCGTTCCAGATGGACCGTGCCACCTGGGTTCGCCGCGGCACCGATGTGACGCTTGTCGCCACCGGTGAGATGGTCCGCCATGCCGTGGATGCCGCCGATTTGCTGGCCGAGCAGGGCATTTCGGCAACGGTGCTCGACATGTACTGCGTCAAGCCGCTCGACGCCGAGGCCGTGATTGAGGCCGCCGGTGCCACGCGCGCCGTCGTGACGGTCGAGGAGCACAGCCCCTTCGGCGGCCTGGGTTCTATGGTCGCGCAGGTGGTGGGCGAGCATTGCCCGCGTCCGGTCAAGTGCCTCTCCCTGCCCGACGCGCCGGTCATCACCGGCACGAGCCCCGAGGTCTTTGCGCACTACGGCCTCACCGGCGAAGGCATTGCCAAGACGGTCGCCGAGTTCCTCGGCAACTAGTAGAAACAGACGCTGCGCGGCCGCCAAGCACCGCACCTTGCCGTTCAAACCGTCGCTTGCGTACACAGAGTACGCGGCGCTCCTCTTTCACGGCAATCTGCGGCACTTGACGGCCGCTCGCTCCTTGTCCGTCGGGTCGTCTTCGATTTGGCGGAAGGAATGGGAGAGTACATGAGCAAATACATCATCGGAATCGATCAATCCACGCAGGGCACCAAGGCGCTGCTGGTGGACGAGGGCGGTCATTTGATTCATCGTGCCGATCGCTCGCACCGCCAGATTGTCAACGAGGCCGGCTGGGTGAGCCATGATCCGGCCGAGATTGCCGCTAATGTTCTGGCCGTGGCGCGTGCCGTGGTGGAGGAGACCGGGGTCGATCCGGCCGACGTCGCCGGCATCGGCATCTCCAACCAGCGCGAGACCACCGTTGCATGGAACCGCACGACGGGCGAGCCACTGTGCGACGCCGTGGTGTGGCAGTGCGCCCGCGCCCGCGAGCTGTGCGACGAGCTGACCGCGCGCGAGGGTGTGGCCGAGCTGGTGCGCGACACGACGGGCCTGGTGCTCTCGCCCTACTATCCGGCGGGCAAGATGGCCTGGATCCTTGCGAACGTTCCCACGGCTGCCGAGGCCGCGGCGGCAGGCGAGCTGTGCCTGGGCACCATCGATGCCTGGGTGGTCTGGACGCTCACGGGCGGCGCGGAGTTTCGCTGCGACTGGTCCAATGCCAGCCGCACGCAGCTCTTTGACCTGCGCCGTGGCTGCTGGAGCGAGCCGGTGTGCGAGGCCTTTGGCGTCGACGTGGCCTGCCTGCCGCAGGTGACCGATTCCGATGGCCTGTTCGGCATGACGGACCTGGGCGGCTTTTTGCCGGCGCCCGTGCCCATTCACGGCGTACTCGGCGACAGCCATGCCGCCTTGTTTGCCCAGGGCTGCCATAGCCGCGGCATGGCCAAGGCGACCTATGGTACCGGCAGCTCGGTCATGATGAACGTCGGCGACGAGTTCGTTGCCAGCTCGCACGGGCTTTCGAGCTCGCTTGCGTGGCGTATGGACGGTGTGACCGAGTATGTGCTCGAGGGCAACGTGAGCTACGCCGGCGCCGTCAAGACGTGGCTGCGCGACGACCTGGAGCTCATCAACAATCCCGAGGAAGTCACCGACCTGTGCTACGCCGCCAATCCGGCGAGCCGCGTCTACTTTGTGCCGGCGTTTACCGGCTTGGGCGCGCCGCACTGGGCGAGCGATGCCGAGGGCTGCGTCTTTGGCATGACGCGCACCACGGGCCGTGCGGAGTTCGTAAAGGCCGCCGATGAGTCGATCGCCTATCAGATCTTCGACGTCATCGATGCGATGGTCGAGGATTCGGGTGCGGCGCTGGCCGAGCTTCGTGTTGACGGCGGTCCCACGCGCGACGCGTACCTGATGCAGTTTGAGAGCGACTTGGTTGGCTCGCCCATCCGCATCGCGAGCAACGACGAGATGAGCGGCCTGGGTGCGGCCTGGGCCTGCGGCATTGCGCTGGGCATGTACACGCGCGATGTCGTCGACGTCTACGGCGCCCGCGGCATCGTGGAGCCTGCCATGCCTGCCGACGTGCGAGCCAAAAAGATCGCCGGCTGGCGCCATGCCGTGAAATCTACAATCGCGTACACCGCCTAGAATGATATTTCTGGGACGGGGATTAAATAATCACTCGGTCCTCGTCCCGCGTAGCTCATTTGGGACGGGGCTTTTTTGACTGCTATTATTGGTGACGATTGTTGTGACCAGCTAAAAGAGCCCCGTCCTAAATTGACTACCGAGAGGATCTGCCATGGAGCGCATCGCGAGTTTTTCCGTTGACCATCTGCTGCTCGAGCCCGGCGTGTATGTGAGCCGCATCGACCGCGATCCGGCGACCGACGCCGCCGTCACCACCTTTGACCTGCGCCTGACCACACCCAATAAGGAGCCGGTCATGAACACGGCCGAGTGCCACACGATTGAGCATTTGGGCGCGACGTTCCTGCGCAATCATGCCGAGTGGTCGAGCCGCATTGTCTACTTTGGGCCCATGGGCTGCCGCACGGGCTTTTACCTCGTCGTTTTTGGCGAGGTGACGAGCGAGGAGATCTTGCCGCTCGTGCGTGAGCTGTTCGAGTTTGTCGCGGGCTTTGAGGGCGATGTCCCCGGTGCTGCTCCCGAGGAGTGCGGTAACTACCTGGACCAGAACCTCCCCATGGCAAACTGGCTCGCGCGTCGCTATCTCGACCGCGACCTGGCCAATATCGACGAGAAGCACCTGCACTATCAGCAGGCGTAAGGGCTTTATCGCCCAAAGCGCGCGCATTGGGCGCCTTCGCTTATGCGGGGGCGCCTTTTTGTTTCAAGACTTTAGTCTGCTGGCCGCGCAGCGGCCAGCTTTAAACCACCCGCTACGCGGGTGGAGACAAACGGCTTTACAAAGCCACCCCTCCGACCGATATTGACGATTGTTCAGGCCGTCAAGAATTCGAGTCGAAGG
>DBFVZT010000007.1:0-46531 GCA_048486575.1 Collinsella sp. | reverse complement strand
TGAAAAAAACGATGTCCGCCCTTGAAATGAAGCAGCGAATCGTTGCAGTTCGAGGAATGGGCTACCGTTTGGAAGCGGAGGTGTCTCTATGAAGCAGCTTTGGCACATGATAGAACGGTACTACCCCTGGCTTCTGTTGCTGCTGGGCGTGGATTGCTTTTGCGCTGTCATTCTTTGGATTTCTGACATTCAGGTATTTCAAACCTTGATCGGGTTAGTAGTTCTGACGAGCATCCTTTTGTTTTCAGCGATTCTGTTTGTACTAAACAAGAGGGAGAACACCCACATGGAACTGTTCCGAGATTTCCTCAGTGATCCTACCATCTGCAATGAAGAACGGCTGCTCAGTGCCATTAGTCAGAAAGAAGGAGAATCTGTCCGATTTTTGGCTTCGGTTTTACGGGAATACAAAAACGAGAGTAACAATATGGCGGATGCCCTACGGGACTATGAAGAATACGTGGAGGGCTGGGCACATGAAGCGAAAACGCCCCTATCGTTGCTGACCATGCTCTTGGATAACCGGAACGATGAAATCTCTCCTTCCCTGCAAGCAAAGCTGGATTATGTCCGCAGTCAGCTTCAGGAGGATGTCACGCAGATGCTGTACTATGCCCGGTTGAAGAGCAGTACAAAGGATTACCGATTTGAGGATGTCAATTTGAATGACTGCTTGGGTGAAGTTCTGGAGGACTATGCCCCACTTCTTGAAGAGAAGCATTTTGTCATTCTCAACAAACTGCAATCTGAAACAGTCTATACAGACCGTAGAGGACTTCAGTTTATGTTGGGACAGATCGTTAGCAATGCCATCAAATATAGCAGCGATAGTCCCATGCTTACGATTTCCATGATACATTCGGAGACCGCAGATATCCTTTCTGTTGAAGATAACGGCATTGGCGTAAAAAAATATAATCTGCCGTACATTTTTCAAAAGGGCTTTACCGGGGATTCTACTGACAGCAGAAAGAAGGCTACCGGTATGGGACTTTACCTGGTTAAGAAGATGGCCGACGATCTAAATCTTCATCTGGAAGCAGCTTCCCAGTGGGGAAAGAGCTTCAAGATTGTCATCTTCTTTCCTAAATTGAGATCCAACGGAGGGAAATAATATAAACAGAAAAACGCCCGCAGGATTTTCTCCTGCGGGCAGCGTGTTGTCAGCTATCCCAAGGCTTGTATTCTGTTACAGTTTTCAAATAGGTTTCGGGATCGCCGTTCAAGATAAGGTCTGCATACTCCAAAGGAGCGTTGTAGATCAAATAATCCAGCTCTGACCGCTGATACATATTGTCAGCAATCTCGTTCTCAACGACGATAGTGTCAATCGCAATCATACTGCCGTCGCTGAATTTCACTTCCACACAGCAATTATCCATATTGTAGGCACAAGATATTAAGGTTTTCATGGTATGTCCTCCATAATTCGTAATATAAAGCGAAAATCCCGTCTGACTTTCTGTTAGAAATCAGACGGGATTTGTCCGTATGCACCCCGGAAACCGTCAGCTAACAGTTGATAAGTAAATTAGTTCCTTATCACTGTTAAGCCAAGGCTTAACCTGGTTTGGTGTTACGATGAAACTGCAGTTCAGAGGTATCGAGTAACACTCTTGAAAGGTTTTTGGCTTAAGGGCTTTCTAAGGTTTGTGACGTGGATGTGGCGCGGACGTGCGGAGCGTGTGAATGCTCGCTGTTAGCGCTGCGGCTCTGCGGCGCGCACCTGCTCGATGACCTTTTCCATCGTGGCGCCGATGCGGTCTTTCTTGAGCTCGCATTCCCAGATGGTTATGGGTGTCCAGCCCATTTGGGTAAGCGCGTCGATGGCGGCTCGGTCGCGCTCGACGTTGCGACGGAACTTTGCCTCCCAAAACTCAACGTTGCGCTTGGGCTGGCTGGGGTTGCACTTGGGGCAGCGATGCCAAAAGCAACCGTTGACGAAGATGGCGATCTTGCGGCCGGGGAAGGCGATGTCGGGCTTGCCGGGGACTTTCCATTCCAGGCGATAACCCGTGAGTCCCGCAGCGCGCAAGCGCTGGCGAACGAGCAGCTCTGGCTTGGTGTTGGCGCGCTTGTTGCCCTTCATGGACTTTTTTATAGCGGCGCGACGGCGCACGAGCTCACGCTCGTCGGCGGAAAGGTCCGAGGTATCGATGCCGTCGAGCAGACCGGGCTTGGGACGCTTTTTGCTGCGGCGCTTAGGTGCGCGCTTGGGTTTGGTGGCGGGTTTGTCGGCTGTGTTGGGCGCGGCGTCATCGGCGGAGCTTGCCTCAAGCCGGTCTTCCTTCAGCTCAATTAGAGCGTCGATAAGCCCCTTGTCAGCGGGCATCCATTCCACCGTGGCAAGTGAGGTGCGTGGAATCCAGCGGATATCGAGCTGGCGGTCGTGCTTCTGAGGCTCATCGGATTCATCGGCGAGCGAGCAGTAGTAACACTCCATCGAGAGATGGAAATCGGGGTAGTCGTACTCAACGGTATAGAAATCATGCAGGTTGGTGACTTTGACCTGCAGCTCTTCCATAAGTTCGCGTCGCACGGCGTCCTCGGGTGTCTCGCCGCGCATGAGCTTGCCACCGGGGAACTCCCAAAGTCCCTGCATGTCGCCATAGCCGCGCTGCACGGCCAGTAGCTCGTCGGATCCTTCCTTGCGAATGATCCCAGCGGCAACATGAACAGTCTTCAACAGGAGTCCTCTCTCAACATCAATACATAACAGGGTGGCTACCCGTACCTTACACAACGGTAAGGCAAGCGTAAGCCATATCGATGGTAGCCGACTCGTCTTCTTGCGACTATAGATGCCGTAGACTAATTGCAAGAAAGGACTCGGTATGCAAACCACGCACATGGCGACCCCGGTACTGGAGGTCGCGCATCTCGAAAAGGTATACGGAGCGCTGGGCAACGTGACCCGCGCGCTCAACGACGTCAGCTTTACCGTCAACCGCGGCGAATTTGTTGGCATCATGGGCGCTTCGGGCTCGGGCAAGTCGACGTTGCTCAACTGCGTGTCGACCATCGATAGCGCCACAAGTGGCACGATCCGCATCAACGGGCAGGACGTAACACGCATGAAGCAGGCCAAGCTTTCGCAGTTCCGCCGCGAGGAACTCGGCTTTATCTTCCAGGACTCCAACCTGCTCGATACGCTCACAGCACGCGAGAACATCGCCCTGCCGCTCACCATCGCCCGCACAAACTCGGCAGAGATCTCGACCCGCGTGCAGGATGTGGCAGCGCGCCTGTCCATCAGTCAGGTGCTCGACAAGTATCCCTACCAGATGTCCGGCGGTCAGCAGCAGCGCGTTGCCGCGGCTCGCGCGCTCGTCACCGACCCCACCATGATCATGGCCGACGAGCCCACCGGCGCCCTCGATTCCAAGAGCGCCCGCCTGCTGCTCGAGAGCCTGGAGGCCCTCAACCGCCGCCTGCGCGCCACGGTGCTCATGGTCACGCACGACAGCTTTGCCGCCAGCTACACGAGCCGTGTGCTGTTCATTCGCGACGGCAAGATCTTCACTGAGCTGCGCCGCGGCGACACCGACCGCCGAGAGTTCTTCGACCGCATTATGGAGGTCGTTGCCATGATGGGCGGTGAGGGCTCCGATGCTCTGTAAACTCGCTTGGGGCAACGTCCGTCGCGCCGGCCGCGACTATCTCGTCTACCTTTTGACGCTCACCCTGGGCGTCACGGTCTTCTATGCCTTTAACACCATCTCAATGCAGGTCGACATCGCCGGAATCGATGAAGAGGGCTTGGCGCAGGTTATGGGCAGTATGCTCGGCGACCTGACGTACTTTTTGGCCGGTGTCATGGCCTTTTTGATGGTGTATGCCAATAACTTCATCATGAAACGCCGCAAGAAGGAGTTTGGCCTGTACCAGGTGCTCGGCATGGGGCGCGGGCGCGTCGCCACGATCATGGCGCTCGAGACCGTGATAGTATCGGTCGTGGCCTTTGTCGCCGGCATTGTGCTGGGTGTGGGACTCTCCCAGCTCATGACGTTCTTTACGGCCTCGCTCTTTAAGACACAGATCGCCAATTTCCACTTCTTTTTCTCGATGCATGCGTTCAATCTGACCCTTGCCTGCATGCTCGTAATGTTTGTGCTTACGCTACTGCTGAACCTCCGCGCCGTGCGTCGTACCAAACTCATCGAGCTTATGGGTGCCGAGCGTCGCAACGAGAGCATCAAGACACGCAACCCCTGGATTGCGATTGCCATCTTTGCCGTGGGCGTGGCGCTTGTGGGCGTGGCCTATTGCCGTCTGCTACGTGATGGGTTCCCGCTAACCGCGACGGACAGCAAGCTGCAAGAGGCCATGAACCAGTTTGGTATTACGACCGCTATGGTTACCATGGGCACCTTTGCCCTGTTCTGGGGACTCTCGGGCATGCTCATCAAGCTGCTGCAGAGCCTGCGCGGCGTGTATTGGCGGGGCCTCAACATGTTTACCGTGCGCCAGCTTGCGGCCAAGGTCAACACGGTGTGCTTTTCGATGGGCGTCATTGCGATGCTCCTGTTTTTGGCCATTACCTCGGTGACGTGCGGTATGTCGATTGCCAACGTGATGAACGAGAACCTGGAGCGCTATAACCCTGTTGACGTGTCTCAGACGTATGTCTATTACACGCCCGATACGCTCGACTACTACAAAGAGTACGTCAATCCGCCTGAAGCCGATCGCATGGTGCTGGCCGATACAACGGTCGATTTGTACCCCGCATGGCACGGCGATCCATGGCACGGCGATCGTAAGGGCAAGTCGGCGGACAACAACGACGAGACCGGCAAGAAGGTCAATATCGCCGATGTTGCCGGTGAGCATGTGCAGATTGATTCGTATCTGAGTTACCCGTTTGGCGGCTCGAATCCTTCGGTGACCCCAGGTGAGATGTGCAAGACCATGGGCGAAAAGCTTCCCAAGGCGTTCGGGGGTAGCAATGCCGATACGATGGGTCTGTTTGTGACGCCGGCGAGCCAGTACAACAAACTGCGTCAGATGATGGGCGAGGAGCCGGTGCACATCGGTCACGACCAGTATCTGCTCACATGTGATATGGGCGGCGAGCTGGTCGACCTGTACACCAAGTATATGGCTGGCGGCCATGCCCTTACCTTGGGCGGGCATACGCTCAAGCCCGCAACCGATAAGTCGGACGAAGATACGGCGGCCATCGCCAACTCGGCGATGGGCAGCAATCCGGGTACCGTCGTCGTTGCCGACGAGCTGTTGTCCCAACTTAATCTGCAGCCGTATTCCAGTAATCTGCTCGTTAATTACAAACAGGGTATGGATACGACCGAGGCAGACGAGAGCATTAAATACACCTTGCTCGACAATCTGCTCGTTGACGGCAAGGAGCCGGGGTCGTGGGGAGTCTTCATCACGCGTTCCGAGATGTACACGCAAGCAGCGCAGATGAACGGCATGATTAGCTATCTGGCCATCTACATTGGCTTTGTACTGGTCGTCGCGTGCGCGGCAATCCTATCGATCCAGCAGCTCTCCAATGTGGCCGACGGCAGCCGCAGCTATCGCGTGCTGGCACAGATCGGCTGTGACGACCGCCAGATTCGCCATTCGGTGATGGCGCAGCAAGCGGTGTTCTTCCTGTTCCCGCTGGCAGTGGGCTTGGCGCACTCCTTTGTGGCGCTCAAGGTGATCATCGAGCTGGTGAGCGTATACGGCGATATGAGCATCGCCGGCACCGTGGGCCTCACCTGCGCGATTTTCCTGGCGGCCTATGGTGGCTACTTCTTGGTAACGTACCTCATGAGCGCCGGCATGGTACAAGCTGCCATCGCCACCCGCTATAGCGAGTAACAAGCGGGCAAAACCGTCGCAAAATCAGAGCGAATAACCGCCGCGAAGGGAGTCCAGCTCCCTTCGCGGCGGTATTTTGCGTATCTAGAGCATCTCAGATGCAAGTGAGTAGGCTTTTTTGGATCTGCCGAGCACATCGCGGCAAGTGCTCAATAAAATCGCAGGTCAGGGCTGTGGCGTTTTGAGGTGTGCTCGGCATCCCGCCAAAAGCCTACTCACTTGGTTTTACTGCTAGAAAACCGCCGCGAGGGAAAGTAACTCCCTCGCGGCGGTTTTTGGCGTTTGCCCAGATAAAACCTGCCAAAATAAACCTGTCCCTTTTTGGCAGGTTATCGCTTCCAAAAGTGGAGGATGAGCGTCGTGCGGTTTTGCTGTTCGGTTTTGACCAGGATGTTGTGGATGTGGGTCTTGACGGTGCCCACGGCAAGGAATAGCTCGTCAGCGATCTCTTGGTTCGATTTGCCCAGTACGACCAGACGCATAACTTCGGTCTCACGGTTGGAGAGCTTGTAGGCGTTGCGATAGAAGGGCATCTGCTCTTCGATGTGTCGATCAAGATCGCTGACGTTCTTTTCCTCGGGCGCCTCCTGCATGCGGATTGAAAGCACGTGGTAGGAGTAGATGATCAGCAGAATCGCAAAGTAGCAGGCAAAGACGTTTTCGCTAAAGTTGCGCTCGGACAGATATAGTTGCAGCCAAGAGGGCGCCAGACTCATGGGGACAATCAGAATGTTGTAGAAATCCTCGGCAACGATGCAACCGACCAGAATAGCGCCGATAATCAGGTGCTTTCGTTGGTTGTTAACGCGTGCCTTCAGCTCGACTTGCGTGCTCTTGCGTGCCGTCCAAAAGATATATAGCCCCACGAAAACAAGGAATACCTGACGCATCGTGTAGTAGAGCCATTGATGAATGGGGCCGTAGGGGGCAGCGACGATAATCAGCAGCTCGCTCAGCAAGAACGTTGCGACGGGAATGACAAACTGCTTTTTTGAATGCTTGTCGAGCAAATCCATGGCAATGAGCCAAATAAAAGCCTGCGAAGCGGTCGCCACAAAGGTCCGCAACACAGGCATGGTAATTGAGTAATAGTCGCTGGCTGGAAAACTCTGGTTTTGCAGCGTGTATTCAAAAAAGAAAATCTCGGTCATCTCGATGGCATAGCAGATAAATACGCCGCTGCCATAGATAAAGAAGCGTCGACGAGATGAGGCATAGGCGGCAAGCGAGAGCACCGCCGTCACAATACAGATCACGAGTATCGCTAGGGTATAGAAGAACATCAGGGTGTTCATCTGCCACCGTCCCATCTCATTTATTCTATGGCCGAGCTCTGTATACCTTGTGGGATATAGACGTCTCAACCCTTCGTTTCATTGCGGATTAGGCGCCGAGATACAGCATAGCCGTATACCGTTCGCGGTTCTAGATGGTAAACCCCCTGTAAACTCTTGACCTGCGGGTTTATATTGGTTTAGAGGGGGTGTAACTCCGTGAACGGTCTTTAATCCCGAATAAACTAGGTAAAAATTGCATACGGGTGAATGATGGTCTTGTCAACACGAGGCGTGATGTTCGAGCGCCTCATAGTAATAGTCGGCAAGACCGGCGGAAAGGAAATCGACATGGCACTGCCTAAGGATTTCATCGACACCAACGACTTCACCAAAGAGCAGATCCTGGCTATTGAGGATCTTGGCCTGGCAATGAAGAAGGCCATCAAGGTTGACGGTTATTATCCGCACCTGCTCCGCAACAAGAGCCTTGGCATGATCTTCCAGCAGGTCTCCACCCGCACTCGTCTTTCCTTCGAGACCGCTATGACCGACCTCGGCGGCCATGCTCAGTTCTATGGCCCTGGCACCATCCAGCTCGGGTCACGAGTCCCTGGGCGACACCGCTCGCGTTATGGGCTCGCTGCTCGACATCATGATGGCTCGCGTTGACCGTCACAAGGACGTCGTCGGCCTCGCCGAGGGCTCCGCTGTGCCCGTCATCAACGGCATGTCCGAGTTCAACCATCCCACGCAGGAGATGGGCGACCTCATGACCATGCTCGAGAACCTCCCCGAGGGCAAGAAGATCGAGGACTGCACCCTGGCCTTCATCGGCGACGCCACCCAGGTCTGCGTCTCCCTCATGTTCATCGCCTCCAAGGTCGGCATGAAGTTTGTCCAGTTTGGACCTAAGGGCCACCAGATCCCCGACGGCGGCCTGCACGTTGGCACCGTCGAGGAGCGCGCCGAGTTCGGCAAGCAGATGATGGCCATCGCCGAGGAGAACTGCAAGGTCTCCGGTGGCTCCATCGTCATCTCCGACGACATCGAGTGCATCAAGGGCGCCGACTTCATCTACACCGACGTGTGGTATGGCCTGTACGACGAGGAGGTCTCGGGCGAGAACTACATGGACGTGTTCTATCCCAAGTATCAGGTCACCATGGACATGATGAACTTCGCCGGCCCCAACTCCAAGTTCATGCACTGCCTGCCGGCCACCCGCAACGAGGAGGTCGTCGACGAAGTCATGGACGATCCCGAGCGCTCCCTGTGCTGGGTCGAGGCCGAGAACCGCAAGCACTCCATCCGTGCTCTCCTTGCCGCCCTGGGCAAGCGCACCCCGCTCAACGACGAGGGTGTCGAGTACTCCGCCAAGGCTGAGCTCCACGCCGCTCTCGAGGCTCTCGAGCAGCTCTAAGCCTCAAGGCTTCTAAAAGCACGTTTGCGGGCGGCGGATGCTCGTCTCCTGTCGCCCGCTCACCGAGGCCCAAGCAATTGCCTTAATACCTTAGGGCCTCGGATCTGTCCAAGACTGAGCGAAGGAGCTCATCATGAGCGACGGAAAGAAAAAGCTTTCCTTCTTGACGGTCATTTCGACCATCATCTGCGTCGTCTTCGTTTGCGAGGCCGCCGCTCCTGCTGCTGCCATTGGCAACCAGCAGTTCTTCTGGTGGATCTTCCTGATCCTGACCTTCCTGCTTCCCTACGGCATGGTTGTCGCCGAGCTCGGTACCACCTATGACGGCGAGGGCGGCATTTACGACTGGGTACGCGATGGCCTGGGCGACAAATGGGGCGCCCGCATCTCGTACTACTACTGGGTCAACTACCCGCTGTGGATCGCCTCGCTGGCTACCATGTTCCCCGACATTTTGGGCATGGTCTTTGGCGTCGAGTTCAACTTGATCGCCAAGATGGGTATCGATCTTGCCTTTGTGTGGATCGTCTACCTCATGGGCCGCTCCAAGGCGGCCGACTCCGAGTGGGTCCTTAACGGTGGCGCCATCATCAAGGTCGCCGTTGCCGTTATCGTTGGCGCTTTGGGCATTTGGTATGCCATGGAGAACGGTTTTGCGAACGACATGTCCGCTGCCACCTTCCTGCCCGAGCTCACCAACACCAACGCTCTCGGCTACCTGTCGATCATCATCTTTAACTTCATGGGCTTCGAGGTCATCTGCACCATGACCGACGACATGGCCGATCCCGCTCGCGATATCCCCAAGGCTATCATCGTCGGTGGCCTGTCCATCGCTGTGATCTACCTGTTCGCTGGCTTTGGCATCGGCGCCGCCGTGCCGGCCGACTCCATCGATCCCGACTACGGCATGATCGTCGCAGTCCAGACCATGGTGGGCGACTCCATGATCTTTAAGGTCATCTGCATCGCCTTCCTGATCACCCTGTTCGCCAACATGGCCGCTTGGTCCTTCGGCGTTAACTCCGTTGCTCGCTACGCTGCCGAGCACGGCAACATGCCCAAGGTTTTCGCCTCGATGATCTCGGATGACGACATGCCCAACGGCGCCAACCTGGTCAACGCTGTCGTTGCCTCCCTGGTGCTGTGCCTGCAGCTCGTTCCCATCGACGCCATCTCCAACGGTGTCTTCTGGATGCTCTTTGGCACCTCTGTCGTCTTCCTGCTGTTGACCTACATCCCGATGTTCCCGGCGTTCCTCAACCTTCGTAAGAACGACCCCAACCGTGAGCGCATCTTCACGTTCCCGTTTAAGGGCGCCATGATGAAGGTCATGCTGGCCATCCCCTGCATCGAGCTGGTTCTTGCCATCGTTGCCACGCTGATCCCGTTCTCCGCTGCTGAAATTGGCGACAAGGTCCCGATGATCGTTATCTTCATCGTGCTCGTGCTCATCGGCGAGGTCGTCCGCGTCGTCAGCGCTAAGGGCCGCGAGACCGAGTACAAGGGTCTGACCCCTGAGCTCGCAGCCCAGCGTCTCGCTGAGGAGGCCGCCGAGGCCGAGGAGAACTAGAGCACCCGGTTCTGGGGCTCCAACCCTCCTCGTGTACCAACGCGCGCTTCGTCGGGCTTGTCGCTCCCGACTCCGGGCACTCTAGCCTCTTCGGAGGCGTGTCCAAGCGACAGGTTTGCTAACCATTCCCCCGGGGTGGGTGTGAGCGATAGCTCCGGTAACCACCGCCCACCCCAATCTCTCTTCCGTATCCTTCGTGCGTTTTGTCTCCGCGCACTTGGTTACGTCGTCGCTTGCCGGTGCGATTCCGTGAAAACCGGCACCGGGCGCCCCGACCTTTGCCGGGGAACGGGCGCCTACCATCTCTTGGTTTTAGGCTGCGGGTAACCCGCCCGCAGCAAGCGATCGTTCGATTTGGAGGAAATCTTATGCGTACGATCACCGAGTCCGAGTCCACCCCCAAGGCCGACGGCTTCTTCATGCCCGCCGAGTTCGCCCCGCAGGATCGCGTGTGGATGGGCTGGCCCCACCGCACCGACACCTGGGCCCACGGCGCCAAGCCGGCCCAGAAGCAGTATGCCGCCATCGCCCGCGCCATCTCCGAGTTCACCCCGGTCTATATGTGCGCCAACCAGGTCGACTACGCCAACTGCAAGGCCGTCTTCGAGAACGACGAGAACGTCACCGTCATCGAGATGACCACCGACGACGCCTGGTTCCGCGACACTGCCGCCACCTACGTCATCAACGGCAAGGGCGAGAAGCGCGCCAACCACTGGCACTTCAACGCCTACGGCGGCCTCGTCGACGGCCTGTACTTCCCGTGGGACAAGGACGAGCAGATCGCCCTCAAGATGGCTGAGCTCTCCGGCTGCCGCCGCTATCGTCCCGACGACATGATCCTCGAGGGCGGCTCCATCACCGTCGACGGCGAGGGCACCCTTGTCGTGACCGACCAGTGCCTGCTTTCCCCGGGCCGCACCTGCTCTGCGGTTCTGGAGGAGGAAGAGGATCCCGAGTCCATCTGGCCCAAGTACCGCAAGAAGTTTGAGCCCTGGAGCGAGGAGCTTCGCGCCTACATGGACGAGCACCTCAAGGATTACCTGGGTGTCGAGAAGGTCATCTGGGTCAAGGAGGGCATCGACCCCGAGGAGACCAACGGCCACATCGACGACGTCGCCACGTTCATCGCGCCGGGCGTCATGGCCTGCATTTGGACCGACGATCCCGAGTATCCGTTCTACGAGCAGTGCCACGCTGCCTACGAGACCCTCTCCAACGCCGTCGACGCCAAGGGCCGCAAGATGAAGGTCTACAAGCTCTGCATGCCCGTGAACCCGCTGTTCATGGACCAGGCTTCCTGCGACACCATCGACGCCGACGAGAACGCCGAGCCGCGCGTCCCCGACGAGCCGCTGATCGCCTCCTACATGAACTACCTCGTGACCAACCACGGCGTTATCGTCCCGCAGTACGGCGACGAGAACGACCAGCTGGCCGTCGACACGCTCCAGAAGATCTACGACGAGGTCTGGGGCGAGGGCGTCTACAAGTGCGTCGGCGTTCAGTCCGAGCAGGTCGTCTTCGGTGGCGGCAACATCCACTGCATTACTCAGCAGGAGCCGTCCGCGTAATTGTCTGTCTTCCCGAGGCACGGCACCTTGCCCTTCAATCGTCGGGCATGACCCTTAAGGTCTATGCCCTCCTCTTTCAGGGCAATCTGCCGCACCTCGGAAACCCAGCCAATCACGCAGACGCTTAATCGTCTGGCTTCCTGAGCCGTGATGCTTCGGGAACCCAGCCGATCAATCGGACGGTCGGTGAATCGGACCATCTCGGGGCATTGATGGTCGGTTTATTCGATGTCTTGGTCGGCTGGGTTTTTCTTTGGGCACTCCGTTGCCTCCACTTCGGAGTGCCCGCCTCTTTGATTGAGTACGCGTCTGACCTGGGATTTTTTGCGGGTTAGGCCAATTGTTCGCTTGAATTTCCCAGGTCAGACGCGTTTTCAATTGCCAAAAGATTCCGGTCGCGAGCGCGGCCGTTTTGATCGGAGTATCTATGTATCAGCGTATCGTCATCTACACGCGTCTGTTCCGCGAGCGCTGATCTAACAATCTCACCCTCTCTTCTCTTTGGGATGGCACCTGTACCGGTGACGCGGCCTGCAACCCTACCTTGGGCTGCGCCTTCGGTACAGATGCCATCCTTTTTGCTGTAGGGGGAGCGTGTCGTGGCAGGTAAAAAGTTCTCCCTGTTCGAGGTCATCCTCTCGGTTATCTGCGTTGTCTTTACCATCGAGGCGGCCGCTCCGGCATCTGCCATGGGTAACGTGCAGTTCTTCTGGTGGATCTTCCTCATCATTACGTTTTTGCTTCCTTATGGCCTGGTGGTGGCCGAGCTCGGTACGGCGTTCGATTCCGAGGGCGGCCTGTACGATTGGGTTCGCCTGGGCTTGGGCGACCGTTGGGGCGCCCGCTGCTCCTGGTGCTATTGGGTCAACTTTCCACTGTGGGTGGCAAGTATCGCCTGCATGTTCCCCAGTGTCATCAATGCGGTATGGGGCATCGAATTTTCGTTTGGGGTCCGAATTGCCATCGAGCTTGCCTTTGTGTGGGGCGTCACGGTCATGGCAATGCAGCCGGTGGCCGAGGCCGATTGGGTCATGGATGGCGGCGCCGTCATCAAGGTGCTCATTACCGCCGTGGTGGGAATCATCGGCATCTGGTTTGCCTGCAACAACGGCTTTGCCAACGATATGTCGTTTAAGACATTTGTCCCCGATCTGGGAGACACTAACTCACTGACGTATCTTTCAATCATCCTATTCAACTTTATGGGCTTTGAGGTGGTCGCGACCTTTGCCAGCACGATGAAGAACCCATCGCGCGATATCCCCAAGGCGGTTATCGCCGGTGGCGTTGCCATCGCGGCGATCTACATTATCTGTGGCATCGGTATTGGAGCCGCGGTTCCCACCGAGCAGCTTTCACTCGATTCGGGCATTGTGGACGCGGTTGCCGCCATGGTGGGGCGCGCTCACCCGCTGACGATGGTCGTGGGCGTGGCCTTTCTGGTAACGCTGTTTGCCAACATGATCTGTTGGAGCTTTGGCGTCAACAACGTGGCGAGCTATGCCGCGCGCCATGGCAACATGCCGCGTCCCTTTGCGCTGGTGTCCAAGAAGACCGGCATGCCCAACGGCTCGGCACTCATTAACGGTTGTTTTGCCAGCTTGGTGCTGCTACTTCAGATTCCGCTGGGTGAAGGTTCCGACGTCTTTTGGGTCTTCTTCTCGATGAACGTCGTCTTTCTGCTCATGAGCTATATCCCGATGTTCCCGGCGTTTTGGCGCCTGCGTAAATACGACGACCGCCCGCGTGTGTTTCGCGCGCCCTTCGAGGGCAAGGTGCTTGCGGTAGCGCTTGCGGTGCCGGTGGTAGAACTCGTGCTTTCGATTGTTGCGACAATCGTGCCGCTTAACAGCTCGCCCGCCGAGATGTCAAAGTTGCCGATCCTCATGGGTGTGGTGATCGGCGTGTTGCTGGGCGAGGTTTCGCGCCTCATATCGCGCCGCGGCCGCAGCATCGACAATCCCGGCGTTGGCGCAAGGGGGACAGGTCGCTTTGCACCAAAACAGTAGCGCCGCGAGTTGCGCGGCGCTTGCTGCATCTTGGATTATTGTTCGCGGTGCTCGGGATTAGAAGCGAGCTTAGGCGCAAAGTAGGGGACGTGGCCCAGGTACGGGCGGCTGTCCGAACGCTCCTCGGCGATGCAGGGGACCTCATCGTAAGTAAGTGAGTCGCTCAGGTGGGCGATGGCCTTGGCGGCAGGAGCGACGAGCATCTTGAGCGGTGCGATAGGCGCCATGGCATCTCCTTTCCTGTATGCGACCCGTGCTTTGGCGCGAATGTATATGCCGCAAGTCTAGCATCCCGCCCAGGAGAGCTTCAAACCACCACAAAGGGGACAGGCACCTTTGTGGTGGTTTTGGCGTTTGCCCAGATGAAACCTGCCAAAATGAACCGGTCACCAGGAGAGGAAATGGCGTTGGGCGAGAATTTGGTTTGTTAAATAGGGTCCCGACCTGGGCTACTTATAGATTGTGGAAAACTCTACTGTCAGATTATGGCGAATGCTGCTGTAGGATTATGACATGCGCTACTACAGCCTATGGCAACGTACCTCATGAGCGCCGGCATGGTGCGAGTTGCCATCGCCACTCGCTACAGCGAGTAGCAGGCGGGCAAAACCACCGCAAAACCGTCGCAAAACCGCGATGAACAACCGCCGCGAAGGGGGACGGGCCCCTTTCGCGGCGGTTTTTTGCCTGCCTGGTGCGTCTCGGATGCAAGTGAGTAGACTTTTTGGGATCTGCCGAGCACATCGCGACAAACGCTCGATAAAACCGCAGGCCAGAGCTGCGGCGTTTTGGGGTGTGCTCGGGATCCCGCCAAAAGCCTACTCACTTGGTTTTCACGGTTAGTAAACCGCCGCGAGGGAAAGCAGCTCCCCCGCGGTGGTCTTAACGTTCGCCCAGATACAACCTGTCACCACAAGGGGGATGGGCGCCTTTTGTGGTGGTTTTGGTACTTGCTTAGTGGGTTATCCCTGCGTGTCGCCTCCGTACATGTAGACGATAAAACCGTCGCCGGTGTCTTGACTGTGATCCTCCAGGATGCGCTTCATGTTGAGGTGCTCGTAGAACTGCCAGTCGGAGTTGCAGTCGCTCATCAGGAAGAACTTGGTGCAGCCTGCCTTGGCGAGCTCGGCGCGCGCAAGGTCGATAAGCGCGCGGCCGAGCCCCTTGCCCTGCCACTCGGGCACGATGATGATCAGGTTGAGCTGGCCCTGGGCATACTCGTTGCCTGTGGCGGCAAAGCGATCCGCCGTGGCCTTTTCGCGACTGTCGCCGAAGAGCGAGCCCTCGAGCTTGGCGTCGGCAGCCTTTGCCATTTCGGTTGCCTGGGCGAGCATCTCGTTGTAGCAGGACTCCCACGTGGGGTTGGTGCGCGGCTTGCCGTCCTCGAAGATGCCGATGCAGCAGGCGGCGATAATGCGGCCCTCGGCCTCGGCGACAAGCGCGATAGGTGAGCGTTGCAGCTGCATAGCGATGTTAAAGCGCGCGCAGAAATCGGCAGCTTCGACGTCGCCGCGGTTGCGCAGCGTGTTGCACCACAGCTGGTTGTAGATGGCAGCGATGCCGGTCAGGTCGTCGAGCGTGGCGGCGCGCAGGGTTACGTTGTCAAGGCTCATGAAGGCTCCTTCCAAGTTGGGTCAGGCCACCTCTGAGTGTGACATGGACGCAGGGCGGCCGCATCAATCATTCGGCAGGCGAGCCCCGATCCCTCGGGGACGGAGGAAAAGGGGTCACGAGTGAGGATTTTCGGACGCTTGCCCGACGAGAGTGGATAATCTCCCACTTTGAGCGCGAACATGGGCCAAAAACGGGAGATTATCCACTCTCGTGGTGAGCGGGCTCTTGTGTCGATTCATTCCCTTTTTAGTAGGCTG
The DNA here is from genome assembly GCA_048486575.1 of Collinsella sp. Lineage (GTDB taxonomy): Bacteria > Actinomycetota > Coriobacteriia > Coriobacteriales > Coriobacteriaceae > Collinsella. The sequence continues at coordinate 30,975 of DBFVZT010000007.1, read as the reverse complement.
TGCTTGCACTTTAGCGTGCGACAGCGGATAATGCCGAGCACTCGACAATACGCTTATTGCTCTTTCTATAGATTGAGGAGGCCCCTATGGCCATGGAATTCAAACGCAAGTTGCCGATCCCCATGGAGATCCGCAAGGAAATGCCGCTTTCTGCCGAGCTTGCCGCCAAAAAGCAGGCATTTGACGCCGAGGTCGCCAAAGTCTTTACCGGCGAGGACGCACGCAAGGTGCTCATCATCGGCCCGTGTTCTGCCGACCGCGAGGACTCGGTACTTGAGTACATGAACCGACTGGCCAAGACTGCCGAGGAGGTCAAGGACAAGCTCATCATCATTCCGCGCGTCTACACCAATAAGCCGCGTACCAAGGGCACCGGCTACAAGGGCCTGCTGCACAACCCCAACCCCGAGGCTCCCGACGACCTGCTCGAGGGCGTCAAGGCCATCCGCCACATGCACCTGCGCGTCATCGAGGAGACGGGCTTCTTCACCGCTGACGAGATGCTCTACCCGTCCAACTACCAGTACCTCGTCGACTTGCTGAGCTACGTTGCCGTGGGCGCGCGCTCGGTCGAGAACCAGGAGCATCGCCTGGTGTCGAGCGGCATTTCGGTACCCGTGGGCATGAAGAACCCCACTGCCGGCTCCACCACCGTCATGCTCAACTCCATCTACGCCGCCCAGGCGCACCAGAGTTTTATCTTCCGCAACTGGGAGGTCGAGTGCGACGGCAATCCGCTCGCGCACGCCGTCATGCGCGGCTACATTGGCCTCGACGGCCGCACCTACCCTAACTACCACTACGAGCATCTGGAGCGTCTTGCCGAGCGCTACACCGAGCACGCCGGTTATGCCAACCCAGCGGCGGTCATCGACTGCAACCATGACAACTCGGGCAAGCGTCCGCTGGAGCAGTATCGCATTTGCAAGGAGGTGCTCGACAGCTGCCGCCGCAACGAAGCCATCTCCAGGCTGGTCAAGGGCTTTATGATCGAGTCCTACCTTGAGGACGGCAACCAGCCGGTCGACGGCGGCGTCTTTGGCAAGTCGATCACCGATCCGTGCCTGGGCTGGGAAAAGACCGACTACCTCATTCACGAGATCGCGGAACGTATTTAGTTACGCGGGTTTACCAACCCGCGTAACGGCGCTCGCTGTCCGCCCTCTACCTGCGGCGTTGTCTTGCTCCAGGGGCACTCATTGGGGACGTACTTAAATGAGTAGTCGTTGGGGACGTTCTTGTTTGACTAGTCGTTTAAGAACGTCCCCAATGACTACCTTTCAAACCTGGCAGTTAGGGACGTTCCTTATCTGCCGGCACTTGGGGACACTCCTTGCATCGGCTGACGCGGTTTGCTCGCTGGCATTGCTAGATTTTTTGGCGTTCTCTAAGTCCTGTGGACAAAAAATGGCAAATATGAGTACTGTTGCTAGCGTAGTATCATATAGATCTTACAAGATAATAGACACAACAGTAAATATGTTCATTAACGTTGGCACACAGAAGCATGCTACCGGGCATTTTGATCAATTTGAAGGCATATCTAGGCCGCAATGAGGTCGTTTGGGGCAGTTTTGGCTGTTACTAAAAAGGTGACAGTACTCATATTTGCCATTTTTTGTCCACGGGGCCTTGAGGGAGGGCGTCAATCAGGTCCCAGGGGAGGCGGTTCGAGGGCTGCAAAACAAAAACGGGGACGCAGATTGTCCTGCGTCCCCGTTCTCGGGCGTTATTCGTTCCCTGCGGCAGAATTTACGCCGCTTCGTCGAACTGCGAATTGTACAGGTCGGCGTAGAAGCCGCCTTGGGCGAGCAGCTCGTCGTGCGTGCCCTTCTCGACGATGTCGCCGTCGCGAATCACCAAGATCACGTCGGCGTTGCGGATCGTGGACAGGCGATGCGCGATGACAAAGCTCGTGCGGCCCTGCATCAGCGCATCCATGGCGCGCTGAATAAGCTCCTCGGTACGGGTATCGACGTTGGAGGTCGCCTCGTCCAAAATCAGCGCCGGACGGTCGGCTAAAATGGCGCGGGCGATGGTCACGAGCTGGCGCTGACCCTGCGACAGGTTAGTGCCCTCCTCGTTGATCATAAAGTCGTAGCCACCGGCGAGCGTATGGATAAAGTGGTCGCAGCGTGCGGCGCGTGCGGCGGCCTCGACCTCGGCGTCGGTCGCATCGGGGCGTCCGTAGCGGATGTTCTCGCGGATGGTGCCGTTAAACAGCCAGGTGTCCTGCAGCACCATGGCAAACTCGCCGCGCAGCGCCGCGCGGTCCCAGTCGCGCACGTCGACGCCTTCGACGCGCAGCGAACCGCCGTCCACGTCGTAAAAGCGCTGCAGCAGCTTAATGAGCGTGGTCTTGCCGGCGCCGGTGGGGCCGACGATGGCAATGGTTTGGCCGGGCTGCGCCTCGCAGCTAAAGTCGTGGATGATGGTCTTGTCGGGCGTGTAGCCAAACTTGACATGGTCGAACTCCACGTGGCCGGGGCGCTTCTCGGGAATCTGCGCGTCGGCCTTCTGCTCCTCCTCGGGCGCGGCCAGGAACTCAAACACGCGCTCGGTGGCGGCGGCCATCGACTGCATCGTGTTGCTCACGTTGCCCAGCTGCTGCACCGGCTGCGTAAAGTTGCGAACGTACTGGATAAAGCTCTGGATGTCGCCGGGCGTGGCATTGCCGGTCAGCGCGAGCTGCGCGCCTACCACGACGACGCCCACGTAGCCCATGTTGCCCACCAGACTCATAAGCGGCATCATCAGGCCCGACAGGAACTGCGAGCGCCAGCCGCTAATAAAGAGGCGGTCGTTTTGACGGTCGAACTCCTCGATTGAGGCCTCGGCGCGGTCGAACACCTGAATAACGTTCTGGCCGGCAAAGTCCTCCTCGATAATGCCGTTGACGGTGCCCAGGACTTGCTGCTGCTCGCGGAAGTACGGCTGCGAGAAGTGAATCATCACGGTCAGGATAATCGCGGCGGCCGGCAGTGTGAGCACGGTGACGCCGGTGAGCGGCAGACTGATCGAAAGCATCATGACGAGCACGCCGATAATCTGCGTCACCGACGTGATGAGCTGCGTCACGCTCTGGTTGAGTGACTGGCCGAGCGTATCGACGTCGTTGGTGATGCGGCTGAGCACGTCGCCCTTGCTGTGTCCGTTAAAGTAGCTCATCGGCACGACGGCAATCTTGGCGGCAATCTCCTTGCGCATGCGATAGCAGATCTTTTGTGTGACGCCGGTCATGAGCCAGCCTTGGATCAGGCTGCAGGCAGAGCTCGCCAGGTACAGGCAGAGCAAAAGGCCGAGCGTCTTGGCAATCCAGCCAAAGTCGACATCGCCGGTGCCGTTGACCTTGGCAACCAAGCCCTCGAACAGCTTAGTCGTAACCTGGCCGAGCACCTTGGGCCCCACAATGTTAAAGATGACCGAGCACACGGCAAAGGCGACGGCGGCAAACACGGCAATCTTGTGCTGGCCGATATAGCCGAGCAGCTGCCTCATGGTGCCCTTAAAGTCCTTGGCCTTTTCGCCACGGCGCATGCCACCCATGCGGCCCATGGGACCACGCTGGCGGGTGGGCTTGGGAATCTGAGTCTTGGTCTCGTCTGCCATTAGCGCTCGCCTCCTTCCATGACGGCTGCAATTTCTTCTTGGGTAAGCCCCAGCTCCTCGGCGGAAAGCTGCGACTGTGCAATCTCCAGGTACGCCGGGCAGCCGTGCAGCAGCTCCTCGTGCGTGCCGGTGCCCACTACGTGACCGTCGTCGAGCACGATGATCTGGTCGGCGTGCATGATGGTCGCGATGCGCTGGGCCACGACCACGAGTGCGGCGTCGGTGACGTTTTTGGCCAGCTCCTCGCGCAGGCGCGCGTCGGTCTTGTAGTCGAGGGCGCTAAACGAGTCATCGAACACCACGACCTCGGGCTTTTTGGCCAACGCGCGGGCGATGGCCAGACGCTGGCGCTGGCCGCCCGAGACATTGGAGCCGCCCTGGCTGATGGGGGAGTCGTAGCCGCCCTCGCGCTCGGCGATAAAGTCCTCGGCCTGTGCGATGCGTGCCGCCTGGCGCATGTCATCATCGCTCACCATGTCGCCGGCAAATTTGAGGTTGCTCTCGACAGTGCCCGAGAACAGACGCCCCTGCTGCGGGATGTAACCAATGCGGCGGCGAAGCTCGGAAAGGGTCATATCGCGCACGTCGATGCCGTCGAGCGAAATGCTGCCGCCAGTGACGTCGTACAGGCGCGGGATGAGCTGCACAAGCGTGGACTTGCCCGAACCCGTGGAGCCGATGATGCCGAGCATCTGGCCGGCGTGCGTGGTGAAGTTCACACCGCTGATGACATCGGCGCGGGCATCGGGGTACTGGAAGCTCACGTCGCGGAAGGTGAGCTCACCGCGCGGCGCGCTGGCTGCGGGCAGTTTGGGCGAGGCAGGGTCGTTGATGCTCGTGGGGCAGGTGATGACCTCTTCCACGCGCTCGGCTGCGACCTCGGCACGGGGCAGGATGACCGAAACCATGGTGAGGATCATAAACGCCATGACGATCTGCATGGTGTAGGAGATAAACGCCATCATGTTGCCGACCTGCATCACGCCGTCGGACACGCCCTGCGCGCCAAACCACACGATGAGCACGGTGATGCAGTTCATGACGAGCATCATGAGTGGCATCATAAAGCTCATAGCGCGGTTGGTGTAGAGCTGCGTGGTCATCAGGTCGAGCGAAGCCTTGTCAAAACGCTCGAGCTCATGCTCCTCGCGGTTGAATGAGCGGATGGGCATAAGGCCGTCGAGCAGCTCGCGGGCGGTAAGGTTCACGCGGTCCACAAAGCTCTGCATCTTTTTGAACTTGGGCATGGTGAGGCCCATAAGCACGCCGACGACGGCCGAGACGGCGATGATGGCCACGGCGATGGTCCACTCCAGGCCGGTGTGGTTGGCCAGGACGCGCATGACGGCGACGATGCCCATGACGGGGGCCATCAGGCACATGCGGATAAACAGGGTTGCGGCCATCTGGATCTGCTGAATGTCGTTGGTGCAGCGGGTAATGAGCGAGGCCTGGCTAAACTTGCCCACTTCGGCCGGCGAGAAGTGCATAACCTTGTTGAAGGTCTCGCGACGCAGGTCGCGGGCGATGGAGCAGGCGGTGCGCGAAGCCACGGCACCGGTCAGGATGGTGGCGACGAGCGACACCAGGCACAGCCCAAACATAGTGGTCGCCATGCGGCTCAGGTAGGCGTTCTGCACATCGGCGGGGTCGATGCCCTGTGCCTTGTACTCGTCCTGTACATAGCTCACGGCGCGTTGGGTCACGATGGAGCCCGACATGGAACCCATTTTGTCCGTCATATCGTTGGCGCCCTCGACGAGCTTGCCCTGATCGATAAGACCGCCTTCAACGCCTAGGCGCAGGCTCTTCATGGTGATCTTGCCGCCGTCGGCGTCGATCTGCTTTTGCATGCTCTGCGCCGCTGCGGCCTTCTGCTGCATCTCGGCGAGCTGCTCGGGCGTCATTGCCGCCATCTGCTCGGGGGTGGGCATGGCCTGAGCGCCGCTGTTGTCTTTCTCACCGGACGTGCCCATCATGTCGCCCATGGAGTCGGCATCGATGCCCTGGTTGAACGAAAGGACGACGGTCTCAGGCAGGCTCATGATGTCGGCAATCTTGCCGCCGTCGGCGCGCTCCTCCTCGGTGCCCTTGTACGTTCGAATGCCGTTTTTGTCAGCCTTGCTAAACACGGCCTCCACAGCCTTGGCGTCCTTGGTGCTCATAAAGAGCTCAAGGTCGTCGAGCGATTCGGCGCGGATGGTGTCGGGTACGGGCGAGGCGATACCGCCTTGCTGCACGCCCACGTCGACGATATCGCTCATATAGGTAGGCAGTGCCAGGTCGGCGTTGCAGCTGATTACGATGAGTACGATAGCTGTGAACAGTGCCAGGATATGCTTTTTAAAGAGCTTGAGAATCCTCACTCGGCATCTCTCCTTTCTTGATTGCGGTCGATAATTTCGTTGGCACGTCTAAGAAGGCGCACCATCTCTTGGGTATCTGTTTCGCCGAGCTGCTCGAGGAAAGCCGCGGTGCGGTCCTCGAATTCCCGGCGTTTGATTTCGAGATCCTGGAATCCCTTGTCGGTCACTATGACGTGTACGCGACGACGGTCGGTCTTTGAGTGCTCACGCTCAACCCAACCCTTGGCTTCGAGAGCGCGTAGGATATTGGCGATGCGGGCGTTCGAGACCCAGGCGCGATCGGCGAGTTCGCTCGGCGTGAGCGAACCGCCAGCGAGCATAAGGGCGCGCATGACAGCCATCTCGCCGCTGAGAGCTTTGTCCACAAAGCGCGAAACGCGCTGGTGAATGCCGCCAAACTCGGTAAGGAGCTGACTCCCAAGCTCATGGAAATCGGTATCTTCCACCGAAAACCCCTAACACTAGAAACTATTTTCGGTGAAAGATGATACCCCCATACGCGGGCCTCATACAGTGGGCAATATAAAGAGCGCATAAAGACTTAAAATCATTCAATTGCTGAAGCGTTTTAAAGAACTATCATGCACGCGGTTAGGCGAGGGGTTGTCACCACCATGACGACTGGGACTCATATAATCGCCACGTGCGATGCTCCAACTTCCCGCAAGGAGACACCTTACATAAAGGGGGATGGAGTCATGGCATTTGACTTCACGGGCAAGACCGCGATCGTTACCGGTGGCACTCAGGGCATTGGCCTCGAGATTGCCAAGGGTATCGTTGCGGGCGGCGGACACGTCGCGCTCATCGCAAGGAACGCTGCTAAGGGCGAGGCCGCTGTGGCCGAGCTTGGCGAGGGCAACAAGTTCTATCAGCTCGATGTCGCCGATGCACCCAAGGCGCGCGAGACCGTCGAGCAGATTTTCACCGATCTGCCGCAGACCAACATCCTGATTAACTGCGCTGGCGTCATCAGCACCAAGAAGTTCGACGAGATCGATGACACCGAGTGGCGCCGTACCATCGACATCAACCTCAACGGCACCTTTACCATGATGAACGCCGTGTACCCGCACTTTAAGGCGGCCCATGCCGGCACTATCGTCAACGTGAGCTCTGTTGCTGGCAAGATCGGCGGCGGCCTGCTCGGCACCGCGGCTTACGCGAGCTCCAAGGCCGGTGTTAACGGTCTAACCAAGGCAGTCGCCAAGGAAGGCGGCAAGTTTGGCGTTCGCTGCAACGCTGTATGCCCGTCGCTCACGCTTACCGATATGACCTCGATCCTCTCTGACGAGAACTCTCAGCGCATCATCAACGGTATTCCTCTGGGCCGCGCCGCCCAGGCCAGCGAGCCTGCGCAGATGGTGCTGTTCTTCGCTTCCGACCTCGCCAGCTTCGTGAACGGCGAGATCGGTGACTGCGACGGTGGCATCGTTCTGGACGGGTAATACTCCGCGACGATTATTCGGCGACGGCTCCTGCGACTCGGGACCGTCGCCTTCTTTCTGATATAGGCGCATGCGGCTACGATTCGCATGCATCCAAAGGAGATATATATGAGTGAATCGACTGCGGTGGAGGCGCCGGCGGCAAAGGAGCCGTTCTTTAAGATGTCCTCCATCCCGGGCGCCAATATCTTGGTGCCGCTTCTGTTGGGCTGTCTGCTCAACACGCTATTCCCCGACCTGTTCAAAACGCTCGGCAGCTTTACGCTTGGCATGACCCAGCAGGGCGCTGGCCCGCTCGTGGGCGCTTTTTTGCTCATCGTCGGTACGACGATTTCGTTTAAGAGCGCTCCTGCCGCCGCTGCCCGCGGCGCCATCATCATCGCCGTCAAGCAGATCGTGGTCGTTGCCATGTCGCTGCTCATCCTTTATGTGTTCAACGACAACTTGTTTGGCATCTCTGCCATGGTGATGCTGGCGGCTTGCACCGGCGCCAACAACGCTATGTACGCTGGTCTGATGGGCACCATGGGCAATGAGGCCGAGCGTGGCGCTGTCGCCATCACCACGCTGGTTGTCGGCCCTCCGGTCACGATGATCGTGCTCGGCGCTGCCGGCCAGGCTCCGATCGGCTGGTCGCTCGTGGGCGCCATCCTGCCGATCGTTGTCGGCATTATTCTGGGCAACCTCTTCCCCAGCTTTAAGAAGATGATGGCGCCGGCACTTTCCGCCGTCATCGTGCTCGTCTTCTTTGCCATGGGCTCGACCATGACCTTTGGCCAGCTCATTAATGGCGGTCTTCCCGGTATTCTGCTCGGCGTGATCTGCTCGGTGGTCTTTGCAATTCCCGTCATCGCGGTCGATAAGCTCACGGGCGGTACGGGTGTCGCAGGTGCGGCCATTTCGAGCTGCGCCGGAGCCAATGTGGCCACGCCTGCTGCCATGGCAAGCGTCAACGAGGCCATGTACGGCGGTGCGGTGCTCGCGACGGCTACGGCACAGGTTGCTGCCTGTGCAATCGTGACGGCTATTTTGACCCCGCTGGTCACCAGCTGGTGCTACAAGCATTTTGAGGGCCAGGGCAACGGCGATAGCAAGGCTACGACCGGCAAGGCCGCCTCAGCCGCCTAATGCCAAGCGGCAATCAAAGCTAAAAACTAGCTACGCCACAGGGCGGCCACGGGGGATCCCGTGGCCGCCCTGCAGTTTCTGTAGGGTCTCTGGGACACTTTATCCTGCTAAAGCTGGCATAACAGCTAGAGCGAACGTCGTACAAAGGCAAGGAAAAATAACATACAAATCGGTGAACGGTAGTTGTTCGCGCTCGCATTTCCTGCGGGTTTGTAAAAAACGCCATTATGATATAAAAAAAGAAACATATAACAGCCCAGATGGAGAGGGTCGCTATGTTATCCTTCTCAAACGGGTGAAATCTTGGGTTTTGGGTTGTAGTTCCAAGGTGGATAAACGTTTTCCCTGCACCAACGTGTGGTGAAGAACGGAAGAAGCCGGTAGTGCAAGCCGAACATTCAAGAATTCAATAAGCAGCGGTGTGAGAGAGCGCCGCATTACACGTAACTAGGAGCGTGGTTACACAATGCAGGAGGCATGGGAAGGCTTCAAGGAAGGCATCTGGACGGGAGAGGTTGACGTCCGAGACTTCATCCAGAAGAACTACACCCCCTACGAGGGCGACGAGTCGTTCCTCGCCGGCCCGACTGAGCGTACCAAGGAGCTGTGGGGCGAGGTTCTCGACCTGCTGCTCAAGGAGCGCGAGCAGGGCGGTGTCCTCGATATGGACACCAAGACCGTCACGGGCATCGTGAGCCATCCCGCTGGCTACATCGATAACGCCCATCGCGAGAAGGAGACTATCGTCGGTCTTCAGACCGACAAGCCGCTCAAGCGCGCGCTGCACGTCAACGGCGGTATCCGCATCGCTTGCCAGGCTGCCAGCCAGCACGGCTACAAGGTCGACGAGAACGTTGTCGAGCGCTACACCTTCGAGCGCAAGACTCACAACGCCGGCGTCTTCGATGTTTACACCCCCGAGATGCGTGCTTGCCGCTCGGCTCACATCATCACCGGTCTGCCCGATGGCTATGGCCGCGGCCGCATCATCGGCGACTACCGTCGTGTTGCCCTGTACGGCGTCGACTACCTGATCAAGGACAAGGAGGCCCAGAAGGCTTCCACCCCGACGGTCATGACCGCCGACAACATCCGCGATCGTGAGGAGCTGCAGGAGCAGATCCGTGCCCTCGGCGAGCTCAAGATGATGGCCGAGACCTATGGTTTCGACATTTCTAACCCTGCTACCAACACGCAGGAGGCCATCCAGTGGATGTACTTCGCCTACCTCGCTGCCGTTAAGGAGCAGAACGGCGCCGCTATGTCCATCGGCCGTACCTCTACGTTCATCGACATCTACGCTGAGCGCGACCTTGCCAACGGTACCTTCACCGAGGAGCAGATCCAGGAGTTCGTGGATCACTTCATCATGAAGCTCCGCATGGTCAAGTTTGCCCGTACCCCCGAGTACCAGGCCCTGTTCACCGGCGACCCGCAGTGGGTCACCGAGTCCATCGGCGGCATGGGTGTCGACGGCCGTACGCTCGTTACCAAGATGAGCTACCGCTACCTGCACACGCTCGAGAACATGGGCACCAGCCCCGAGCCCAACATGACCGTTCTGTGGTCGACCCGTCTGCCCGAGAACTTCAAGAAGTTCTGCGCCAAGACTTCCGTCGCCAGCTCCTCGATCCAGTACGAGAACGACGACCTCATGCGCGTCTATCACGGCGACGACTACGGCATCGCCTGCTGCGTGTCCTCCATGCGCATCGGCAAGGAGATGCAGTTCTTCGGCGCCCGTGCCAACCTGGCCAAGTGCCTGCTGTATGCACTCAACGGCGGTGTTGACGAGGTCTCCAAGAAGCAGGTCGGCCCCAAGTATCGCGCCGTCGAGGGCGATACGCTCGATTACGACGACGTTGTGGCCAAGTACAACGACATGATGAAGTGGCTCGCTGGCGTGTACGTCAACTCGCTGAACATCATCCACTACATGCACGACAAGTATTGCTACGAGCGCATCCAGATGGCTCTGCACGACAAGCACGTGCACCGCTGGTTCGCTACGGGCATTGCTGGCCTTTCCGTCGTGGCTGACTCCCTGTCCGCCATCAAGTACGCCAAGGTCCACCCCGTCCGCGACGAGAACGGCATCATTGTCGACTTCGAGACCGAGGGCGAGTTCCCCAAGTACGGTAACGACGACGACCGCGTCGACCAGATCGCTCACGACGTTGTGCACCAGTTCATGGAGTACATCCGCATGAACGACACCTACCGCAACTCCGTGCCCACGACCTCGGTTCTGACCATCACCTCCAACGTCGTGTACGGCAAGAAGACCGGTTCTACGCCTGATGGCCGCAAGGCTGGCCAGCCCTTCGCCCCGGGTGCTAACCCCATGCACAAGCGCGATAGCCACGGCGCCATCGCTTCGCTGTCTTCGGTTTCCAAGCTCCCGTTCCGCGATGCTCAAGACGGCATCTCCAACACCTTCTCCATCATCCCGGGTGCGCTCGGCAAGGAGGACCAGGTGTTCTTTGGCGATATCGACCTTGATCAGCTGGGCGAGTAACTATTGTTAGTGCTATACTAACAATAACGATTACTGATTAGCGCGCCGGTTTCGGCCGGCGCCTATCGATCGAAGGAGACACATTATGAAGGTTTCTGAAGTTTCCGAGACTCAGGCCGATAACCTGGTCCACATGCTCGACGCTTACGCCGAGAAGGGTGGCCACCACCTGAACATCAACGTCTTCAACCGTGAGACGCTGCTCGACGCTCAGGCTCACCCCGAGAAGTATCCGCAGCTGACCATCCGCGTTTCCGGCTATGCCGTGAACTTCCACACGCTCACCAAGGAGCAGCAGGACGAGGTCATTTCGCGTACCTTCCACGACAAGTTCTAAAGGGGTTTAACTCCCGCAGGATCGCCGGGCCGCTTTGGGTTACTTTCCAAAACGTCCTCGGACATGCAAAGGGCTCCGCTGCGCGCTTCGCGCGGCGGAGTCCTTTGCGTCCTGCGGAAATGTTTTGGAAAGTAACCCAAAGCGGCCCGGCGGGGGTCCTGTGTAGTCACCCTTTAGGCGGAACTCTCCTAATTATTTGGATGAGTCGTTTACTTACTTGTGCTGTTACCGTCTTCCCGCTGTTGTTGGGGTATGCTTTGTTCGTATGTAAACGTATGACATGTTGATGGGGGAGGGTGCTATGGCTCGCGAGAGTGCTCGTTCTAAGGATACGGCTAAGCCTGGCATCAAGGAAGTTGCAGCGGTGGCGGGGGTTTCGCCTACTACGGTATCTCGCGTGCTTAATAATCGCGGCTACATTAGCCAGGAAACCCGCGATAAAGTCCATGCGGCGATGGAGCGCATCAATTACACGCCCAACGATATCGCCCGTGCCATGCTCAATGGCCGCCTGAACCTTATCGGCATGATTGTTCCCTTTGTGAGCAGCCCGTTCCATGCTCAGGTTGTGCAGGCGGTCGAGCGCACGTTAGCGGAAAACGGCTTTAAGATGTTGCTGTGCAACAGCGCCAATCGACCTGATCTTGAGCGTTCCTATATCGACATGCTCCGCCGCAATATGGTCGACGGCGTCATCGTCAACTCCCTCAATATCGGTGCCGAGGCATATGCCGAGATGGGCTTGAGCCTGGTTGGCATCGACTGCGATCTTGGCGAGGGCTCTGTCCAGATTGCAAGTGACAGCTATGGCATCGGCGAGCTCGCCACACGCCGTCTGATTGATGACGGCTGCGGGCGTATCCTGTGCCTGCGCAGCAATAGCCGCATGCGCATGCCTGCCAATAAGCGTACCGATGCCTACCTCGATGTTGTTGAGCAGGCCGGTTTGTCCGCGCTTGTCCGTGAGGTCGAGTTCGTTAAGCCCGACGACGAAAAGGGCGCGGTCGTTGCGAAGATCCTCGATGAGAACCCCGATATTGACGGCATCTTTGCGGGAGACGATACGATGGCGGCCATCTGTCTCAACGTGATGAAGCAGCGCGGCTTGAGCGCTCCAGACGATATTAAGGTCGTGGGCGCGGATGGTGCCCGCCGAACTATGACGTTTATGCCTGACTTAACAACCGTACGTCAAGATATCGATCGCATCGGAGAGCTCGCGGCGCAATCCATCATCGCTCTTATTAACGGCGATAATCCCGAATCGAATATCAAGCTCCCCGTTGAACTCATTGAGGGCAAAACCGCGTAGTTCATCCCGTGCCAAAAGAATTCCTCAAACGCCTCTGATGACCGTTCGCCGGCATATGTCAACCGTTTACCGACGACTGGAACTGCGAAAAGACGTATTGGTATGAAAACGTTTGACATATGAAAACGATTGACATATCTTGCCATTGTACCGAGTTAGTATGTCGTGGAAAGGAAGTCTCGGATGCACAAGGTGTATTACCAGCCTGAGGGAATTTGGGTAGGCGACATCATGCCGTACGGCGAGGACGGCACGTTCTATCTCTATCATCAGCGTGACACGCGTAACCCCGAACCTTTCGGAGAGCCGTTTGGCTGGGCACTCGCTACGACCAAGGATTTCGTCAACTACAAGGACTTTGGCGAGAGCCTTGAGCGCGGCGGCGACGAGGAAGTCGACCAGTACATTTATGCCGGCACGGTGTTTAAGGTGGGCGATAAGTACCATGCGCTCTACACTGGTTGCAATCGCGATAAGGTCCGCGCACGTTTGATGAAGCAGGTTCTTCTTCACGCAACGAGCGACGACGCCGTCAAGTGGGAGAAGAACATCGCCGAGACGCTGCTTCCGCCCCAGGAGGGTTACGATGACCGCAACTGGCGCGATCCCTTTGTGCTTTGGGATGAGGAGAACGAAGAGTACATGCTCATCCTCGGCACGCGTGTGGGCGAGGACAAGCGTCTGATGACCGGCCGCCTGGTCAAGTTCACCTCCAAGGATCTGACCAACTGGGAGTTCCAGGGCGACTGGTGGAACCCGGGCCTGTACACCATGTTTGAGATGCCTGATCTCTTTAAGATGGGCGACTGGTGGTACCTCGTCTTTTCCGAGTACAGCGACGGCAACAAGACCCGTTACCGCATGTCCAAGTCTATCAACGGTCCTTGGATTACCCCCGCTGACGACTCCTTCGACGGCCGCGCGTACTACGCCGCTCGCACCGCATTCGATGGCGAGCGTCGCGTTCTCTTTGGTTGGGTTCCTACGCGTGACGAGGGCGGCGACCCCAGCTCTTACCTATGGGGTGGCACCTTTATGCCCCTCGAGATCGTTCAGCGTGCCGACGGAACGCTCGGCACCAAGCTCCCCGACAGCATGCTTGGCGCCTTTGGCGAGGCTAAGGCAGTCGAGACCTTTGAGCTTTCCTGCGAGTCGGGCAAGGTCGAGCAGGTGCTCGCCGCGGATGCCGGCTCCACCTACTTGCTCGATGCCGACATTGAGCTCGGCGGTAACGCTGCCGGCTTCTCGGTCAAGTTCGCTGAGGACGCCGAGACCGGTCTTGCCTATGAGTTCCGCGCCAACCTGCGCGAGGGCAAGCTCGAGTTCACGCCGGCTCCCCAGTACCCGTGGTTCCAGGTCAACAACATGGGCCTCGAGCGTCCGTTGTTCTTTAAGGGCGAGGGCACTCATCATGTGCGCCTGGTCGTTGACGACGATATCGCGACCATCTTTGTCGATGATGTTGCGCTTAACGCTCGCTTCTGCAATAAGCAGGGCCAGGGTGTGGCGCTGACGGTCACCGACGGTGCGCTCAAGTGCGCAAACGCAACGATCGCGTCTCTGTAGCGGCAACGAACCGTTTTATGATTTAGAAAAGGAATGGAGAGGAACATGGACTACAAGGCAGTGTCCCAGCAAGTCGTCGACAACGTCGGCGGACTGGAGAACATCGAGGGCGCCACGCATTGCGTGACCCGTCTGCGTCTGGTGCTCAAGGATACGAGCAAATACAACAAGGCCGAGCTCGAGAACATCGATGGCGTCAAGGGCGTGCTGTACAACAGCGGCCAGCTCATGATCATCTTCGGTACCGGTACCGTCAACAAGGTTTACGATGAGTTTATGGCTCTGACGGGCGTTAAGGAGATCAGTGCTTCCGAGGTCAAGGGCGCCGAGGCGGACAAGAAGGGCAAGTTCTTCTCGGTCCTCAAGGTATTCTCGGACATCTTTATCCCCATCATTCCCGCCTTCGTCGGCGCTGCAATCATCATCGGCCTTAAGTCGCTGATCGTTGCCAACGGCCTCTTCGGCATGGAGGGCAGCCTCGCCGATCACAGCGAGTTCCTCAAGAACCTCGCAAGCTTCTTTGCCATTATCGCCACCACCTTTGACTACCTGCCTGTCCTGGTTATGTATAGCGCGGTCAAGCGTTTTGGCGGTAACCCGATCCTGGGCATCCTCGTCGGTATCGTCATGGTTCACCCGAGTCTTATGAACCGTAACACGTTCGTTATGGACCCGACGGGTGCTGAGTACTGGAACTTCGGTCCGCTCTCCATTCCCATGGTTGCTTTCCAGGGCGGCGTGTTCCCCGCAATCCTGACCGCCTGGTTTATGGCCAAGGTCGAGAAGATTGCCCAGAAGTACATCCCCGAGGTCGTTTCGTTCGTCTTTGTCCCGACCGTTACCCTGATTCTTGCTAACGTCGCTCTGTTCACCGTGTTCGGCCCGCTCGGCAACCTGATCGGCGACGTCCTCGCCGGCGTAATCGATATCCTGTACAACAGGATGGGCGTCTTTGGTGCCTTTGTCTTCGCCGCGTTCCTGCAGCCGCTTGTCGTTACCGGTACGCATCAGTTCATCCAGGGTATCGAGGCAAACCTTGTTGCCACGACTGGCTTCAACTACATCCAGGCCATCTGGTCGGTTTCCATCATCGCCCAGGGCGGCGGCGCCATCGGCATGTACCTCATTCACAAGAAGCATTCCAAAGAGCGCAACATTTGCATGTCGTCCTTTATCCCGACGCTGGTCGGAATCTCCGAGCCCGCTATCTTTGCTGCAAACATGCGCTACTCGATTATTCCGTTCATCTGCGCATGCATCGGTGCAGGCTGCGGCGGTGCCTTCGTCAAGCTCTTTGAGGTGCGCGCTATCGGTCAGGGTCTGACCGGCGTGCTTGGCCTGCTCATCGTCACGCCCGAGACTCTCGTGTGGTATGTGGCTGGCAATCTCATCGCCTTTATCGTGCCGATCGTCTTGATCTTTGCCTACAACAAGGCAAAGGGCGTTCCGACCACCGATGAAGAGGGCGCTGGCGCTGGCTTCGACGTTAGCTTCTAGTTGAGCCGTTCAGCGTAACGTGCGGATAAGTCCATTTGAGGAGGGGCGTTCGGCTCGTGTGAGTCGAGCGTCCTTCCCTATAGACGAGAAGGCCAATGGCGATGTTTAATCAAAAAAATAAGGTGACACGCGCGGACTATGAGCAGTGGCGAGCCGGACAGGATGAGACGGCGGCTCGCATCGCGTCCGACCCCGATAGACTCCTGTTCCATGTGGAGCCTGAGCTTGGCTGGCTCAACGACCCCAACGGTTTGGTGCAGATTGGTGATACGTATCACATCTATCACCAATACGATCCGTTCGATGCTGCGCATGGCGGTCCAGTGCTTTGGAACCATCTGACGACAAAGGATTTTGTGACGTACGAGAATCACGGCCCCGCGCTGTTCCCCGATTCCGATTTGGATTCGAACGGAGCGTATTCTGGTTCTGCCTTTGTACGTGATGGCAAGATTCACTACTTCTATACCGGCAACGTCAAGCATTTTGATCGCGATGATTACGACTACGTGTTGACGGGTCGTGAGCAAAACCAGATTCATATGGTTGCGGAGAACCCCGACGAATTGGGCGAGAAGCGCATAGCTGTTGGACCGGTCGATTACCCCGACGATATCGGTACGCACGTGCGCGACCCCAAGATCCTTGAGCACGATGGTATCTACTACATGGTTCTGGGCGCTCGTACGAAAGACGACCGCGGCTGCGTGCTTGTCTATACCTCGCGCGATCTAGAGGACTGGAACTATGCGACGCGTATTGAGCTGGGCGAGAAGTTTGGCTTTATGTGGGAGTGCCCCGATCTGTTTGAGCTCGATGGTGAGCTTGTTCTCGTTTGCTGTCCGCAGGGTGTGCCTGCCGATGGTTGGCGTTACCGCAATCCGCATCAGTGCGTGTGGTTCCCCATCGAGGCCGATTGGGAGGCGCCGAGCTTTAAAATCGTCGGGCAGGGCATGCCCCCGATGGTCGATGCCGGTTTTGATTTCTATGCTCCGCAGTCCTTTGAGGATGCTGCAGGCCGGCGTTTGATGATCGGATGGTCGGGTTGCCCCGATGCGACGGCGGAAAACCCGACGGTGGCGCGCGGCTGGCAGTGCGCGTTGACGGTGCCGCGAGAGCTGAGCATGCGCGATGGTAAGCTCTGTCAGCAGCCGGCGCACGAGATTGAGAGGATGCGCGGCGACTGCGTTCGCGCGACAGGCGGTGAAACCGTTGAGGAGCCGGGCCGCCTGTTTGATCTTGTGGTTTCCTGTGAGGGCACCAAGATGGTCGAGCTCGAAATCCGCAAGGGTGTCTTTGTGCGCTATGCAGGCGGGATGCTTACCCTCGACATGGGTGACGAAGGCTATGGGCGCGACCAGAGGTCGATCGAGCTCAGCGAGCTTCGCGACCTGCGCGTGCTTTCGGACACTACGATTGTCGAGATTTTTGCAAATGGCGGCGAGGCGGCACTTACGAGCCGTACCTATTCGCCGGCGGTTTCGGCGATGGGGTTGCATGCCGAGGGTGCGGCATCGATGAATTTCTACCGCCTCGTGCATTAACCGTGCATGGGGCACGATTGGACTTGCTGGGCGAAATGAATCGCAGTTGCCGCGGCCAACTACCGTTTATCGCGTATAGCGACCGTTTGCGGAGTAAGTAACACTTAGTAATAAACCGTGTAGAATCTCAGGTTAGCACGGAGTTTTCCAGGGAGACGCTGTCCTTTGTTGTGCGCAAGGGGCGGCGTCTCTTTGGCGCTTGGACGCCGTTGTGCAACAGTGCGGCGGCGCGTGCCATGTATTGAAAAGCCAATGTCGAGATGGGTCGTGATAATAATGGGCAAGTACGTAATCGTGGTTGAGTCTGGGTCGGATGTGACGCCGGAGCTCTGCGAGCGCTACGGCATCGTGCGTGTGCCCATGCATGTCACGATTGGTGACGAGACCGTCGATGACGGTTCCATCGATCCGCTCGAGATTTATTCGCGCTGCAACGAGTTTGGCGTGATGCCCAAGACCAGCGGTTGCTCGCCGGCGGATTTTGCGCATGTGTACGACCGCATTCACGCCGAGCGGCCCGATGCGACCATTCTGCATCTTGCGTATTCCGAGGTTACGACCTGCTCGCATCAGTCGTCGAAGATTGCGGCAAAGGGCCGCGATTACGTCTTCTCCATGGATACGCGCTTTGTGTCGGTGGGCCAGTCGCTTGTCGCCGTTGAGACCGCCAAGTATATCGAAGCCCATCCGGATGCCACCGTCGACGAGATTTTCGCCTTTACCAATTCCGTTATGGACCGCGTGCTGTTGGGCTTTGTTCCTACCGACCTTGCCTTCCTTAAGGCCGGCGGTCGTTTGTCCAACGTGGCATTCCTCGGTGCCCATCTGCTCAAGATTAAGCCTTGCATTGAGGTAACGGGTGGCAAATTCGTGGCGACCAAGAAGCTCCGCGGCTCTATGCTCAAATGCGCCCGTGCCTTTATTGATCACATGGTTGCGAAGGGCGATATTGATTACTCGCACATTGGTTTGGCGTATTCAGTGGGCCTTTCCGAGGAGCTGCGCGACGATATGGAAGTCTATGCGCATGATCTGGGCTTTAAGGACGTTACCTGGACTCAGGTCGGTGGCGTCATCTCGAGCCATTGCGGTCCGACAGCCTTTGGTGCGGTGCTTACGCTTAAGGCGTAAGGGCTGGCGTAATCGATATCAATTGCCACGGCGGCGGGCGGGTTGCGATAACCTTCCCGCCGCTTTTGCGTGCGGTCAAATAGGGCAATCCAATTGAATGCTAAACCGTTTCAGCATCATGCGTATGGGCTAGAATGGCTCTGGCATGTATGTAGCTAAAACCAAAGAGAGGCAAGGTAGCGGGAATGGCTGAGATGACGCTTGAGGGTGTGGATGCTCATCCCGAGGACTCTGCGTATGCCCTGGGTCGCGTGCATTCGATCGAGACGATGGGAACGGTCGACGGTCCCGGCATCCGCTTTGTAGTGTTTGTTCAGGGTTGCCCCATGCGTTGTGCGTATTGCCACAACCCCGATACCTGGTCGGTTAACGGCGGCACCATGGTGACCGTCGAGCATCTGATGGACGAGTTCCAGAGCAACCATGAGTTCTACCGTAGCGGCGGCATTACCGTTTCGGGCGGCGAACCGCTCCTGCAGCCCGAGTTTTTGGCCGACCTGTTCCGTGCAATGCACAACAACCCCGATGGCCGCGTACACACCTGCCTAGACAGCTGTGGCTATGCATTTGATCCCAAGCATCCGGAGAAGTTCGATGCTGTTCTCAACGAGACCGATATGGTGCTGCTCGACATCAAGCATGCCGATCCGGTTGAGCATAAAAAGCTGACCGGTTGCGATCCTGCGCGCATCCTGGCGTTTGGCGATGAGCTTGCCCATCGCAAGATTAAGGTTGTTATTCGCCATGTGGTGGTGCCGGGTATCACCGACACGGCGGAGGAATGCGAGAAGCTCGGTCGCCTGATCGCTCCATGGCACAACGTGGTGGGCCTGGAAATGCTGCCGTATCACACGATGGGTGTCGTCAAGTACGAGCAACTGGGTATTCCCTATAAGCTCGAGGGCGTGCCCCAGATGGATACCGCGCGCATGCCCGAGCTGCGCAACGCCGTCATGGCCGGCATGAAAGAGCGCCGTGCGGAGCTAAAAAACGCCATCGGCTAGCGTGCCATTTTTGCGCCCCAAAGGCACTCATTGGGGACAGACTTAAATGAGCGCCCCTGGGCACCAAGTTGATTGCCAAAGAGCCCCGTCAAGTTGCGGTGGAATAGTTCTTGTTTTTCGGCTTATGCCGCCCAAACAGGAACTATTTCACCGCAACTGCGTTTTGGGTAGAGATGTGCAACAGAATTGGCAAAAATGCATAGAAACGCTTGTGGTTTCTTTAAAGACACCTTAAACGCCGCTGAATATCTTTGGAAAGAAATGCCTGCTCGGTATCATGCTGCTCGTATATAAACGGTAGCAGTCAGGAGACCACGTGCGAAACATCGCATCGCGGGACGAGTATGTGCCGCAGCATGGCAGCAGATATAAGACGAAGGACACGTCTTCGCGTGGCCTTGCCGACACTCGCATCCGCGTGAGGAAGATTGCCGCCATTGGGATGCTAACGTCGGCGGTTATTATCCTCGGAATTACCGCCAAAACCTACGCATCGGAGCGAATGGCACATTCAGATGCGTCAACGGTACAGACGCAAAACAAAAAGGTCTCTGAATCTAAAGTCACCGCAAGTCAAACCCTGTCGACAGCGAACCTCAAGACGGGGCTTTCGAAGGCGGACTTTAACGATATTCCCTCAGGCGATACCGTGCAGACCTTCTCACTGGTTGATGACCAGATCCTCGCCCTGGAGGATGAGAACCTCGCCGCACTCCAGAATGCGCTTGACC
This sequence comes from Collinsella sp., assembly GCA_048486575.1. GTDB lineage: Bacteria > Actinomycetota > Coriobacteriia > Coriobacteriales > Coriobacteriaceae > Collinsella. The sequence goes on along the minus strand of DBFVZT010000007.1, from coordinate 10,784 downwards.
AGGCGCAGGAGCTGGGCGATGTGGGCGTGGTGTTTTACGACCTGTCGAGCGGTAAGGGCGTGACGTATAACGCTGATGTCGAGGTGTACGGTGCGAGTAGCTACAAGGCACTCTATGCGTTGTACATCTGCGAATCTCTGGTCGAGACGGGCCAGGTTTCACTCGATGACTTCCTTGGCACCTATGGTGGCTACAACATGGGTTGGCAGACGGTGCGCGACCTTATCGAGAATGCCGTCGCCAACTCAGACAACGATTCGTTTATCGCGTTACGCGCGGCGTTTGACCATGATGGCTATGAGGATTGGATTGCCAATCTGGGTGTTGATGACGAAACGGCACTGGATCCGATGAGTGATTTTCCGACCTACTGCCCGCGCACTTCTGCGAGGTTATGGCGTGAGATGAGCGAGTATCTGAGCATGGATACCGAGACTTCACAGTGGTTGTCGGGCCTTCTGGCATCAACATCGCGCTCGTTTATTCGCGATGGCATTGCGGACGAGCAGGTTTTGGTGCGCAACAAGGCAGGCTGGATTAGCGAGGATGGTTACTATTCGACATGCGATGCAGGCCTCATCGACATCGATGGCCGTACCTATGTCATGAGCGTCATGACATCGATGCCATGGAGTGATCGTTCGAGCGAGGTTACGGCCGCGATTGCAAAGGCTCTGTTTGATACGCGAGCTGCACTGGCTTAGCGTGTTCGTTTGGCGAGGTCAAACAAAATGCTGGTACCATACCTTGGTTGAGAATTTCGTATAGGTTTGGGGAATGGTATGGCTACCATCGCGATTATCGGTGCGCTCGAAAAAGAGATCATGCAGATTAAGGAAGAGCTGAGCGACGTTTGCGAGGCACGGGAGGCAGGCTTGATCGTTGTGAGCGGTGAGCTCGACGGCCTGACAGTTGTCGCCACAACGGCGGGCATGGGCACGGTGAACGCCGCCGCTGCAACACAGCACCTCATTAGCAAGTATGCTCCGCAGGCTGTTGTGTTTTCGGGCATTGCGGGCGGTTTGAACCCCAAGCTCCATATCGACGACGTGGTCATTGGCAAACGCCTACGCTATCTGGATACCGATACCGCGCTTATCGCCGAGTCCGCACCGGGGCTCGAGGAGTTTGCCTCGACGCCTGCGCTTGTCGATATCGCAGCCGATGTGCTTGCCGAGCGTGGGTTTGTTGACGCTTCGACAAGTGCAACCGCTTCGAACGAGGGCGCCAAGCAGTTCCTGGTCGGAACGATTGCCACGGGTAACCGCTTTGTGACGGGCGCTACTATGCGCAATGATGCTATCGAGGCGACGCATGCCGATTGTGTCGGCATGGAGGGCGCGGCAATTGCCCATGTCGCAACCAAAAATGGTGTCGATTGCCTGGTGCTGCGTGCTATCAGCGATAATTGTGACGAGGCGTACGATGCGATTTGCGACCGTGAGTTTGATCTGTTCGACTACGCTCGTGCCGCAAGTGACATCACGCTCGATATTGTTCGCCGTATTGCCGCCGCGTAAGAGCACGGCCATTTTGTAAGAACCTACGACCAAGGAGTGTCCATGGCCGATTCCATTAACTACCAGCTTGCCAAGTTTGTTGCCAGCTACGGCAAGGTTTCGCAAATTCCCGAGTCCACCTGCCCCGAGGTGAGCTTTGTCGGCCGCTCCAACGTGGGCAAGTCGTCGATCATGAACAAGCTCTTTGGCCGCAAGAACCTAGTCAAGGTTTCGAGCACGCCGGGCAAGACGAGCAACATCAACTTCTTTGAGGCCGACGACGTGCACTTCGTCGACCTGCCGGGCTACGGTTTCGCGCGCCGCTCTAAGGCCGAGCGCGACCGCTGGGCAGAGCTCATCGGCGATTTCTTCGACTCCGAGCGCAGCTTTAATCTTGTCGTGTCGTTGGTGGACATTCGCCACGACCCCAGCAAGCTCGACCACGACATGATTGAGTACCTGCAGGGCAACGAATTCAACTTTATCGTCTGTCTCACCAAGGCCGACAAGCTCAGCCGCACCCAACAGGCCCGCCAGGCAGCAGCCATCAAAAAGCAGCTCAACGTTCCGGCCGAGAACGTGATCATCACAAGCTCCCAGACCGGCACCGGCATAGACGAACTCAAAAAGCGCATCGCCGAGGCTTGCCTCTAGTAAGGGTTCTTGGCAGGCAATAGTTTGCATCTATCTATATCACCCCAGTGATAGTTATTGGTACACTATCACTGGGGTGATATTTTTGTTTGGAGGTCGATATGGAGCTTTGGCACGGGTCGGAGGTTGTTGTCGAGCATCCGTCGTTGGATAAATGCAGACAATTCAATGACTATGGGTGTGGGTTTTATTGCACGCCACATGAGGAAATGGCAATGGAGTGGGCATGTCGGACTGAGTCTGATGGCATTGCAAATCGATATGAGCTCGATATGGATGGTCTCGCAGTCTTGGATTTGGAGTCCGGGGAGTTTTCAATTCTCAATTGGCTTGCGATTTTGGCTAACAATAGGGAGTTCAATGTTTCGACACCGCTGGCGCGCGAAGGACTTCGCTATCTGCTGGATAACTGCCTGATTGATATTTCTCCCTATGACGTAATTCGAGGTTATCGCGCCGACGACTCCTATTTTTCGTTTGCAAGACAGTTTGTCAGCGGCATGATCTCGCTCAGGCAGCTGCAACGTATCATGCGCTTGGGTGATTTGGGTATCCAATATGCTCTTATGAGCGAGTGCGCATTTTCGGCGATTAGATTCTGCGATTGGAAGCAGGCTTTGGGGTCTGAGTTTTATCCCAAGCGTTTTGAGCGAGAGCAGAATGCTCGACGCAAATACTTGGATACGGTTAACGGGTTCGATTCCGAAGGTATCGACATTAGGGATTTAATGGCAGGGAGGGTTGATTTAAATGATCCAAGAGTTAACGGATTGTGGGCCGAGTAGGACATACCCCGTCTACTACCTCGAGGATGCAATGAACAACCTCGGCGACTGCTTTGACTATGCCGTTAACGATTATGGAGCAGAAGGATCGGAAGTTGCTGAACTCTTTTGCCTGAGCGGCGTAGCTCGCGAGTTCGAACGCGGCAACGCATGGGTCGTATCGGGAAAATCGGGCGTTGAGCTGTTCGCGCTTATCGCTGAAAGGTCCGGCTATCAGAGCGGGTCTATACCGGATCGCACCTATCGTTTTGAGAAGACGCCAGAGTATTGGACAGGCTGGATACTGGCATATCTGCAGTGGCGTTTAGGGGAGTCTTTCGAAGACCTGCTGCATGTCGTTCCGTTTGACGCACTGCGCAGTCTGTACTATCCCTGGCATGAAGCCTCGGAGGAACGCGTGGCTCGCCTCGTCTGCGATATGGCGAAGAAAACACCTCGTCAAACTAAACTGGCGCAAGCAAGAAAGAGGCTCAAGAAAACCCAACAAGACCTGGCATACGAATCGGGCGTATCACTCCGCTCAATCCAAATGTACGAACAGCGCCAGAGAAACATCAACGAAGCATCGGTAACAACCGTAAGGGATATGGCGAAAGTCCTGCACTGCAGCATCGAAGACATCTTAGAGCCAGTCTTTGAATACAAAGAAACTAGCGCAGCCTAAAAGAGATGCTGGCCGCTGATTGCTCAAGTTGCAGTTCGAGCAATTTGAGCAGCGAAGCCGGCTGCCTAGTGGGGGCATGTGGGCCTTCTAGGTATCAAAATCCGCCTACGTATTGAAATGCCCCGCCAAGCTAAAGTGCTCGGCGGGGCATATTTCGATTGACGATGCTAGCAGGGGTTGAACTTTAATATGCCGCGAGTAAGAGGCGTCTGCATTTAGCAATTAAAGTAAATTATTCAATTCGGGTACTCAGCCAGTATTCTCCATTTGAAGCTAAGATTGCGTACGTAATTCCATTTTTGACAGTTGGCGTACCTACGCAGGCAGCGCCAATCTCCTTAGCGTCGGAAAATGAGAGTGTTGGATCAATTGCTTGTATGGTTGCTAATGCTGTCGCCGCGGCATAATCTGAATTTTCGAAGTACATGACTATGTTTTTGAAGCAGTTTTCTGATCCAAGATAGCTGAATAGTAGTTGACTGCTCGAGTCCGAGAAAAAACCTCCAATACCGGCAAGCGTAGAGCCATTTTTTATCTGAAGCTCGAGTCCCGTGCCGCTATCGTCTAACTCGTAACTCGCCTTCATACTGCTGCAATTGGGAATATCGGAGAATTCCTCGTTAAGTCGTTCAATAAAGCCTTCAGGTGAAATTGAAAACGATCCGTCGCCAAGAAAGGAAGTAATTTCCTTTTCGTTGCGGGTGTCAACGACCTCTCCGCATCTCCCGCATTCTCGAATTTCCTTCGAGGTGGCGTCAACGTAATCGACTTCGGTAGTCCAAGAACCTGGTTGATGCCCAAGGGGTTTCCCTTCGGTTTTGCCGCAGCGTTGACAGGTCTTCGGAACCGTGCATGTTGCTTCTTCCCATTCATGTCCGAGCGGTTTCCCCTCGGTTTTGCCGCAACTTTTACAGGTGCGAGGGCTTGTACAGTTTGCATTGGTCCAAAGTTTGTGGGTGCAAAACATTTGAGGAAACAGCATGGGTAAGCAGAAGATGACGGCAACTATCGCAGCAGTTGCGATAGCCGCTCGTTTATTACCACCAAGTTTGTTAATGGCACTCGTTAGAAGTGAATCGTCCTCTTCCTTATTGCATGTGGCACCGTCTTCATTTGATGATCGATCGTCAGGGGAGGTGGTGTCGTCAGCACCATCAGAAACCAGCTTCCCTTCGATATTCGGCTTCTGTTCATCAGATGCACTGGGCGTTTGCTCACTATTGGGCTCTTTCATCTCGTCATCCATGCTTATCGAGTCCCCTCTCTCGTTTCAAATGTGCGATGCGAACAATTGCGATAAGTGAAACAGATACTCACATGAATATATCCTAGTTTGGGATATATCAAAATGGAATATAGCGTAAACGATATGAACGTTGATGCTAATAGGACATGCGGAAAATGCCTCTCCCAGATTCGTCGGGAACAAGGTATCACTCAGGTTGAACTCGCAAAGAAACTGAGGGTACCTCAGTCGTTCATCTCGAAAGTCGAAACCGGGGAACGCAGTCTTAGGGTTTATGAGCAGTTCGCCTATGCAGAGGCACTTGGAATTACCGTCGGAGTTCTCGTGCAAAGACTTGAGGCGGTTCTGAGCAGCGGAGATAAATAGATTGCGCCGCGAATCGGGCGATAATTAAATCAGCGAATGCGATTATCCTGTCGAGGCTGCGCAGGTCCCCTTGGGGCTTCCCCTGAAAACAATCCGCAGATCGAATTGCCCCGTCGCGCGAAGCGCACGACGGGGCAATTCATGATCGAGGACGTTTTCAGGGGAAGCCCCAAGGGGACCGGTGAGAGCAATGAGGCAGGGCGCTACAGGTACTCGATTTGAGCGCCCTCGGTGTCGCACGTCAGAATATGCGTATCGCACTTGGGGAACTGCTCGCGCAGCTTGACCTGTAGGAACTTTGCCACGATGGTGTCGTCGGTCACAGCCATAAGGGTCGAGCCCGAACCGCTGATCCAGATGGTCTTGGCGCCGCCGTTAAGGCAGGTGTCGCGCACAGCGTTGTAATCGGGAATCAGGCGGCGGCGATAGGGCTCCTGGATGCGGTCGTCGTTGGCGGCGGCAATCAGGTCAAGGTCGCCGGTCTCGAGACCGCGCGTCATGCCGGCGATGCGGCCCATTTGCCATACGGCGGTGGAGAGTGGAATCTCCTGCGGCACAACCTTGCGAGCCTCGCTCGTATGCACCTCGTAGGGCGGAATCACAGTAATAAAACGAAGCTTGTCGCTCACCTCGTAGCGCAGGCACTGGGGGAGCGAATCAGTCGGCGTAAAGGAGCAAACGGCACCGCCCAGGATGGCAGGGGCGACGTTATCGGGATGGCCCTCGACCTCGGTGGCAATGCGGACGAGCTCGGCACGGTCGACGGTGTGGCCCGTCAGCGCGGCGGCCGCCATGATGCCAGCGACGACGCAGGTGGAGCTGGAACCCAGGCCGCGGGCGACGGGCACATCGGTCTGAATGTCGATAGCGACGGGGAAGGCCTGCTCGCCCCAGGCGGCCAGAGCATCGACAAAGCTCACATAGACCAGGTTGTTCTCGTTTTGGAACTCCTCGGGGCAGCCCGTGATGGTGAGCTTGTCGGTACGCTCGAAGGTGAAGTGCGAGTAGAGGCTGACGGCCATGCCGAGGGTGTCGTAGCCGATGCCTAGGTTGGCGCTGGTTGCTGGGACGGTGATTTTGATCATGTGGGTCCTCCTGGGCGGGTCTGGCCGTTTAGTTCGCTGCTTGGGCAGTCCTGGCTCGCTCGGAAAGCACATTAAGTGCTTTCCGGCTCGTGCGGAACTCGCGACGAACTAAACGGCCAGACCCGCATGTCAGTTCGTCATCATCCCGGTGGGTTTCTGATAAAAGAAGGTGCGCCGGCTTTCGCCGGCGCTTAATAAGGGGTTTAGTTGGTGCTCATTCGTTTTGCTGCAGACTCGACGTAGCTTGCCATCTCATCGACGTCGCAGACGTCTTCAAAGCGGACGGGCTTGGACTCGAGCTCGGCAAGTTGTGCCGGGGCGACCGTATCGGTGGCCTGCTCGAGCACACGCATAGCCTCAAAATCATCCTCGGGAACGTTGAGCCCCAGGGCGTCGCAGCAGGCGCGTGGGAACTTGTAAGGGCTGGCGGTCGAAAGCAGCACGCGGGCCTTGGCGCCCTCGGCGGGAGCGACCTGCTCAAAGACGTGATAGCCGCAGGCGGTATGCGGATCGATCACGTAGCCGTTCGCATCCCAGCAGGTCTTGATGGCAGCGCGGACCTCGTCCTCGCTGGCCCAGCCGCAGCCAAAGACGCTCTGAATCTTTGCCAGCAGCTCGGCGGGCACCTCGTAGCGACCGGTCTGGGCAAGCTGCGCCATAAGGCCGGCAACGAGCTCACAGTCGCCATCGGACAGGAAGTAGAGCATGCGCTCCAGGTTGGAGCTGATGAGGATGTCCATCGACGGCGAGATGGTCGTGAAGAACGGGCGGTTACGGTCGTAAACGCCGGTGGTCAGGAAGTCGGCCAGCACATTGTTCTTGTCGCTCGCCACGACGAGCTTGGCGACGGGCAGACCCATGCGCTTGGCGTAGTAGCCGGCCAAGATATCGCCAAAGTTGCCGGTGGGCACACAGAACTCTACGGCGTCGCCAGCCTCGATAGCGCCGGCGCGCAGCAGTTGCGCATAGGCGGCAAAGTAGTAGACGACCTGCGGTACCAGACGGCCGACATTGATGGAGTTGGCGCTCGAAAGCACCGTGCCAGCGGCCTCCAGGCGCTCGGCAAGCTCCTTATCGGCAAAGATGCGCTTGACGGCGCTCTGGGCGTCGTCAAAGTTGCCGCGGATGCCGCAGACAGCGACGTTGTCGCCCTCCTGCGTAGACATCTGCAGGTTCTGGACGCGGCTGACCTTGCCCTCGGGATAAAAGACGGTGATGCCCGTGCCCGGGGCGTCGGCAAAGCCGGCGAGTGCGGCCTTGCCGGTGTCGCCCGACGTGGCGGTGACGATCATGATGCGCTCGGCGCCGCCGTCCTTGGCAGAGGTGCGGGCCATCAGACGGGGGAGCATCTGCAGGGCGACGTCCTTAAAGGCGCTCGTGGGGCCGCCAAAGAGCTCCATCACATAGGTTTGCGGGGCGTCGGCGCCCGGTGCGGCGTCGAGTTTGACAAGCGGCGTAACCTCATCGCTTGCAAACGTACCGCGGTAAGCCTCATTCACACAGGCCGAAATTTCTTCGGCTGTGTAATCATTCAGTAACATTCCCAACACATCTTGAGCGATTTCAAAGTACGATTTATCTGCAAGCGAGCTGATATCGACCTGCTGGGTGCCGAGCTCGTCCGAGACAAACAAACCCCCGTCGGGAGCGATGCCGGTACGGATTGCCACCTTACTTGAGCACGATAAAGTGCGTCCTCGTGTACTATGATAAGTTCCCATATAACACTGCTCCTCGGATGCCTTGGTCCCAATCGGTGAAACCATGGTATCAGAGCGCGCAAAACAGGTTTGCAGAGGCTTTTAGAAAGGTAACCTCCAGCCCATGATTAAGATTGCCAAGTTTGGCGGCTCGTCGGTCGCCGACGCCGAACACTTTAAGAAGATCAAGGCCATTGTCGATGCCGACCCGGCCCGCCGTTTTGTGGTGGTTTCTGCCTGCGGTCGCCGCTTTAAGGGCGATACCAAGGTGACCGACCTGCTCTACTTGGTTAACGCACACGTTAAGTACCATGTGTCGTGCGAGGAGCTGCTCGAGGACATTGGCCAGCGCTATTTTGATATCGCTGACGAGCTGGAGCTCACCTATCCCATCCGCGAGGAGTTCGCGGCCTTTGCCGAGCGCGCCCGCTCGGGCGGCTACTCCACCGAGGAGCTCGTGAGCCGTGGCGAGTACTTCACCGCTCGCCTGATGGCCGAGTACCTGGGTCTGCCGTTCCTGGACGCCGCGACGGTCGTTGCGTTCCATCACGACGGTACGCTCAGCATGAACCGCACCTCCGAGCTGGTGCAGGAGTACGGTCAGCAGGGCGGCTTTGTTATGCCCGGTTTCTACGGCGCGACGCGTGAGGGGCAGATCAAGCTGCTCGACCGTGGTGGCGGCGATATTTCCGGCTCGATCCTGGCCAAGTGCCTTGGTGCCGACTTGTACGAGAACTGGACCGACGTCTCGGGCTTCTACTCTGCCGATCCGCGCATTGTCCCCGAAGCTCAGCCCATTGCGCGCGTTACCTACGAGGAGCTGCGCGAGCTTTCGTACATGGGCGCAAGCGTCCTGCACGAGGAGGCCGTGTTCCCCGTGCGCGAGGCGGGTATTCCGCTGGTCATCAAAAACACCAATGCGCCGCAGGACCCCGGCACCATCATTAGCGAGACGGCTGACGAGGGTGAGGCAGAGCCCATCATTACCGGCGTGACCGGCAAACGCGGTTTTGTCGCCATCAATGTGGCCCGCGACCGCACCAAGCCCCGCGTTGGCTTTATGCGCCGCGCGCTTTCGGTGTTCGAGCGCTATGACGTTTCCGTTGAGCACATGCCCACCGGCGTCGACCGCTTTGGCGCCGTGGTGCAGGAGCAGGACGTTCACGATTCGCTGTACTCGCTCGTGGGCGACATTCAACAGGAGGTCGAGCCGCTCGAGATCGAGGTTGTCGAGGGCTTGGCGCTTATCGCTACCGTTGGCCGCAACCTGCGCGGTCGTGCTGGCATCTCTGGCCACCTGTTTGGCATGCTTGGCCAGGCGGGCGTGAGCGTGCGTATGATTTCGCAGAGCTGCGACGAGATCAACATCATTATCGGTGTCGAGGAGAAAGACTTCGACCTGGCGATTCAGACCATTTACCGTGCCTTCTCCGACGAAAACGGCATCGTGAAGGTCTCCGACCTGGAGGCTCCCGCACCGGTCGATCCCGCCCTGGCCTCGCTCCACAAGTAGCTGCTATCCCAGTAGATTTTTGGGACTTGCCTCAAAAACTACGGCGGGGCGTTTCGTTTCGGTTTCGTTTCGACGGGGCGGGTTTCGTGCCCGCCCTGTTCTTGTATACACTGGCAACAATAATCGGCCTGCTCGGCGTGCGGGCAAAAGCCACAGCCTTTAAAGGGGGAAGCATGAAACAGTACACGGTTGCTATTTTGGGCGCGACGGGAGCCGTGGGCACCCAGATGCTCGAGTGCCTCAACGAGCAGGAGTTTCCGGTCGGCAAGCTCAAGCTGCTAGCGAGCGCGCGCTCTGCGGGCAAGACCGTCGAGTTCCGCGGCGAGCAGGTTGTGATTGAGGAGGCTTGCCCCGAGGCCTTTGAGGGCTGCGACATCGTGCTCGGCGCCGCCGGCGACGATATCGCCAAGGAACTGCTGCCCGAGGCCGTCAAGCGCGGCGCCGTCGTGGTCGACAACAGCCACGCCTTCCGTCTGGATCCCGAGGTGCCGCTGGTCGTGCCCGAGATCAACGCCGACGACATCAAGTGGCATCACGGCCTTATCGCCAACCCCAACTGCGCGACCATCATCGGCTTGGTTCCCACCTGGCCGCTGCATCAGCTCGCCGGCGTGAAGCGCATGATCGTTTCGACGTACCAGGCGGCTTCGGGCGCTGGTGCTCCCGGTATGGCCGAGCTTGAGGCCCAGCTGGCCGCCCTAGGTCGTGGCGAGGAGATTCCCGAGCCGCGCGCTTTTGCCGCCCAGCTGGCGAGCAACCTGATTCCGCAGATTGGCGGCGTCAAGGAGGAGGGCTTTACTTCCGAAGAGATGAAGTTGCAAAACGAAGGCCGCAAGATCATGCACCTGCCCGAGCTGCGCGTGAATTGCACCTGCGTGCGCGTGCCGGTGCTGCGCTCGCACTCCGAGAGCATTACGCTCGAGTTTGAGCGCGATATTACGGTCGAGGAGGCCCGTGCCGCGCTGGCTGCCGCTCCCGGCGTGAAGCTGGTTGACGACATGAGCGCCGAGGATGCGCACGACCGCTTCCCCATGCCGATGGATACGTCCGACCAGGACCTGATCTGGGTCGGTCGCGTGCGCCGCGACATCTCGAACCCTGAGGCCGCGCGCGGCATCACCTTCTGGTGCTGCGGCGACCAAATCCGTAAGGGCGCGGCAACCAACGCCGTCCAGATTGCTAAGCTGCTCTGCGAGTAGTGCGACCTGTCCGGCGGGGTCCGGGCTTAGTTTTCAGAACGTCCTCGACCATGTGTGGCGCCTTGTCCTGCTC
>DBFVZT010000006.1:0-2555 GCA_048486575.1 Collinsella sp. | reverse complement strand
GCCGGCGCCAAGGCCTACTGGGCCCCGGTGCTCGACTTCTGCACGAAGGAGATCGTGGCGAGCGACATATCGACCTCGCCGGACCTCGCCCAGCAGCACAGGATGCTCGACCGGCTCCTCGAGGCCCTGCCCGACGGGGCGGCGCCGACCATGCATTCGGACATGGGCTGGCAGTACCAGCACGAGTCCTACACTTCCAGGCTGGAGGGGGCGGGCATCACCCAGAGCATGTCGCGCAAGGGGAACTGCATCGACAACGCCGCCACCGAGCAGCTCTTCGGCCACGTGAAGGACGAGTTCTACCGCGGCAGGGAGTGGGGCAGCTTCGGGGACTTCAAGCGCGACCTGGAGGGGTACATAGCCCATTGGAACACGCGGCGCAGGCAGGTAAGATTGAAGGGCCTGACGCCGGAGGAGTTCCGGAACCGGGCCCTTGCGGCGTAGTCGCTATTTATTCAGTCCAAGTTTCGGGGTGCAGTTCACAGGCACCTTTGTGGTGGTTTTGGCGCCGTTGCCATTATGGCGGCGGCGCCTTTTTTGTCCGCATAGCGCGGTAGAGTGTAGGCGGTTGAAATTTGCGTCCATCGAGGAGCTGCTATGAACGAGATCAGGTGCCCGCATTGCGGCGAAGTCTTTAAGGTCGATGCGTCCGGCTATGCGGATATCGTCAAACAGGTGCGCGATGCCGAGTTCTCGCGCGACCTGGACGAGCGCGTGAAGGCCGTCCAGCGCGAGGGCGAGCAGGCGCTGGAGCTTGAACGCTTTCGTTCGACGGCCGCCTTGCAGGAGGTGGAATCTCAGCGCAGCGCTCAGCTTGCCGAGCAGAAAAACGCCGCGGCTCAAGAGCTGGCGCAGGAAGTTGCCAAGCGCGACGCCGAGCTTGCCGAGCTGCGTGCCAAGCTCGAGGGCGCTGCCGCAGAACGCGAGAGTGCAAGCCAGCGTGCGGCGGTTGAGGCCCGTGCCGATGCGCAGAAGGAGAACGCCGAGCTTCAGCGCGAGATTGATAGTTTACGTGCGCAGTTAGGTCGCAAGGATGACGAGGCCAAGCTCGCCGAGGCCGCGGTGCGTAACGCCGCTCAAAACGACCTGGCCGCCCGCGACGCTCAGATTGCCGAGCTGCAGGCAAAGCTCTCCTCGGCGGGCAAGGCCCAGGAGATGGCGCTTGCCGCTGCCGCGGCAGAGTCGCAGCGCGAGCTTGAAGCCGCTCGCAGCGAAGCTGAGCGTACGCTTGCCGACTATCAGGCGAAAGTGAAGGAGAAGTTCTCTGCTGCGAAGTCTCAGTCTGAGCAGGAGGCCGAGGGCCTGCGTGCGCAGCTGCGCGAACAGGAACTGACGGCCAAAATGAACCTATCGGAGGCAGTCGCCGCGGCGGAGCGTGAGCGTGATGAGGCGCGCGCCAAGCTCACGAGTGAGCTGGCGGTGCGTGATTCTCGCGAGGAGCAGGCCAAGGCGGCACACGAGCTCGAGCTTGCGCAGGCCAAGCGTGCGAGTGATGAACTGATCCGCTACAAGGACGAAGAGATCGAGCGCCTGAAGGACATGAAGGTGCGCCTGTCTACCAAGATGGTGGGCGAATCGCTCGAGCAGCACTGCGAGACCGAGTTCAATCGCTTGCGTATGACGGCGTTTCCCAACGCGTATTTTGAGAAAGACAACGATGCATCCGAGGGCACCAAGGGCGACTTTATCTTCCGTGAGTGCGACGCGAGCGGCAACGAGATCATCTCGATTATGTTCGAGATGAAAAATGAGAACGACGAGACCGCGACCAAGCACAAGAACGAGGACTTCTTTAAGAAGCTCGATCATGACCGTCGTCAGAAGGGCTGCGAGTACGCGGTGCTTTGCACCCTGCTCGAGCCCGAGAGCGAGCTCTATAACGCCGGCATCGTGGACGTGAGCTACCGCTACGAGAAGATGTACGCGATCCGCCCGCAATTCTTCATTCCCATGATCACGCTGCTGCGCAACGCCGCTATGGGATCGCTGCGCTATAAGCAGGAGTTGGCGGAGTACAAGCAGCAGAATATCGACGTCACGAACTTCGAAGCCAAGATGGAAAAGTTCAAGGACGGTTTCTCGCGCAACTATAACTTGGCGAGCAAGCAGTTTGAATCGGCCATCAAGGAGATTGATGCTGCCATCAAACAGCTCGAGAAGACCAAGGACGACCTGCGCCGCAGCACCGAGAACCTGCGCCTGGCCCACAACAAGGCTGATGAACTTACGATCCGCAAGCTTACTTGGGGTAACAAGACCATGAAGGCGGCGTTTGACGAGGCGCGCGAGACGGCAACGGGCACGGGCGATGAGCCCGCTGAGGCCGATTCGTATGAGGTCGAGGATGCCGAGTAGGGTATAGCGCATAGCGCAAAAAGCGGGGCCGCTGGCGATGTTGCCAGCGGCCCCGCTTCGTTTCAAGACTTTAGTCTGCTGGCCGCGCAGCGGCCAGCTTTAAACCACCCGCTACGCGGGTGGAGACAAACGGCTTTACAAAGCCACCCCTCCGACCGATATTGACGATTGTTCAGGCCGTCAAGAATTCGAGTCGAAGG
>DBFVZT010000005.1:0-1216 GCA_048486575.1 Collinsella sp. | reverse complement strand
CCGCCGGTTCGACCGGCGCGCCACGGGTCAAGATGCACTAGGCCTGGACGAAGTCCGGGCCCGCGCCTTTAGACGCGAGCCCGGGGCCCGTGGGTTATACCCTAAGAGCAAACCACCCTTTTTAAGGGTGGTTCTGATTGCACCGCGGGGAAGCGTTTTATTGCACGTTGGGCGGGCTTGCAAACCGTTCGGACGCTAAAACGAACCGACCGCGCCTTCGCGTTGCCGAGGGTGTTCATAAGCGGATAGTATGGGCTTACTTATTACAACGTGCGCCGCGTCTGGGAAGCGCAGTGCCGCTCATTGGGAGGAACAACATGAAAAAGAAGCTGCTGCTTGCGCCCCTCATGGCCGTCTTGGTTGCATGCGTGGTCGTGCTTTCCGGTTGTGGAGGCCCTTCGATCGAGGAACTCATCACCGAGGATCTTACGACTCAGTTTGACGAGGTCAAGAACGGTGGCGACGAGTTCCTTTCTGGTCTGGAGGAGGCTTCGGGCGACGAGTTCGAGCAGTTGGGTATCGATCCCAAGGAGTATGCCAAGACCTATCTCGAAGGCTTTGACTACGAGATCGGCGACGTGACGGTCGACGAGGACAAGGGTGTCGCGACCGCCGAGGTCTCCATCACCTGCAAGTCCATGAACAAGATCGTCGAGGACTTCTCCACCCAGTATCAGGAGAAGGTCGCCGCGCTTGATACGGTTCCCTCCGATGACGAGCTGTACAAGATGGCCGGTCAGGTTATGGTCGATGTGACCAAGGCCACCGAGCCCAGGAAGACCACGGTTATCTTCAAGTACACCTGCAACGACGACGGCGAGTGGTCTGCCGACGACTCTGTCAACTCCGAGATGATGGATGCAATGCTGAGCTAGTTTGTTGCGGCGTTTTACCAAACGCCGCAACTGCTCGACGCTGCGCGGGCACCAGAGCGACAACTTGTCATTCAAAGAGGACGGCATGACCAGAAGGTCTATGCCGTCCTCTTTTCATGCCAATTTGTTCGCTCTGGTGCCCGCTCGCTGTCCGTCCTCTACCTGCGGCGTTGCCATGGTAGTCATTGGGGCGGCACTTGGGGACGTTCCTTTTAATATGAGCAGGACATTGTCAAGAGGCAAAATCGGGCCTGGCCCCAACGATATGGGGTCAGGCCCTCTCCCTATATCAGCCCGTCCGCGGCGACCTCGGCGTGTCTTACCGACGCTCGTCTTTGCAG
>DBFVZT010000004.1:0-17689 GCA_048486575.1 Collinsella sp. | reverse complement strand
CGATCTGCTGCTTGCCGATACGGCTGACGAGCTGGAGGTCATGGAAGAGGACGACGACCCATACGTGGCCCGTGTTGTTGAATTGCGCGAGCAGGCAAAAGTCGACCGTACAGGTGCTTTTGAAGGCTTTTCCCGTCTTGTTGAGGAGTTGGAGGCTAAGTGCGCCGTCGCCGAGCTTTTGGCGACAGGTCCGGTTCAAACGCAGTTTTGCGATAACCAGCTGGTGCGCATGGTGCTACCGGTGTTGGAAGAAGACCGCTCTGTGCGAATCCTTCGTGCGCCCGATGCGCTGTACTTTGCCCAGCACGAGATCTGCAGCTTTTACGCCGAGCAAGAGGACTTTGAACGAGCACTGCCCGAGGTGCGCCATCTTTACGATCTGGCGCGCTCGTCCATGCAGTCGCACTTTGCGCTCATCAACGTGCTTGCGCGTCTGGAGCGCTTTGACGAGATTATCGAGGTGGCGCGCCACGGCCTACGTATTGCCAGCGATCGTTCTGCAATCGGCTACCTGTTCTATCGCTTGGCGTTTGCCTATTGGAATTGCGATCAGCTCGACCTGGCGCTGGCTTGTTACCGTCTGGTGCCGCGCGGCGAGGAGTCGGGCAGCAGCGCGCTGGAAGAAATGCAGGGCCTTATGAACGAGATGGGTGTCAGCGAGCCTCCGACGTTCGAGGAAGCGGTCGAGACCATCCGCAGGGCTGGACTCGAATTGCCGCCCGTGCCCGCGGTGGCCAACCAGCTTGCGGATGCCGCCGTGCAGCTGGTCGATAACGGCTTCTTTTTCCTGGCGCGCGGTTGCATCTTCCAAATGTGGCGCACCATGGGCAACGACGAGCTCGGCTCCCTCAACCGCTCGCTGGGGTAGGGGCGAAAACTGCAAGGAGGAAAGGCCGCTGGGCAATTAGAAAATTCCCTCTTGCCCAACTTCGACTGTTTGGTTACTATAGAACGGCTGTTACGGAGAGCTGACCGAGAGGCCGAAGGTGCTCGCCTGCTAAGCGAGTATGCCCCAAAAGGGCATCTGGGGTTCGAATCCCCAGCTCTCCGCCAGTAAGACTTTAAAGAAGGGTTCCGAAAGGGGCCCTTTTTTAGTTGAACCACGTTAGCTGGGGATTCGAACCCTCAAAAAAGGAGGCATCCTTTCGGACGCCTCCTTTCAGTGGACTTATTATTCTTGCGCACTACACCTCGGGCGCCTTGGCGACGGTCTCGCTTTCTGCCGTGAGCGGGCGGTTGTCGATGCGGCGGCCCAAGCGATCGAGCTTCACGAGTAGCCACTCAATGGGATTCGGCCCTGCGCCTTCCTCGTCGGCAACCAGGTCCATGACGGCGATCTTGGTGCCATCCTGCTTGAGCGTAACGCTGCCCACCTTGTCGCCCACATGCACCGTGCCCGAAAGATCGTCGTAGCTAACCTTTTCGGTCACCTCGCCGGCAAGGGAAAACACGGTCGCTTGCGCCGTAGGATCGGCGAGCGTGGCGTCGATCGTCTTATCCGTCCAGTCGGTTTGGCCAATGCGCGCCATAAGCGGGTTGCCGTTGGCGGTCTTTTCCTGCGTGTTGGCGATTGCGACCGTCACCTTGTGACCGTAGTACCAATTGGCAAGGGTTGCGGTATCGGTAAAGCGCTGGTCGGTGGTGGTGGAGTTCAAAACGACGGTGTAGATCTCGTCGCCATCGCGGTTGTAGGCACCCGTAAAGCAATAGCCTGCATCATCGGTGGTGCCGGTCTTGCCACCGATGTTGCCATCTTGGCCTAGCAAATAGTTATGCGTGTCCATGGAATGCGAATGGTCGGTGCCGTCGGCGCCCGTGACCTCGATCCAGGAATCCTCGCTCGCTACGACCTCGCGGATCGTGTCGTTTTTCATGGCCTCCTGCATCATCAGCGCTACGTCGTGTGCGGTTGAGTGCATATCGCCAGCCCACTCATCAAAGTCCAGACCATGCGGGTTTTCAAAAAGCGTGCCGGTGCAACCGAGCTTCTTAGCGCGCTCGTTCATGGCTTTCACAAATGTTGCCTCGGCGTCTTTGGTCTTAGGGTCGATCTTCTTGCCCACATATTCGGCGAGCACGATGGCGGCGTCGTTGCCCGAGGGAATCATCAGGCCGCGCAGTGCCTGCTCCACGGTGAGCTCGTCGCCTTCGAGTAGGCCGGCTGTTGAATTGCCCACGGTGGCTGCGGCGTTGCTCACCGTGACCTTCTCGTCCATCTTGCAATTCTCGACGGTTAGGATTGCGGTCATGACCTTGGTGATCGAGGCAATCTTGACCTGCTCATCGGCGCCGCGGGCATAGTAGACGGTGCCGTCTTTGCCCATGACGAGGGCATTGGTCGCATCGATATCGGGCAGGTTTTCGGCCGTGATGCCGCGCGCATCGGCGGTTTTGCCGCAAACATTGTCGGTCGTGAGCACTTGGGCGCCGGCGACGGTGGGCACGCCAGCGGCAAGGGCGATAGCGCAGACAAAGCCGGCGGCAAGCCGGGCTGAGCGCTTTGCAAAAGAGGTGAGGGACTTCACAGATTTCGCTTTCGACGGGATGGTCTCTTCTGAAACTAGAGTATATCGTTTGCCGGCGTCGGCGATCATCGCGTGCGTGCGTGGCTCACATCCGCGCCCGAACGGGCACAAGGGTGCTTAAGGCCGACTTAATCACCCACGCTTGTTGTGTGTGGTGTGCGCCCCCTCGGGCATAATGGAGCGCGAGAGGAGCACGCATGAACGAGCGCATTTTGGTAGTTGATGACGAGAAGGCCATCGCCGACTTGGTTGGTATCTACCTTACAAAAGAAGGCTTTGACGTACAGGTCGCCTATAGCGGGGCCGATGCTGCCAAGGCAATCTTGGGGCAGGAGTTCGATCTGGCGCTGCTGGATGTCATGCTGCCCGATATCGATGGCTTTGAGCTGCTGCGTACAATCCGTTCCAGCCATACCTATCCCGTGATCATGCTGACGGCGCGCGATGCCCAGCAAGACAAGATCGAGGGCCTTTCGCTTGGCGCGGACGATTACGTGGTTAAGCCGTTCCGTCCGCTGGAGCTCATCGCGCGCGTGCACGCTCAGCTTCGCCGCTACACCAGCTACGGTAGCCGCTCGCAGGCGGCCGAGTCGCCGACCATCCAGCTCGACGGACTGGAGATCAACCGCGATGCTCGTTCCGTAACGGTGGACGGTGCACCGGTGCGCCTCACGCCCATCGAGTATTCCATCTTGCTGTATCTGGTCGAGCATCGCGGCAGCGTGGTAGCCGTGGAGGACCTGTTCCGCGCGGTGTGGAACGAGGATTTTATGCCCGGCTCCAACAATACGGTGATGGTGCACATTCGCCACCTGCGCGAAAAGATTGGCGACGACGCTCAAAAGCCGCGCTTTATCAAAAACGTCTGGGGCGTCGGCTACATAATTGAATAGCGCCTTTGATGGTGGGGAAGTGGATATGACAAAAGACGATAGGCAGGCATTCGAGGTGCCCGATCGACTCTTTGAATACGTACGGGCAGTCGTCGACAACCGTGCACTTGCGACGGTGCTGCTCTTTTTGCTGAGCCTGCTGCTGATTGGCATCGACAACATCGCCGGAATCTTAGCGGTGCTGCTTGTCGGCTTTTTGCTAATCGATCGATTTGAAATCGTGCGCCGTTGCGTGGTGATTGGCGGTGCCGCGTGGGCCATGACGTTGGCGATTGGCGCCATGGCGCTCGGCGGCATCGAAGGGCCGGTGCTGTTCGATGCCGGCTTTGTATTCAACATGCTTGGCTTTGTGCTGGCGCTTGCCGTGTGCGTGCTGTTCTTTTGCGGCCGCGCCCTGTACTACCAGGGCTACGAGCAGGGCGAGCAGCATGCCGATTGTGTGCTGGCCGCTCGTATTCAAGATCGCCTGATCGATTACCCCGACACCTGGGATAACATCGACGGCGACTTCTTGGAGGTCGAGGGCGCCCTTAACCGCGTGCGTGACCGTGAGCGCAAGGTGCAGCAAGCTCTGCGTGACGAGTCTCATCGCAAGGACGATCTGGTCACGTACTTGGCACATGACCTACGCACCCCGCTTGCCAGTGTGGTGGGCTATCTTTCGCTGCTGCAAGAGGCTCCTGAGTTGCCGGTTGAGCAACGCGCGCACTTTACGGGCGTGGCGCTCGACAAGGCGCACCGGCTCGATGCGCTCATCGAAGAGTTTTTCGATATCACGCGCTTTGACTTCCACGATATCGTGCTCACGCGCGGCTATGTTGATCTGGGGTTGCTGCTGGCTCAGGTGGCTGACGAGTTCTATCCCATCCTCAACGAGCAGCATAAGGAAGCCCAAGTTGATATTCGCGAGGACCTGACGGTGCTCGTGGATGGCGACAAGATGGCCCGCGTGTTCAACAACATCATGAAAAACGCCGTCGCCTATAGCTATGAGGGCTCGACTATCACGATTGAGGCCAGGCGCCAAGACGATGGTGGCGTGCGCGTGCGCTTTATCAATCAGGGCGATCCTATCCCTGCGGCTAAGCTCAAGGTGATCTTTGAGAAGTTCTATCGCCTGGATGCGGCGCGTGCAACCAATCGCGGTGGTGCCGGTCTGGGCCTTGCTATTGCCAAGGAGATCATCGCGGCACACGGCGGTACCGTTGCATGTGAATCGACGCCCGAACACACGATATTCACCATCGAGCTGCCCGCCGCATAGCCAGCGTGCCCTTACAAACACTTGACAATGTGCTCACGTACGTATGAGCCGCGATTCCTACTATCGATACTGCTGAATTGATATCGATATGGAGGTATGCGGTATGACGGCTGCTGCGGCTGTGGAGCCCACGGAGCTTGAAGAACTCATGGAAGCGCAGGCCGAGGCCGCGCATGAGCGCGAGGTTGGGGATGCGACTCGCCCCACGGCAGAGGATCTTGCCGCCTCGCCGACGCGCATCGATGTCGAGGGCCTCGACCTGTTCTATGGCGACCACCATGCGCTCAAGGACGTGAATATCAAGATTCACGACAAGCAGATCACCTCGTTCATCGGGCCTTCGGGCTGCGGAAAGTCCACGTTGCTGCGCTGCTTTAACCGCATGAACGACGGCATCAAGGATTGCCGCATCGAGGGCAAAATCGCGCTCGATGGTCAAGATATCCTGGGCGATTACGACATCTGCCGTTTGCGCCAGCGCGTGGGCATGGTGTTCCAGCGCCCCAACCCGTTTCCCATGAGCATCTACGACAACGTCGCCTACGGTCCTCGCGGTATGGGTGTGCGCGACCGCGCCGTGCTCGATGAGCTGGTCGAGGACTCCCTTCGTCGCGCTGCGCTATGGGATGAGGTCAAGGACAAGCTCAAGGAGTCGGGCCTGGGTCTTTCGGGCGGTCAGCAGCAACGCCTGTGCATCGCCCGCGCACTTGCCGTGCAGCCCGACATTCTGCTGATGGACGAGCCGACCTCGGCGCTCGACCCTGTGTCGACGCTCGTGGTGGAGCAGCTTGCCTGCGCGCTCAAGGAGACTTGCACGCTGGTGGTTGTGACGCACAACATGCAGCAGGCCGCGCGTATTTCCGATTCGGTCGCATTCTTTTTGCTGGGTGAGCTGGTGGAGCACGCGCCTGCCGCGCAACTCTTCAAGAATCCGTCCGATCCGCGTACGGCGGATTATTTGACGGGGCGTTTTGGCTGATACCATCTAGTAAAGGTGCCTTTAGGGTTAAGATGCGGTCATATCGGCCGCAAAGGGGTTCAACATGATCTATTACGTCGAGGACGATGACAACATCAGGGATTTGACAGTCTACGCGCTGCGCAAGCAGGGAATCGAGGCCGAGGGCTTTTCGTGCGATGGCGAGTTTAAAGCTGCCGTGGCGCGACGGGTGCCCGATGCTGTGCTGCTCGATATCATGCTGCCCGACACCGATGGCTTGGCGATTATGCGTCGCCTGCGTGCCGATCGCCTGACGGCGACGGTGCCCATCATGATGCTTACCGCCAAGGACACCGAACTCGACAAGGTGATGGCGCTCGATGGCGGTGCCGACGATTACCTGACTAAGCCGTTTTCGCTCATGGAGCTTGCGAGCCGCTGCCGCGCACTGCTGCGTCGCGGCGGCATGGTCAAGCAGGCGAGCGATGTGCTCAGCGTGGGCGACATCGTGCTTTCGCCCAGCCATCGCGAGGTGACCGTTGCCGGCGAGCCGCTTAAGCTCACCCTGCGCGAGTTCGACCTGCTCGAGTACCTCATGCGCAAGCCCGGCGTGGTCTTTACCCGCGAGTCGTTGCTGCAGAGCGTGTGGGGCTGGGACTTCGACGGCGGTTCGCGCACCGTTGACGTGCACGTGCAGACGCTTCGCCAAAAACTGGGCGAGCATGCCAGCGCCATCGAGACCGTGCGCGGCGTGGGTTATCGCCTGGCCGAGCCTTCTGCCGGTGATGGTGCCGAAGGCGACGACACCGCGGCCACCGCATCGGAGGGGTAACCCGTGGTCTTCGCCCCCCAGGGAAAACATACGCTGTCGCACCGCGTTTTTGTGACGATCTTTGTCTGCGCCATGGCGGTTATCGTGGCGTTTACGGTGCTGGGTGCGTTCTTTGTGCAAAACACTTTGGCGGATGCCACGAGTGCCAATCTGGCGCAGGAAACTGAGCTCATTGCTGCCGCCCTCGACGAGCAGCAGGAGCCCATCCCGTTCTTGCGTAGCCTCGATCGCGAGGACTTGCGCATCACGCTGATTAACAAGGATGGATCGGTCGCCTACGACAACGAGGCGTCGCCTTCTATGTTGCCCAATCACGGCGATCGTCCGGAGGTCGCCAAGGCTTTCGAGAGCGGCTCGGGTTCTGCGGAGCGCGCAAGCTCCACGCTCGACGAGATTATGCTGTACCGAGCCGTCCGACTTAACAACGGCCAGGTTGTTCGCTTGGCGCAAGCCCAACCTGGCGTTGCAGCGATTCTGATGTCTCTCGTGGCGCCGATGCTGCTCATTGCGGCGGCAGGTGCGGTGCTCTCGTTTTTCTTGGCGCGTCGTGAGTCCCGCGCCATCATTGAGCCGTTGCAGGAGGTCGATCTGGACCATCCTCGCCGCAGCTACGAGCATGCTTATGCCGAGATGGTCCCCATGCTTGAGCGTATCGAGTCGCAGCGCCAGGAACTCAAGCGCCAAATGGCGGTGCTAGCGGACAACGACCGTATGCGCCGCGAGTTCACGGCGAATATCACCCATGAGCTCAAGACGCCGCTTACGGCGATTTCGGGCTATGCCGAGCTCATCGCAAACGGCATGGTCGAGGGCGAGGGCGACCTGCGCAACTTTGGCGGTCGCATCTATCGTGAGGCGGGCCGCTTGGCAGCGCTTGTCAACGATATCCTTACGCTGTCTAACTTGGACGAGGCCGAGCGTGCAACTGAGGGCGAGGCGGTGCCCATTGGTTCCACGGAGCCTATTGAGCTCTCGCGTGCCATCTACGCGGTTGAGCAGCGTCTTGAACAGGTCGCCCGTCAGGCGAATGTGACGATAAGTCATGAGACCAAGCCTGTGGTCATCGAAGGCGTGTCGCGCTTGATTGACGAGCTCATCTATAATCTGGCGAGCAACGCCATCCGCTACAATCGACCCGGCGGTGCGGTTACGCTGCAGTGCGGCACCAACGACGAAGGCCATCCGTTCCTTGCGGTCGCCGACACGGGAATCGGTATCGCGCCTGAAGAACAGGGCAAGGTATTTGAGCGGTTCTATCGCGTGGACAAGAGTAGGTCCAAGGCGCGCGGCGGAACCGGTCTGGGGCTTGCAATTATCAAGCATGCGGCCCTGTATCATCACGCCACGCTCGATCTGTCGAGCGAGTTGGGCGTGGGAACCACCATTACGGTGACGTTTCCCATACGGCAGGACGAGCCATTCGCATAGCGATACAACATAGATATTGATGCAGACGCCGCATTTGACTTTCGGGTGCGGCGTTGTTGTGCAATTTTACGATTGCTTCCGACATTTTTACAGGAGAGCCTGTTTCTTATGTATAGAGTTTGGTCTCGGTAAAAAGATGCGATAACATACGGACAGTTTTGTCAATCCGAACTGGGGAAATGAAAGGCAAGCTGCATGACCCTTCTCGAACTGTTCCAGCTGCTGAAGAAGCACCTTCAGCTGGTCATCACCCTTCCGGTGGTCTGCGCGATCGCCATGGGCATCGTGTCCTTCGTTGCGATGGACAACACCTATACCGCGACGACGAGCATGTACATTCTCGCCAAGACCGACGATAGCGGTCAGATGAGCTACAACGATCTCTCGGCGAGTCAGATGCTTTCCAACGATATCGCCACGCTGCTGGATAGCGATAGCGTTAAGAGCGGCGCAGCCAATGAACTGGGCCTCACCGATCTGGATGACTACAAGGTGTCTGTTTCCTCCGAGACCACCACGCGTGTCATTACGCTTTCGGTTACCGGCACCGATGCCAAGGAGACGGCTAAGGTCGCAAAGGCCATGGCCAGCTCGGTGAGTACGGTCGCTCAGAACGTCGGCGCTGCCCAGAGCATCAACGTTATCGACGAGGCTAAGACCCCCGAAGCCCCCAGCGGTCCCAAGCGTATGCTGTACGTTGCTGTCGCGTTCCTCGCCGGTATCTTTATCGCAGTTGCCTATGTCGTTTTGGCAGACATGCTCAATACCCGCATCCGCGGTGCCGAAGAGGCAGAAGAGCTCCTGGGCATTCCCGTTGTTGGCCGAATTCCGGCTATGAAAGGTGGTAAATAGGCATGGCTAAGGCAAAGAACACCGATAAGCTCGTTGTACAGAATGCCGCCAAGACCCTTCTGGCCAACATCCGCTTTGCGAGCGTGGACGACCCCATTCGCACCATTACCGTCACGTCCTCGATTCCCAACGAGGGCAAGTCTACGGTTTCCATCAACCTTGCCCAGGCTATCGCCACGAGCGGCAAGTCCGTGCTCCTGGTCGAGGCCGATATGCGCCGCAGGTCCCTTTCCGATATGCTCGGCGTTCGTTCGCGCGGCGGACTCTATGCGGTCCTTTCCGAGCAGATCTCCATTGACCAGGCAATTGTCGAGACGGGTCAGAAGAACTTCTACTTCCTCGATGCCGAGCCGCATATTCCCAATCCTGCCGACATCATCGTCTCTCACCGCTTTGCCAAGCTGGTAAAGGCACTGTCCGCCAAGTTCCAGTACGTCATCTTTGATGCTCCCCCGGTCGGCACCTTCATCGATGCTGCCGAGATCGCAAGTCTGACCGACGGTGCGCTTTTTGTCGTGCGTGAGGATTTCACCAAGCGCGAGGAGGCGCTCAACGCCATCGGTCAGCTTAAGAAGTCCGAAAAGGTCAAGCTCATCGGTACCGTTATGAACTACTGCGAGACCGAGACCAGCGAGTACTACTACTCCTACTACACCAAGGACGGTAAGAAGGTGAAGAAGGGCTCCGACGATCAGGGGACTTCCAAAAAGGGCATCTTCACCAACCGAGCAAACGTTTAGTTGATTAAGGCTGACCTATGCGTGACATTCATTGCCATATCTTGCCGGGTGTAGACGACGGCGCCGCCGATCTCGATGAGAGCTTGGCGATGCTCGAGGCTGCCAAGCGGGCCGGTGTAACCAGAATCGTTTGCACTCCTCACTGCCGTGATCCCTATTTTGATTACGACAAGATGTGGGATGCCTTTGAGCTGCTGCGTGATAACGCTGACGGTTTTCCGCTCCAGATGGGCTTCGAGGTCAACCATCGAAAGCTCGTTGAGCTTGGTATCGATGCCGCGGAGCACTTGCATTTCGATGGGACCAACGAGTTTCTGCTCGAGCTTTCGACGCATGCCGATGCGTATGCGTTTAGAGAGTACGAGAACACGATTTACGATTTGCAGTGCCGTGGCTACCAGGTGATCATCGCTCATCCTGAGCGCTATCGTGCGGTTCAAAAGGATGTAAGCGTGGCGGAGCGCCTGGTCGATATGGGCTGCAAGCTGCAGGCTTCGGCGGACTTTATTGCCGGCGGTCGCTTTGGTCGCGAGAAAAAGCCGGCACAGCGCCTGTTCGATCAGAACCTGTACAGCTTCATCGCGAGCGATGCCCATAACGTGGGTCATTACGATTGCCTGGCGAAGGCTCGCGCGAAGTTTAGTGTGCGCGGAGCTCATTTTCGCTAATATCTGTCCCTAACGTTCGCATTGAATGAAAGGGCAGCCATGGATATCCAACTTAAGACGGGATGCTTTGATGACGCGGCGTTGGTGCGCCGCGTCGTTTTTATGGACGAGCAGGGCTACGAGAATGAGTTCGACGCTATCGACGAGGATCCGAACTGCATTCATGTGACGCTCTATGTAGACGACGAGCTTGCCGGTTGCTCGCGCGTGTTTCCCGAAGAGCTTGAGCGCGCGGCTGACGCAGAGGCTCCGGTGTCGCCGGCGTGCGACTTGGACGAAGGCGTCGCGGCGGAGGAGACCTACATTATGGGGCGCGTGGCTGTGCTGCCGAGCATGCGTCGTCGCGGACTGGCGAGTGCGATCGTCGAGACCAGTGCTTCGTGTGCACGCGATGCCGGCGCTAAGCTTATTAAGCTGCATGCGCAGGAATACGTGCTGCCGCTCTATGCAAAGGCGGGCTACACGCAAATTGCCCCGGTAGATTACGAAGACGAGGGCCAACCCCATGTCTGGATGGCCAAGCGCGTAGATGGCAGATAGGGACGTTCCTTTTCTGCCGGCAGTTGGGGACACTCCTTGGCAATTGACGCATTGGAGCGCTCGGACATACAGTTTTTCGATTCCGTATGTATATATGCGCGTTAATGGGTTATAAAATCTAAGTCTGAACATAGCAGGTCTGCGATGCGGCTCGGGCGACCGGGCCGTTTTTGCGGACAGGGGTAGCGCGAAAGGACTGCACATGCGTCAATTTAAGACCGAGAGCAAAAAACTGCTCGACCTCATGATCAACTCCATCTACACCAATAAGGAAATCTTCCTGCGCGAGCTTATCTCTAACGCGAGCGACGCCGTCGACAAGCTCAACTTTAAGAGCCTGCAGGACCCGAGCGTCAAGATCGACCAGGGCGACCTGGCCATTCGCGTCTCCTTTGATAAAGACGCCCGCACCATTACCATCTCGGATAACGGCATTGGCATGACCGCCGAGGAGCTGGAGCGCAATCTGGGCACCATCGCCCATTCCGGCTCCGAGGAGTTTAAGACCGAGAACGCCGAGCAGCAGGGCTCCGATGTCGACATCATCGGTCAGTTTGGCGTGGGCTTCTACTCGGCTTTTATGGTCGCCAGCCATGTGAAGGTCGTCAGCCGCGCCTACGGCGAGGATGTCGCCCATGTGTGGGAATCCGACGGTCTTGAGGGCTACACCATCGAGGACGGCGAGCGCGCCGAGCATGGTACCGATGTCATCCTGACGCTGCGCGAGAACGAGAAGCTCGATGCCGACGGCGAGGCCGAGACCTACGATCGCTTCCTGACCGAGTGGGGTCTCAAGAGCCTGATTCAGCAGTACAGCAACTATGTGCGCTACCCGATTCAGATGATGGTGTCCAAGAGCCGCCAGAAACCCAAGCCCGAGGACGCCGGCGACGATTACAAGCCCGAGTACGAGGACTACCAGGAGCTCGAGACCGTCAATTCCATGACACCGATCTGGAAGAAGCGCAGCTCCGATGTCGAGCAGAAGGACTACGACGAGTTCTACAAGTCCACGTTCCACGACTTTGACGATCCCGCGCGCACTATCAGCTTCCATGCCGAGGGTACGCTTGAGTACGATGCGCTGCTGTTTGTGCCGGGTCGCGCGCCGTTCGATCTGTACAGCAAGGATTACGAGAAGGGCCTGGCGCTCTACAGCTCCAACGTCCTGATCATGGAGAAGTGCGACGACCTGCTGCCCGACTACTACAACTTTGTCCGCGGCGTCGTGGATTCCGCCGACGTGTCGCTCAACATTTCGCGCGAGACGCTTCAACAGAACCGTCAGCTCAAGGCCATCGCCAAGCGTGTGGAAAAGAAGATTACCGCCGACCTTGAGGATATGCGTGACAACGACCGCGAGGCCTACGAGAAGTTCTTTGAGAACTTTGGCCGCGGTCTTAAGTACGGCATCTACTCGAGCTATGGCATGAAGGCCGATGAGCTCGCCGACCTGTTGCTGTTCTGGTCTGCCAAGGAACAGAAGATGATTACCCTGGCCGAGTATGCCAAGGGCATGCCCGAGGATCAGAAGGCCATCTACTACGCCGCCGGTGACTCGCGTGAGCGCTTGGCCAAGATGCCCGTGGTAAAGGGCGTGCTCGACCGCGGCTATGACGTGCTGCTGCTGACGCAGGATGTGGACGAGTTCACGTTCCAGGCTATGCGTGAGTACGTTGCCGCCGATATGCCCAAGATCTACGAGGACGATGCTGCCCGCGAGGCTGCCGAGAAGGCTGTGGCCGACGGTGCCGAGCCCGAGGTCGAGGATCGTCATCTAGAGCTCAAGAACGTTGCGACTGGCGATCTTGATCTGGCGACCGAGGACGAGAAGAAGGAGGCCGAGGACGCCACCAAGGAAAACGAGGACCTCTTTAGCGCTATGAAGGAGGCGCTCGGTGACAAGGTCGAGAAAGTTGCCGTCTCCGCGCGCCTGACCGATGCCCCCGCTTGCATCACCACCGAGGGCCCGCTTTCGCTTGAGATGGAGAAGGTGCTCCAGAAGGGACCCGAGGGCGCGCCCGACGGTATGCCCAAGAGCCAGCGCGTGCTCGAGCTCAACGCCAAGCACCCGGTCTTTGCCAAGCTCGTCGCTGCTCAGAAGGCGGGCGACACTGACAAGATCAAGCAGTACTCAGGCTTGCTCTACGATCAGGCCCTGCTGGTCGAGGGCATCCTCCCCGAGGACCCCGTGGCCTTCGCGGCGGCTGTTTGCAACTTGATGTAGTTCGGGGATACGGCACCGTAACTAGATTAGAACGAGAGTGGATAATCTCCCACTTTTGGCTCGAATGCGGGCTTGAAGTGGGAGATTTTCCACTCTCGTTTCCTTTTGAATGATCCCTTCGTCCCCAAGGGATCATTTATTTGTGCGGGTTGTGGTTTTGTGACCTGCTGAAATTTAGGATACTGTACATCTGTACGTTAACTCATCTTCGTAGTATATTGCTACCCGCAAAACTCAACACCATTGTGCTTTGAGACGTTAAAGCGCCTACTACAATGGTTGTCGATAGTACGATTCGATTTAACGACAGGATGGATGGTCCAAGCGTGAGTCTCGGCAGCAAACTATCCAATGCAAAGGTGTCCTTTGCGATATTTAAGCGCGACATTAAGCGACTGCTTGTGAACCCCGTCGCCCTGGTGGTTACCCTAGGCGTGTGCGTTATTCCCTCGCTGTATGCCTGGTATAACATCGTGGCCAACTGGGATCCGTATGGAAACACCCAAGGCATCAAGATTGCTATCGCCAACAACGATCGAGGCACCCAAAACGACTTGGTGGGTGAGCTCAACGCTGGCGACAAAGTGGTCGACCAGCTCAAGGAGAATCATCAGTTGGGCTGGACGTTCGTCGACTCGACGGCCGATGCCAAGGAGGGCGTCGAGAGCGGCGAGTACTATGCCGCTATCGTGATTCCCAAGAACTTCTCGGATAACCTGGTTTCGATGCTCGACGGCAACTACCATCAGCCCAAGCTCACGTACTACGTCAATGAGAAGAAGAGCGCCATTGCGCCCAAGGTTACCGATACCGGTGCAAACACCATCGAGGAGCAGATCAACTCGGAATTTGTCTCTACGGTAGGCAAGACTGTTGCCGGTATCGCCAAGGATGCCGGTGTCGATTTAAAGGACAAGGCAACCCAGACTCAGGACTCGCTGGCAAGTTCGGTGTCCGAGGCGTCCGACACCTTGGGCGAGGTGCGCGATTCGATTGGCGATATGAATGCCGCCATCGATAAGACGAGTGGCGCTATCGCCTCGGCTGATGCGGCACTTGCCGGCTTGCAAGGCCAGGCACCGTCGCTGACGCAGGCGATCTCCCAGGGCAACGACCTGCTGAGCGAAGCTCGCACCACGGCGGGCAACTCCATCACCTCGCTCTCCAAGGCGCTCTCGGAAGGCAGCCTTGCGCTCACCAAGACGTCGGCCTCTGCGAACGCTGCCATCGGCAAGCTGACGGGCGCGGTCACATCTACGACCACCCGTATCGACAACTCGCTCGAGTCTCTTCAAGCGACGATCGACCACAATAAGGCCGTTATCGGGCACTTGGAGATTCTCGCCAATGACACGTCGACAGGTTCCGAGGAAATTGACGCGCGCATTGTATCGACCATCGATTTGCTTCGAGAGCAGAATGAAAAGCTTCAGAGCATCAAGGACGGTCTGTCCGCGCAGTCGAGCGCCATGGCGAATGACGCAGCGGCTGTTTCGGGTGCCAGTGACGCTATCAATAACGCAATTCATACCGGTGCGACCAACCTTGGCCAAGCCCAGACGGACTTGGGCCAAAACGCGCTGCCGAAGGCCTCGAGCGCGCTCGACTCTTTTGCTGCCGTTTCGGGCGACCTGACCGGTATCGTCTCGGGTATGACACCTACACTTGCAAATGCGCGCGGCACGTTGGCGCAGCTTAGCGCTACGCTCGGCCAGGCCAAGACCACGCTGTCCCAGACCGATTCCTCGCTTGCCAAGGTCCAGGACAAGCTTGCAACCGCCGCCAATGACATCGCGGCGCTGCAGACCTCCGAGTCCATGGGCGAGCTGGCCGATCTGATGGGCGTCGATGTCAATGACGTCGCAGATTTCATGGCATCTCCGGTTGAGCTCACGTCTAAGTCGATCTATCCGGTCAAGAGCTTCGGCTCGGGCATTGCTCCTTTCTACACCAATCTGGCGCTGTGGGTGGGCGGCTATGTGCTCATCGCCATCTATAAGCTCGAAGTCGACCGCGAAGGCATCGGCAGCTTTACCGCGCGTCAGGGCTACTTTGGCCGCTGGTTGCTCATGGTGATCCTGGGCGCGTTGCAGGCCATCATCGTTACGGTAGGCGATCTGGTGATTGGCGTGCAGTGCGTCAGCCCGCTGCTGTTCGTGCTGGGCGGCATCGCCATTTCGTTCACCTACGTCAATATCATCTATGCGCTGTCCACCACGTTTAAGCATATCGGCAAGGCTATCGGCGTCATTCTCGTCATCGTGCAGATCCCGGGTTCGTCGGGCATGTACCCCATCGAGATGATGCCCGGCTTCTTCCAGTGGCTGCACCCGCTGCTGCCCTTTACCTACGGCATCAATCTGCTGCGCGAGACGGTCGGCGGCATGTATTCGTTCAACTACCTGTTTAACCTGTGCATTCTGGGCGTGTTCTTGATCGTGGCGCTCTTTATCGGCCTGCAGCTGCGTCCGCTGCTGCTCAACCTTAACCTGCTCTTTGATAAACAGCTCTCCACGACCGGTATGATGATTTGCGAGTCCAACGACCTGCCGCGCCAGCGCTACTCGCTGCGCACGGCCATGCGTGTCATGCTCGATTCCGATTCGTACCGTCGCGAACTGCTCGATCATGCGGTCGCCTTTGAACATCGCTACCCGTACTACATCAAGGGCGGTTTTGCCGCCGTGGTGGGCGTTCAGGTCCTGCTCTTTGTCCTGTCGACGGTTCTCGATATCGACAATAACGGCAAGATCATCCTGCTTGTTATTTGGATCATCTCGGTTATTGCCATCTGCGGCTGGCTTATCAATATCGAATATATCCGCGCGAGCCTCAATACCCAGATGCGCATCTCGGCGCTTTCGGATGAGGACCTGCGTCGCGAGATGCGCGAACACACGGCCGCCATTCCTGCCGCCCGCCACATGTTTGGCCTCAACGCCAGCGAGCGTGGTGCCAAGGGCGGCGATCAGTCCACGGGCCGCTTGCCGCATATCGGCTCGCACCATAAATCTCAGGGCAGCGACAGCACAGCCACAAATGATGGAGATACCACCGCGCTTGGCAAGCACTCCAAAGGAGGTGAGGCATAAATGAAGAACATCCTGCATCTGTTTAAGCGCGATGTCCAAAACGTGTCTCGCTCCGTGATCGGCTTGGTTGTCGTGATGGGCCTCATTATCGTACCGTGTCTGTACGCGTGGTTTAACATCGCCGGCAGCTGGGATCCGTACGGCAACACCGGCAATCTTAAGATCGCCGTGGTCAACACCGATGAGGGTTACGAGAGCGATTTGATCCCCGTCGAGGTTAACGTGGGCGAAAACGTGACCGCCACCCTACGCGGCAACGAGAGCTTCGATTGGGTTGTGCTCAACAATCGCGAAAAGGCTATCGAGGGCGTTAAGTCGGGCGCGTACTATGCTGCCGTCGTTATCCCCAAAACGTTTAGCGCTGACATGATGACGCTTTTCTCGACCGACGTGAAGCATGCCGATATCGAGTTCTACGAGAATCAGAAGGCCAACGCCATTGCGCAGATCGTGACCGAGAAGGGTTCGAGCGCCGTTCAGAACCAGGTTAACGAATCTTTTACCGAGACCATTACGAGCATCGGTCTTAAGACGGTGTCCAGCCTGCTCGATTACATGAGCACCGACCAGGTCAGCAACTTTATCGCCAACCTGTCCTCGACGCTCGGCGATTCGATTGGGGACCTGCAAGACGTTCAGGCTAATGCTTCGTCGCTGGCGGGCATTTTGAGCTCTACGTCCGATTCGTTGACGTCGGCGAGCGGTATGCTCCAGCAGACGGGTACGGTCGATGAGTCGACCAAGCAGTTGATGGAGCATGCCAAGAGCGGCATGAGCGATTCCAAAGAAGCGCTGAAGGCCGCCAACGACGCCATCAACGCCGCGATTGACGGAAGCGCGGGCTCGTTCGACAACGTGTCCGCCGAGCTTGCGAAGGCATTCGATGCCGCGAATCAGCATGTCGACCTTACGGTGTCTCAGCTCAACGATGCCGCGGCGGCGCTCAATACACGTGCCGACGATATCGACGCCACGGCCGACCAGCTCCGCGGCTTTGCCGAGCAGGTCAGTGACGAAAAGCTCCAGGAGAGCCTTAAATCTGTGGCAACATCGCTGGGCAGGATCGCGGTGGAGTATCGCAACAACGCCAAGGACTTGACGGCAACTGCTAAGTCCCTTTCTGACAGCATGGCAGAGGTCAACAGCACGCGTGCCGAGGTCGATCAGGCCATCGCCGATGCCAAGGCGGGCATTTCGGGCGCCAAGTCCGACTACGATTCCACGTTCTCGGTTAAGGCCAAGGAGCTCAAGAAGACGGTTTCGGGCATCCTGGACTCGCTCGATGGCATCTCGGGCGATCTGGATAGCGCCGTAGACGGCCTGACCGACGCATCCGGTTCGCTGGCAAAGGGCCTCTCCAAGGCTGCAAAGCTGGTCAACAAGGCTTCCGATCAGCTGGGCGAGGCGTCGGACAAGATCAGCGCGTTTAAGGACGAGCTCGATGGCGCCCTGATGTCGGACGACCTTGCCACGATCAAGACGATGATTGGCAACGACCCCGAGGGCCTTGCCGTGTCGCTTTCCGGTCCCGTCGCACTCGACCGCAAGCCGGTCTATCCGATCCGCAACTACGGTTCAGCCATGGCGCCGTTCTACACGATTCTGTCGCTCTGGGTCGGCTCGATTGTACTGGCGGCCATGATGAAGGTCTCGGTTGACGATGAGCTTATCAACGAGCTCATCCCCGT
>DBFVZT010000003.1:0-11661 GCA_048486575.1 Collinsella sp. | reverse complement strand
CTATGGAGGACGCTGACGTCCTCTATGGCGTCTCGATGCAAGCCGACGGCGTCAGTCGCGTCGTCTCGCAAAAACTCGATCGCGAAACCGGAAAGGTCGTGAATGCATAATGGGATTCTTTGACGCTCTCTCGCGCGGACTTGAGCGCAGTCGCGAGGCCCTCAACGAGGTCTTTTACTTTGGCGGCGAGGTCGACGAGGATTTTTGGGAGGACTTAGAGGACACCCTCGTCATGGGTGACATGGGTGCCGAGATCGCCATTCAGGTCTCCGATGACCTGCGCGACGCCGCGGCCAAGAAGAACCTCAAGACCGCTCCGCAGCTTCGTCGTGCCCTGGCCGAGCAGCTCGAGCAGCACTTTGTGCCCATCGAGCGCGATCCGTTCTCCGATACGCCGAGCTGCGTGCTGTTTGTGGGCATTAACGGTGCCGGCAAGACCACTACGGTCGGCAAGATCGCGAGCGCCATGGCCGCCCGCGGCAAGAACGTGGTGATCGGTTCGGCCGACACCTTCCGCGCCGCCGCTATCGAGCAGCTCGATGTGTGGGGCCAGCGCGCTGGCGTCCCCGTCATCAAGCGCGACCGCGGCTCCGACCCGGCAAGTGTTTGCTACGACGTGCTCGACGAGGCCGACAAGCGCGGCAGCGACCTGGTGCTTATCGATACCGCCGGCCGTCTGCACACGAGCCCCGAACTCATGCGCGAGCTTGCCAAGGTGGTCAATGTGACCCGTAAGCGCGCCGCCAATATGGCCGCCGGCCCCATGCCGGTTTCGGTCGTGCTTGTGATCGACGCCGCGACGGGTCAAAACGGTCTGAACCAGGCGCTCGAGTTTAACGAGGCGCTGGGCCTGGACGGTATTATCATGACTAAGCTCGACGGCACGGCTAAGGGCGGCATCGCCATGGCCGTGGCCGAGAAGCTCAAGCTCCCGATCCTGCGCATCGGCGTGGGCGAGCAGGTCGATGACCTGCAGGAGTTCAATGCCAAAGATTTCTGCCGCGCCCTGGTGGGCGAGTCCAACTAAGGAGTGACTAGTGTTTGATTCTCTGAGCGATCGCCTCAACGACACATTTGACCGCCTGCGCGGCAAGGGTAAGCTGACCGAGGCCGATATCACCTCGGCCATGCGCGACATCCGCATGGCGCTTCTCGAGGCCGACGTTAACTTCAAGGTCGTCAAGGAGTTCGTCGCCAAGACCAAGGAGCGCTGCATGACCGCCGAGGTCATGGAGTCGCTGTCGCCGGCGCAAAACGTCGTCAAGATCGTGCTCGACGAGCTCACCGAGATGCTTGGCTCAACCGAGAGCAAGCTCGTCTTTAGCAACCGCATTCCCAATGTCATCATGCTTGTGGGTCTGCAGGGCTCCGGTAAGACCACGGCTGCCGTAAAGCTGGCCTACCTGCTCAAGAAGCAGGGCCGCTCGCCGTTGCTCGCCGCGTGCGACGTCTACCGTCCCGCTGCTGCCGACCAGCTGGCCACGCTCGGTGGCGAGATCGGCGTACCGGTCTTCCGCGGCGACGGTGCGCACCCGGTCGATATCGCCAAGGGCGCCATCCAGGAGGCCGTCGACCACCTGCGCGACGTGGTCATCGTCGATACCGCCGGACGTCTTCAGATCGATGAGCAGATGATGCAGGAGGCCGTGGACATCAAGAAGGCCGTCAAGCCCGATCAGGTGCTGATGGTCGTCGATGCCATGACCGGTCAGGATATCGTCAACGTCGTCTCGACCTTCGCCGAGCGCACCGACTTTGACGGCGTGATTATCTCTAAGCTCGACGGCGACGCCCGTGGCGGCGGCGCGCTTTCCGTGCGCCAGGTGACCGGCAAGCCCATCAAGTTTGTGAGCATGGGCGAGAAGCCCGATTCGCTGGAGCCGTTCTACCCCGATCGTATGGCCAAGCGCATTCTGGGTATGGGCGACGTTGTCGGTATCATCGAGAAGGCCCAGGAGGCGGCCGACGCCGAGCAGCTCGAGGCCGCCGAGCGCATGCTGCGCGAGGGCTTTACCATGAACGACATGCTCGACCAGATGAAGGCCGTCAAGAAGATGGGCGGCATGAAGGGCATTCTGGGCATGCTCCCCGGTGGCCAGCGTGCGCTTAACCAGATGGGTGGTAACCTGGACGAAGGTATCTTCGATAAGAACGAGGCCATCATCATGTCGATGACCAAGGAGGAGCGCCTTCGCCCCTCCATCATCAACGGCCAGCGCCGTGCACGCATTGCCAAGGGCGCCGGCGTGACCCCCACCGAGGTCAATAGCCTTATGAAGCAGTGGGGCGAGATGAATAAGATGATGGGCCGCATGCGCACGATGGCCAATCAGGCGCAGGCCGGCGGCAAGAAAGGCAAGAAGGGTAAGAAGGGCAAAAAGATGCGCATGCCCAATATTCCCGGTCTGGATGCCATGGGGCTGGGCGGCATGGGCGGCCTGGGAACGGGCGGCCCCAAGTCCGATATGGACCTGCTGCGCCAGATGGAAGCGCAGATGCGCAACAAGAAGTAACGACTAGTTGAGTCGTGTATGGCGAAGGCCGCCTGGATGGTATTCCAGGCGGCCTTCGCCGTTTGTTCGCTGGTTGTCGCACGCGTGGAAGCGCGTTCTCGACGAGGTGCTTGCCGCTAGTGGCATCCGCAGCCTTCGTGCCCGTCATGGTCGTGGTGACCGTGGCAGCCGCAGGACTCGCCATGCTCGTGGATGTGCTCGTGATCATGTCCATGGCAGTCGCAGGTGGCCTCGCCGTTCTGTGCGAGCGTGCCGGCAATGAGGGCCTCGACGCAGGCATCGCAGCTGCCCTGGGCGCCCGCATAGACCGTGATGCCGGCTTGGGCAAGCGCGTTGATAGCGCCGCCGCCGATACCGCCGCAAATGAGCGTGTCAACGCCACCGTTGGCAAGCAGGCCCGCCAAGGCGCCGTGGCCGGTGCCGCCGGTGCCTACGACCTGCTCGTTGAGCACCTTGCCATCCTGGATGTCGTAGATCTTGAACTGCTCGCTGCGGCCAAAGTGCATAAAGATGTTGCCGTTGTCGTACGTCGTTGCCACCCTCATGGTGCCGACCTCCTTTGCTGGCCATGCGGCCGTCGTCGTGGCGATGGGGGAGTACGCGATATTGCCGCCCTCGATGACGAGCGCTCGTCCGTTGACCAGCGCGTTTGCCACCTTGCGATGCGCGCGACTGCTGATTGCCGCCACCGTGGCGCGGGCGATGCCCATGTGCAGGGCGACGGCCTCCTGATTGAGGCCCTCCAGATCGCACAGGCGCAGCACCTCAAGCTCGTCGACGGTCATGTCGATGGCATCACCGCTGGCCAGGCCATCGGGGGTAAAGCCGCGGTATTCGGGGATGATCCCGACGCGGCGCAGTTTTTCGCGTCTTCCTGCCATGCACACTCCAAATCTGACATATGTCAACAATAGAATAGCGAACGTGCGGATTTGCGCAAGGAATTTCTGGCATATGTCAGAAAATGAGGGCTTATGTTTGGGCTGTGGGGCCGCGTGCGCCTGGGCTACAATGAATCTCGCTTGTAGGCGACTGACAGGAGGGTCAATGAGCAAAGCTGATCAACAGTTTGTAACCATGTGCCGCGATATCTTGGACCATGGCACCACCACCGAGGGCCAAAAGGTCCGCCCGGTGTGGGAGGACGGCACCCCTGCCTATACCATTAAAAACTTTGGTGTCACGGCGCGCTATGATCTGCGCGAGGAGTTCCCCGCGCTCACCCTGCGTCGTACGGCGCTTAAGTCTGCCATGGACGAGATTCTGTGGATCTATCAAAAGAAGTCCAATAACGTGCATGACCTCAACAGCCATATCTGGGATGAGTGGGCCGATGAGACCGGTTCCATCGGTAAAGCCTACGGCTATCAGATTGGTCAGAAGAGCCATTACGCCGAGGGCGACTTCGACCAGATTGACCGTGTACTGTACGACCTTAAGTACACGCCGTATAGTCGCCGCATTATGACCAATACGTACGTGTTTAGCGATCTGTCCGAGATGCACCTTTATCCATGCGCCTATAGCGTGACCTATAACGTGACGCAGCGTCCTCAGGACGACAAGCCGACGCTCAACATGCTTCTCAACCAGCGCAGCCAGGACATTTTGGCCGCGAACAACTGGAACGTGTGCCAGTACGCCATTTTGCTGATGATGGTCGCGCAGTCGGTCGATATGATTCCCGGTGAGCTGCTGCACGTGATCGCCGACGCCCATATCTATGATCGTCATGTCGATATCGTCCGCGAGCTTATCGAGCGTCCGCAGTTTGCGGCACCCAAGGTAACGCTCAACCCCGATGTGCATGACTTCTATGCGTTTACGACCGATGACCTGATCGTCGAGGGCTATGAGCACGGCCCTCAGGTCAAGAACATCCCCATTGCGGTGTAGGTGACGCGCATGACGTGTAAGCTTTCTGCCATCGTCGCCGTGTGTGACGACTGGGGTATTGGCTGCGAGGGCGATATGGTGGTGTCCAATCGCGCCGATATGCGCCATTTTGTGGCCTGCACCAAGGGCTGCCCGGTTATCATGGGACGCAAGACGCTGCTGAGTTTTCCCGGCGGGCGTCCTCTCAAGAACCGCCGCAATATCGTGCTTACGCGCGATATAGGCTTTACCCGCGAGGGCGTCGACGTGGAGCATAGCGTTGACGAAGCGCTCGCTGCGGTTGCCGATGAGCCCGTTGCCTGGGTGATCGGTGGCGGCGATGTCTATCGGCAGTTTTTGCCGTACTGCGTGGAGGCCGAGGTCACTCATGACCACTGCGTCCATCCCGTGGACACGTACTTTCCCGACTTGGACGCCGATCCCGCGTGGGAGATTGCGCAGCGTAGCGGGGTCGCGACGATTGCCGCCGGTGAGGGTGACGAGGGCGTCGATTATGAGTTCGTGACGTATCATCGCGTTGAGGCGTAAATCGTCTGGCGTGAACGGTATCATCGGGTTGATTGAATGCATGGGGCGGCGCTTAGCGTCGCCTCGTTTGGTATAGATGTGCTGTAAAGAAGGGTGCGGGCTGGCTGCTATGACTGATGCCGTTGAGGTTCTGCGAATTGATTCGCTCGAGGACGAGCGGCTCGATGCTTACGTGCGACTGACCGAGCGTGAGCTTCGCTGCGTGCTGGAGCCGCAGAAGGGCATTTTTATTGCGGAGAGCGCCAAGGTCATCGAGCGTGCCGTGCGCGCCGGATATGAGCCGGTGAGCTTTCTTTTGGGCGAGCGCTGGCTCGACCAGATGATGCCGCTGTTTGACCAGCTTGTCGTGCGCGAGGGAGCGGGTCCGGTTCCCGTGTTCGTGGCCTCCATGGAGCTCATGGAGCAGTTGACGGGCTTTAACGTGACGCGCGGCGCGCTGGCGGCGTTCCGTCGCCCGCGTCAGATTCCGGTTGATGAGTTCTTGGGCGGCGTCGTCGAGGCGGCGGGGGATCGTCCGGTGCGCGTGTGCGTGCTTGAGGGTATTGTCGATCACACCAATGTTGGCGCGATTTTCCGCTCGGCTGCCGCATTGAACGTTGACGGTATTTTGGTCAGCCCGACGTGCTGCGACCCGCTGTACCGTCGCTCGGCCCGCGTGAGCATGGGCACCGTGTTTCAGGTGCCGTGGACGCGCATTGGCAGCGAGGCTCGTGTGTGGCCGCATGATGGTCTGAGCGCGTTGCACGATGCCGGTTTTTCGTGTGCCGCTATGGCGTTGACGGACGACTCTGTTTCGCTTGATGATCCTGTACTGCGGAAGATTGATCGCTTGGCGATTTTTATGGGCACCGAGGGTGCCGGCTTGGGCGCCAAGACCATTGCCGGCTGTGACCACGCGGTGCGCATTCCGATGGCGCACGGGGTCGATTCGCTTAACGTGGCCGCGGCGAGCGCCGTCGCCTTTTGGCAGCTGTGCCCGCACGTGAGCAATGAGTATCACTACCAGCCGGGTTTGTATCACTAGGCAGTTTTCCGCACCGCGCTCTAATTCGGGGTGTTTCGGTCGCCGCCAGTCGGTGCTAAGCTAGTATTGGCTTTGGTCTTAAATTGCCGTTATGTTGTTTGACGTATGCTGGCGGGGAGGGCGTGTGGCTAAGAAATCTACGGCTATCGATGTAACGCAGGGTGTCATTTGGCAACAGCTGCTGTCGCTGTGCGTTCCCATCTTTTTTAGTTCGTTTTTTCAGCAGGCCTACACGCTTATCGGTACGTATATCGTCGGTCAGTTTGGCGGCAAGCTCGCGCTGGGTGGCATTCAAGCCACGATGGTGCTCACCGAGCTCTGCATTGGCTTTTGCGTTGGCGTCGGCGCCGGCTGCGCGGTCATTACCGGTCAGTATTTTGGCCAGCACGATGATGAGCGACTGAGTCGTTCGGTCCATACAGCCATGACGCTCGCGCTGGTGGGCGGTATCGCTTTCTCGATTCTTGGCATAGTGTTCGTTGAGCCCATGCTGGTGCTTATGAACACGCCGCATGAACTATTGGCCGAGGGTGTGGCCTATGCTCGCTGTTATTTTGCCGCGATGGTTGCGGCGCTGCTGCTGAATATGGGAACCGCACTGCTGCGTGCCGTGGGCGACACGCGCGGGCCCGCCGTGATCATTGCCTCTGGCTGCCTTGTTAACGTGGTGCTGGATATCATCTTTGTCGCTGTGTTGCATATGGAGGCGCTGGGCTGCGGCATCGCAGTGGCGCTGACCATTTGCTCCAATGCAACGATGATCGTGTTGCGCATGATGCGCGCTCCGGGTGCATGGCGTCTTTCGCTGTCTAAGCTCGGTATCGATCGCGGTATTTGCAAGAGTATGATCTCGTGTGGTCTGCCACTCGGTTTTCAATCGGCTGCCTATTCGATCTCGAACGTGCTGATCCAGGTGTCGGTTAATTCGTTTGGCGCCGATGTCACGACTGCTTGGGGTCTATCTGGGCGCCTGGATGGCATTATCTGGATGGTGACCGAGGCGCTCGGCGTATCGATCACTACGTTCTCGGCGCAGAACTTTGGCGCGCGCAACTACGAGCGCATGCGCAAGGGCTACCATACGTCGCTCGTGCTGTCGTTTATGCTCATTGGTGGCCTGTCTGCCGTGCTGCTGGTGTTCTCGGGTCCGTTGTCGCGTCTGTTTGTCGACGATGCTTCGATTTCGGCGTACACCACGACGATTCTTCATTTCATCGCGCCGTTTTACGCGATCTTCTCGATTATCGAAAACGCGTCGGGCTCCATTCGCGGCGCCGGCGTGAGCTTGCAGCCTATGATGCTCACCATCTTTGGCACCGTTGTCTTGAGGGTGATCTGGGTGTTTGCAATCATGCCCTTCGATCCGTCGCTTGAGCATCTACTGCTGGTCTACCCCGTAACCTGGCTCATCACCGCAACCATGTTCACCGTCTACCACCACAGCGGCAACTGGCTAGGCCGCGCCACCGCCTAGCTCATCCGTCGGATACCCCTGATAAGTTGCGGTGAAATAGTTCCTGAAAAGTCCTTGCGGACCGTCAAACAAGTACTATTCCACCGCAACTTCCTTATGAGCTTTAGGTGTTGGCGGAAAACGAATCAATTAGTATTCGATGCCTTGGCGGGCTAGGAGACCTTCATCGAAGTAGTGTTTGACGGGGCGCATTTCGGTTACTAGGTCGGCAAGGTCGGCGAGGGGTAGCAAGCCGCGGCCGGGGAGCACGAGCTCCGTGGTGGCGGGCTTTATCGCAATCAGTTCCTCGACATCCTCTCGCGCCCCAAAGCAGCCGTCGTCTTGCCCTTGCCGTCGCCTGTATAGATTTGAACCTTGCCGACTTACAGTGATGCCATCTCTGTCCTTTCGTGCCCGGCGTCGGTTTATCGTCGCTCGGGTTGGGTATTCTAGAAACCATTATCAACCCCAGTAGATGGAGTTCAAGCAGATGGAGATGGATGACAACAAGCGTAGACGGAATATGATCCTCTACGTGCTCATCGCCTTCGTCGTCTACCTCGTGCTCTCGACCGTTCTGTTCCCCAACATCGGTCACACGCAGCAGATTACGAAGACCGATTACTCGACGTTTGTCAAGGCGCTCGATAAGAAGAGTGTCGACAAGGTCGAGTACAACACGGACGATTACTCGATTTATTACACCAAGAAGGGCGAGGACGAGAACATCGCCTATAAGACGACCGGTGTGCCGAACGATGCGGGCTTTACCGATCGCGTGCTTGAGTCTGGCGCCTCGCTTGAGTCGGTCGTTCCCGATAAAAACTCGGGTTTGATGACCTACTACCTGCTCACACTCATTCTTCCCATGGCGATTTTCTTCCTGATCGGCTGGTGGCTCAACCGCCGCATGAAGAAGGCCATGGGCGATGACCGTCCGTCGATGAACTTTGGCGGCGGTGGTTTTGGCGGCGGTGGACTGGGCAAGTCCGGCGCGCGCGTGATCGCCTCCAAGGACGTGGGCGTGACCTTTAAGGATGTCGCCGGCC
The DNA here is from genome assembly GCA_048486575.1 of Collinsella sp. Taxonomy (GTDB): domain Bacteria; phylum Actinomycetota; class Coriobacteriia; order Coriobacteriales; family Coriobacteriaceae; genus Collinsella. Next base: position 3,198 of record DBFVZT010000003.1, on the reverse strand, counting down.
AGGAAGAGGCCAAGGAGTCCCTCAAGGAGGTCGTCGACTTTCTGGAGAAGCCGCAGCGCTACGAGGAAATCGGCGCCAAGCTGCCGCGCGGTGCTCTTCTTGTCGGCCCTCCGGGTACCGGTAAGACCCTGCTTGCCAAGGCCGTTGCCGGCGAGGCGGGCGTGCCGTTCTTTAGTATTTCGGGTTCTGAGTTTGTTGAGATGTTTGTCGGCCGCGGCGCCGCCAAGGTGCGCGATCTGTTTAAGCAGGCCAAGGAAAAGGCCCCGTGCATCGTCTTTATCGATGAGATTGATACCATCGGCAAGAAGCGCGATGGCGGCGGCTTTAGTGGCAACGACGAGCGCGAGCAGACACTCAACCAGCTGCTGCCCGAGATGGACGGCTTCGATAACCACAAGGGTATTGTCGTTCTCGCTGCTACCAACCGCCCCGACAGCCTTGATCCGGCCCTGCTTCGCCCCGGTCGTTTTGACCGCCGCATCCCCGTTGAGCTGCCCGACCTGACCGGTCGCAAGAACATCCTCGAGTTGCATGCCAAGAGCGTGAAGACGCAGCCGCCGATCGACCTGACCGCGATTGCCCGCGCCACGCCCGGTGCCTCGGGCGCCGACCTGGCCAACATCATCAACGAGGGCGCCCTGCGTGCCGTCCGCGAGGGTCGCAAGCGCGCTACGCAGGACGACTTTGAGGAGTCGGTGGAGGTCGTCATCGCCGGTCAGCAGCGCAAGTCCACGGTGCTGTCCGACCACGAGAAACAGGTCGTTTCTTACCACGAGATCGGTCATGCCATCGTTGCTGCCCGCCAAAAGGGTTCTGCGCCGGTCACGAAGATTACCATCGTGCCGCGCACGAGCGGTGCTCTTGGCTACACCATGCAGGTCGAGGAGGATGAGCGCTTCCTGACCACACGCCAGGAGGTCCTGGACAAGCTCGCCGTCTATTGCGGTGGCCGTGCAGCCGAGGAGCTCATCTTTGGCGAGATGACGACCGGTGCCGCCAACGATATCGAGCAGGCCACCAAGCTCGCCCGTAACATGGTGACGCGCTTTGGTATGTCCGACGAGTTTGGCATGATGGCGCTCGGTACCGTTCAGAATGCGTACCTCAACCAGGACACGTCGCTCACCTGCGCCCCCGGTACGGCCGAGCGCGTGGACGCGATTGTCGCCAAGCTGATCGAGGATGCGCACGACCGCGCTCTGCAGATTCTGAAGGAGAACAAGTTTAAGCTCCACGAGCTGGCTCGTTATCTGTACAAGAAGGAGACGATCACGGGCGAGGAGTTCATGAATCTCCTCACGCGCGAGAATCCGCTGATGCCGAAGCAGCAGTAAGGCTGGTTACACAGCATCGAACGCCCCATTTGAGCTTCTATCTCAAATGGGGCGTTTTGCTTGGGAGGGATATGCATGAAGATCGTGGTGAGCGCCTGTTTGATGGGCGTGAGCTGCAAGTATAACGGACTCGACAACTATCATCGCGAGCTGGTCGAGGCTTGCGAGCGCACGGGGACCGAGGTCCTGTTGGTATGCCCTGAGGTTTTTGGCGGCCTGCCCACACCGCGCGATCCTTCCGAGATCGTGGACGGCGAGGTCCGTACCTGCGAGGGTACCTCAGTCGATCGCGAGTTTCGCCTGGGTGCCGAGCGCGCGCTCGACATGTGCGAGCAGGCGGGCGGCCCGTCCCAGATCGCTGCGTGCGTCTTGCAGGACCGTAGCCCCTCGTGTGGTGTAGGCCGTATCTACGACGGAACGTTCAGCGGTACGCTCACACCGGGTAACGGCGTTTTCGTCGACCTGCTCCTGCGCCACGGGTACCGTGTGATTCCGGCTAGCGAGTTCGATCCCAGCATGCTGGAACATTGTCCACAGCACTCGAATCCAACACTTCCTCACGGGTGACCGTTTTGGCATCATCCGTGAAGTTGATATTGAGTACGACCCGGTCATCAAAGACGTAGACCGAGTTGACAGGTGCCGTACCCAGGCAGTCCCTCCTGCCCCAAACCCTGCTAGGAACGAGTGCAGCAAACTGGAAGTTTAAATTAGTCTTTGCAAATAACCTTTGAACCTTCACCATCGATTACAATTCCCTGACGGTTGTTAATTGGGCATAGATTCAAATCCGAAAATTCAGTCATTATTTTCTCAGTAACTTTCTTAAATGGTGCTGTAAGATAATGCGGAAGAACATAGAAATCAAGCAAATCAAGCCCTGCATCATCTTCTTGTGAGTAGTCCTCCGGCTTTTCATCCATTTGTTCAATATATTGGATAGTTGGAGCGCATATAATCGCACCCGCCGATTCACCGATCATCAGTTTTCCCTTTTCCAATTCCTTCTTCAATAGCTTATCCGTTCCCGTTTTACGGAGCTGATCCATAAGGAAGAAAGAATTTCCACCAGTAAAATAGATCACATCCGCATCTTCAAAAACGGACTGTATCGTCAAATAAGCCTCCGTTGAAATATCAATTTCCGTTACGGTTGCTCCCAGTTTATTGAATAGCTTTCGAGCCGAGCCGACATAACCGGTATAGCCTTCACGCAGCGAAGCTGTGGGAATAAATGCGACTTTCTTGTTATCAATTTCTTCTTTTATCAAACTTCCTACACTTGAAAAGTGCGAACATAAAAACAGTTTCATCCATATCCTCCTTAATAAATTTCGATTTACCTATCTGTACTCAACGATTTCTTCGAATGATTTCCTCGGTCTTTTGTCCGGAGCTTCGTCGGCAAAGCCAACCGCAACAATTCCTGTCAACCAGTTTATCTTTTTCTTTCGATCTCATCTGGCTTATATTTTCTTATACTTCTTCTATTCTCAATTTCTCGTATCATAGATTTCTCTCTCCCTTAGAGCCTTGCCCTCAAGGCTCATTTTCTCCTATGATTTCCAACCTATCCATCCCAACATGACATTTCAGGGAAAGCACCTCAACACCTGCGTCCTTTGCCTCCTCCAGTGCAATGCCAAATTCGGGATGCATTGCCGTATTCGGCCTGACTTCACTGATTTCCTCCATTTGAATCACAAATGCAATCAAGCATTTATATCCTTGTCCGCACGCAGCTGCAAGTTCCCGTAAATGCTTAACTCCTCTTTCCGTCGGGGCATCCGGAAAATATCCAACTCCGTCTATCTCAAGGGTGCAGTCTTTGACTTCCATTAGATATTTTTGCTTTCCTTTTTCC
>DBFVZT010000002.1:0-17625 GCA_048486575.1 Collinsella sp. | reverse complement strand
CTGGACAGGAGACAGGCATGCAAGGCATACACATAACAAATGAAATCGGTCATTTAAAAGCCGTACTTGTCCATCGACCAGGAGCTGAAACACAAAACTACCCTGATGCCGACTTCAGCCAAGTTTTCTCCCTGCGAAAATGGAGCGGTCGTTTTGACCTCGACAAAGCAATGTATGAGCACGATTCCATGGTTCAATTGCTTGAGAAGCATGGCGTAGAAACCATTGAAATTAGGGACCTTCTCGAAGACTCACTTGAAACTGAGCCCCAATCACTTAAATATTTTATTGATGACTACCTCCGTTGCAGCGGGGCAACAGGCAGAGAGTTCCTCGAGGCAATAACCCAGCTGTTTGAGAACGCTAAGAACACCCAGGAATTGGTGAATATAGTACTTAACGGCATTCGCTTTGGAGACACTGAGCTATGTTCAAACCAGTCGGAAACACTACGGGCGCTCGTGCACGAGCAATTTGATCCCGCCTCGCTCTTGGTCAATCCCCTCAACACGCTTTTTTTCACTCGTGATCCTGCTGTGGTAGTCGGAGACGGCATCATCCTAAATCATATGTATTGGCCTGAGCGTGATCGTGAGGTCGCCTTATACCGGCAGATATTCACCCACCACAAGATCATGGGAGAAACTCCAATATGTGATTTGAACAGGAGTAGCTACCATATAGAAGGCGGAGACATTATTGTTATCAGTGCTAAGACAATATTAGTTGGAATCTCTGACCGAACTGAACCCGCCGCCGTCGAGTCACTTGCCAAAGAGCTCCTGACCTCAAATAAATTCCAGACCACCGAGCTAATTGCGATTCGAGTCCCCTCTGACGGGCTGCGTATCCACCTCGATACGTTCATAAGTAGAATTGATCACGACGCGTTCCTCATCGATCGTGAGATATGCAATGCCGTTGATGCATACAGCATTCAACTAAAACGATCCGGAAGGGGCCTTACGATCACTCCTATCGATCGCACGATTCCGGAAATACTCTCTGCAGCCTGTTGCGAACCAATAAAAGTGATTGACTGCGGAGGCGGGAATCAAACCGCCTACGAAAGAGAACGCCGGAACAACGCAACGTCTATCCTTGCGCTCTCGCCAGGAAAACTATGCGTATATGAAGAAAACGTTTGGACCAACGAAGCGCTTGAGAAAGCAGGAATGGAATTATTCCCGCTATCCATTGACGAGCTCACCAAAGGCTATGGTGGCACAAACTGTCTATGCCTCCCTCTGTGGCGAGAGGATCTATAGCCATGGGCTTCGGGGCAAATATTCGTAAACTCCGCACCATGGAGCATCTTGGTCAGGCGCAACTTGCAGAGATGTTGGGGGTATCTAAAGAGACAGTTTGTCGTTGGGAAAAAAGTCGGTATGCCCCCCGTGAGCGCTATATTGAAAAGTTACAAGCGCTCTTCGGTTGCACCCGCGATGAACTTGTTGGCGAGGAAAACGGTTTGGCTGTAAAGCTCGCAAATAAAAGAATCGTCACCGACGAAGACCCTGCTATCCACGAAATGGAGGGCACATTTCCCGTCATCGATATCGAATCGCAAAAGCGCCGCATCACGCACGGCCAACAAAATGCTTGCGCGCCTGTAGACGTAGCCAAACGTCACCCACATAGCGTTTTCGTTAAAATCAAAGGCGACGAAATGTCCCGCATTTACCCTCCCGGCAGCTTGCTACTTGTCGATACCACCGCAAAGCCTTGGAACGGCTGTGCTGTATTGGCGCTCGCAGACGGTAAAACACCGGTAATTAGGCGATTTGCAGAAGGAAACGACATGATTGTGCTGTCGTCCCATTCATATGCAACAGCAAGTCCGGATCTGATGTTTAACAAACGGAGGATTAGAATCATAGGAGTCGTCGTTTGGTATCAAGCGAGCCACGATCACACGCTTAATTAAATCGACTTTCCCAAAAACGACCGTACCGCACAGACAGCTCAAAGTCCCAGCCCAAATGAACTACTTTTTGGCGGCTTTGCGCTCGTCGCGGATGCGGGCGCGATCCATGGCCGCCTCGACCGCCGAGAAACGGCAGCCGCAGTAATTCTGCCGATACATGCCCAGCTCACGCGAACGGCGCGTAGCCTCGGGATAATACGGGCGAAAATCGCGAATCACCGGGGTGAGACCGCGGGCGGCAGCCAGACGCTCCAAAACATCATTGCAGGTATCGAACAGCTGATACGGCGAGACGGCGAGCGTCGTGCCCACAAACTCAAACCCGCGCTCCTGGGCCACGCGGCACGCCTCGGCCAAGCGCAGGGCATAGCACGAGCGACAGCGACGGGGCCGATCGGCACCCAGCGGGGCCACGCCGGCCTCCCAGCGCTCGCGATCCTCCTCGGCCTCGATGAGCTCGATGTCGCCGTCGGCACACCACCGGCGCAGCTCGTCCAAACGCCGCTGCCATTCATCGTGAGGTTGAATATTAGGGTTGGTCCAGCAAATCGTGGGCTCAAACCCCTCCTCGCGCAGCAGGCGAACCGGCTCAAGCGAGCATGGTGCGCAGCACGCATGCAGCAACAACGACTTCATCGACATCTCCTCACCCAAAAAAGAGCACGCCAAAGGACGTATCCTCGCAGGCGACAATGCGGCGGTCGCGCAGGATGGTCCGCACGTAATACCAATCGCCCACGCAGCCCGACAAGTGCAGACCAGCCGCCAGGTAGCACAGCAGCGGATAGTCCGAGAACGCAAACCCCAGGGCAAACGCCACCGTCAAGGCAACCGTCGGCGCCAGGCAAATGACCATGTACCGCGCACGCGAATACACAACGCCCTCGGCGCAAGCGTAAATCATGCAGGTTTCGAGATTTGCCCCAAAGGTCACCCGAGCACCGACGGGCGCAAACAGCTTAAAGAACGCCGCGTGCACCAGCTCGTGCACGGCAAATGACGCCGCCGAAACCGCACTCAAGCCGACTAGCCAGCCCAAGACCGCCGTCCAACCGCCCGCGTCAGCCGCATCCAGATCTGCGGGCCCACCCAGCAGCATAAACACCGGCACCAGGCACACGGCAAATGCGCCAAGCACGACCATGCCCCACACGAAGCAAGCGTGCAGAAAAACCTCGTCCTCAAACGCATGTATGTTGGAAATCTCATTCATAGCATCTTAGGATAGCGCCCCTGCCACGTACCCGTCCGCATGTGCGATAATGTCGAACGATATGCACGAATTGACCACCGCGTCGCCAGGCCTTGCGCCCGGCCGCGCTCCCACTATATGCGAAGGAGTCCCATGGCATCCAAATACTCCATGAACGACCGTCCCAGCTGGCCTCGCCGCGCCATCGTTACCGCCGGCGAGCCCTACGGCAACAAGGGCCTTCACTTTGGCCACGTTGGCGGCGTTTTTGTCCCGGCCGACTTCTTCGCCCGCTTCCTGCGCGACCGCCTGGGCCGCGAGAACGTCATCTTCACCTCGGGCACCGACTGCTACGGTTCGCCCATCATGGAGAGCTACCGCAAGCTCAAGGAGAACGAGGGCTACGATAAGTCCATCGGCGAGTATGTCGAGTCCAATCACTCCCGCCAGGCCGCGACCCTCAACAACTACAACATCAGCTGCGACATCTACGGCGGCTCGGGCCTTGAGCCGGCTGCGCAGATTCACAACGAGGTGACCGCGGAGATTATCAAGCGCCTGCACGAGCAGGGCACCATCTCCAAGCGCTCCACGCTGCAGTTCTACGACGCCAAGGCCGGCACGTTCCTCAACGGCCGCCAAGTGATCGGCCGCTGCCCCATCCAGGGCTGCAAGTCCGAGAAGGCTTATGCCGACGAGTGCGACCTGGGTCACCAGTTTGAGCCCGAGGAGCTCATCGCACCCAAGAGCCAGCTCACCGGCGAGGTGCCCGAGCTGCGCCCGGTCGACAACCTCTACTTCGACCTGCCGGCCTACCTCGACTTTATGAAGACCTACACCGCCAAGCTCGCCCAGAACCCGCAGGTTCGTTCCGTGGTCTCCAAGACCATGGAGGAGTGGCTGCTGCCGGCTCAGCTCTACATCCAGAACAAGTTCCGCGAGGCCTTCGACGCCGTCGAGGACCAGCTGCCCGAGCACACCGTGCTGGAGCCCGAGGGAAACAAGAGCAGCTTTACCGTCACCTTCCCCAGCTGGAAGGAGCGCGACGACGCCCATGCGGTGCTCGCCAACGGCGGCGTGCGCTTCCGCAGCGGCAAGGCGCTCGTGCCTTTCCGCATCACCGGCAACATCGACTGGGGCGTTCCGGTGCCCCAGGTCGACGGCGTTTCCGACGTCACCTGCTGGTGCTGGCCCGAGAGCCTGTGGGCGCCCATCAGCTATACGCGTACCGTGCTCGCGCGCGATGCCAAGGCCGCCGGCGTGACCGAGGGCGTCGCCGCCCAGGATGCCGCCCTCATGGGCGAGCCCGCTGCCGACTCCACACAGGTGCCCGCGCCCACCTACCAGCACAGCTCGCTCGACTGGCGCGACTGGTGGTGCTCGGACGACGCTCAGATCTACCAGTTCATCGGTCAGGACAACATCTATTTCTACTGCATCGCGCAGACCGCCATGTGGGAGGCCCTGGGCTGGGACCTCACGCAGAGCACCGTCAGCGCCTGCTACCACCTGCTCTACATGGGCAAAAAGGCCAGCTCGTCCTCGCAGACGCCTCCCCCGCCGGCAGACGACCTACTCAACCACTACACCTGCGAGCAGATGCGCGCGCACTGGCTGTCGCTCGGCCTGTCCGAAAAGCCGGTGAGCTTTAGCCCCAAGGCATACGACACGCGTGTGACCGGCAAGGACGAGGACGGCAACGAGGTGCGCGCCTGCGACGACAAGCGCGTTATCGACCCGGCCCTTAAGGAGAGCGCCCTTTTGACCGGCGTCTTCAACCGCCTGGCCCGCAGCTGCTTCTACGGCGTCGCCGTCAAGGAGGGCGACGAGAGCCCCTACCGCAACGGCTGCATCCCCGCTGGTGCCGCTTCTGACACCGTGGTCGAAGCCGCCCAGCAGGCAACCCTTGCCTTTGAGCAGGCCATGTACAAGTTCGAGACGCACCGCGCGCTTGCCGTGTGCGACGACTACCTGCGCGCCGCCAACAAGCGCTGGAGCGACGCTTCCAAGGCCGCCAACAAGCTCGAGGGTAACGAGGCAGACGCCACCATGACGCAGGCCCTCGTCGACGCCTTTACCGAGCTGCGCGTGGCGACCGTCCTGATGCACGGTATTGTGCCGGCCGGCTGCGAGCTCATCTGCGAGTACTTCGACGTCGATCCGGTCGCCTTCTTTAGCTGGGATAACATCTTTGCCTCCACGGATGAGTTTGTGGAGAGCCAGGGCGAGAAGCCCGGTGAGCACCGCGTGAAGCCGCTGCCCCCGCGCTTCGACTTCTTCAGCAAGCACGAGAGCCAGTACTAAAACAACACTCGACATGTAATGGAATGGGAAGGAAAGACGGATGTCCAAGCCGCGTCGTCGTAAGCAGAAAAAGCAGGTTAAGCCCGAGCTCAAGCTCAGGCAGTTTGCCGCTACCGAGCTTTCCGACCAGCTTGCCGCCCTTCCCTGCGCCGCCGACCTGCCGCGCTTTATGGTCGACACGGTCGCCGGCGCCTATGCGCCCGCCGATGCCGAGCTCATGATCGAGGGCTTCGGCGCCGCGGCCACACGCCCGGTCACGCTGCGCGCCAACACGCTCAAGGCGACCGCCGAGGACATCGCTGCGGCGCTCGGTGCCGCCGGCATCGCCCACAACCCCGTCGCTTGGTACCCAGACGCCTTTATCCTGCCCGAGGCCCAGGTTTCCGATCTGTGGGATCTCGGCATCTACCGCGACGGCAAAATCTATCTGCAGAGCCTGTCGTCCATGATGCCGCCGTTGGTCCTGGGCGCTCAGGCCGGCGAGGACATCCTGGACATGTGCGCAGCCCCTGGCGGCAAGACAACGCAGATCGCCGCCCTAACCCAGGGCCAGGCACACCTCACGGCCTGCGAGATGAGCATTCCCCGCGCCGAAAAGCTCGAGTCAAACCTCCATCGCCAGGGTGCCAAAAACGTGCCCGTCATGCGCATCGACGCACGCGAGCTCGACGAGTTCTTCCGCTTCGACCGCATCCTGCTCGACGCTCCCTGCACCGGCACGGGCACCGTCATCAGCGGCAACGAGAAAAGCCTGCGCGGCCTCACCGAGCAGTTGCTGAGCAAGTGCGCCCGATCGCAGCGAGCACTTCTGGACCGCGCCATGGGTGCCCTCAAACCGGGCGGCACGCTCGTCTATTCGACCTGTTCGATCTTGCCGCAGGAAAACGAGGACGCCCTGCAAGAGGCCCTCGACAAGCATATGGACTGCGAGCTTATCCCCCTCGACGGCACGCCGAGCGAAAGTGAAGCACGCCGCGCCCAAGAAGCTGGTGAGGAGCCGCGCATCGAGTCCAACGCCCTGACCGAGGCCATTGCCGCGGGTCAGGTATCGGCCATCGCCAACGGCCTGCCCGGCACGCTCACCATTCCGCCTAGCCGCGACTTTGAGGGCTTCTACATTGCCCTGATCCGAAAACGCAGCTAGCGCACGGATCCAAAACTCAACAAGCTATCTCTGTGCGCGTTTGCCCTGCTGGTCGCGATGCTGTTTAAGCATTGCGCGCTCTTTGCGTTCGGCCCTTTTGCCCTTAATGGCCGTGACCACAAAGTAGATGACCGCGGCGGCAACGATTGCGCCCACGCACAGGCCAATCGAGCCAAACATTGCTGTCAATTCCATACCGCGTCACCTCTCTTTTAAACGGGACTTTCAAGATAGCACCTCAATACCCGCCACCACAGCTCCTTCACGTTCGCCGGCCCTTCGGTCTAACGGATGGCGCGGCGGGGAAAAATCAACTCGTCAAACGATTTAGCATTCGCAATTCCGGCTGCATAGCGCCGGCCGTTATCACATAGAATCGAGCCTCCATGGATACCCTCAACGATCTAAATGAGCGCGTCGACGCCTTCGTCGGCACCAGCTCCTTCGACACGCCTGCCGCGGCAAACGACCAAGCTCCCATCGATGTGCCCGCCGAGGTTCACGAGGACATCGTCGCCTCGGTCGATTTCTCCGAGGTCGAGCTCGCAGACGAGTTCACCGAGCCCCAGGTAGCCGTGACCCCCAACGGACTGCTCCCCATGGAGCCCCTGCCCATCGACGGACGTCTGCGCAAGGCTGCCCTTCGCATGCCCGACGAGATCGAGGAGGCCAGCGGCTTCACGCTCTTCGGCCGCCGCATCAAGTCGCTCATTTACACCACCAATGTCGCGGTTATCCGCAACTCCAACGCCGATGCCGTTTTTGCGGTCTACCCTTTCACGCCGCAGCCCGCCATTACGCAAGCGCTGCTGACCGTCGCCGAGTGCCCGGTCTTTGTAGGCGTGGGCGGCGGAACTACGACCGGTAAGCGCTCCGTGCAGATGGCAGCCGTCTCCGAGATGCAGGGCGCGGCGGGCTGCGTGGTCAACTCCCCCGCCACTGCCGAGATGGTCGAGCACATCACCAACATCGCCGACATCCCCGTCATCGCCACGGTCGTTCGCTGCGACGACGATGCTCACGCCAAGGTGCGCGCCGGAGCCAAGATTCTCAACATCGCCGCCGGCAAGAACACGCCCCAGGTCCTACGCGAGCTGCGCGAGCACTATCCCAACCTGCCGCTCATCGCACCGGGCGGCAAGACGCCCGAGAGCATCCGTGAAACCATCGCCGCCGGCGCCAACGCCATCATCTGGACGCCGCCTTCGGCCCAGCAGCTACAGACCGACATGATGCAGCGTTATCGCAAGATGAAGGAAGACGCCACACCTGTCATCTCGCGCGACGACGTGCCCATTATCGACCAGGTCGCCGCCGCCGAGGTCAGCCAAGTCGAGAACATGAATCCCGATGTGCCGATTCCCGACGAAGTCATCGAGCGCGTCGCTTCGATCCACGAGCGCGTCGAGGAGCATCGCGCCAACCGCGGCCTCAAGCCGTCGCTGCACGGCTTTTTCTTCCGCGGAAAGAAACGCTAGCCGCAACAGCAAGGCCCGCTCCACAAACGTGAGACGGGCCGTTTTCGTTTGAGCAATCATGCAGCGACGTGATGGGGCAAATTAATCCACGCGCTTGTCGCCCATAAAGAAGAGCGCCACCGTACCGGGTCCGGTATGCGAGCCAATCAGAGTACCGATGTCATTGATCTCAATCTTGCCTTTAAGCTGCGGAACCTGTTCCTCAATCAGCGCCGCAACTGCCTCGGCATCCTCGCGGCACGCCGAGTGCGACATGATGCACTTACCCGAATAATCCGCACCGTCCTGCACGTGTGCCATCATGGTCTTAGCCATCTCGGAAATCGCGCGCTTCTTAGTGCGAATCTTCTCACGTGGCGACAGCTTGCCGTCGCAATCGACCGTCATAAGCGGGCAAATCTTAAGCGCCGTGCCGATGATCGCGCTCGCAGCCGAAATGCGACCGCCTCGTAGGTAGCTCGACAGATCGGTCGAGAAGAACCAGTGGTGCAGGTTGAGTTTGTGCTCCTCGATCCAGGCAGCCGTCTCGTCGAGTGAAGCCCCGCTATCGCGCACGTCGGCGGCATATTCCAGCAACAGGCCAAAGCCCGAAGACGCCGCCAGCGAATCGATGACGCGCACCTTGCCGCCCTCGGGATAGCGATCCGCAAGCATCTGCGCCGCGACGCAGGCCGATCCATACGTGCCCGAAATACCCGACGACAACGTCAGGTGCAGCACGTCTTTACCCTCGGCAACAAACGGCTCCCAAAACTCCTCGTACTCACCCACGCTCACCTGAGACGTCTTGGGCATGGCGCCCGCGGCAATCTGGGCAAAAAACTTGTCCGGCGTAATCGACTGATACAGATCGTCCGTATAGACAACATCGTCGATCTCGTAATGAAAATACGCGACAGGAATATTGCGCGAGTCAAAGAACTCCCGAGTTCGGTCGGCGGCAGATTCACAGGTCAGGACAAAATCACTCATATGAGGCTCCTTACGTATTGCTGCGCAAATTATCGCACAGTGAGCCTACATACGGTACATATGTCCACTATTTACCAAATCGAACCAAAAATAGCGAACATCTTTACCACCATCGTCTCCACCGACCCCACGCATAAATATCTGAGAAAACACCCTCTGTCGTCTCCACTCAACCGCCATATCTACCTCAACTAAATCGATTTACCAAACCGTTCAGCCGACAATTCAGCCGCTGGCGCAAAATCGAAACAAAAGCGGCGCATACTGATAAACGTTTGACGCCGTTTATCAGTTTTACCAGCCCCATCGGAAGGTGTTTCATGGTCGCATTCGGTCGCAACCCGCAAGACTTCAAGTATCTGCGCCTGCTGTCGAGACAGTTCCCCACCGAACAATCCGCATTTACCGAGATTATCAACCTCTCGGCCATCCTCAACCTACCCAAGGGCACCGAGCATTTTATGAGCGACGTGCACGGCGAGTACGAAGCCTTTATGCACATCCTCAACAACTGCTCGGGCGTCGTGCGCGAGCATGTCGACGAGATTTTTGGCGACACGCTCTCCTTTGACGAAAAGGGCGAGCTGTGCACGCTCATTTACTACCCGCGCGAGAAGATTGAGCTGGTCCGCAGACAGCGCGAGGACTCGCCAACTTGGTACAAGACGATGCTTGACCAGCTCATCATGGTCGCTCGCTCGCTTTCAAGCCGCTACACGCGCTCCAAGGTGCGTAAGGCCATCCCGCGCGACTACGCCTATATCATCGACGAGTTGTTGCACACGCACCCGGACGAGAACAACTATCGCGTGCGCTATCACGAGCGCATCGTGGAGTCCATCCTGGAGACCGCCAGCGCCGACGACTTTATCGAGTCGCTCGCTTCGCTCATCAAGCGCCTGGCCGTCGACCACCTGCACCTGGTGGGCGATATCTTCGACCGTGGCGGCGGCGCTGCCAAGATTATGGACCGCCTGCTCACCTATCATTCGCTCGACATCCAGTGGGGCAACCACGACCTGCTGTGGATGGGCGCTGCGGCCGGTGAGCCTGCATGCATCGCCACGGTGCTGCGCAACAACCTGCGTTACGACAATTACGAGGTCCTCGAGAACGACTACGGCATCTCGCTGCGTGAGCTTGTCGCCTTCGCAGACGCCACCTATACCGCCGGTGAGTCCATCACCCCGCTGATCAAGGCCATCAACGTGCTGCTCTTTAAGCTTGAGGGCCAGATTATCCAGCGTCACCCCGAGTTCGACATGACCGACCGCCTGCTGCTCGACAAGATTGACCACGACACCGGCACGGTCACGCTCGCCGACGGCAGCGTGTGGCCGCTCACGACCAACGACTTCCCTACCGTCGACCCGGCAGACCCCTATACGCTCACGCCCCAGGAGCAGCACATCATCGACAAGCTCGTGTCCGAGTTTGTCACCGCCGATCACCTGCATCGCCATATCGATTTCCTCTATTCCCACGGCTCGATGTACAAGGTCGCCAACGGCAACCTGCTCTTCCACGGCTGCGTTCCGCTCAACGAAGACGGCACCTTTAGCAGCATGAACTGTCTGGGCACCTGGCACGCCGGGCGCGATTATCTCGATTTTTGCGACCACATCGCCCGCCGCGCCTGGCGCGTGGGCGACCGCGACGCCCTCGACTGGATGTGGTACCTGTGGATTGGCTTTAACTCACCCGCCAGCGGACGCCTGGTGCGTACCTTTGAGCGCGCCTATATCGCCGATAAGAGCACCTGGGTCGAGCCGATGGACCCGTACTTTACGCTTACCAAGTCGCCCTCGGTCTGCGATGACATCATGCGCGAGTTTGGCGTCGCGGCCATGGCATGCTCGCCGACCGGCCACATCATCAACGGCCACACGCCCGTTAAAACCACCAAGGGTGAGCAGCCCATCCGCGCCGAGGGCAAGCTACTGGTCATCGATGGCGGCTTCTGCCGCGCTTACCATCCCAAGACGGGTATCGCCGGCTATACGCTCATCTCGAGCTCGCGCGGCTGCCGCCTCAAGTCGCACCGGGCCTTTACGACGGTTGCCGAGGCACTCACGCGCAACGTGGACATCGAGAGCGAGACCAACCGTTTTGACCAAGCAGACCGTCGCCGCATGGTGAGCGACACCGATACTGGCGCCAAGATTCGCAGCCAGATCCAGGACCTGCGCCAGCTGCTCGATGCATATAGAAACGGTGCTATCGAGGAGCGCGCCTAGCACCACCCGCGGGGATTGGCTAAACTTGCTAAGTTTGTCATCCCCGCGGCGCTTCGGCGCCAGCTTAAGGCAGGTACCATGCAAAAGCTCCTTGCGCAGATTATGAAATTTGGCGTCGTCGGTGTCATTGCCACGGTTATCGACTTTGGCATTATGAATCTGCTCCACTACGGTCTGGGCCTCAACATCCTAATCGCCAACACCAGCGGCTTTATCATCTCACTCATCTTTAACTACCTCGCAAGCATGAAATACGTGTTTGCGCACAAGGAAGGCATGAGCCGCCGCCGCGAGTTCATCATCTTTGTCGTGCTGTCCGTGATCGGTTTGGTGCTCAACGATGGCATCGTGCTGGCGCTCAACGCCGGCCTGGGACTCGAGGCCAATATCGCCAAGATCTGTGCCACCGCGCTTGTCATGGTCTACAACTTTGTGACCCGAAAAATCTTCCTGGAGGGCGACGAGACAAAATAGCTCGAAACCCCTGTAGCATTACGGCGCCCACGGACGACGCGCACTCAGCGCAGTATCGTCCGTGGGTGTCGCTCGTTTACGGGCAAATTTTCAACGTTTGCGGATTAGCTCTTGAAAATTTGGCGAGTTCATATAGTTCTTGGCAAAGACCTTACGTTTCCCTTGTAAAAGCTCTAAAGTATCCTCTGCTCGATTCATCAACGCATTGGATGTGATTACGTGCGCAAGGCGCTGGCACAACCTCATACCAAGCAGTTCCTCAAGTTTGCCGTCGTGGGTCTTATCTCCTTTGGCATCGACTGGGGCATGCTCATTGCGCTCGTCGAGCTGTTCCACCTCGACTTTTTGATGAGCACCACGGTTTCGTTTATCACGTCCGTCGTGGTCAACTACTGGCTCAGCATGAAGTACGTGTTCGACCACCGCGAAGGCATGAGCCGCAAGCGCGAGTTCACGATCTTCACCATCCTGTCGGTGATCGGCCTGGGCCTCAACGACCTGTACATGTTTGTGGGCGTCACGTTTTTGAGCATCGGCTACCAGGCCATGAAGGCCATCGCCACATTCCTCGTCACCTGGTACAACTACTTCAGCCGCCGCTTCTTCCTCGAGGGCGCACGGTCGTAGTCGATTCACTATTTGCTTGAATGTATAACCGGTTGGAATTCCCGTTCCAACCGGTTTTTTTGTTTGCCGAGAGACCCGGCGATCCAGTCCCATTCGCATGAAAAACGGGCGGCTCGGATGTTGGTCCGAACCGCCCGTCTGGCGCGCTATGTCGAGGCCTCTAGTCTGTAACGTAATACCAGACTACGTTGTCGCCGTTTGAGAGAACGTAGTTACTACAGGCCGTCATGGGCGTTGTGCCGTTGACGGAATACATCCAGCCGCTCGTGCCGCCGTACTGTTTCTCGGCCAAACCACCAATCGCAGAAACATACGTGCCGTACGATGAGCCGTGTGCGTTGACAGAAAGGCCCAGCGCGCACAGGGCATCGTAAACGGTAGCGCCTTCGTTAAAGGTAAAGGTGCCGCCAGAGGACACAGGATTGCCCACAGCGCTCGATGTGACCGAAACCGTCACCGTAACGTAGCTGGACTCCTGTGAGCCGCCCTGTCCGCCCGAGGGAGCACTTCCGCCATAGGAGCTGGAGGCTCCATCAGACGACTGACCGCCTCCCGAAGAAGCACCGCCAGACACATTGGAAGTATCACCGGCTCCCGTATTTTGGGCAGCGGATTTATCGCCAGACTTCTTGCCGCCCCGGTCCTCGGACTTCTTGCTATCCGAGTTTTTGTCCGATTCCTTGTTTGAAGACTCGGAATCGTCCTTGGCGTCGTTCGAACCCTTGGGCTCGTCTTTTGCATCATTCGAAGATTTGGAATCCTTGGAACTAGCCTCGCCCGAAGCGGCAGACGAGCCAGACCCCTTGGTGTCCTTGGCGACGACGCTCTCCCCCGTCACGGTCTGAACGATCCAGTCAATGGACCAGGCGCCGCTCTCGGAAGGATGAACGAAGCCCAGCGAGACGACGATCAGAATGGTGCACGCGGCAGCAAGAACGCCAAGGAGCGCCTTGCGACGAGAGGCGGACGCCGCCAAAGCGGCGCCCTGTTGCTTTGCATCGTCGAACTGAATGAACGAGGAATCTGGTTGCTTGGGGTCAGCGTCCTTGGATTTATTGGACACAACCCTCACCTACCGACGTTTGGTGAACACGAACACGCCGACGATGGCGAGGCCAATCACGCCGGCGGCGATGCCAACGATGGCGAGCGGATTGGTGCCAGTCTCCTGCTCGGAAGCACTAGAGGACTTCTTAGCAGTGGTCGTGGAAACAGCACCCGTATCGGACTTGGAATCGGACTTCTTGTCGGACTTGCCGTCCTTCCTGTCAGACTTCTTGTCAGACTTCTTCTCGTCCTTCTTATCGGACTTATCGGAGTCCTTCTTGCTGGGCTTGTTGTCCTTGGTCTCGGTCTTGGTCGACACCGTCGTCTTGGTCATCGGCTTATGACCCGGAGCGACAGCGCCGCCAGCCTGCTGGCCCTTCGTGCCGGAGCCGGAACCCGTGCCCGTGCCAGCGCCAGCACCGGAACCGTTGCCAGCGCCACCATTGCCGCCATTGGAGCCAGAACCGCCATTGCCGCCAGGGTTAACAGCATTCTTGGTCCACTTGGCATACAGCGTCAGATCGGCCGTCACCGGCGTACTGAAGTCATACGCCTGCGCGCAAGTCTCATCGGTATACCAACCGCCGAAAGTGTAGCCATCGCGCGTCGGATCGGCTGGCTTGACCAGCTTGCCATCGGCCGTAGCAACAAACTTAGTATTGCAAGCAGACCCGCCGTTGGAATTAAAGACAACCGTCCAAGACTCAACGGCCCCAAGCTTGAACAGCGTGCCCGAGTCATTGATGTAGTACAGGTTGCCAGATGCATCGGCAATGACCGGAGAGTCACAGTGCTGGTAATGGCCAGCCGCATCATAAATCTGCGTCGCCTCTGCATCACCGAGCGTATAGCGATACACGCCACCACCAGCAGAGTAGTTGACGTAATCCTTGCTATCCGCGCTGTTAACGGTGAAGTACACATAGGTCTTGCCACCCTGAACACTCACCAGCGGAGTAGCAGCAATACCGTTAAATCCGGCCGGCAGTTCTTTACCGTCAGCAGCGGTGACCATCGTGGTCTTACCGGTCTTCAGATTATAGAGAGCCAGAGCAGAGCCAGTAGCCGTCTGTCCGCCGACAATCAAGTTTTCGCCAGCCACCGCCGGTGCGCTCATGTTATTAGTAAGACCCAGGTCGACCGTCTTCTGCTCGCTCAGTACGCCCTTCGCCGAAAGCGAAATCACATGGAGCTTTCCATCGTGCGTCATCTGATAGAAGGTGGAACCATTGGACGGATCGGCGACACAGTCGGCGTTCGCGAGAGCGCCGAGCTTCATGGTCGAAACGACATCGCCCGTCGTCTTATCAATGCACTTAAGCGTGCCCGCGCTCGTAGGAACGATGGCATACTTATCCGTCAAAGCCGCACCAGTCCAGTAATAACCCTCGGAAGCGTCAATGTTCTGCCAAG
The DNA here is from genome assembly GCA_048486575.1 of Collinsella sp. Taxonomy (GTDB): domain Bacteria; phylum Actinomycetota; class Coriobacteriia; order Coriobacteriales; family Coriobacteriaceae; genus Collinsella. The sequence goes on along the minus strand of DBFVZT010000002.1, from coordinate 2,810 downwards.
AAACTTCGCCCGTGGCAATCTTAATGCGCATAAAGGAGCCGTTGCCGTAGGTCGCGTTGTAATTCTCGTCATACGAAATATCGACCGTACCAACATAGACGTACTCGCCGTCCGAAACGACGGTGCAGGAGCTCTGCGTCAAGTCCGTCAAACCGGGCGTCAGCCACTTGCAGATCAGCTTGTCTGCAGTAATCGCCTGGACCGCACCGCCGTTGAGCGGAACGATGATAAGGCCATTGGTGTAGATCGGACGAGAGGTATAACTCACCTTGGAGGCAAGCGGCGCAGAGGCAACCTTTTTGCCCGTGGACGAATCGATCTTAATGAGCTCGTTCTCGGTCGCGATGTACACAAAGCCGTTAGCGATGACAGGCTCGCTGCAGTTGGCATACTGCTGACCAGACTCGGCCTTCCAATCGAAGGCCCACTTAAGACCGGCGGCCTGCGCAGGCGTCTTGGCATCCGTTACGGTCGAACCGTTGCCACTGTTGCCGTAGCCGGCCCACTCGGCATCCCAATCAGGAGTCGTCGCGCTCGGGTCCACGACAATCTTGTCGGGATCGGGCATGGCCGAATCGTCGGTGGTATAGGCAAGCGTAACCTTATCGCCGCTCTTGAGCGTAATCTGATTGGCGCAGAGTAAGGAGGGCTCTCCGTTGATATACAGGTGCCAATATTTATTGGTCGCAGCATCCCAGGCATACGGCTTGTGATCGAACGGCGAGTTGATGGAATTGAGGAACCAGTACTCACCACTCTGGGAGCCGTTGTACGTAACGCCCTTGGCCTTCAGGACCGTCTCAATAAGGTTCTGAGCCGTAGAGCCCTCGGGCAGGGAAACATTGCTTGCCGAGCCCCAGCGAGTATTGTTGCCGTTGACATCGGGACCGATAACATCGACAGACCCAAGAACCTGGCCAGGAAGGGCATCGGCGTCAGCACCATACATAAAGGTGACGGCATCGCCCTCTTGGAGCTCATAGGCACCGGCGCCAACGTCGGCGAACTTGCCATTTACATAGAAGCGCCAATAGCTATTAGTCGCAGCATCCCAGCCATAGGACTTACTATCGAACGGCGAAGTAATGCCGTTGAGGAACCAGCCCCAAGACGATTCGCCAGCATCGAGAGTAAGACCGGTCTGCTCAAGGAGATCCTTGGCAGTAGAGCCCGCCTTGAGACTCGTCTGGCCCGTCGAAGCCCAAACCTGCTGCTTGCCGTCCTTGTCCTTACCAAGGACCTGAACGGAAGCATGGACGGAATCGGACGGCAACTTATCGCCCCAGCCACCGTAGAACCACGTAACGGTATCGCCAGCATGAATGGTGACATTGTCTGCCGTGTAGTCGCTCGACTTGCCGTTGATGAACAGCTGCCAATAGGTCGAATAATCTTGGGGCGTACCCAGCTCAACACCGTTGTACTTAAGGCTCAGAATGAAGGAGCCAGCAGCAACGGCGTCGATGTCATTCGCCTCAAGCGCGACCTTCGTAAGGTCAAGTGCGCTCGAACCGGACGTCACCACATACTGCGCGTTATCGACCCAAGTCTGAGTCTTGCCCTGGGCATCGCGACCAATGACGGTCACATTTGCGGCAACCTGGTCCTTAACGACAGGGGACGAGCTACCAGCCGTATAGGCAAACTCAACCTTCTGCCCCTGGGTGAGCTTAACGCTGCTCGCGCCAACCGAGGAAGACGCACCGTCGACGAACAGCTGCCAGAAGGCATAAGTCGTCGGATCGAAGGCAAGCGTACGGCCATCGCTCGGGGATGTGATGCTTTTGAGGTAGAAACCGTATGCCGTGTTCGGATCGTAGTCTGCCTTGAAGCCCGTCTTCTGCTGCAGCTTAACGAAGGCATCCGCAGCCGTCGCGCCCTCGTCGAGCTTGAGCTGCGTGGGTGCCACCCAGGTCTGAGCCTTGCCGTCGGCATCGGTGCCGATAATCGAGAACGAGACCTCGACTTGCTTCTTGGCGACATCGCCGGTTTCTGTCGGGTTCTCTGTCTGAACGGCAGCCGCGGCGGCAGATCCTGCTTGGCCAGCGGATGCCGCTGAAGACTGCTCGCTCGCGGCAGGGCTCTCCCCCGTCGCCGAGCCTTCGTCGCCAGTTGCTGCCTTTGATGCGGCGGCACTAGCTGCAGGCGCGCTCCCAGAATCCGAAACCTCGGCGCCGCTCTGCTCAGCGGCACCGCCCGCAAGCGCTGCGTCCTCGCCCGGCGTCGTAGCCTGAGCCACAGCCTCGGCAATGCCCTCGGCGCCCTCGGCCCACAGCTGAGCCGGCGTGGTGCTGAAGGCCATCGCGAAGGCCAGGAATGCCACCAGGCAGCGCTTTGCCACGCCGCGCGCGATTACGCCACGGCGACGAAGCGAGGCACGCTGGCACTCGTCCTCAAACATATCCATTTGTCTCCTATTGTCTGTACTTGGAGCGTTGCCTTGAAGCTGCCCCACGTCATCGCGCATGTTGCGCCCGAGTTCCCCCATCGGGGTCCCCCTTCCCTCCAGAGCCCTATGCACACCGGCGGCATACGCCGCAGCCGCATGCAAGATGGGAGGCGATCCGACTTAACCTTAACGGCTCAGGCGCGCCGTCCGATCTGCGACGCGAACATCCCGAGCCAAGAGGAATTACGGTTACTGGTACAGCCGGGGACTTGCACCCCGATTCCCCCAAACGCGCAGGAAAACCGCGCATTCGTGCGTCTCCGCACCACCATCTAGGCCATCGATTAAAACCGTCAATATGCTATCACGCAAAAGGGCCTCGCACGCAGGCGAAGCCCAAGGTAAAAGCTATTGTTTGCGA
>DBFVZT010000001.1:0-29322 GCA_048486575.1 Collinsella sp. | reverse complement strand
CTCGGCCATGAGGCCGACCGCCCACACCCAGCAGGCGAGCTCGCGCGCCGTGGCCACGTTCGCCTTGTTGTTGTGGACCCCGCGCGCGAGCAGCGCCTCCCGCCTCTCGACCAGCCTCCGCACGCCCTTGGCGGCATGCCTCCGGGCGCCCCGGTCCGGGGCCTGGCCCTTGGCGAGGTCCTTCGGCCGCCCCGAGCACGTCAGGTAGTGCCACGCGGCCTCGACCAGCGCCTTCCTCAGGTGCTTGTTGCCGGCCTTGGTGATCGCGCCCCTGCGGTCGCTCTCCCCGCTGGAGTGCTCGGAGGGCGTCAGGCCGACCCATGCGGCGAACGACCGGGCGTTCCTGAACCTCGAGAACTCGCCGGCCTCGAAGACGAGGTCGGCGGCGGACGCGGTGTCGACGCCCTTGAGGCAGCGCAGGGAGTCGACCCTCTTGCGCCACCTGGGCTTGCGGGCCTCGGCCTCGACGAGCCCCTCGAGCCTCGCCTTGTCCTCCGCCGCCCGCCTGACCGCGTCGACGTAGTAGGCGAGCACGTCGTTGTCGGCCTTCTCCGCGAACTCTATCGACTCGATCCAGGACCAGTGCGCCCGGGTCCAGTTGCCCTTCCTGCGGCCGGTGGGCGTCCTCTCGTCGAAGACGAGCCCGTGCCTGAGCAGGAACTTGGAGAGCCGCTGCTTCGCGCGCGAGAGGTCGTCCCTCGCGTCCTCGAGCGCCCTGGTCAGGTCGCGTGCGGCCTCGCACTCGTCGTCGGGGACCCACACCTCGACCACGTTGCCGACCGACAGCATGCGGGCGAGGAACTCGGCATCGTTGCGGTCGTTCTTCCTTCGCCTGTCCGCGCTGGGCTTGATCATCTTCGAGACGGCGCCGACCACGCAGTCGACCCCGAGGCCGGAGAGCCTCTTCTGCAGGTCGAACCCCGTGACCCCGGATTCGTACACGCACTTGGCCTTTGGGTCCACGGACCGCACCCACTCCGCGACTGCCCCGGCGTCGTAGCCGAAGGTCGCGCAGCGCGCCTCCCCGGTCATGACGTCGAGGGAGACTGCCTTTATCGAGCGGGCGTGGACGTCGAGGCCGACGAAGGTGGTAGTATCGAGCATGGGAGCCCCTTCCATGAATGCGGCGTGGCCGCCGCGGCTGAATTAGACACTCACCATTGTCGGCCTAATACGCGGTCTTTCATGCAGCAGGGGCTCTCAATGTTTTTTATGTCCTGCTCATATCGTCTCTGCCGGCACTTAGGGACAGTCCTTGTGGGATGCCCCCACAGCGCCTATGCCAACTTGTCAACCTGCCCGATCTCCCAAAGCGGAATGTTGACGAGTGAACCCTCGTCTCTATATGCCGCCAGGGAAGTCCTTGCGCATCGCTCGAGCTTGAACTTCTCGCAGGCTATCTTCAAGCTTTTTGCCTTGAGATTCTCCGCCGCCTTGACCTCGAGCGGGAGCACGGTCCCTGCATGGTCGATGGCAAAGTCGGTCTCGGCATTGCCGGAGGTGGATGACCAATACGCGGGGGTTTTGTCTTGGAGCGAAAGCTCCTGTGCGACGTATTGCTCGGTCAGTGAGCCTTTGAACTCGGTAAAAACAGCGGATCCGTTAAGAACGATGGCCGGTGAGAGACCGCAGAGCGCTCCGAGGATGCCGGTGTCGATGCAGAACAGCTTGAAGCCCGAGAGGTCTTCGTAGCTCGAGAGCGGTGCCCTTAGGGCGGAAACACGCGGCACCTTATGAACGATTCCATAGTCCATGAGCCACTGGAGGCTTTCCTCGAAATCGCGTGCGCGCGCCCCGGGGCGAAGGGCGCCATAGACAAACTTCTTGTTTTCCTTTGCAAGCTGACTGGGAAGAGAGTTCCAAACCAGCCTCATGCGCTCGACAATACGTGCGGGAGCATGCTTGCCAAAGTCGGATTCGTAAGCCTCGATAATCTGCTGTTGGAGCCTGCGAGCTTCGGTGAAATCGTGGGAGTCGGCGAAGGCGGAGACGACTTCTGGCATACCTCCGACAACAAGGTATTCCTTGAGCAGACGCTCGAGCTTTTCGGTGACGTTCGCCAACAGGTCCATGTCTGCGGCAAGGACGGCATCGGCGAGCGGGTCGCCATCGACGGCGCGAACAAACTCGACAAACCCCATGGGACGCATGGTGAGCTGGTCAATTTTGCCAACGGGGAACGACTCGTTTTCGCGCCGGAGCGCGAGTCCCATATAGGAGCCTGCCGCCACGACATGATATTCCGGTGCCAGCTCGTTGAAATACTTGAGCGACGTAATGCCGCGCGGTGCCTCTTGGATTTCGTCGAAGATGATGAGCGTGTTTTCCGGCGTTACGGTTTGGCCGCGTAGGAGTTCTATCTGGGAAATGATGCGTTTGGGGTCAAGGTCGCCTTCGAACAATGAGCGCGCACCCGGTTCGAGCATAAAGTCAAAACGAATGACGTTTTGATACTGCTGACCTGCGAATTCGGTGAGAATCCAGGTTTTTCCCGTCTGGCGGGCCCCTTTGAGCAGAAGGGGCTTGCGGTTCGCCCTAGATTTCCAGGCGATGAGTTCGTCCATAAGCTGTCGCTGCATACTGCCTCCTAACGATCATGGTTAGTATAAGACCGTTTTGGTCTTTCCATCGAAAAATGTGGGAGTGAACCGCGTTTTTCCTTCGAATAATGTGGGAGACAGTCACGCTTTTCCATCGAATAATGTGGGGGTTTGCATATGAGTTGCGGTGAAATAGTCCCTAAAAGGGCTGGTAAACGGCCAAAACAGGAATTATTCCACCGCAACTTCCGAGGGGTTCGGAGTGGTCTTTATGGCCCCATTCCAAATTAGCTGCTTTGAGGTGGCGCGGGGCGGTGGGACATCCGCGCATTTGCTGCGCAAATACGCACCGGCTTCGGCCGCCTGTCGGCGCCCTCGCCGGCTCGCTACGGACGCTGCGCGTCCGCTTAACGCTCGCCCCCTCGCGGGTTCGAGTCCCACCGGCATCTAAAAGAAGCGAGCCCGCATCCCTTGGGGACACGGGCTCGAAAGCTCCATATGGTAGGGGCGGTGGGACTCGAACCCACAATCCTTGCGGCGAGAGATTTTAAGTCTCCTGCGTATGCCAATTCCGCCACGCCCCCGTGAGACTAGAAGTCTAGCACAAGCCGTCCGTTACGCGTTGACGGCCATCGAGTGTTGGCCCGACTTCTCCAGGAACTCCTGGAACTTGGCTTCGTCGCCCTTGTTCTGGTACTGCAGGGCCAGCAGGTACTCCAAGCGGCAGCGCTTGACCGGGTCGTCGCCGACATCCTCGAGCATGCGCTCCAGCTCGGGAATGTCGTTGTGGCGCTTGAGGATCATCGTGTCGTACATCAGCTGGCACTCGTGCGCAACTGCCTCGGCCTGACCGCCCTCAAAGCCCTTGATCTCGTGCAGCAACTCCTTGGACTTTTTGCGGTCCTCCTGGCCAACATAGTAGTTAAAGGCTTTGATCACCAGGTCGACGCGCTGCATCTTGGGGAGGTTGAGCCCCAGCAGCAGGTCGAACATCTCGCTGGCACGCTCGTGGTCCTCGCGCAGCAGATAGGAGTTCAGGCGCAGGTAGTCGCGGTTGTAGCGTGGGTACAGCATGCTGGTGAGTTTGCCGTCGAGCAAACGATCGAACTCGTCCCACTGCTTGGCGGCCATCAACTGCTGCAGACGCTTGAACGTGGTGCGTTTTTTGACGCTAAAGAACACCGACACGGCGATGCAGATGATAACGACGGCGGTCCAGAGGGTGCGGGAATCGGGCATTTCAGAGTCCTTAGTCGCTCTTAAAGCGAGCGGTATGACAACACGTACTAGATGTATTATACGCAGCGTGCAAGCAAACTGGCATAAAAGCTCATCGAGGCTGAGTGCCATCGCTCGCTGCGGTACACTTACCTAAAGTAAACCATGAAGGGAGACATTACCTATGAAGAAGATCGTTTTGGCTTGCGGTGCTGGCGCTGCTACTTCCACACTCGTTGCCCAGAAGGTCGCCACCTTGCTCGACGCCAACGGTTACGCCGACAAGTACGAGATCGTGCAGTGCGCCATCTCCGAGGCCAAGGACTACTGCGACGAGGGCGCCGACCTGCTGATCGCCACCACCGTTGCCCCCGAAGGCCTCACCTGCCCGTACGTGAGCGGCGTGCCCTTCATGACCGGCATGAACCGCGTCGCTGCCGAGAAGGCCGTTCTCGACGTCATGGCTCAGTAGGCACTGCCTGTATGAGTGAGCAGAACGTCAACCCGGTCGAGCTCTTTGGCATGCGCGTTGCCCATGTGGGCATTAACGCCGCCGACCCGGCAGACGCCCTGGAGATCGCGGAGCTGTTCTCGACGATGATGGGCCTGCCTGTTATCGAGACCCCGGTTTCGTACTTCAACGATTCGCTGGTCGAGGTCATGAAGCAGAACGGTCGTGGCACCAAAGGCCACATCGGCTTTGCCGTTAACGACATCGATGCAGCTGAGAAGTGGTTTGCCGAGCGCGGGCTCGAGGTCAACGAGGAGTCGCGCGCGCTGCTACCCGACGGTGGTACCAAGCTCGTGTACTTTAAGCGCGAGTTCGCCGGCTTCGCCGTGCACCTGTGCCGCGAGTAGCGCACAAGCTGTCATAGCTAGCAAAAAGGGATAGGGCTGCGTGGCCCTATCCCTTTATTTATGCCGAGGGGCTTCCTACCGCGGCAGGCGAATCGTAAAGCGGCTGCCGACGCCCTCGACCGAGGTCACACCGATGACGCCGCCGTGGCTGTCGACGATCCACTTGGCGATCGCAAGCCCCAGACCCGAACCCTGTGCGCCGGCATCGCGCGCGTTGTCGGCACGGTAGAACCGCTCGAACGCGTGAGCTGCGGATTCCTGGTTCATGCCGATGCCCTCGTCCTCAACACTTATGTCGATCGTGCCCGCGCCCGCATCCGGCGTTATGCCAAATGTGACGGTCGTTCCCGCATCCGAGTACTTGGCGGCGTTTTGCACGATCACGCGCAGAGCCTGCTTCACGAGCGCCACGTCGACGGGCGCGTCGCAGCGCGGGTCGCTGGCAAGCGCAGCGTCAGAAGCCAGCCGATACGTGTGCTCGGTATCGATCATCTGCGATTCTTCGCATACCTCGCTGACCAGTGCAGCCAAGTTGGTATGCGCGCGCCGCAGGACCGTGCGCCCGGCATCGCCGCGCGCCAAAAACAGCAGCTGCTCCACAAGCTCTTGCATGTGCTCGCTTTCGGCTTTAAGGGACGCGATGGATTCCGCCAGCACGTCCGGGTCGTCCTTACCCCAGCGGTCGAGCATGTTCACGTAGCCCTGAATCACCGCGATGGGCGTGCGCAGCTCGTGGCTCGCGTCGTTGACAAAGCGCATCTGCTGCAGCTTGGCCTCTTGCATCTGGCGCAGCAGGCGGTTGAGTGCGACCTCGATGCTTGCCAGGTCGGCGTCGCCGGTGGTGACGCTCGGCGAGTCGACGCTTGCGCGCTCGATGGCCTGCTCCAGTGTTTCCATTTTGCCGCCGGCGAGTTGCATGCGGCCGAGTTCGTCCACGCGCAGGGCCAGATCGTTGAGCGGCGCCATGGTGCGGCGCACGCGGCGGGCGCCGCCGAGCATGTTGAGCACGCTGATGACCTGCCAACCCACAACGACAAGGTAGAGAGGCCATAGCGTGACGAGGTCCTGCGCGAGGGGGAAAGTCTTGGTGGTACGCGCAAGCTCGACGGTATAGGTGAGCGTTGTCAGGTCCCAGCCGCGCGCGGGCGTCAGCGTCATGCCGCGAACGGTGGCGCTGGGGATCCATCCTGCGGTAAACGCGCCGTTGGGCAGCGTCTGGTTGTATCCATAGACAAGGATCGCCGCCACAATCACTACTAGCAGCAGGTCGAGCCAAACGTAGCTCATCAGGCGGCGCCACATATAGCTCCAGTTGATGGCGCGGGCGATGGAGGTGACGCGCTTGGCCTCGGCGTTACGCGCGGCAGACATAGCCCACCCCGCGCACGGTCTGGATGATGCGGGCGCCGCCGGCGTCCTCGATCTTGGCGCGTAGATGCGCGATGTGCACGTCGACGTTGTTGGTGTCGCCCATGTATTCGTAGCCCAGCGCTTCGTGCGCGATGCGTTCGCGCGTGAGCACGGTCTCGGCATGCGCCATAAGCAGGGCGAGGACATCGAACTCGCGGGCCGTGAGCGCAATGGGCGAGCCGCCGACCGTGACTTCGCGGCGGTCGGGGTCGAGCGCAACCGAGCCCACGGCGAGCGTGGCGGGGGAGAGCGAGGCGGAAACCTGGGTCGAGTCACTGACCGGGGGCATCGCAGTGGCGCCGACACCCGTGCCGCCTGCCGCGCCCGTCCCGATGCCGCCAACGCCCGAAGCCGCCCGCACGGCCTCCGAGCGCTTCAACGCCACGCGGATCCGTGCGAACAGCTCCTCAATCGCAAACGGCTTGGTCAGGTAATCGTCGGCGCCGGCATCGAGCCCGGCCACCTTGTCCATCACGGCATCGCGCGCGGTGACCATTATCACCGGCACATCCTTGTGCTTGCGGACGCGCCGCAGGACCTCCATGCCGTTGAGCTGCGGCAACAGCACATCGAGCAGAATAAGATCGTAGTTGCGCTCCAGCGCCAGGTCCACGGCGGTGCGGCCATCGGCGGCGTGTTCCACCTGGTAGCCCTCGTGCTCCAGCTCGAGCGTCACAAAGCGGGCGATTTTCTCCTCGTCCTCTACGATCAGGATCCGTGCCATGCGTGCCCCCGTCTGCGATTACTTGTCGTCGTTCAGATTTTGCTTGATGTCGTCCGCGGCATCGGCGGCGTGATTCATAAGGTTGTTGATACTGCCGGGCACGTCGCCGTCGCTGTCGATGCGGTAGCGCATGCCAAAGAACAGGCCAATCAGCATCAGCCAAATCGTAGCGCCCCAGGCAAACAGGGCGATGATGGGGATCAGGATGGGGATGTTGAGGATGATTGCATCGCGGCGCGTGGCGATAAACTTGGTGTCCAGGCTCAGGCGGAAGAGCTTTTTGAGGTACTCCCATACGCTGTCCATCTTCTTGGAGAAGTCGGTCTTTTCGCTCGACTTCTCGTAGGCGGCCTGCGCGGCGACCATCTCGGCTGAGGGCTCATCGACTGGCGCGGACTCGGTGGCGGCGTGCGCCGACGTGGTCTGCGTCTTGCCCTGCGACTCGAGCCAAATGATGGCGTCCAAAACGTTGCCGTCGGCGGCGTCGAGCGCGGCCTTGGCATCGGTGTAGCTCACGTTGCACTTGGTGCGGATGGTTTCAACTTTTTCGAGGTCGTCCATGACCTGTCCTTTCGTTCGATGGGCGCGACGCCGGGCGATTTGCCCGGGCGCGAGCGTTGCGTTCGGCGGTCTGCGTTGCGCGGCGCCGCCCCGCCCTTGGTCGAACTCTATAGTGCAGGTTATAGATTAAGCGATTCTTGAGCCAAGATTAACGTTGGATGAGTTTTTGGGTAGCGGTGGGAAAAGTATTAGACCTCGATAGCGGGGGATGTGGTGCCGGTGCAAAACGGCGTCAAAGGTTGGTCGAGCAGGCGGTTTCTCCATTGATGTCCGCACAGCATGTGACACTTACCCTGCCGCCCCGCTCTGTCGCGGCGGCATGTATCTGAACAACGACCCTCTAAGGAGTTCGATATTGATGAGTGACAACACCAAGCATCTCGCAAAGAAGTGCGTCAAGGACGCGTGGCCGTGCCTCGCGTTGCGCCTTGCCGGCACAGCGGTTGCGCTGCTGGCTGTTCTGGGGCCATTCGACGTGCTCCGAAGTGCTAGCTCTCTGCACGTTTGCATGGCCCTTGCCGGCGCCATGATGACCGGTGGCGCGCTCGATTTGATCTTTTGGGTGCTCGACCCGTTTGGATGGAAGAACGAGGGGTAAGCCCTAAGGGATGGAAGGGCTGGAACGGTTGGCTTAGTGATCGTGCAGAATGTGGGCTAGCGACTTACAGGGAAGTGGTAATCCGATGACGGTCTATGTGACGGGCGATATTCACGGCGGCCTCGACATGCAAAAGCTGCGCGACTGGGATCTTGGGGATAGTTTGACGAGCGACGACTATCTGATTGTCGCGGGCGACTTTGGCTTTCCGTGGGATTTCTCTGCCGAGGAATGTGCCGATATCGCCTGGCTGGAGTCGCGCCCCTATACCGTGCTGTTCGTCGACGGCAACCACGAACGTTTCGATCACTGGGCGGAGCGCCCCATGGAGTTGTGGCACGGCGGGCTGACGCAGCGCCTGTCGGATACCTCTCCCATACGGCGCCTGACGCGCGGCGAGGTTTTTGAGCTTGATGGCTCAACGATCTTTACCATGGGCGGCGCCACGAGCGTGGACAAGGAATACCGCATTCCGTATTCCAGCTGGTGGCCGCAGGAGTTGCCGGACGAGCGCAACTTTGAGGAGGCGCGGACAAAGCTCGACAGCGTGGGCTGGAAGGTCGACTACGTGATCACCCACACCTGCTCCACGCGCATGTTGTCGCCCACGCTCTATCCGGCGCCCGGCTGGAATTATCCCGATGTCGATCGACTCACCACGTTTTTTGACGAGCTGGAGGACCGTCTGGACTACAAGCGCTGGTACTACGGGCATTTTCATCGGGATGTCAACCCGGCCGAGCGCCATACCGTGCTCTACGACTGCATCGTTCGCCTGGGCGACGAACTCCAGCCCTGGGATGTTGCGTAGAGGCGGGGTGGCTGGCTACTCGACCGTTACAGTGATGTTCTCCCGATGCGCGCGGATGACGTCCCAGCTAAAGTGCTCGACCAGCTGCTCGGCGGTACGCGGCGTGGTGTCCGGCGCGATGCCTGTTTGCCCGGCGAGCCATCCCAACAGCGCCTCGGGTGTGCCAAAGCGGGTGCGGAGCTCGCCCAGGTCTAGGTCGCGGTCGCGCTTGGAAAGGCGGCGGCCGTCCGGTGACATGAGCAGCGGAATATGTGCGTAGTGCGGTGTGGGCAGTCCCAGCAGATGCTGCAGGTAGATCTGGCGCGGCGTGGAGCCCAGCAGGTCGCATCCGCGCACGACCTCGGTGACGCCCATGGCAGCGTCGTCGACTACCACGGCTAGCTGGTAGGCAAAAACGCCGTCGCTGCGGCGCACCAAAAAGTCGCCGCACTCGGTGGCGAGTGCCTCGCATTGGGCTCCGTACGTGCGGTCAACGAATTCGATCACGTCGTCTGCGAGGTCGTCGACGGTGGGCACGCGCAGGCGTGTGGCCGGGGCGCGCAGGGCGCTGCGGCGGGCAACCTCCTCGGCAGAAAGGCCTCGGCAGGCGCCGCGGTAGATGGGCGTGCCGTCGCTGGCGTGCGGCGCGCTCGCGGCGTGGAGTTCGGCACGCGTGCAAAAACAGGGATAGGTGAGGCCGGCGTCTTGCAGCTGGCGCAGGGCGTCCTCGTACAGATCCAGGCGATCGTGCTGGTAGTAGGGGCCTTCGTCCCACTCGAGCCCCAGCCAGGTTAGATCGTCAATCAGTTGAGCGGCAAGTTCCGGGCGCTTGCAGCGATCGTCCAGGTCCTCGATGCGCAGCACGATGCTGCCGCCCTGGCTGCGGGCCGAAAGCCACGCACACAGGCAACTGAACACGTTGCCCAGGTGCATGCGGCCCGAGGGCGACGGGGCAAAGCGGCCCACGACGGGGATGGGCGCTGCCGTTGCTGGTGCGTCCGCGGCGTGTGTTGCTATGTTGCATGCGTTGATATCCATGCGGACGAGTATAGCGCGGGGCGCGGTGGGGGAGACGCTGCCGTGGCCTGCAAGTTGCCGAGGCCGCGCGTTGCGCGTGCCGGACCACCGGCTCGATAGCTCGATCGCCGCCCGCCAGCCCAACCCCTCAAACGACAGAAACCCCGGCAGCTCTTCGCAACTGCCGGGGTTTCCGCGGAAAAGGGGGACATGATCCTCAAGCGAACGGCAAAGGGGCAAACCGTTTTCGCTCAACTGCTTTATGCCCCTTGCTCGCGGACTCAATCAGTGCGCGTGCGGCAACACAAAGCCGCTACACCTGTGACGGAGCTATGAAGTGGTATCTATTGCCGGAGCGGGCTATGCCAAGGAGTGTCCCAGATTGCCGGCAGATAAGGAACGTCCCCAGGTGCCGGCCGCGGGCGTGACTTTCGTCCCGTTTGATACTCCGCTGGCCTAGATGTTCGTCATGTGCGCCCGTAAACGTGGGACAATGGCGTTGCTGGTATCACAGACAAAGGATGTGCCTATGAACACCCTCGCCGCCAAAGTCAGCCGGCAGCGCCACCTGTTTGCGCGATTCGCTTCCGTCTGCGTGCTCGTCGCGCTTGCGTTGTTGCTGCTGCCTGTCGCCGCGCACGCCGACGGCTACTCCATGACCCAGACCTATATCAGTGCCACGGTCGAGGCCGATGGATCGCTGACCGTTGTCGAGGGACGCCAGTTTGATTTCGACGACGACATCAACGGCGTGTTTTGGGAGATCAATACGGGCTCCAACCAGCAGGGCGGCACGGCGGGCGTCGACGTGCTGAGTGTCGAGGAAGAGGACACCGCGTTTAACAAAGTCGATAGCGCGAACAAGGGCGACTCTGGCGTCTACACGGTCGAGCAGACCGGTGACGGCGTAAGGATTAAGGTGTTCAGCCCTCACGAGAGCGGCGACAGCGCAATCTACTACGTGAGCTACACCATGACCGGTGCGGTTATGAACTGGGCCGATACCGCCGAGCTCTACTGGAAGTTCGTAGGTGACGGCTGGTCTGCGGATTCCGATGACGTCGAGATGGAAGTGTGCTTCGCGAATGCCGCTGCCGGGACGGCGGCCGTCAAGGGCGATAACTTCCGCGCATGGGGCCATGGTCCGCTGACGGGCGACGTGTCGCTCGATGAGGACGAGCCCATGGTCACCTATACCATTCCCTGCGTGCACCAGGGCGAATTCGCCGAGGCACGCATCGCCTTCCCTAGCGACTGGGTGCCGCAGCTTGCCGCTTCGGGCGAAGAGCGCATGTCAACGATCCTGAGCGAAGAGAAGGAATGGGCCGACGAAGCTAACGCCCGCCGCGCTCACGCTCGCATGATTGCCAATGCACTTGCCGTGCTAAGTGTTGTTGCGGCGGTGGCCTTTACCGGCACAATCGTTATGCTCAAGCTGCGCAAGCGCAAGCCCAAGCCGCTTTTCCAGGACGAATATTTCCGCGATGTGCCTTCGGCCGACCATCCCGCCGTGCTTTCGGCCCTCATGAGCTGGAACGAGGTGCCCGATCAGGCATATATCGCCACGCTCATGAAGCTCACTGACGACCGTGTGATCAAGCTGGAGCAGGCGACCGTGACCAAGGCCAAGAAGGGTCTGTTGGGGCGTGAAAAAGAAGAGCAGACGTATCGCGTGACGGTGAGTGATGCGGGCTGGAAGTCGGCCAAGGGCATTGACCACATGGTGCTCAAGGTCTTCTTTGCCGGTACTAAGCCTGACGAGAACGGCGATCGCTCGCGCACGTTCGACGAGCTGCAGCACTACGTCAAGCAGCACGCTACACCCGTGGGCGACAAGCTCGAGGACTATCAGAACACCGTTAAGGGCAAGCTGGCCGATAGCGAGTACGTTGCCTCAGACGGCATTGTTGCAATGGTGTTTTGCCTGGTTCTTGGTATCCTGATTGCCTTTGTTCCCGTGGGATCCATCTTCTTTACCGATGGCGCACAGGCGAACATTACCGCCGCGGTTATCTCGGTGCCGATTGTGCTGGTGGGTATCGGCGTGGGCCTTACGTTCCGCCGCTTTACGCCGGAGGGCGCCGAGGTGGCGGCTCGCTGCAAGGCGCTCAAGCATTGGCTCGAGGATTTCACACGCCTAAAGGAAGCCGTCCCGGGCGATTTGGTGCTGTGGAACAAGCTGCTGGTGATGGGCGTTGCCCTGGGCGTTTCGAAAGAAGTGCTGCGACAGCTGGCCGAGGCCGTGCCTGCGGACCTGCGCAACAGCGACGATTTCTACGACAACTACCCCTGCTACTGGTGGTATTACCATCACTACGGCAACGAGTCTCCGCTCGATTCGTTCAACGATGTGTATCACGAGACCATCCGCGAGCTGGCTTCGAGCTCCGATAGCTCGAGCGGCGGCAGCGGCGGCGGCTTCTCTGGCGGCGGTGGTGGCGGCGTCGGCGGAGGCGGCGGCGGAACGTTCTAGCGCGCTCTGATTTTTGGGATGGATCTTCTCCGGCGACTGCCGACGGATCCATCCCATTTTCATGCGCTACCTACGAAGGCTGTCCCCAACGACTAATCACTGGGAACATCCCTAAATGACTAGGTATGGCTGCTGGGTTTAGGCTGTTAGATCGAGTTCGTAGAGGAAGCTTTCGCGCGGCATGTCGTGGCGACGCTCTTCGCGGTTGGCGCGGTGCGTGGCCGTGCGCTTAAAGCCGTGCAGCTCGTAGAACTTCCACGAGCAGTTGGAGTCGGTGTACAGGTGCGCCCTCGTCGCTCCAAGCGAGGATAGGTGTGAGACCGCGGCATCGAGCAGAACCGTGCCAACGCCCAGGCCATGGACATCGCGATCCACGGCAAGCAGCGTGACCTCGTTGTCGTGCGGCAACGGGCTGCTCTCGAGCAGGCGGTTGTTGGTCCGGATGGTTGCGCGCACAAACGAGAGATACTCGGCGCAGGCATCGGGCTCCAGCTCACGCATCTGCGATAGCAGCGCGCGTTCGGTATCCATCCAATGTTCCTTAACGGTGGCGCCGGAGCTCTGTCCTGCGCGTGCAAGCGCAATGCCGCGTGCATGGCCGTCGATTACGGCAACCTGCGAAAACGTCGAAGACGAAAGGCAATAGGCGAGGTCGCATGCGGCCTCGAGGCGGTTGTACTCATCGTTATCCGAATTGTTATGCCAAAGCTGCTGCAGAATCAACGCGATGGCGTCGAAGTCTTCGGTATCAAACGGTCGGTAGAGAACCCGCGAGACCATGGTGCCTCTTTCTTTTGCGGATGCATATCGAGCACAGTTCTACCACGCTATTGGCATCTAATTATGGTGCCCCTGTGTTCCATGAACTCACCGTGCCCGGTGCCGTGCCCATCCCCTCCGCTCGCAAACTTTTTCTGCATATGCGCCCGTTGCGGGGTGCATCGATGCGCTCGATGCGCTACATTGAATCAGTATTTTCAATGCCGCTGCGCGAGCGCTGCAGATCGACGTATCACCGACTCACAGAGCACGGCGGCGTACCAGACAGGAGGACTGCATGGGATCTGATGTGAAGATCGCACGCGCGTTGATTTCGGTTACCGATAAGACGGGCGTCGTCGATTTCGCACGGACGCTGGTCGATGACTTTGGCGTCGAGATCATCTCTACGGGCGGCACGGCTCGTGCCATCGAGGACGCGGGCGTCCCCGTAACCCCCATCGAGGAGTTCACGGGCTATCCCGAGATGATGGACGGCCGCGTTAAGACCCTGCACCCCAAGGTTCACGGCGCGCTGCTGGCCCGCCGCGATTCCGAGCAGCACATGCAGGAGGCGGCACAGCACGGCATTAAGCTGATCGACCTGGTCGTCGTCAACCTGTACGAGTTCGAGAAGACCGTCGCCAACCCCGAGGTCACCTTCGCGGATGCCATCGAGCACATCGACATCGGCGGTCCTTCCATGCTGCGCTCTGCCGCCAAGAACGCCGCGAGCGTTACCGTCATCTCCGACCCGGCCGACTATGATGCCGTCCTGGCCGAGATGCGCGAGACCGGTGGCTGCACCACGCTTTCCACCCGTCGTCGCCTGCAGGTGAAGGTCTACCAGACTACCGCCGCCTACGACACGGCTATCTCCCGTTGGCTTGCCGCTCAGGCAAGCGACGTGGCGGACACCTCTGCCAAGCTCGAGATCTCGCTGGAGAAGGTCGACGACCTGCGCTATGGTGAGAATCCTCAGCAAAAGGCTACGGTCTACCGCTTTGCCGAGGGCTGCGAGAACACCGCGAGCTCTCAGTTCCCGCTTGTGGGCTCCGAGCAGATCCAGGGCAAGCCGCTCAGCTACAACAACTATCTGGACGCCGATGCCGCCTGGAACCTGGTCCGCGAGTTCGACGAGCCGGCCTGCGTGATCCTCAAGCATCAGAACCCCTGCGGTTCCGCCGTTGCCGAGGACATCACGGCCGCCTACGACCGCGCTTTCGCCTGCGATCCCAAGAGCGCCTTCGGCGGCATCATCGCCTGCAACCGCGAGGTTCCCTTTGATCTGGTTGAGCACTTTGCCGATCAGAACAAGCAGTTCGTCGAGGTCATCATCGCCCCGAGCTACACCGCCGAGGCGCTCGAGCGCATGGCCAAGCGCCCCAACCTGCGCGTGTTGGCGACCGGCGGCGTGGACCACGGCGCTCAGGTGGAGCTGCGCTCCGTCGACGGCGGCATGCTGGTGCAGGAGGTCGACCACGTGACCGAGGATCCCGCGACCTTTACGTTCCCCACCGACCGCAAGCCCACCGACGCCGAGATGGCCGAGCTCGAGTTTGCCTGGAAGGTCTGCAAGGGCGTTAAGTCCAACGCCATCCTGGTCTCCAAGGGTAAGGCCGGCATTGGCATGGGCCCGGGTCAGCCTAACCGCGTTGACTCTGCGCTACTTGCCTGCGAGCGCGCCGAGGACTTCTGCGAGCGCGAGGGCGTGGAGAAGGGCGGCTTTGCCTGTGCAAGCGACGCGTTCTTCCCGTTCCGCGACAACGTCGACGTGCTTGCTGCACACGGCGTGACCTGCATCATCCAGCCCGGCGGCTCCAAGCGCGACGACGAAAGCATCCAGGCCTGCAACGAGCACAATATTGCTATGGTCTTTACGGGCGCCCGCCACTTCCGCCACTAAGTAGGGAAGCGGCGCTGCGGCTTGCCCAGCCACCGCACCTTGCCGTTCATTCGTCGCTCGCGTACCCAAGTACGCGTCGCTCCTCTTTCACGGCAATCTGCGGCACCTGGGCAACCCTCGCCGACCTGTTAGGTTGACTGGGGAGGATGGGATGTTATCTCGTCCCTTGGACTGGCCCCGCTTCTAAAATAATCTCTGCAAAAGACGGCTGCTCCGTTTGGAGGGCCGTCTTTTTGGTATAAGAGGACGGAATGACTAACACGAAAGGTATGACCATGCCCCAGATTGATGATGCCGAGCTGTTTGGCAATGCCGAGGATCAGCGTGCGTACGAGGACTTTTGCGCCAATCAGGAGGCGGTCGAGAAGTTTACGCTCGACAAGCCCGCGCTTGTCTGCCGTTGGCGCATGTCCAATAAAAAGGTGCCCATGCTCAACCGTCACATTCGCGCACTGTCCGAGCGCTTGGTGCAGGGCGAGCCGCTTACCCATAACATGCTCAGCTGGGCCAAGCAGCACGTTGAGTGGTCGCTTGCCGAGGGCGATTACACCGCACGCGACGGCGTGCTCATGCTGGTGATCGACGTCAACGGCAACGCCGCCATGACGGTGGGGGAGTACGAGCCGCTAACCGATACGTCGGCCAAGGCGCTACGTGCCCGCTCCGCCGAGGCCCGCTCCGAGGCCGACGAAACCGGCGTGGCGCCCGAGCTGCTCGCCGCCGTCGATAACGGCGAGCTGGCCTTTGTGGCGCCGGCGGACGAGTGCCTGTGCGGCACGGCGACGCTCATCGAGCAGCTGGCCCAGACCAAGGGCATCCCGGTCACGCGCGTAGACATTCCCGCGCAGCTCAAGGGTGCGCTGTTTCTGGTGAGCGACGAGCACGGTGTGGTTGCCGCCGCCGACTCCGACGCCGCCGACTCCGACGCCGCCACGGTCGCCTTCTTCGCCGAAGGCTACGAAAAGCTCCGTGCCCGCCGCTAAATGATGTTTCTGGGACGGGGATTAAAAACTCATTTAATTCCCGTGCTCGTCGCGAGCGAGAGGCAAGCCTCTGCCACTCGCGAACAGTTCTGTCACTTTGGTGCCGCGTGAGGCGCGTATCTGCGGATCCGCGGTCATAATGGGGCAAGACAACCAAGAGGGGGGCGGAATCCATGGCGCTAATCTATATCGTTGAGGATGACGAGCCCATTCGTCGCGAGCTTGCCGACATCCTTGCCCGTGCCGGTTTTGAGGTCGAGGCCTGCGAATCGTTCGAGCATGTTTCGCGCGATATTCTCGCCGCCGCGCCCGACCTGGTGCTGCTCGACCTGACGCTTCCCGTCAAGGACGGCCAGCATATCTGCCATGAGGTTCGCCGCGAATCCGAGGTTCCCATCATCGTCCTCACGTCGCGCGCGACCGAGATTGACGAGGTCATGGCCATGACGCTCGGCGCGGACGACTTTGTTCCCAAGCCCTACAGCGCCCGTGTGCTCGTGGCGCGCATCAATGCCTTGCTGCGTCGCACCGCGGCGGCGGGCGAGCGCAGCACGCTCGTCCACAAGGGACTGGAGCTCGACCTCGCACGCTCCATGGTCACCAACACGCAAACGGGCACCAGCACCGAGCTCACAAAAAACGAACTGCGTATTCTCTCACTGCTTCTGAGCCGCGCGGGCAAGATTGTTTCGCGCTCGGCCATCATGCAGGATCTGTGGGACTCCGACGCCTTCGTGGACGACAATACGCTTACCGTCAACATCAACCGCCTGCGCACCACGCTCGAAAAAATCGGCATCAAGGGGTATTTGACGACGCACCGCGGTCAGGGCTATTCGGTCTAGGGGCCGGCTATGTCGTTCGCCAAATTCTTCAAAGATGCGCTGCTTCCCGTCGCCGTGTGGACGTGCGGCGTGCTGCTGAGCTGCTTTGTGCTGACGGTCGCCGGCGCACCCGTTTCCATCGTGGTCGTGGCGGTCGGCGTGTCCTTTATCTTTGGCATGCTCGGCATCGTGATCGAGTACGCTCGCCGTCGCCGTTTTCTGCGTCAGTTGGAGCGCGCGGCAGAGGAGCTCGAGAGTCCCGCATGGGTGCAGGAGATGGTGCAATGCCCGACCTATGCCGAGGGCGAGCTCGAATACGAGGTCTTGCGCCGGGTGGGCAAAGCCGCCTGCGACGAGGTTGCCGAAGGCAGGCGTCAGACCGATGACTATCGCGACTATATCGAGAGCTGGGTCCACGAGGCCAAGCTGCCCCTGGCGGCGGCTCACCTGATTTTGGAAAACCTGGACAGCAGCGAAGACGACCTGTCGCGCGTGGACGACCTGGCACGCGAACTTGCCCGCGTGGAGCGCTATATCGACCAGGCGCTGTACTACGCGCGCTCGGAAGTCGTGGAGCGCGACTACCTGATTCGCCGCTGGGATCTCAAAACCTTGGTGACGGGCGCGATTAAAGCCAACGCGCGCGAGCTCATTGCGGCGCATGTGGCCCCGGTGTGCGAGAACCTTGACTTCGAGGTCTTTACCGACGAGAAGTGGCTCGAGTTTATTCTGGGCCAGCTCATTCAGAACAGCATTAAATATGCGCGTGAGGACGGCGCAAAGATCACGTTTTCGGGCGCGTTGCTGGACGAGGGTCTGGCAAGCGAGCGCATCGAGCTTACCGTCGCGGACAACGGCTGTGGCGTGTGTGCGGCAGACCTGCCGCGCGTGTTCGAGAAGGGCTTTACCGGCGACAACGGCCGCACCACCAAGCGCGCAACGGGCATCGGCCTCTACCTGGTGGCGCGCCTGTGCTCCAAGATGGGCATCGACGTCACCGCGGCATCGGAGCCGGGCGAAGGCTTCGTCGTAACATTCGCCTTCTCAACCAACAAGTTCCAATATTTCGAGTAGTCGGGCCGTCTTGCGGTGCGGACGGCAATGTTCCCGAACGTGAACATAGCTAAGGCAATTGGCGCTATGTTCCCGAACGTGAACACAACTATGGGGGCTCAAATGAATCCCCCATAACAAAAACGTGTCGCCCCAAACGGGGCGGCACGCCATTTTTCCATCAGACAACTCGTTGAAGCAAGGCTGCGAAGGCCGCGGGGCCGGGAGGGGTTTCCTAAGGGCACATCCCGCAGCCGCAACGCGGCGAGGACGTGCCCGTGGAAACCCCGCAGGCCCCGCGGCCGGTGGGAGCAACGCTACTTCACGACCAAGATGTCGCAGTCCGTGTTGCGCAGCAGGAACGTCGAAATCGAACCCAGCAGCGCATACTTGATCGAGGACAGGCCGCGGGCGCCGCAGAGCACCAGGTCGGGCTTAACCACGTCGAGCATCTCGTCCTTGAGCGTCTCGCGAATACGGCCGGCGCGAATCATGACCTCGACCTCGGGAATATCGGGATTGGCCTTGGCCTCTTCGAGCTGCTTGGCGATGGAGTTCTTAAATGCCTCCTCTAGGCCGTTGACCAGATCGACCGGATAGGAACCGGCGCTCTCGAGCGCCGTGGAATCGATAACGTGGCCGATGATTAGCTTGGCGCCGTTGTTCGCGGCGACCTTGATGGCGCGTGCGAGCACAAAATCCTGCTGCTCAGTACCGTCGAGTGAAACAAATACCTTGGTGTAGCCCTCGTTCATGGTTTCCTCCTTGGTCTATCGCACGGGCGCGGGGCTCGTGCATCGGGCGGGCGCGGGCGCGTTGGCCGCCGGACACTTTATCTTGTTGCAGTTATACCCAAGGATTTGGGTTTGACCGCTCGCAATTCTGTGAACGGGCGAGTTTTTTGGTAAGGGTAGGCGTAGACGCGCCCGAACGGTTGATAATGGGACATCGCCCGCACCGTCCGCAGAACAATATCGGCGGGTGTCTAACGAGGGGGTCCCTTTGGATATTATCGAGCTTCTAAAATCTGCCTTCATGGGCCTGGTCGAGGGCATCACCGAATGGCTGCCTGTTTCGTCGACCGGTCACATGATCTTGGTGGACGAGTTCGTCAAGATGAACGTGAGCGAGACGTTCTGGAATATGTTCCTGGTCGTGATTCAGCTCGGCGCCATTCTGGCCGTCTGTGTGCTGTTCTTCCATGAGCTCAATCCGTTCTCGCCCAGCAAGGGCAAGGAGGGCCGTCGCGACACCTGGGTGCTGTGGGGCAAGATTGTGCTCGGCTGCATTCCCGCCGCGGCGATCGGTCTGCCGCTTAACGACTGGATGGAGGAGCATTTCTACAATGCTCCCGTCGTGGCGCTGGCGCTCATTGTGTACGGCGTGCTGTTTATCGTGATCGAGAACTGGCGCGCGAGCAAGCGCGAGGAAATGGCCGTTGCCGGTTCGTTTGGTTCGCGTGCTGTGGTGTCGGGTGGACGTCCCGCCGGTGCGCACTTTGCGGCGCCCGCCGCGGCTACCGCTGAGGATGAGGACGATGACGAGAATCTGGACTTTGGCTCCATCGCCACGCTCGAGGACCTGAGCTGGAAGACTGCGCTGGGTATCGGCTGCTTCCAGGTGCTTTCGCTGGTGCCTGGAACGTCTCGCTCCGGCTCTACCATCATCGGCGGCCTGCTTTTGGGCTGCACGCGTTCGGTGGCGTCCAAGTTTACGTTCTTCCTGGCCATCCCTGTCATGTTTGGCGCGAGCGCGCTCAAGCTGGTCAAGTATTTCATCAAGGGCGGCACGTTCGGTGCCAACGAGGTCGCTATCTTGGGCGTGGGCTGCGTTGTGGCCTTTGTGGTTTCGCTCATCGCCATCAAGTGGCTCATGGGCTTCGTCCGCCGTCACGACTTTAAGTGCTTCGGTGTTTACCGCATCATCCTGGGCATCGTAGTGCTCGCGTACTTCTTCGTTCTGGAGCCTATGCTCGGCCTGTAACTTGGTTGACGCTGCGCGGCGGCCAGAACGACAACTTGTCATTCAAAGAGGGCGGCATGACCAAAAGGTCTATGCCGCCCTCTTTTCATGCCAATTTATTCGCCCTGGCCGCCGCTCGCTGCTGCTGCCATGACATCGGCGGTTTCGTGATTGTCAATAGATTGGTGCAAAGTAACCTGACCCCATTGCGCCAAATTCGCTGGGGCGGGCCTGACAGTGGCGCACGGAGTCGTGGTGTGATTTGCGTCGGTGTCCGCGCGGCTCGGTATACTGGTACGGCTCAAACTATGGCGCCGCCCGCAGGCGCGCCGTCCGTCAGATGAGGAGTCGCCCATGACCCAGCCCTTGCCCTGGGAAAAGAACGCCGCGGTACCCGTGCCGCCCGCGCCGGAACCCGTGCCGCTCGATGCATACACCGCCCCTGCTGCGCCGGAGCCCGAGCTCGTTCCGCTCGACATCTACGACGCTCCCGCGCCGGCACCCAAGCCTGCCAAGCCGATCGTCGACATCGACAGCCTTAATCCCGCTCAGCGCGAGGCGGTCCTGACCACCGAGGGCCCGCTGCTGGTGCTCGCCGGCGCCGGCTCGGGCAAGACCCGCGTCTTGACCTTTCGCATCGCACATATGCTCGGCGACCTGGGCGTTAAGCCCTGGCAGATCCTTGCCATCACGTTTACCAACAAGGCCGCGGCCGAGATGCGTGAGCGTCTGGCGGCACTCATTCCCAGCGGCACCCGTGGCATGTGGGTGTGCACCTTCCATGCCATGTGCGTGCGTATGCTGCGTGAAGACGCCGACCTGCTGGGCTACACCGGTCAGTTCACCATCTACGATGACGATGACTCAAAGCGCATGGTGCGTGACATTATGCAGGCGCTCGGTATCGAGCAAAAGCAGTTCCCCATCAACATGATCCGCAGCAAGATCAGCTCGGCCAAAAACGCCATGATCGGCCCCGAGGACATGCTCAAATCCGCCGATAGCCCCAACGACAAAAAGGCCGCGCAGGTCTACTTGGAGCTGGAACGCCGCCTGCGCGCCGCCAACGCGATGGACTTCGACGACCTGCTCGTGCGCACGCTCGAGCTGCTGCGCACCCGCCCCGAGGTGCTCGACAAGTACCAGGAGCGCTTCCGCTACATTAGCGTCGACGAGTATCAGGACACCAACCACGTCCAGTACGAGATCGCCAACCTGCTGGCCGCCAAGTACCAAAACCTCATGGTCGTGGGCGACGACGATCAGTCCATTTATAGCTGGCGTGGCGCCGACATCACCAATATCCTGGACTTTGAGAAGGACTTTAAAAACTGCAAGACCGTTAAGCTGGAGCAGAACTACCGCTCCACGGGTCACATCCTGAGCGCCGCCAACGCCGTGGTGCGTCACAACTCGCAGCGCAAGGACAAGCGTTTGTTTACGGCCGAGGGCGATGGCGAGAAGATTCAGGCCTTCCAGGCAAGCGATGAGCGCGACGAGGGCCGCTGGATTGCCGGCGAGATCGAAAAGCTGCACTCCAAGGGCACGAGCTACGACGATATTGCTGTGTTCTACCGCACCAACGCCCAGTCGCGTATCCTCGAAGATATGTTCCTGCGCGCAGGCGTGCCCTAC
This sequence comes from Collinsella sp., assembly GCA_048486575.1. Lineage (GTDB taxonomy): Bacteria > Actinomycetota > Coriobacteriia > Coriobacteriales > Coriobacteriaceae > Collinsella. The sequence goes on along the minus strand of DBFVZT010000001.1, from coordinate 8,011 downwards.
AAGATTGTGGGCGGCACGCGATTCTTCGATCGTGCCGAGATCCGCGACGTCATGGCCTACCTCAAGATGATCGTGAACCCGGCAGACGAGATGAGCGTCAAGCGCGTCATCAACACGCCGCGCCGCGGCATCGGCTCCACCTCGATCCAAAAGATTGAGCAGCTGGCGCGCGACAACCGTTGCTCGTTCTTCCAGGCTTGCGAGATCGCGTGCGCCGAAACCGGCATGTTTAGCGCCAAGGTGCGCAATGGCCTGTCGAGCTTTGTGTCGCTGGTGCGCGAGGGTCGCCGCATGGACGGCGAGCTCAAGGACGTTGTCGAGATGATCGTCGATAAGACGGGCCTGCTGCAGGCTTTCCGCGCCGAGGGCACCATGGAGTCCGAGAGCCGCGCCGAGAACATCCAGGAATTCCTGGGTGTCGCTGCCGAATTTGAGGAGACGCATGAGGATATCGAAGGTACGCTCGAGAGCTTGGAAGAGCTGCGCGCTGCCGGTGTTGCCGATGTGCCTGTCAGCGCCGAGCCCGAGCCCGTCGTGGTGAGCGCGCCTGCGCCCGAACCGGGGCCGTCTGCCCCGGTATCCTCGTTTGAGGCGCTCGTTGGTGCGCGTGACGCCGCGGGCTCCAATCCGCTCGATGGCTTGGCCGCTCCGGCGCTGTCTCCGCAGGATGCCCTGGCCGCCGCCATCGCGGGCAACGCGTATGCCGTGCCAACAGAGTTGCCGGCGGGTGCCGTGCATGCCGACGAGATCGAGCGCACCTACGGTCCGCTCACCTGTAAGGCGCTGCCGGCGCTCATGGAGTGGCTGGCCTTGCGCTCCGACTTGGATTCCCTGGCCGGCGAGACGCATGCCATCACCATGATGACCATCCACTCCGCCAAGGGCCTGGAGTTCCCGGCGGTGTTCGTGGCCGGCATGGAGGAGGGTATCTTCCCGCACGTGCACGACTTTGGCGGCGGCGATGACCCGGGCAAGCTCGAGGAGGAGCGTCGCCTGGCCTACGTCGCCATCACGCGCGCCCGTAAGCGCCTGTTCTTGACCTATGCGGCCACGCGTCGCACCTACGGCTCGACCTCTGCCAACCCGCGCTCGCGCTTCCTCAACGAGATTCCGTTTGAGGATATCGAGTTTAGCGGCATCGGTTCTGCCGGTTTTGAGGGCACGGGCTGGGAGAAACGCGGCGACCGTCACGGCACCTTTGGCTCGGGCATGGGCTCGGATATGTACGGCGGCAAGGTGTTTGGTTCGCATACGCGCTCGACCGGCGGTTCCGGTTCGCGCGGTGGATCGAGTTTTGACGATTTCTTTGGCGGCAGCAGCTACGGGACCGAGCGCCATCGTGGGGTCTCGCCCGACGCCGGCCGTGTTGCCTCGACCTTTGGTTCGGGTGCGCCGCGAGCCAAAAAGCCGTCATCTAAGGTGTCGCCGACAGTGGAGCGCAAGGTCGATCGCGCTAGCGCGTCGCAGGACTTTGCCGCAGGCGATACCGTGAGCCACAAGACCTTTGGCACGGGTACCGTGATCTCGGTCGTCGGAGACATGATCGAGGTTCAATTCGAAAAGACCGGCCAGACCAAAAAGCTTATGAAAGGTTTTGCACCGATCGTTAAGCTGTCGTGATCCCGGCGGACCTGGGCGGGCGTATAGGGCAACATCGCCTGCTCGGGCAGTCCTGCTCGCACGGAGAGCACATTAAGTGCTCTCCGGCTCGTGCGGAACTCGCGATCGATGTTGCCCTATACGCCCGCCCAGGTCCTTGGGTAACGTTGCTGGACGAACGTCGCTTTGCTCGTTCGCTTTTTGATCTGGAGAGCCGGGTGGGCTGAATACTTAGACATGGCAAGGGGCTCCCTCGTTGAAGAACGGGGGAGCCCCTTGTTTCGTTTTGGTTGTTGTTGCGACCTAGAGGTGGCTGATGATCAGTTCCATCTTGCCTTCGAGGTCGATGGAGCCGACGGTGCTCGGAGCCAGCAGGTGGCTTCCCTTGTGGACGGGGTCGCCGCAGATGGTGCCTTCGCCGTCGATGACCGACAGGCACATGAAGGGCCAGCGCTGGTCGAGGGTCTTGCTGCCGTTGACGCGCACGCGATCGACGGTGTAGCAGGGGTTGGACTCGAGCTCGGTCACGCCGTCCACCTCGGGCGCGGTCACCGTGCCGTCGGTCGGAGCCTGAGCATCAAAGTCGATGCAGTCGAGGCTCTGCTCAATGTGCAGGGGACGCAGTTTGCCGTCGGTGCCGGGGCGGTCGTAATCATACAGGCGATACGTCACGTCGCACGACTGCTGCGTTTCCAAAATGAGCGTGCCGGCCTTGATGGCGTGAACGGTACCGGAATCAATCTGGAAAAAGTCGCCCTTGTGGATCGGCAGTACGTTGAGCATGTCGTCCCAGCGGCCGTCCTCGATCATCTGCGCGGCCTCGGCGCGGTCATGTGCGCGCTGGCCGACGATGATCGTGGCACCGGGCTCGCAGTCCAGCACATACCAGCACTCGGTTTTTCCCAGGCTGCCGTTCTCGTGCTTGGCGGCGTACTCGTCGTTGGGATGAATCTGGATCGAAAGGTCGTCCTTGGCGTCCAGAATCTTGATGAGCAGCGGGAACTCCTTGCCCTCGCAGTTGCCAAAGAGCTCGCGGTGCTCGGCCCACAGCCACGACAGCGTGTGGCCGGTGTACGGTCCCTCCGCAATCTGGCAGTCGCCGTTGGGATGGGCCGAGATGGCCCAGCACTCACCGATGGGACCTTCGGGAATGTCGTAGCCAAACACGGTCTCCAACTGGCGGCCGCCCCAGATCTTCTCGTGGAAGATCGGCGTGAGTTTAATCAAATCGGACATGTGCATACTCCCATAAGGTTGTGCGGGTGCCGCGTAAGACGGCTCAAAACGAGCGCCCGCGTGACTACAAAAACCTATGCCAACGTTACGTTGTGCAACTCAAAGCGGTCGCCAACGTTGCGCGAGATCGAATACTCAAAGGCGGCGCCGCTGTCCAAAAAGCCAATTTGGGTGAGCTCGAGCAGGGGAGAGCCAAGTTTGGTGTCCAGACGCTCGGCTTCTTCCTCGGTTGCTGCCACGGCGCGAATGGTACGGTGGAAGCTCGAAATCTTCAGCCCACATTGCTCGCGGATGAAGCGGTAGACCGATCCGTACAGATCCTTCTTTTTCAGCCCTGGAATCAGCTCGAGGGGCATGTAGGTGTACTCGATAACGATGGGCTTCTCATCGGCCTGACGCACGCGCACGACGTGATAGGCAAAGTCATCCTCGGCAATTCCCAGCTGGGCTGCGATGTCCGCTGGTGGATTAACAATCGAGAAATCGTAGACCACCGAGGTCACCTTCTCCCCGCGGTGCTCATACGAAAAACCCTGGGCACGGTCGTTTTTTCCCTGGAAAAACGCCTGGCCGGGAAGTCCCGCCGTGTCCTTAACGTAGGTACCCGATCCACGACGGCTGGTAATAAGACCTTCCTCGGTGATTTGCTCGATAGCTCGTTTGACGGTGATTTTGGAAACGTTATAGAGCTTGCAGAACTCAACGACGGTAGGAAGCTTGTCGCCCGGTTTAAGAGCGCCATCCTCGATAGTGCGACGAATATCTGCAGCTATCGCTTCGTATTTGGGAATCATGGAACCTCCTTTCAAACTTGGTTGAGTATAAAAGAAAGTATAGTCAACACCTAAGTATCTCTATTGAGTTATTGAAAAGTTCGAGAAAGATAAAATTAAAAGTCGCCCCGCTTGAAAAATTAGAGCGTTTTAAATGATAAACGTCTGAGTAGTGTCGTGTTGAGAAATGATCGGTCCGAGGACGGGGCCGAACCGATATAACACCCAGCGAACCGAATCTCGTACTCTGCGCTTCCCCAGATAAAACCTGCCAAAACAAACCTGTCTCTTTTTGGTAGGTTTTTGCCTTGGGAGCGGTACCATACAGGCAATGTTTAAACGAGAAAGGTGGGCTCCCATGGAACCTAAGCAGTACTACATCGGCATCGACGTCGGCGGCACCTCGGTTAAGGAGGGCCTGTTCGACGAGGACGGCAACCTGCTTGCCAAGGCCAGCGTGCCCACGCCTCCCATCGTTGACGCTGCGGGCTTTGCCGCGGTGACCGAGGCTATCGACCAGGTGGTCGCCAAGGCGCAGATTCCGCGTGCCTTTGTGGCGGGCATTGGCCTGGCCGTTCCGTGCCCCATCCCGGCATCGGGCGATGCCAAGGTCAAGGCCAACATTGCCATTAACCTGCCCGAGCTGAGGGTCGCCATTCAGGAGCACTGCCCCGATGCGGTCGTTAAGTATGAGAACGACGCCAACGCCGCTGCCATGGGCGAGGCCTGGCTCGGCTCTGCCAAGGGTGTACAGAACGTGGTGATGGTCACCATCGGTACCGGCGTGGGCGGCGGCGTTATCGTCAACGGCGACGTGGTGTCGGGCGTTGTGGGCGCCGGCGGCGAGATTGGCCACATGTGCCTGAATCCCGACGAGGAGCGCACCTGCGGCTGTGGCGGCCATGGCCACCTGGAGCAGTATTCCAGCGCCACTGGCGTGGTGAGCAACTACCTTGCCGAATGCAAGAAGGCGGGCGTCGAGCCCATCGAGCTCACCGGCCCCTCCGATTCCAAGGACGTGTTCCAAGCTTGCCGCGAGGGCGACAAGCTTGCGCTGGCCGCGGCTGATACCATGGCCGATTATCTCGGTCGCGCTCTGGCGCTTATCGCCAACGTGGTCGACCCCGAGATGTTCCTGATCGGCGGCGGCGCCTCCGCCTCGGCCGACGTCTACCTCGACAAGGTCCGCGAGCACTTTAAGCACTACGCGCTTTCCGCCTCGCGCGAGACGCCCATTGAGGTCGCCTCGCTCGGCAACGACGCCGGCATCATCGGTGCCGCTTACGTAGCCCTGCGCGCCGCCGGCAAATAGCTGGTGCAAGGGGGCCAGGTTACTTTGCACCAACATGGTGCAAAAGGGACAGCCTTGGCCTCCATGCCTGCCCCAAAATATGCCGTAGCCCTTCCGTCTGCGAAGGCTCGGCATCGGCGTGCTACCATAGCTACGTCCAAGTACACATATCAAGTGGAGGATATCCATGGCAAACGTTCTTGTCTTTGGTCACCAGAACCCCGATAACGACGCCATCATGAGCGCCGTCGTCCTGTCCCAGCTGCTCAACCAGGTTGAGTATGCCGGCAACACCTACGAGGCCTGCGCCCTTGGTCAGCTTCCGGCCGAGTCCGCCAAGCTGCTCGCCGACGCCGGCATCGCCGAGCCCCGCGTGATCGAGTCCGTCGAGGCCGGTCAGCTCGTCGTCCTCACCGACCACAACGAGTCTGCCCAGTCCGTCGCCGGCCTTAAGGACGCCACGGTCTTTGGCGTTGTCGATCATCACCGCATCGGCGACTTCGAGACCGCCGGCCCGCTGCATTACATCTGCCTGCCCTGGGGCTCCAGCTGCACCATCGTCACCAAGCTCGCCGGCGTGCTCGGCGTTGAGCTTTCCGACGTCCAGGCCAAGCTGCTGCTCTCGGCCATGATGACCGACACGCTCATGCTCAAGAGCCCCACCACCACCGATGTCGACCGCGCTGTCGCCGCCAAGCTCGGCGAGCAGGTGGGTGTCGACCCGGTCAAGTTTGGCATGGAGGTCTTCCTCACCCGTCCGTCCGGCTCCTTCACCGCAGCCGAGATGGTCGGCAACGACATCAAGATGTTCGAGCCCGCCGGCAAGAAGCTGCTCATCGGCCAGTACGAGACCGTCGACAAGAGTCGTGCGCTCGGCATGATCGACGAGATTCGCGAGGCCATGCGCGCCTACGCCGCCGAGAAGGGTGCCGATGGCATTGTCCTGTGCATCACCGACATCATGGAGGAGGGCTCGCAGGTCCTGCTCGAGGGCGAGACCGAGGCCGCTCAGAAGGGCCTGGGCATTGCCGACGAGCACGACGGCGTCTGGATGCCGGGTGTCCTCTCCCGTAAGAAGCAGGTCGCTGCCCCCATCATGGCCGCCTGCTAGGTTTAGTTGACCAAACGCCACGACCGGATCGCGGACGTCCCGCGCTCCGGTCGTTTTTTGTGCACGGCGCCGCGTCGTCTCTTGGACAGGCGTGCCCGTGCCGTTGAGCAAATAATGTTCAACCTGTGGTTCCGCTTTTCGGCCACGCCTGCGTGCTTGTCGTGCAGGGTAGGCTAGATGCAAGCGTAATACGTTAGAGCGCGGCGCCGCCACTTGGGCGGGCCGTGCTTTTTTAAGACGGGAGCTTTCCCGTGAAAGGAGCCGCCCATGGCAGCAACTGAGCAGCTGTTCAACGTTCGTGAGCGCAAGCGCTTTGAACGTCACGACATTTGGGAGCGCATCGCCGAGAACGGCACGATTTCCGCCGCCGTCATGGTCTTCGCCGCTATCGCCGCCGTTATCTGCGCCAACACCGATGCCTACGAGGCCATCCATCACTTTTTGGAGACCCCGCTGTATGTGGGCCTGGGCAACCTTACGGCTGGTCTCACCGTTGAGCTTTTCGTCAACGACTTCCTCATGGCGATTTTCTTTTTGTTGGTGGGCATTGAGCTTAAGTACGAGATGACGGTCGGCGAGCTCAAGAATCCGCGTCAGGCCATGCTTCCCATGTTGGCGGCGGTGGGCGGCGTCGTCGTTCCCGCCTGCATCTACCTGATCTTTAACCATGCCGGCGCCCGCAACGGTTGGGCCATCCCCATGGCAACCGATATTGCCTTTGCGCTGGGCGTGCTGTCGCTTTTGGGCAACCGCGTTCCCAACGGCGTGCGCGTGTTCTTCTCGACGCTCGCTATCGCCGACGACCTGATCTCCATCGCCGCCATCGCCATCTTCTACGGTCAGAGCCCCAATCCGTTTTGGTTGGGCGCCGCCGCGCTTGTGACCTGCGCGCTCGTGTGGCTCAACAAGACGCAGCATTACCGCCTTGCCCCGTATTCGGTACTGGGGCTGCTGTTGTGGTTCTGCATGTTCAAGAGCGGCGTACATGCCACGCTTGCTGGCGTCATCCTGGCCTTCACCATTCCGGCCAAGTGCGGCGTCAAGCTCGATAGTCTCACCGATTGGCTGGGCGAGTGCCTGCCGCTGCTCGATGACCGCTACGACGACGAGGCACACATCCTGGGCCAGCATGACTTTACCGTCTCGACTACCAAGGTCGAGCGCGTCATGCACCGCGTGACCCCGCCGCTTATCCGCATGGAGCGTCTGATCTCCACGCCGGTCAACTTTGTGATCCTGCCGATCTTTGCGTTCGTAAACGCTCAGGTTCGTTTAGTGGGCGTGGACATGAGCACGCTGCTCACCGATCCGGTGACGCTCGGCGTGTACTTTGGCATGCTGCTGGGCAAGCCGATCGGCATCTTTGGTATGACGTTTGCCCTGGTTAAGCTTAAGGCCTGCGAGCTGCCGCACAATGTCAACTGGCACATGATTGCCGGCGTGGGCATTCTGGGCGGTATCGGCTTTACCATGTCGATTCTCATCAGCGGCCTTGCCTTCCCGACGGCCCAGTTTGAGGTTCTTGCAGCCAAGGCCGCTATTCTCGCCGGTTCGGTCACCGCAGCCGTGCTCGGCATGATCTACATGAGCGTGGTCTGCAAGCATCCCTCGCCCAAAGACGAGTAAGAGCGCGAAAACCGGCTCCAGAACCGATTCGGGCGCGTCCAAAATGCGGATTCTGGCGGTGCTTGCCGCCTGCCAGACACGCCAGTGGTCAAAAAACGCCGTTTGTGAGTACTGTCACAAACGGCGTATCATTTTAGGTGCGGAAAATAATGAACAAAGTTATAAGAACTGTACGTTAATGAGTGACCATCGACTTCCAATTTGGCGCTAGCTGACGGTGATTAGGAAGTTTCAGGTCGCGCGCGCAGACGTGGTGTAAGAGTGTCCTGAGGTCCGTCGCTGCAAGTCCCGATGTTACTCCTTCTTGAGACCGCGCCTCTCGACTATCTCGTCCACTATCTCCCTGGCGCGCCGCCCGAGCGCGCGGCGCCTCCC